>JAUSOF010000051.1 GCA_030656145.1 Pseudomonas sp.
GTAGAGCTTGGCGTCGCGAAGCAAGCGGCCGGTGGGGTATTCGTTGATGTAGCCATTGCCGCCGAGGATCTGGATCGCCTCGAGGGCCATCTGCGTGGCGCGCTCGGCTGTATAGAGGATCACCCCGGCGGCGTCCTTGCGCGTGGTTTCGCCTCGGTCGCAAGCCTGGGCCACCGCGTACAGGTAGGCGCGGCTGGCGTTGAGTTGGGTGTACATGTCGGCGACTTTGCCTTGAATCAGCTGGAACTCGCCGATGCTTTGGCCGAACTGTTTGCGGTCGTGGATGTAGGGCACGATCACGTCCATGCAGGCCTGCATGATCCCGGTCGGGCCGCCGGAGAGCACCACGCGCTCGTAATCCAGGCCACTCATCAGCACGCGCACACCGCCGTTAAGCTGGCCGAGCACGTTCTCTTCCGGCACTTCGACGTTGTCGAAGAACAGCTCGCAGGTGTTGGAGCCGCGCATGCCGAGCTTGTCGAACTTGCTGCCGCGGGAGAAACCCTTCCAGTCACGCTCGACGATAAAGGCGCTGATGCCGTGGGCGCCTTTTTCCAGATCGGTCTTGGCGTAGATC
Source organism: Pseudomonas sp. (assembly GCA_030656145.1). GTDB lineage: Bacteria > Pseudomonadota > Gammaproteobacteria > Pseudomonadales > Pseudomonadaceae > Aquipseudomonas. Next base: position 578 of record JAUSOF010000051.1, read on the forward strand.
ACATAGGTATTGGCATCGGGGCCGTTGGTGATCCAGGTCTTGCTGCCGTTGAGCACGTAGCGGTCGCCTTGCTTGTCGGCGCGCAGCTTCATGCTCACCACATCAGAGCCGGCATTCGGCTCGCTCATCGCCAGAGCGCCGATATGCTCGCCGCTGACCAGCTTGGGCAGGTACTTGGCCTTCTGCGCGGGCGTGCCGTTGCGCTTGATCTGGTTGACGCACAGGTTGGAGTGCGCGCCGTAGGACAGGGCAACCGAGGCTGAGCCACGGCTGATCTCTTCCATGGCGATCACGTGGGCCAGATAGCCCAGACCTGAGCCGCCGTACTCTTCCTCGACGGTGATACCGAGCAGGCCCATATCACCGAACTTGCGCCACATATCCGCCGGGAACTGGTTTTCGCCGTCGATGGTGGCGGCGCGCGGGGCCAGTTCGCTGGCGACGAAGGCCTGGGTCTGCTCACGGAGCATGTCGATGGTTTCGCCGAGGGCGAAGTTGAGGGACGGGTAGCTCATGGTTCCACCTGTAAGAATTGTTATTAGGTTTAGGAGGTAATCAACTGTTTTTATTCGGTTTCAGCCAGAGCTGCCAAGCAACGCTCTTCGGCAGTGTCCAGTTCAAGCTGCATCTGTTCGATGTCCAACAACTGCTGCTGCAACTGAGCGCGGCGCTCGGTGATCTTGCCCATAAAGGTGTGTAACTGTTTGTGGTTGCCGTGCACCGGGTCGTACAGCTCGATCAGTTCTTTGCATTCAGCCAGAGAGAAACCAATGCGCTTGCCGCGCAGGATCAGCTTGAGGGTGACCTTGTCCTTGGCGCTGTAGATGCGCTCCTGGCCGCGCCGTTCGGGGCGGAGCATCTGCTGCTCTTCATAGAAGCGGATGGCGCGGGTGGTGGTATCCAGCTCGCGGGCCAGATCGGAAATGGAGTAGGTGATCATGGGTAGTGCCCTTGTTAACCTTTACGTTAACGTAAGGCAGGGTCTTGATTAAGTCAACGACCAGATGAATGCGCTCATCGCATCCGGGTCGTGTGTCTTCGGCTGTAACGCCTGTGCAGTAGGATCTTTAAAACATAACTGAAATTATGTCGCAGGTACCGCTGGCCGATTAGCCATGTGGGGCAGGGCGGTTCATTGGGTGTAGATACAGGTGTGCCGCTGGGCGCATGGGTCAGGGCAAATGAATCTGGAAGATAAAATGCTGTGCGAATCTGCTGCCAAGTCAGCCTGCTGTGAAGCAGCTCAGCCTGAGAAGGCGTGAGCAGCGAGCGCCTGTGCACCGCCGCGCTGTTGCGCCAGCGCGCTGCGCAGATGCCTTGGGGCTAGCTGCGAGGACGCTGGATACGCTCACCGCCGCTGAAGGCTACTCCGGCATGCTCCAGGGCGCCAGGTTATAACCCTGCTGGCTCAATTCCGCGCGGGATTTGTTGAGTACGCTGGCCAGTTGTATCGGGTCGCTGTAGATGCTGCTCGACAGCAGGGTACGGCCCAGTAACCGGGTGCTGGTTCGGTCGATGACCGTCAGGCTGAGTTCGTTGGCGCCGTCTTGGGGCGTCCAGGCGACGCACTGCAAGGGTTGGAAGGCGCGATCGGCAATCAGAAGTGCTTCATTAAAACGCAGTGGCGCGTTCATGGGGTCGGTTTCTCCGAGGTGATCCCAAAATCGTAAAGGTCAGCGGCATTGTTTGCTGCGCCGGCCAGTCATAGTTGTTGATGACCAGTTGGGGTCATCAAGTCACATTTGCGGGCGCGATAATGCGCGAAATGTGTGCTGGATCGACAACGCTGACCTAACCAGAGCGATTGCCCTGCCAGGGCTCAAAGTGCCCGTATGCGCTCGGCCAGGCGCCCGCTGTCCGCCAGTTCGAGGAACTCGTCGCCCAGGCGCCGGCTTTCGTCCATGGCGGTGCGCCAATAGCGTTCGCGGCCGGCGTCATCGCCCATAAAGCGGCTGAAGTCCTTGCGATCCGGCAGTTTGCCGTGAGGCAGGCGAGCCAGGTAGTCACGCGACGGCGCCAGCAGTAGTACATCCTGCAAGCGCCCGGTATCGCCCCGACGCCAGGGCATGCCTTTGTCGAACCAGCCGGGGATGACTTTGTCGGTGAAGTGCGGATAGAGCACGATATCCTCGCCGCTGTAGGGCAGGTCGAGGTGGTAATCGAGCAGGCCGCCATCGCGGTAGGTGCCCGGAGCAGCTCCGGGAATGTCGCGCACCCCTTGCATGATCATCGGGATCGACCCGGAGGCGAGCAGAGCATGGCGCAGGTTGGCGCTGTCCAGCGCCAGGTAGCGCGAAGGAAAGTCGTTCAGCGTTTCCAACGGTGGAGCCAGGCGCGCATCGTGCAGGATCAGCCGCTCGAAGTGCCTGGCCAGGCGCTGGCGCCCGAACAGGTTGTTGCCGATAACCGAAGATAAGCCCAGGCCCAGGGCGCCGCGGTGGTCATGCTGGAGCAAGCCGTGGCTCTTTACCACGACGATATTCAGGCGATAGTGCGGGTTGTTCAATACGCTGGCGTCCTGGCCGGTCAATAGGTCTGCAAGCATCTGCCGACAACTGCGCGAGACCTCGGCCATGCTCGCGCCCCTGGCAAAGCGCTGCCCGGTATAGAGTTCGCCGAGGCGGCGTATACCGGCGACAGCATCCGGTAGGCAGGCACTTGCGAAGCGCCATGAGCCGATTGACGCTCCAATTAGCGAGCGTTCGCGCGGCATCCGCGGTAGCCAGTCGCCGAACAGGGCCAGATCCAGACCCTGGATGCCGAGAGCCTTGGGGCCGCCGGCAGCGCCTGGCAGAATGCCCACATCAGCCGGCTGCAAGCCGCGCTCACGAATGCGTGCCAAGGCCCGCGGGCCGGCCTTGATCGTCAGGGCGGGGTACTTTATTTGAATCGCACTCATGCTCGTATCCATCTCGCAAGGTTTTGATTATAGAGCCCCCCGCGGACAGGCCAAGTTACTTGATACGCTGAATGATGGCGCTACGGTTTGTAGCGAATCTTATTGAATTCAGCTTGAGTTAAGTTCGGCGCAGTAATCTCAATCCTCTCGAACAAGCGCGTACGGAGACTCACCATGAAAGCCTTGATAGCACTGTTTGTGGCTGCTGCCCTGAGCGTCTCAGCCGGGATCGCCAACGCACGTGACCTGGGGCCGGATGAAGCATTGAAACTACGCGATGCGGGAACCATCCAGTCCTTCGAAAAGCTTAATGCTGCCGCTCTGGTGCTACATCCAGGTGGCAAGATCGAGGAAACCGAGCTTGAGGAAGAATACGGCCGCTACATTTATCAGCTCGAAGTACGCGACGCACAGGGCGCGCAATGGGATATCGAATTGGACGCCACGAATGGCCAGATTCTCAAGAATCAGCAGGACGATTGATGCTGACCACCCTGCGTAATAGCGGGTTGTGCAGCCTGCTTCTTCTTGTGCTGAGCTGCAGTGCCGGCGCTCGCGATCTGGATCAGGATGAAGCCTTGCGCCTGCGTCAGGCGGGGCACATCCTGCCTCTTGAACAATTGCTGGGCATTGCCTTGCAGCGCTACCCGGGCGCCATTTTGCTTGAGGCCGAGCTGGAAGAGGAAGACGACATCCTGATCTATGAGGTCGAGTTACTGACCCGGCAAGGTGTGGTTCGCGAATTGGAGTTGGACGCTCGTGATGGGCGGATCCTGAAGGATGAGGTAGATGACTGAATGCGCCTGTTGCTAGTAGAGGACCATGTGCCCCTGGCCGACGAGCTGCTCGCCAGCCTGACGCGTCATGGCTATGCGGTAGATTGGTTGGCCGATGGGCGCGACGCGCTGTATCAGGGTGCCAGTGAGCCTTACGACCTGATCATTCTCGACCTTGGTTTGCCAGGCAAACCTGGGCTGCAGGTACTGCAGGAGTGGCGTGCCGGTGGCCTGCAAACCCCGGTTCTGATCCTTACTGCGCGCAGTTCCTGGGCTGAGCGGATCGAGGGGCTGAAAGCCGGTGCTGATGATTACTTGAGCAAACCCTTTCACCCGGAAGAACTGCAGCTACGGATTCAGGCGTTGCTGCGTCGTGCGCACGGCCTGGCCAATCAGCCGCAATTGCAGGCCGCCGGCTTGCTGCTGGATGAGAGTCGTCAGTGTGTCAGGCGTAATGGCGAGGAAATTGACCTGACCTCTGCAGAGTTTCGCCTGCTGCGCTATTTCATGCTGCACGCTGGGCAGATTCTCTCGAAAAGCCACCTGGCTGAGCACCTCTACGACGGCGAGACTGAGCGCGACTCGAATGTGATCGAGGTTTACGTCAATCACCTGCGTCGCAAAATTGGTCGGGAAGCCATCGAAACCCGGCGTGGCCAGGGTTACAGGTTCAGCGGAGAGGCTGTTTGAAATCGATCCAGCGGCGCTTGAGTCTGGGGTTGGTCAGCATCTTGCTGGTGGTTGGCCTGCTCCTGGTGCAGACCAGCCTGTGGCTGTTCGATCTTGGCCTGCGCAGTTACCTGCAAGCAGATTTGCGCGATGAAGCCGAGTCGCTGCTGGCGGCCATGGTGCGTGGCCCGCAGGGTATTCAGTTGAATGAACAACGCCTCAGCGCGGCTTTTCAGCGGCCATTCTCGGGGCATTATTTTCGTATCGACTTTGCTGACAAGACCTGGCGCTCGCGTTCGCTATGGGACAGTGAACTGCAGCCGGCGCCGCAGCCCGGGCTGCAGGACGAATTGGCCGACGGCCCGCAGGGTCAGTTACTGCTGACCTACCGTGGCGACTATCAGCGCTTCGGTCAGCAGCTGTCCGTGCTCGTGGCTCAGGATTACACGCCGGTGATGCAAAGCTATCGTCGCGTCCAGCAAACGGGCCTGGGGCTGGGTGTGGCCGCCTTGTTGCTGATCTTGCTGCTGCAGCGCCTGACCGTCAGCCGCGCCTTGCGCCCGCTGGAGCAGGTGCGCCAGCAGATCGCCCAACTGCAACAAGGACAACGTAGCGCACTGGACAGCGGCGTGCCCCGCGAGCTGGAGCCATTGGTGGGGCAGATCAACCACCTGCTGGCGCACACCGAAGACACCCTGAAACGCTCGCGCAATGCCCTGGGCAACCTCGGTCATGCGCTGAAAACGCCTTTAGCGGTGCTGGTCAGTCTGGCCGGACGTGAAGAGCTGCACGGCTATCCTGCGTTGCGCGCCAGCCTGCTCGATAACCTGCAGCAGATCGAGCAGCGCCTGGAGCGCGAGCTGGGCCGTGCGCGGTTGACTGGCGAGGCTTTGCCCGGTGCGCACTTCATCTGTGCCGAGGAGCTACCAGGCTTGTTCTCTACCCTGGCAATGATTCACGACCGCGGTTTACGTATTGATTGGCACGCGGAAGCGAACCTGCGCTTGCCCTGGGACCGCGAGGATATGCTTGAGCTGCTGGGTAACCTGCTGGATAACGCTTGTAAGTGGGCGGCCAGCCAGGTGCGCTTGAGTATCGAGTGCACGGCTGAGGGTTACCTGCTCAAGGTGGAAGACGATGGCCCCGGCATCGAGGCCGAGCAGCGTGCGGACGTTCTAAATCGTGGCGCGCGGATGGATGAACAGATTGCCGGGCACGGTCTGGGCCTGGGCATCGTGCGCGACATCGTCGATGCATGGGGTGGGCACCTGGAGCTGGTGGATAGCCAACTGGGTGGTTTGTGCGTGCGTGTCCAGTTGCCACAACCCGCGTGGCGCACGGCTTGATGAGCTGCATCTCGGCCTGCAAGGCACGCTGCGCCCAGGCGTAGCTGTGTTGTTCGGTTGCCAGAACACTAACCCGGGTGCCGTAAGAAAACTGTTGCGCGCACCCACTTAAAGGGCACCGAGACACTTTGAAAAATGCACCCTGCAGCGTTGTGCGCCCTGAAGACTACCATCACATGCCGTTGGCAAACGCGGGGTTGGTCATGTCTATACTTTCACGTACGGGCTTCAGCGCTTTGGCGTATTTGCCCAGGATATCCAGGTCATAGTCGATGCGCCCGCGCAGGCGCTGGTCGTCTTCGCTGGCTGGCTCGGGGGTGTTGAGGACTTTTTCGACCTGGCGCACGATCAGGTGCTCGGGGACGTAGCAGAGACGGCAGTTCTTGTAGCTGGAAGCGCGCAATTCGCTGATCGGATAGGCGCCGCCGACCCCGGACGAAACACCGACCAGCAGGCCCGGTTTGTGCGCCAGTTCGGCTTTGCTGGCGTAGATGAAGAAGTTCTTTATAGCGGGACAGGCCATGCCGTTCCACTCGGGAGCGATGATTACAATGGCATCGGCGTTCTTAAGCTGCTGGCTGTAGAGGTTCCAGGGGCCTGCGTCTTCGGCGGGCCACAACGGCAGCGGTGCCAGCCCCAGGTCGATCACGCAGCTCAGCTCGGTGGTGGTCTGTCCGAGTTGAATCAGGCGCTGGCGAAGGAAGCGGGCGACCTTGCCCGATTGGCTGTTGTTGCGGCCGGAGCCGGCAACCAAGGCGATGTTCAGCATGGTGTATCCCCAAAAAAGTGATCGCCCAGGCTAGCGGCCGCAGGCTTGGGCGGCAAGGTATACGCCGTTCAGACGCGAAATTGATCCATCAGGCTTTGCTGCTGGTTGGCCAGGCGGTTGAGGTTCTGGCTGACCTGGGCCGACTCATCGGCCTGCCCAGCCATGGTTTCGGTGACGTCGCGAATCGAGGCGACGTTACGGTTGATCTCTTCGGCTACCGAGCTTTGTTCCTCGGCCGCACTGGCTATTTGCAGGTTCATGTCGGTGATTACGCTCACCGCTTGGTTGATCCGTTGCAGCACGGCCACCGCTTGCTCGACTTGTTCGACACTGCCCTGGGCTTGCCGTTGGCTGCTATTCATCGTACTGACCACCTCGCGGGTGCCTTTTTGCAGGCCCTCGATTACCTGACGGATCTCCTCAACTGAGTCTTGGGTGCGTTTGGCCAGGTTACGCACTTCATCGGCTACCACTGCGAAGCCGCGCCCAGCCTCGCCTGCACGAGCTGCCTCGATAGCCGCATTGAGTGCCAGCAGATTGGTCTGGTCGGCAATCGAACGGATCACCTCCAGCACCGAGCCGATTTGCTCGCTGCTGTTGGCCAAGCCTTCGACTTCCTGCATGGCGACGTTCATTTCGTTGGCCAGCAGTTCGATGGTCGCGGTGGTCTTGCCGATCACGTCGAGGCCTTCGCGGCTGGCGCGGTCGGCGCTGTTGGCGGCTTCGGCTGCTTGCGCGGCGTTGTGCGCTACGTCATGGGCGGTGGCACTCATTTCCTGGAAGGCGGTGGCTACTTGGTCGACCTCACGGAATTGCTGCTGCATGCCGGCGCTGATCTGGCCGGCAATGGCGGCGGATTGGTCGGCAGTGCCACGAGCGTCTTGCACGCTGCGCTTGACGTCGGCGATGACAGGCTGGAGTTTATCGAGGAATCGATTAAACCAGCTGGTCAGCTCGCCGAGCTCGTCTTGTCTGGGGTAATCAAGACGGCGGGTCAAGTCACCTTCGCCGCTGGCGATGTCTTTCAGCATGGCTGCAACACCGAGGATCGGCTTGGTCACGCCACGGGCAGTCAGCCACATCAGCAGCAGGCCAAGGAGCATCGCGAGCAGGCCGATCACCAGTGCTACTGCGCTGTCACGGGTTCGCTGCTGGTCCAATTGGCGCTCCAGTTGCAAGGCAGGTGCGAGCAGTTTCTGCTCGGGCACTTCGAGCAATACGCTCCAGGGCCTGGCTTCGGGAATTGGCTTGAATGGCTGCACCACGCGGAGCATTTCGCCATGCTGCAGTTCGCTGGCTTGGCCATTATTGATCAAAGACCGCAGCTCGCCAGCATGTTCACTGTAAGCCTTTTCGACCGGACTGCTGAGCAGACGGGCATCGCGGCTGTGGCCGGCCAGTAACGCTGTCGGGCTGAAGATACTGACATGGCCGTCGCCGTCGTAAAGCTCGCGATTGGCTTGCACGCTAAGCAGTTGCAGGCTGTCCAGGCTGATATCAACGCCGACGACACCGACCACCTTGCCTTCCAGTTCCAGTGGGAAGGCAATGCTGGTCATCAGCACTTGCTGGCCGCCAACTTCGTCGTAGTAGGGTTCCAGGACGCAGGTTTTGCCGCTGTCGCGTGGGCAGGTGTACCACGCATTGTAAGGTTCGCCGCTGGGGCCGGTTTTGGTGTCGGCGAGCATTTCCTCGCTCATCGACTCCGACTCAAGTTGCCCCGGCTTGGCTTGCGACCAGTAGAGTGAGAAGCGCCCCTGGTCGTTACTGCCGAGTTCGGTTTGCTCGACAAATAACTCATCCTTGCCGTCCAGCGCGTTGGGCTCGAAGACCATATAGAGGCCGAGTAATGACGGGTTTGCCTCCAGGCTACTGCGCGCTTGCCGGGTCAGGTCTTCGCGCAGGTCGAAGGCATCGAGGAAGCGTTTCTCAGCCTGCTCGCGGAGGAAAATGATCTGTCGGGAAAACCCTTTGCCGTATTGATAGGTATCCATGAAATAGCGCTGGATACGTACCGCCTGTAGCTCGCCACGGGCCTGCAGGCGCAGTTTGGCACTGTCAGCCAGCATGTTGCTGCTGGAGTTGCGTACCAACTCGGCACTGCGGGTGGACTGATAAAGCGAAGCACCGATTAGCAGCGTCACGATCACGAGCAGGCACAGGCCAGCAAGCAGGGTGATTTTCCACTGGATCGAAAGACGGCTGAAGGGCATGGAACACTCCTAAATCAATTGTTCACGACGTGGCTATCGGCGACAGCATGGGTTTCTTGATCGGGCTGGCGGTATTGCTGCGAAATGTAGGTGTTTGCTGGGGCCGCTGGCCAGTGCTTGTGCTGGGATTATGCACGGGTGATTGATATTTAACACATTGCATTTTTGACACTTCACGCCACTTACGGCAGAGTGCTCGGCTTTTTTCCGGGTACCACGCTTGCGCCGCTCAATCAGCGCCTCTACGGCGGCCGCGCTGACCACGCATCTGCAGTCAGGTGTTTGGCCATGTAACACCCCACCTTGGTTTCTTCCAGCAAAGCTTCATTAGGAGCGGTTCATGAATGCAGTAATTGCGGCGGTCGGCATCATGCTGGTCCTCAGCCTGTGCCGCGTGCACGTAGTGGTAGCGCTGATCCTCGGTGCACTGGCCGGTGGCGTGCTCGGCGGGTTGGGTGTGGAGGGCTCTCTGGCTGCTTTCAATCGGGGGCTTGGCGGTGGGGCGACGGTGGCGCTGTCCTATGCCTTGCTCGGTGCCTTTGCTGTGGCTATCGCCAAGTCCGGGTTGGCTCATGCGCTGGCCGACAAGGCCCTGGCTCTGGTCGGTAAACAGGATGTGCAGGGAGGCGGGGTGCTCAAATGGGTGTTGATTGCATTACTGCTGGCGGTCGCGATTGCCTCGCAGAACGTGCTGCCGATCCACATCGCCTTCATTCCGCTACTGGTGCCACCATTGCTCTATGTGTTGAGCAAGCTGCAGCTCGATCGCCGGCTGATTGCCTGCGTACTGACCTTTGGCCTGATCACGCCCTATATGTTCCTGCCGGTTGGTTTTGGCGGCATCTTTCTCAATGAGATCCTGCTGGCCAACGTGGCCAAGGCCGGGGTCGACGTGACTGGCATTAGCATCACCGAAGCCATGGCAATTCCGGCGCTGGGCATGCTCTTCGGTTTGCTGGTGGCGGTGTTGTTCAGCTACCGCAAGAAGCGTGTGTATGACTTGGCCAAGATCGAGCAGGCAGAGCGCATCGACGTGGCCTACAACCCTCTTAGCCTACTTGTGGCTGCTGTGGCGATTGGTGCCGCGTTTGTCGTGCAGTTGTGGCTGGATTCGATGATCATCGGCGCGTTGGTCGGGTTTGTGATCTTCTCGGTGTCCGGTGTCGTGCGCTGGAAAGAGGCTGATGGCCTGTTCACCGAGGGCATGAAGATGATGGCGATGATCGGTTTCATCATGATCGCCGCCGCCGGCTTCGCCGAGGTGATGAAGGCTACCGGGGAGGTTAAAACCCTGGTTGACAGTTCCGCCGCATTGATTGGGCATGACAAGGCTATTGGCGCGCTGCTGATGCTGTTGGTTGGCCTGCTGGTAACCATGGGTATCGGCTCGTCGTTCTCCACGGTACCGATCATTGCCGCTATTTTCGTGCCGCTGGGCGTACAGCTGGGTTTCAGCCCGCTGGCTATTGTCTGCATTGTTGGTACCGCAGGTGCCCTGGGCGATGCCGGCTCGCCGGCCTCGGATTCGACCCTCGGCCCGACCTCGGGTCTGAATGTCGATGGCCAACATAACCATATCTGGGATAGCGTGGTACCGACCTTCCTGCATTACAACCTGCCGCTGCTGGTATTCGGCTGGGCGGCAGCGATGGTGCTGTAAACAGGAGATTGGCGGGCAGTAACTTCTCCAGCCAATAGTCGCTTTATTTCCTGACGGGACTGCCGATAGATCGGTAGTCCCGTTTTGCTTTGTAAAGCCTATAAGGAAAATAATAATGCGCCTGACATTAAAAACCAAAGTGGTGTTGCTTGCCCTGGTGCCGGTGATTCTGTTCGCCGTTGTGCTCAGCGGTGCGGCTGCCAAGGTGTTGCAGAGCCTGGCGGCCAAGGAAATAACGGAAACCCGCGAGCGACTGATCCAGGAAAAACGCGTCGAGCTCGAGCACTATATTCAGATTGCCTTGGGGGCAGTGCAGGGCCTGTATGCCGAGGCGGCTCAAGGCGACATGGCCAGTCGCGAGAAGGCTATCGCGGTGCTGTCGAAGATCAAATTTGGCAACGATGGTTACTTCTTTGCTCATGACTCCAATGTCGTGCGCCTATTTCGCAGCGATAGCCCGGCGGACGTAGGGGTCAGCCTAGCTGATCGACGCGATCCGAACGGCGTCTACACTAACCGTGAGCTGGTCAACGTTGCCAAGAACAACACCTACTTTGTGAATTACTCTTCGCCGTTACCGTCCAACGACAGGGTCATTGTGCCGAAATTGGCTTACAGCTATTACCTGCCGAAGTGGGACATGGCGCTGGGTACCGCGCTCAACCTGGACGGTGTCGAAGCACAGATCGGCAAGATTCAGGGTGAGATCGACGAACGCATCAGTACGATCATTACCAGTATTCTGATCATTGCCGTGGCCCTGCTGTTGGTCTTTGGCGTCCTCGGTGTGGTGCTGAGTAATAACTTCCTGCGGCCGTTGCAACAGATAAAAGACAACCTTGATGACATTGCCGCAGGCGAGGGTGACCTGACCCGTCGCCTGCCAATCAGCGGTGACGACGAACTGGGTCAGCTGGCCGGGTCATTCAACCGCTTTGTCGAGAAGATCCACAACCTGGTTCGTCAGATTGCTGAAATGACCGGGCAGCTGACCGAGTTGGTCGGCCAGGTTTCGACTCAGACTCAGCGTTCCGAACAGGCCATGCAGCAACAGCGTCACGAAACCGATCAGGTGGCCACTGCGATCAATGAGATGTCCGCTGCGGCCCATGAGGTTGCACGGAGTGCCCAGGGCGCTGCCGAAGCCGCGCAGAAGACTGATCAGGAAGGCCAGGCGGCCAAGCGCGTGGTTGATGGCAGCATCGAGCGCATCCATGCCCTGGTGCAGGATATCCGCGACAGTGGCTTGTCCCTCGACAGCCTGCAGAATGATGTGTCGTCGATTGTCAGTGTGCTTGATGTGATTCGCTCAATTGCCGAGCAAACCAACTTGCTGGCACTCAATGCGGCTATCGAAGCAGCCCGTGCCGGTGAGGCTGGGCGGGGATTTGCCGTGGTCGCCGACGAGGTACGTGCCCTGGCCAGCCGTACCCAGCAAAGCACCCAGGAAATCCAGGGCATGATAGACCGCTTGCAGAAAGGGACGAATCAGGCCGTGGTTTCGATGCGCCAATCCAGTGACGCTGGGGAGCTCACCAGCGAGCAAGCTAATAAGGCGGGTTCGTCGCTGGATGCCATTGCGCAATTGATTGCCACCATCAACTCAATGAATGCGCAGATCGCCAGCGCTGCCGAAGAGCAGACTGCGGTGGCAGAGGAGATCAATCGTAGCGTGCATCAGATTGCAGTGGCTGTAGACAGCGTCGCCGACGAAACCCAGCAAGGGGCACAAACTGCGCGCAATCTGTCCGGGCTCGGTGAGCGCCTGGGAGCGTTGGTTCGACAGTTTCGCATCTGAGTGCCTTGTACCTAAAACCCGGCCTGGCCGGGTTTCTATGGGGTACATAGCCAAAGCGCGGAATCTGTAGAAGATCCCCCGTCGTCCAGACGCCGCGCTGTCGCGCAGCAAACTGGAGGCAATGGTGTCTGTCGGCTGGTGGGCACCTGTAGGAGCGGCGGGGACGCCCAGTCCCATGGCCGCGATGGGTTTCGCGGCCATGGCCCGCTCCCATATAGCCTTCATAACCCATAAAATCAATGGCATACGGGTAGTTTGATGGGAGCGGACGCACCCTGTAGGTGTTGCATGGGTGCCTGGGTAAGAATGACATTGCTTGAGGCTGTAATGAGTAGGGTGACGCGAGGCCGCCCAGGTCATACGCACCAATAATCTTCAACTTGCCATGGTGTGCACGGCGCGCCCTCCGGGATCAGGCCCCTTCACAACTTAAGTGCCGACGGCTGGGCGCAACAGTTAACGGGTACATAACCAACAAAAAAGCCCCGGCATTGCTGCCGGGGCTTTTTTTGTCGCGGACTCGGTCGAGGTGCGTGGTCCTGACCGAGCGAACCTCAGGCTATTAGCTGAACTGGTTCATGGTGTTGTCTTTGCCGCCGGCTTTCAGGGCCGCTTCACCAGCGAAGTACTCTTTGTGAGCGTCGCCTAGGTCAGAACCGGACATGTTCTGGTGCTTAACGCAGGCGATACCCTGACGGATTTCCTCGCGCTGAACGCCTTTCACGTAGGCCAGCATGCCCTGGTCTGCGAAGTACCCTTTGGCCAGGTTGTCGGTGGACAGCGCGGCGGTGTGGTACGTCGGCAGAGTGATCAGGTGGTGGAAGATACCAGCCTGGGCAGAAGCGTCGCGCTGGAAGGTGCGAATGCTTTCGTCAGCGATTTGAGCCAGCTCGGTTGCGTCGTAATCAACGCTCATCAGCTTGGCACGGTCGTAGGCCGAAACGTCTTTGCCTGCGGCAGCGAGGTTGTCGAATGCCTGCTGACGGAAGTTCAGAGTCCAGTTGAACGATGGGCTGTTGTTGTAAACCAGCTTGGCGTTCGGAATGGTTTTACGGATTTCGTTAACCATTTCTGCGATCTGACCGACGTGTGGCTTCTCGGTTTCGATCCACAGCATGTCAGCGCCGTTCTGCAGCGACGTGATGCTGTCCAGTACGCAACGTGCTTCACCGGTGCCAGCGCGGAACTGGAACAGGTTGGACGGCAGACGCTTAGGACGCAGCAGCTTACCGCCACGGTTGATGACTACGTCGCCGTTCTGCATGTCGGCAGCAGAAACTTCTTCGCAATCCAGGAAGGAGTTGTACTGGTCGCCCAGGTCGCCCGGCTCTTTGGTCACTGCGATTTGCTTGGTCAGGCCAGCGCCCAAGGAGTCGGTACGTGCAACGATTACGCCGTTGTCGATGCCCAGTTCCAAGAATGCGTAGCGAACAGCGTTGATCTTGGCGATGAAGTCGGCGTGAGGAACGGTAACTTTACCGTCCTGGTGGCCGCACTGCTTCTCGTCAGAAACCTGGTTTTCGATCTGGATGCAGCAAGCGCCTGCTTCGATCATGCGCTTGGCCAGCAGATAAGTGGCTTCTGGGTTACCAAAACCGGCGTCGATGTCGGCGATGATTGGCACTACGTGAGTTTCGTAGTTGTCGATCTGGTTCTGCAGGTCAGCAGCTTTGGCGTTGTCGCCAGCAGCGCGGGCAGTGTCCAGAGCGGTGAACAGCAGGTCCAGTTCGCGGGCATCAGCCTGGCGCAGGAAGGTGTACAGCTCTTCGATCAGGCCGGAAACCGAGGTTTTCTCGTGCATGGACTGATCCGGCAGCGGACCGAAATCCGAACGCAGAGCAGCAACCATCCAGCCCGACAGGTAGAGGTAGCGCTTGTTGGTGGTCTTGAGGTGCTTCTTGATCGAAATCAGCTTCTGCTGACCGATGAAACCATGCCAGCAGCCCAGGGACTGGGTGTAGACGGAGGAGTCAGCATCGTACTCAGCCATGTCTTTACGCATGATGTCAGCAGTGTACTGAGCGATTTCCAGACCGGTTTTGAAACGGTTCTGGGCGCGCATGCGGGCCACGGACTCAGGGTCGATAGCGCTCCAGCTGCTGCCAGCGGCGGCTTTAACGGCGGCAACGGCTTTGATGTCGTTTTGATAAGCTGACATGGTCAATCCTTCAAAGTATGTGTTTGGTTGAGCACCGACTTTCCCACTCAAGACCCAGAGGTCATGGTTGCGGGGGCTCACAACAGAACTAAAGAAAGAGACCAGGACGCTGTTGCAGCTTGGAGGAGGGGGGATGAAACGAACAGTGCGTCGACTACAGCTGCTGCAAATGATTGTTTCATTTGGCGTCCATTGGACGACTCAGTAGGCTGTAACGTTCTGCTGGCTGCTACGTTGAAGCGCTTCCCCGTCCCTCAGGACAACTTCGTTCCAGTCGCAATCTCGTCGAACTGCCTTGTGGGCTTTACAACACGAACCGGCTCCGGCGGTAAGCTGGAACACGACCCGGAGACCCTTTCCAGGGCCCCTGATTAGCGGGAGCGAGGCCATGATGCCTCTGCCAAAAGTGTTCGTCAAACGTTTTGTAGTGCTTTTTCGCGACTACTACATAAGTATTACGACGACCGGCAAGTCAGGGGTTGTGAAAAAATCGAGCGTCACGGCGAGAATCTATCCTGGCGCCTTCGGCAAGGCGGACCAGGGGAGCGCAGGGGTCTGAAGTGAGCTCGATGCCCCTGCTTGTCACCTGACGCAACGCCAGTAGCGGGCACCTGGAGGTGGTCGCAGCAGCCGAGCGTTACTCTGCTTTAATCGGTGATCTCGACCTTTACCCGCAGGCTCATGTCCTCGCGTCCTTGGGTCGATCGCTGGTGTAGAACGCCGTCTCGTTCAACCTGGCTCTGCTGGTTAACGCCGCCGATGCTGATCCATTCGCCAAGACGGCCGCTAACCCGGGTGTCGGTATTCTGGATGTCGATTACCCCGGGCTGCGAGTGGCTCAGGCGGTCCCGATTGCTACTGATATTGATATGCACAATTTCGCCAGTGAGGCTGGCCGTCACGTAGAAGCCGCGCATGACGTCGCGGTATTCGGTGCTGTTATATATCTGGCCGTAAGGGCCGCTGCTGCTCGAGTTGAGCGGCACGCTTTGGCCGACCTGAATCAGCGCCGGGTAGCCCTCGGTGGCTTGCACGTGTTGGGTGCCGCCGCCACGGCTGTCGGTCGTGCGGCTGATGATGCGCACCTGGTCGCGGCCGTTGATTTCGCCCTGGCCAATCTGCACTTGGGCACCGCCGGCGCTCAGTGTGCCGTCGGCGCGATAGCCTCGGTCGTTCTGAAAGCTGGATTCCGAGCTGTCGACGCTGATCAGCAAGCGCCGGGGGCGCGTGTCCAGTTGCTCGAGTAATTGGCGGATTTCCTCGATCTTGGCCGGCGTGGCGTTGACGATCAACTGGTTGCCGTAAGCATTGACGCGTCCTTCGTTGCCCAGCACCGACTGCACCACCGGCAGCACATCATCGGCGGTACGGTAATTCAGCGGGATCACTTCGGTGGCCGCACTTAGGGGTAGGGCGATACAGAGCAGCAGAGCCGCGAGCAAATTAGGTGCACTCATAGCAGAAAACTCCGTACATCTGGGTCGGTAATGCTGGCCTGCCAAGCCTGATCGAATTGTCTCTGACGCAAGCGTACACGGGCAGGGTCCTGATATAGCGCGTAGCCGGCAAATTGCTCGGGCTCCGGGCGCAGCAGCAAACCGCAGTCATCGGCCAGTAAGAAGGCTACTTCCTCACAGGGATAGTCTGGGTGCAACTTGCGGATATGCAGATTGCTCGACAAACGGCGCGACAAGCCCAGCAAACGATGGCCCTGCTTAACCGCCCGACTGAGATCTTTGACCAAGATGCGCAGGCGATTTTTCGGGTTGGCTAGGAGCAACCGGGTGCAGGCCTCCTGGACGCTGCGGTGATGATACAGCCAAGGCTCCAGGTCGGTGCTGTAGATGCACAGGCTGCGCTGGGCTTGCTGGAGCATTGCCAGCACGTGGGCGCGGGCCATCTGGGGCCGATCGAAACGCTCCAGTGCCAGGTGCTCGCCGAGGATGAATGGAGCGGGCTCTTCCAGTCGGGATTCGCTTGAGGCTGGTTCGGGGTTGCGCACGGCAAAACGCCCCGGCGACTTAAACTCGATGGCGGGAAGCGCTGCTGGCTCGTTGCTCTCGGTTGCGTCTGACGGGGCGTCCTGGTTCATCCTGACCTCGCGGCTATTGTTCGCAGCTATTGTTGGCTGTGGCGCACCATATCTACATGAGGAATACCGGCGTCGAGGTACTCGCCGCTGACAATGGCAAAGCCAAGCCTTTCATAGAAAGGCGTGGCCTGCACCTGGGCGCTGAGCATTTGTTGTTGCAGGCCGCGTTTTTCCGCTTCGCTGAGTACTGCGCGCAGCAGTGCATCGCCGACGTTCAGGCCGCGCCAATCCTTAAGTACCGAAACCCGACCAATATGGCCGTCCGGCAGCAGGCGAGCGGTACCTATTGGGTAGTCACCCTCGTAGACGAGGAAGTGCAATGCCTCTGCGTCTTCAGCGTCCCATTCGAGCTCCGGCGGTACCGCTTGCTCGGCAATAAACACTGACTCGCGGATGCGCCGCAGCTCGGCATTGTCTTTTTGCCAGTCAGCCAGGCGTATGTGAATGCTATTCATCGGCAAATTCCAGGCTCCCTTGCTTGGCTAGTTCCAGCAGCAGGTTACGTCCCTCTTCATCGGCGAGCCATGGCGCAAGGTTGTCGATATGTAACGCATCGGCTGAGCAGATCAGTTTCAGTAAGTCGCGCTGGCTGGCAGACAGCAAGCGGCTTTGACCGCTGGCGAACAGCACCAGGTCTTCGCCGACTTCCGACCAGGCCATGCGGGCGCTGGGGTTGCGGATCATCACGGCGCCATCTTCGAGGCTGGCGAGGAAGGCGTCTTCGTCGATCTCTATCCCGGCAATCAACTCCGGGTAGCGTGGTTCGGTCATGAACTGGCCGAACCAGGTCATCAGCAGGCGCTCATCGCTCATGTGTTCATGGAGCAAGGCTTTCAGGCGATCCAGGGCGTCATGCTGGATCTGGTGCGGATCGCTGGTCGGTTGCGCGTCGGCATCGCTGTAGCGGTCTTCATCGGGCAGGAACTGGCCGAGAAAATCGGTGAAATGGGTCAGTACTTCAGCGGCGCTAGGCGCGCGGAAGCCTACGGAATAAGTCATGCAATCATCCTCAGCGGTACCACAGTGGGCCAGAAGCGGCGGCAGGTAGAGCATGTCGCCGGGTTCCAGTACCCATTCTTCAGTTTTAGTGAATTCGGCAAGAATCTTCAGGTCAGCGTGTTGCAGCAGCGGGCTCTCGGAGTTGCACATCTGGCCGATCTGCCAGCGGCGTTTGCCGTAGCCTTGCAACAGGAATACATCGTAATTGTCGAAGTGCGGGCCGACGCCTCCGCCGGGTGCGGCAAAGCTGATCATCACGTCGTCGATGCGCCACTTGGGCAGAAACTTGAACTCTTCGAGTAGCTCTGCCACTTCTGGGACGAACTGATCGACCGCTTGCACCAGCAGGGTCCAGTCGCGTTCCGGCAGTTGGGCGAAGGCGTCTTCGGCGAAGGGGCCGCGGCGCAACTCCCATGGGCGCTCGCCGTCCTCGATCACTAGGCGTGACTCGATTTCCTCTTCCAGGGCCAGGCCTGCAAGCTCGTCCGGCGAGATCGGGCTCTCGAAGCCGGGTATGGCCTGGCGCACCAGCAGGGGTTTTTTCTGCCAGTAGTCGCGCAGGAATTCACGGGCTGTAAGGCCGCCTAACAGCTGCAGTGGAGTATCAGGATTCATCGCTAAGCCCTTGAAATAAATAAAAGCCCAAAAATAAAAACGCCCGGCACTGCCGGGCGTGCAAGTGACTCAAACGCTTAAATACGTTTGGCCTGAGCGATTGCATTGCCGATGTAGTTGGCTGGCGTCAGCAACTTCAGTTCGGCTTTGGCAGCGGCTGGCATATCGAGCCCGTCGATGAACGTCTGCAGCGCTTCTGCGCTGATGCCTTTGCCGCGCGTCAGCTCTTTGAGCTTCTCGTAGGGGTTTTCGATGGCGTAACGGCGCATCACGGTCTGGATCGGCTCGGCGAGAACTTCCCAGCACGCGTCGAGGTCGGCGGCGATGCGCGCCTCGTTCAGTTCCAGCTTGCTGATGCCCTTGAGGCTCGCTTCATAGGCGATAACGCTATGGGCGAAGCCGACGCCAAGGTTGCGCAGCACGGTGGAATCGGTCAGGTCACGCTGCCAGCGCGAGATAGGCAGCTTGCTGGCCAGATGCTGGAACAGTGCATTGGCGATACCCAGGTTGCCTTCGGAGTTCTCGAAGTCGATTGGGTTGACCTTGTGCGGCATGGTCGAGGAGCCGATTTCGCCCGCGATGGTGCGCTGCTTGAAGTAGCCCAGGGAGATGTAGCCCCAGATATCGCGATCGAAGTCGATCAGGATGGTGTTGAAGCGGGCGATGGCGTCGAACAGCTCGGCGATGTAGTCGTGCGGCTCGATCTGGGTGGTGTAGGGGTTGAACTGCAGGCCCAGGTCACCTTCGATAAAGTCGCGGGCGTTGGCTTCCCAATCGATCTGCGGATAAGCCGACAGGTGGGCGTTGTAGTTACCCACCGCGCCATTGATCTTGCCCAGCAGTGGAACTGCAGCTACTTGGGCGATTTGCCGCTCAAGGCGGTAAACCACGTTAGCCAGCTCTTTGCCCAGGGTGGTCGGCGAGGCTGGCTGGCCGTGGGTGCGCGAAAGCATCGGCACAGCGGCGAACTTTATCGCCAACTCACGGATGGCCTCAGCGGTCTGGCGCATCAGCGGTAGCAAGACCTCATCGCGGCCTTCACGCAGCATCAGGGCGTGGGACAGGTTGTTGATGTCCTCGCTGGTGCAGGCGAAGTGGATGAACTCGCTGACGTTATCCAGTTCCGGCAGCTTGGCGGCCTGTTCTTTGAGCAGGTACTCCACGGCCTTGACGTCGTGGTTGGTGGTGCGCTCGATCTCTTTGACGCGTTCGGCGTGCTCGATGGCGAAGTCGTTCGCCAGTTGGTTGAGTACGGCCTGGGCTTCGGCTGAGAAGGCTGGGACTTCGCCGATGCCTTCGTGGGCGGCCAGGCGTTGCAACCAGCGCACCTCAACCAGGACGCGAAAGCGGATCAGGCCGTATTCGCTGAAAATTGGGCGCAGGGCGCTGGTTCTGCCGGCATAGCGGCCATCAACGGGGGAAACCGCGGTGAGCGAGGAAAGCAGCATAAGAGGGCGTTCTCGGGCAGTCGGGCGACGAAAAGGGCGCATATCATACATTAAAACGTCGCGCTGGCCGCGTTTGCTCGATGGCCGTTCAGCGGCTGCGTCGGGCAATCGACAGCAGGCTGGAGGCAAAAATCAGGGCGGCACCGATCAGTGAGGTCAGGTCAGGGGTTTCGCCCCAGCGCAGCCAGGCGATCACGCCGGCAAAGACGATGGCCAGATACGCGAAGGGTCCGATCAGGCCGGGCGGCGCCATGCCATAGGCCTTGGACATGATGATCTGGCTGACGGTGGCGAGCAGGCCGATTGCCAGCAACAGGTTCAGCTCATGATTGTTTAATGACTGCCATGCCCACGTCAGGGGGATCGCGGAGGCCAGCGTGCCGAATAGCGCAAAATAGAACACGATTCGATAAGCCGGTTCGGTATCGCTCATCTCGCGGATGGAGACAAAGGCAAACGCCGCCAGCACACTGGCTGCCATGCCGATCAGGGTATTGCCACTGAGCAAGGCGCTCGAGGGTTTGGCCACCAGCAGTACGCCGAGCAGGCCGATGCCGGTTGTCAGCAGGATGCGTTTGCTCAGCGGCTCCTTCAGCCACCACCAGGCGATCAGAGGGGTGAATAGTGGGGCCGAATAGGTAAACAGCATGGCGTCAGCCAGGGGCAGGTGGGCCAGCGCGTAGAAGAAGCAGTACATTGCCGCCAGGCCGTAGCTGGTGCGCCATAGATGCGCCTTGATACGCGTGGTTTTGAGCGGGGTCACGCCCTTGAGCAGGATCAGCGGCAGAAAAAACAGCACGCCGACCAGATTGCGAAAGAACACCACCGATTCGTTATTGACGCTGCTGGAGACTTCGCGAACGCCGACGCCCATCAGCGAGAACAGCAGTGCCGACAATGCCAGCAGTGCGGCGCCCTGCATGGGTTTGACCATGCGGGTGGTCATGGTTAACCGCGCAACAGCGGGTAAAGTTCCTTGAGCAGCTTGCTGCGGCTGAACACCAGCTGCCAGCGGTGGCCGCCCAGCTGGCGCCACAGTCGCGCCGAGCGGATGCCGGCGAGCAGCAGGGCGCGGATCTTCGAGGCGTTGCTTGGCTGCTGCAGATGGCGCATGTCGCCCTGCACCTGGATGCGCTGGCGGAAGGTGCTGATGGTGTCCTCGTAAAGACCACCGCAGGCGGCGATGACGTTGTCATGCACCAGGCCGAAGTGGCCGACCTGGTTCTGGATCTGGTCCAGGCGACTGCCCATTACCTGCAGCATGTCGTCGCGCTTGGCCAGCTGCCGTTCCAGCGCGAGCAGCGCCAGGGCATAGCGCAGTGGTTCGCGTTGCAGGCTGGCCGGGTCGCGCTCCAGAGAGCTGATCAGGGCGCGATAACCGTCGCGCAGGTTGAGGTCGTCACCGCCGTATACGTCCAGGGTGCCTTGTGGGTCGCGCACCAGCAGGCTGCCGAGCATGCAGGCCAATCCTGGCTCGCCAATCTGTCCGGTCTTGGCCAGTTTGTCGACCAGTACCGCGGCCTCGAAAACTGCACCCAGGGCGACCAGTTGTTCCTGTGTTGGGCTCATTGATGCTTATCCTTGCTGCTCCAGGGTTCTGCTATTTCGATCACGCCGCCGCCGAGGCAGACGTCGCCTTCATAGAACACCACTGACTGGCCTGGCGTGACCGCACGTTGCGGCATGGCAAAACTGGCACGATAGCCGCTGGCGGTTTTTTCCAGGGTGCAGGCTTGATCGTTTTGGCGGTAGCGCACCTTGGCCGTTAGCTGGCGCGGCTCGTTTAACTCGATCGGGTTGACCCAGTAAATGTCGGAAGCGAGCAGGGCGCTGGAAAATAGCCAGGGATGATCGTTGCCCTGTCCAACTACCAGTACATTGCGTTCCAGGTCTTTTTGCAGCACGTACCAGGGTTCTTCGCTGGCGTCTTTGAGGCCGCCGATGCCAAGACCCTGGCGCTGGCCAATGGTGTGATACATCAAGCCGTGATGACGACCGATAACCTCGCCTTCGGTGGTTTCTATATCGCCCGGCTGGGCCGGCAGGTACTGCTTGAGGAAGTCACTGAAACGCCGCTCGCCGATAAAGCAGATGCCGGTCGAGTCTTTCTTCTTCGCCGTGGCCAGCTGGTGTTTCTCGGCAATGGCGCGCACTGCCGGTTTTTCCAACTCACCTACGGGGAATAAGGTCTTGGCTATTTGTTCGCCACCGACGGCATGCAGGAAGTAGCTCTGGTCCTTGTTCGGGTCCAGGCCCTTGAGCAGTTCGGTGCGGCCCTCGTGATCGCGGCGGCGCACGTAATGGCCTGTGGCAATCAGGTCTGCGCCGAGCGCCAGGGCATAGTCGAGGAAGGCCTTGAACTTGATTTCGCGGTTGCACAGGATGTCCGGGTTGGGCGTGCGCCCGGCCTTGTATTCGGCGAGAAAATGCTCGAACACATTGTCCCAGTACTCCGCGGCGAAGTTGGCAGTGTGCAGTTTGATGCCGATCTTGTCGCACACAGCCTGGGCATCGGCCAGGTCATCCATAGCGGTGCAGTATTCGGTGCCGTCGTCTTCGTCCCAGTTCTTCATGAACAGGCCTTCGACCTGGTAACCCTGTTCGAGCAACAGCAGGGCCGAGACGGACGAGTCGACACCGCCGGACATGCCGACTATGACGCGTTGCTGTTCTGGGCTGGGGAGGGCTGGATCACGCATGGGGGTGTCTGCACAAAAGATGAAATTCTAACAGGCTGGCGGTGCCAAGGCTAAGCGGCGATTCAATCACGGATCAGTTCCAGGTCGTGCAGCGGCCCAGCGAGGTAGTCGTCGATGCAGCGTAAGACCAACTCGCTACGCCAGCGCTCTGGTTGGTTCGCCAGCTCGCTATGGGTCAGCCATGGCGCGCCGACGATACCGGTGTCCAGGCTGCGGTGTGGGTGATGGCGCACTGGTTTGGCGACAAAGCAGATGCGCTGATAGGTCACCCCGTTGCTCGGTGCGGTATACAGATAAACCCCGACGATGCCGGTGAGTTCGACATCCCAGCCGGTTTCTTCGAGCGTTTCGCGCACTGCTGCCTCACGCAGTGTTTCGTTGGCTTCAAGGTGTCCGGCGGGCTGATTGAGGACCAGTCGTCCACCCTTGAGCTCTTCGACGAGGAGAAAGCGACCCTGGTTTTCGACGACAGTGGCCACGGTGATGTGAGGCTGCCAATCCATGTGTTTGCCCTGTAAGTGAGTGACGATCATGGCGGCCGCAGCGAGGGGCGCGGCCATGTTGGGTGGGCGCACAAGCAGAAACCCCGGCGCGTGGCCGGGGCTTCTGGTCATACGGCGCGGTCAAGCGCCAGGCGTTACACCTTAAAGCAGCGAAGCGATCGCGGCGTTGAAGGTTGGGCTCGGGCGCATGACTTTGCTGGTCAGCTCCGGGCTCGAGCGGTAATAACCGGCAATGTCGACTGGCGTACCTTGCACGGCACTGAGTTCGGCAATGATGGTTGCTTCGTTGTCGCTCAGGGTTTTAGCCAGTGGGCTGAAGTGCGCTTGCAAGGCAGCGTCTTCGGTTTGAGCGGCCAGCTCTTGTGCCCAGTACATCGCCAGGTAGAAGTGGCTGCCACGGTTGTCGAGCTCACCGGTTTTGCGCGACGGCGACTTGTTGTTGTCGAGCAGCTTGCCGGTCGCTGCATCCAGAGTCCGACCCAGCAGCTTGGCGCGCTGGTTGTCGTTCTTGATGCCGGTTTCTTCCAGTGATACCGCCAGGGCCAGGAACTCGCCGAGTGAGTCCCAGCGCAGATGGTTTTCCTCGATCAGTTGCTGCACGTGCTTGGGCGCCGAACCACCGGCCCCCGTTTCGTACATGCCGCCGCCTGCCATCAGTGGCACGATCGAGAGCATCTTGGCCGAAGTGCCCAGCTCCATAATCGGGAACAGGTCAGTCAGGTAGTCGCGCAGGACGTTACCGGTCACCGAAATGGTGTCCAGGCCACGAACCAGGCGCTCCATGCTGAGGCGGATGGCTTCGTTGTAGCCCATGATGCGGATATCCAGGCCGCTCAAGTCATGTTCCTGCAGGTAGGCTTCTACCTTCTTCTGCAGTTCGCGGTCGTGGGCGCGCTCTGGGTCGAGCCAGAAAATTGCCGGGGTATTGGACTGGCGGGCACGGGTCACGGCCAGCTTGACCCAATCGCGGATCGGCGCATCCTTGGTCTGACAGGCGCGCCAGATGTCACCGGCTTCAACGTCGTGCTGCATCAGCACACTGCCATCGGCCAGTACCACGCGCATGGTGCCATCGGCGGTCATTTCGAAGGTCTTGTCGTGAGAGCCGTACTCTTCGGCTTTCTGCGCCATCAGGCCAACGTTCGGCACGCTACCCATGGTAGTCGGGTCGAAGGCACCGTTGGTTTTGCAGAAGTTGATCATTTCCTGGTAGATGCGGGCGTAGGTGCTTTCCGGCATCACCGCTTTGGTGTCCTTGAGCTTGCCGTCCTTGCCCCACATCTGCCCGGAGCTGCGAATCATCGCTGGCATCGAGGCGTCGACGATCACGTCGCTCGGGATATGCAGGTTGGTGATGCCTTTGACCGAGTCAACCATCGCCATTTCCGGGCGGTGGCTGTAGCAGGCATGGATGTCATCCAGGATTTCTTCCTGCTGCGAGGCCGGCAGGGATTTGATCTTGTCGTAGACGCTGCTGATGCCGTTGTTCGGGTTGACGCCCAGTTCTTCGAACAGTTTGCCGTATTTGTCGAATACATCCTTGTAGTAGACGCTGACCGCGTGGCCGAAAACGATCGGGTGCGAGACCTTCATCATGGTCGCCTTGACATGCAGCGACCACATCACGCCGGTTTCCTTGCAGTCCTGCAGGGTTTTCTCGAAGAAATCGCGCAGCTTGCGGCAGCTCATGAACATGCCATCGAAAACTTCGCCTTCCTGCAGGGCGAGTTGTTTCTTGACTTCGACCTTGCCATCCTTGCCGATGAACTCGATGCGCACATCACCGGCCTGGGCCATGGTGATCGACTGTTCACTGGAGAAAAAGTCACCGCCGCGCATGTAGTCGGCATGGGACTGGGAGGCCATGCTCCACTTGCCCATCGAGTGCGGGTGCTTGCGCACGAAGGCCTTGACCGCTGCGGGTGCGCGGCGGTCGGAGTTGCCTTCGCGCAGAACCGGGTTCACGGCGCTGCCGAGAATCTTGCTGTAGCCGGCGCGGGCTTGCTTCTCTGCCTCGGTTTGCGGGTCTTCCGGGAAATCAGGAATGTTGTAACCCTGGGCCTGCAGTTCTGCGATGGCACCTTTCAGCTGCGGTACCGAGGCGCTGATATTGGGTAGCTTGATGATGTTGGCTTCTGGGTCGGTAGCCAGAACCGCCAGTTTGGCGAGGTCGTCCGGGACGCGCTTGTCTGCGTCCAGATGCTCGGCAAAGCTTGCAAGAATGCGCCCTGCAAGAGAGATGTCGCTGGTTTCGACGGCTATGTCAGCGGATGCCGCGAAA
Source organism: Pseudomonas sp. (assembly GCA_030656145.1). Taxonomy (GTDB): domain Bacteria; phylum Pseudomonadota; class Gammaproteobacteria; order Pseudomonadales; family Pseudomonadaceae; genus Aquipseudomonas. The sequence goes on from JAUSOF010000051.1 coordinate 25,503, forward strand.
GCTTCTACAATTGGCAGAAGCGAATAGGTGGCAAGGGCTGGAGCTTCATCGGTGAAGGTATAGATGATCTTCGAACGTTTGGACATTTTGGATTAACTCTCTTCTTTGCTAAGCGAGCACAGAATCTCGAGATGCGCAGGTAAGCGCGTTCGCTCAAAGTCGTCAATGAGCCGAAAGTCGAGGATTTGCCGCAGTGATGTTGGATGCACCAGTAGAGCGTTGAGCAGTTGAGATGCGGTGGCAACTCAAATCGTTTCAAGGGTCTGCTGCCTCGTTCAAAACAGGCAAACCCTTATGACTCGTTAGTCATGGCCGCAAGTATACCATTGCACTAAGGTGCTGAAGAATGACCTTCTACCTATAGACAAAGGAACAGCTGTCTCGCCTGAATCAAGTGGGTTACGCTCGGGAGAGATACGATTTCCAACCACAAAGCGGAGTCAAGCATGGGATACCAAAAGATCCAAGTGCCAGCAACCGGTGACAAAATTACCGTCAATGCAGATATGTCGCTTAACGTACCAAACAACCCGATCATCCCTTACATCGAGGGCGACGGTATCGGCGTCGATATCAGCCCTGTGATGATCAAGGTGGTCGATGCCGCCGTCGAAAAAGCCTATGGCGGCAAGCGCAAAATCTCCTGGATGGAGGTTTATGCGGGCGAGAAAGCCACTCAAGTGTATGACCAGGACACCTGGCTGCCACAGGAAACCCTGGATGCTGTCAAAGACTACGTCGTATCGATCAAGGGCCCACTGACGACTCCGGTTGGTGGTGGTATTCGCTCCCTCAACGTGGCTCTGCGCCAGCAACTGGACCTGTACGTTTGCCTGCGCCCTGTGCGCTGGTTCGAGGGGGTGCCTAGCCCGGTGAAAAAGCCTGGTGACGTCGATATGACGATCTTCCGGGAAAACTCCGAAGATATTTATGCCGGGATCGAATGGAAAGCTGGGTCGCCGGAAGCCGATAAGGTCATCAAGTTCCTCAAGGAGGAAATGGGTGTTACCAAGATTCGTTTCGACGAAAACTGTGGTATCGGCATCAAGCCGGTTTCCAGAGAAGGCACTCGCCGACTGGTGCGCAAGGCGCTGCAGTATGTGGTCGATAATGACCGCGACTCGCTGACCATTGTGCATAAAGGCAACATCATGAAGTTCACTGAAGGTGCCTTCAAAGAGTGGGCCTACGAGATTGCTGCTGAAGAGTTTGCCGCAACCCTGCTCGACGGCGGCCCCTGGATGCAGTTCAAGAACCCGAGAACCGGTAAGAACGTGATCGTCAAGGACGCCATCGCCGACGCCATGCTCCAGCAGATACTGCTGCGCCCGGCTGAGTACGATGTGATCGCCACGCTCAACCTGAACGGTGATTACCTGTCCGATGCCCTGGCGGCCGAAGTGGGTGGTATCGGGATTGCGCCTGGCGCCAACCTGTCCGACAGCATTGCCATGTTCGAGGCGACTCACGGCACCGCGCCGAAGTACGCCGGCAAGGATCAGGTAAATCCGGGTTCGCTGATTCTGTCAGCCGAAATGATGTTGCGGCACATGGGTTGGCTCGAAGCGGCAGACCTGATCATCAAAGGCACCAATGGTGCTATCTCAGCCAAGACGGTGACGTATGACTTCGAGCGCCTGATGGAAGGCGCGCAGCTGTTGTCCTGCTCGCAGTTTGGCGATGCAATGATTTCTCATATGTAAGCTGCTTTGCGCTAACAACAAGGCCAGTCAATTGACTGGCCTTGTTGTGTCAGTCCTGGCGCAAGAAGACGCGCGCACCGCAGAACGGCGTCGCTGACTAAAGTGAAGCGCAAGTGCATGAGGGCGCCCGCTTGGCGGTCTGGGCGCGTGGCCCAGTGCTGCGGTGGTCTGATTTATGTGAAATGGTCTGTTTGAGCGCTGCGCCCAAAAGCTGCACCTGTATATCCTCTGGCGTCAATCTTTCGGATTGCCCAGTGAGGCGATGCATATAGAGATGTTTGGCGGGGAGGCGGCCTGATAAGGCCGCACCCTATAACGCGGTGGGTGCATCCATGCACCTTGTAGCTGTTCCTGTTATGGCCAGCCTTACTTGCCGGCCCAGCGCTTAAGCACCAGGGTGGCGTTGGTGCCACCAAAGCCGAAGCTGTTGCTCATTACGGTATCGATCTTGGCATTTTCGACGGTGCTGCGCTGGATCGGCAGGTCGGCGATTTCAGGGTCGATTTCGTCGATGTTAATCGAGCCGGCAATGAAGTTGCCTTCCATCATCAGCATGCAATAAATCGCTTCCTGCACACCGGCGGCGCCCAGCGAATGACCGCTCAGGCTCTTGGTCGAGCTGATGGCTGGGGCCTTGGCGCCGAACACTTCACGGACAGCGCGGCTTTCCGCGACGTCGCCGACCGGAGTCGAGGTGCCGTGGGTGTTCAGGTAGTCGATCGGTGTATCCACGGTCGCCAGGGCTTGCTGCATGCAACGCACCGCGCCTTCACCGCTCGGTGCGACCATGTCGTAGCCGTCGGAGGTGGCGCCGTAACCGACGATTTCCGCGTAGATCTTGGCCCCGCGCTTGAGCGCATGCTCCAGTTCTTCGACCACCACCATGCCGCCACCACCGGCGATGACGAAACCGTCACGCTTGGCATCGTAGGCACGCGAGGCTTTTTCCGGGGTGTCGTTGTACTGGGTGGAGAGTGCGCCCATGGCATCGAACAAGAAGCTTTGGGTCCAGTGCTCTTCTTCGCCGCCGCCGGCAAATACCATGTCCTGCTTGCCCATCTGGATCTGTTCCATGGCGCTGCCGATGCAATGGGCACTGGTGGCACAGGCAGAGGAGATCGAGTAGTTGACACCCTTGATCTTGAACGGAGTCGCCAGGCAGGCTGATACGGTACTGCCCATGGTGCGCGGTACACGGTAAGGGCCGACACGCTTGACGCCCTTCTCGCGCATGATGTCCAGAGCTTCCATCTGGTTGAGCGTGGAGGCACCGCCGGAGCCGGCAATCAAACCGACGCGAGGGTTGGAGACGTCCTCTGCACTAAGACCGGAGTCCTTGATGGCCTGTTCCATGGACAGGTAGGCGAAAGCCGCTGCATCGCCCATGAAGCGATAGACTTTGCGGTCGATCAGTTCTTCGAGTTTAAGGTCAATAGAGCCGGACACCTGGCTACGCAGGCCCATCTCGGCGTATTCCGGATTGAAACGGATACCTGCCCGGCCAGCACGAAGGTTGGCGGAGACGGTTTCTTTATCATTGCCCAGGCAGGAGACGATGCCCAGACCGGTAATCACGACGCGACGCATGGGGGAATCCTTTAAAAACTGTCGGTAGAGGTGAACAGGCCGACACGCAGGCCTTCGGCACTGTAGATCTCGCGGCCATCAACACTGACGCTGCCGTCGGCGATGGCCAGAACCAGCGACCGGGCGATGGTGCGTTTGATATGGATGTTATAGGTCACTTTCTTGGCGGTCGGCAGGACCTGACCAAAGAACTTCACTTCGCCAGAACCCAAGGCGCGGCCGCGGCCGGGATTGCCCTGCCAGCCGAGGTGGAAACCAACCAGCTGCCACATAGCGTCCAGGCCCAGGCAGCCAGGCATGACCGGGTCACCTTCGAAATGGCAGGCGAAGAACCACAGGTCCGGGGTTATATCGAGCTCGGCGACTATTTCGCCCTTGCCGTATTTGCCGCCTGTATCGCTGATATGGGTGATGCGGTCGATCATCAACATGTTCGGCGCGGGCAGTTGCGCATTACCTGGGCCGAACAGTTCGCCGCGGCTGCAGCGCAACAGATCATCCCGGGTGAAGGCGTTTTGTTTGGTCATGCGAGCTCCTCAATATATCCCATGCGCCAAGGCTGGGTGAATCGTCCTGGCCGGTCACGCCGCTATTGTGCGTCTACCGATAGCCTAGTCATAGACTGTTGCGTTGTGGTGAAAGTCACAGCGCGCTGAGTACAGCGCTATATCATCCTCGACATCTTGCCACAGAGGGGCGCATTGGTAAGCCCATGCAGGTCAAGCCTGCAACACTTTAACTGTCCTGGCCACTGGCCGACGGTTGTGGTGGCAGCCAGCGAAGCAGTACCCGTTGCAAATCAGCGCGCTTGAAGGGTTTGGCCAGGTAATCATTCATGCCTGCCTCCATGCATGTTTCGCGATCGCCCTGCAAGGCATTGGCAGTGAGGGCAATGATCGGTATTTCGGCCCGGCCGGCGAGCAGCCGAATTTTTCCGGTGGCTTCATAACCATCCATGATCGGCAGGCGACAATCCATCAGGATGGCAGCAAAGTTCTGGTGTTCGACGCGTTGTACTGCCTGGGCGCCATCGCAGACCAGGCAGACCTGGTAGCCGAGGCTGCGCAGCATGGCTTCGATCACGGTTTGGTTGACCGGGTTATCCTCGACCAGTAGCACTATTTGTCCTTGCCCCTGGTCATCTGTATTCGTGATGCTCGGGCTGATAGCGCGCAACTGGCGGGAGAAGGGCAGGGGTATTTCCAGGGTGAATACCGAGCCGTGCTGCTCCTGGCTCTCTCCGCGCAGGGTGCCACCCATGCGCTCTGCCAGGGTGCGGGCGATCGGCAGGCCCAGGCCCGTGCCGCCATAACGCCGGGAGATCGAGGTGTCGGCTTGCTGAAAGGCATCGAACATATGCTCCAGGCGTTCGGCGGATACCCCGATGCCCGTGTCATGCACCGCACAGGTAAGCCACATCACCTGGTTGTCCAATACTTGCCAGCGAGCGTCTACGCGGATGCTCCCTGTTTCGGTGAACTTCAGTGCATTACCGATCAGGTTGACCAGGATCTGCCGGATACGTGTCGGATCGCCTTGCACTTCAAGCGATTCCAGGCCGCTCTGGGTGTTCAGTTGCAGCGCCAGGCCGCGTTGTTGGGCGCTATGTTGAAACATCTGCACACAACCCTGCACCAGCTCCTGCACGTTGAACGGGATGCACTCGAGCTCCAGGGCGCCGCGCTCTATGCGTGAGAAGTCGAGAATATCGTTGATGACTTTCAGCAAATGTTCGGTGGACTCGGTCGCCAGAGCTGCATATTCCGTCTGCTCCTGGGTCATTTCGGTGGTTTCGAGCAGTTGCAACATGCCCAGTACCCCATTCATGGGGGTGCGCAGTTCGTGGCTCATCATGGCCAGGAAGTCGGATTTGGCACTGTTGGCCTGCTCCGACTCTTCGCGCGCCTTGATCAGCAGCGCAATGGCTTGCTCCTGTTCAAGGCTGGCGCGATTCAGGCCATTGGCCAGTTTGTTGATGTGTCGAGCCAGGACCCCCAGCTCGCCTTTATCTATTTCGGGCAGGGTGGTGCGGTAGTCGCCACCCTGGATCGCCGTGACCGCAGTGCTCATCGCGCTGAGTGGATGTGACAGTTGTCTTGCCAGGCGCCGTGCCAGGATAAAGGTCAGCAACAGGGCGAGCAGCGCCAGGCTTGCAGCTTTAAAAAGGATTTCCTGCTGGCGGGTGTTGAAGGCGTCATTTGACATGCCGACCACCACACGGCCGAGGTCTTGTTCGACAGGTTGCATCGGATCTGTGATTCGCGGCTGCAGGAAGTCGCTGTCCAGCGTGATTCGCTGCAGGCGAATAGGCGCGTGGAAGACTTTGACCTGCGCATTGCCGTGCCCGTTGCTGTTGGGCTGCTCGACATACACCAGAATATTATCGGCGTGGTCACGTACTTCCAGAAAGCGCACATGCGGGGTCTTCAGGGTGGCCTGCAACAGGGCATCAATCACCTCCAGGTTGCCGGAAATAACGCCGTATTCGGTTGCCGGAGCCAGCTGACTGGCAATCAACTGGCCGGTGTGGTCGAGTTCCTGGCGCAGATCCTGTAGGCGTACGAAGGTGAAAAAACCAGTCAGCAGCAGGGTCATCAACAACGCTGGGCCGACACTGATCAACTGCGTGCGGGCATGGATGTCCCAGCTAAGGCTCAGCTTCATGGGTTCTCTCCTGCAGCCACTTGTTGCGTCAGGCTGGCGTCATCGGCCAGTTCAATAGCCAGTGCGCGCGCCACCTGGCGGTTACCCAGTACCTTGAAATAGGCGGGGTAAGCGCTACGCGGCCAGCTCTGGGGCGGTTGGTCGAGCAGTTGGTTGAGGCTGTCCAGCCAGTCTTGCTGGTCGCTGTAAACGCTCGCCAGGCTGCCGGCGCGGACGAAGCTGGCGCTGGGGCCGATCATGGCGCGTTGTTGGGCGTAACTGGTAAGCAGCAGATTTTTCGCTGTGCGCGGATTGAACAGGTCGTCATCGCTCACGCCGTACAGCAGGTCACTGTGTTGCAGCAGCGCCAGCAGTGGCCGGTTATCACGGCTGTCAGGCCAGGCTTGAGCGACGATCTCCAGCGCTAAGGGCGCGGCAGCATGGCGCAGTTCGTCGAGCAGAAACTGGCTGTGCTGGTCGTAGAGCACACCGATCCGTTGCGCCTGGGGCATGAGCAAACGTATCAGGCGCAGCTGGCGGGCGGGCGCCGGATCGCTCCAGAGCAGGCTGAGCTGTGCCGGGCGGCGATTGCCGAGGCGTTCTTGGGCGTGCACTCGAGTGATGCGTAACATTAGGGTCGGTGGGCCTGCGGGGGTGCTTAGGCGCCAGTCGAGGGCTTGCAGGTCGAGCAGGATCAGGCGCGTGTCGGCGGGAATGTGTTCGGGGCTTGGCAGTTGCGCCAGGGGCTGGAACTGCACCCGATCATGGGGCCGCCGCTCGGCCAGCGCGGCGCTGAATGCGCGTATGGCCGGGTTGTCGTCGGCGCCGCTGAGGAGGATCTCGGCGGCGTGCAATGGCGTGCTGCACAGCACAAAGCAGAACAACAGCCAGTGGCGCATCCATGAAGATCGGGTGGGGCTCATCCGTGAGGTGGGGTACTGCATCCTAGAACTCTATCTCCGCGCTGAAGTAAAGCAGGTGTCGTTGGTCGTGGTTATTCTGTTGCCAGCTCAGCGGCTCATCGTCGAGGCGCTGCTGCAGAACCCCTGACAGTTCCAGGGCCGCGCCGCCAATGGCAATGCGTTTGGCCACGCGCAGGTCCAATCGTTCGAAACGGTATTGATTGAGTTGGTCTGCGCCGTAATAGAACAGTGCGCTCGACCAGTCCTGCCCCCAGTCGCGTAGCCAGCCAGCGGAGCCGCTGTTGCGTGGCGTGAGGCGCCGATCGATGCGATGGCTGGCGTCATAGTCGATGTAGGCGTAGCCGAGGCGCAGGCGATCGCGTATGCCCAGTTGCCAGTTTATTTCGCTCTCGGCACCCTTCAGGCGCAGATGGTTGCTGTTAGTGGGAGCGAATTGATAAACCTTGAGGGGCTCGCTGATCATGTTGTCGATTTCGTCATAGAACAGTTTTACGTCGAGGGTTAGTCCGATATTACTGAAGTGGCCGTTGTAGCCAAGCTCTCGCGATCGCATGACTTCCTGCTCAAGATTGCCTGGGCCTGATGCCGTGGCGAAATAGGCGGCCTCGTTTTGGCCGAGGGCCGCCGGGCGCAGATCGCGCACGCGGTACTGCCAGTCTGCGTGGTTCTCGAACATGTCCGGGGTGCGCACCGCCTCGGAATACACAGCCCGCAGGCCGTGGGCCGGGGTGATCAGATAGTTGAGTGCGATGCGTGGCGAGAGCGAGGCGCTGCTGGTGCTGGCATCTTCGAACATTGCGCCGCCTTGCAGCAGCCAATGTTGATTGATGCGCCATTCGAACTGGCTGAACAAGCTCCAGGTGTCTTGTTTGAGTTCACCGTTGAGGTAGGTCTCGGAGTCGGCGCGGTCGTGGCGGTAGCTTAGTCCGCTGACCAGGCGTAGGTCGTCGGAGAGGCTCAGGGTGTCCTGGATTTCCAGATCGAAGCGGCTCTCGCGGGCATCTTCGTTGATCAGGCCGCAGGAATGGGCGAGGGTGCGCGTGGTTGGGTCGAATGTGGCCGCGGCCTGTTGCAGCACTTGGGCGGCGAGCGCCGTCTGCTCGGGCGTACCTGCCGGTGGAGTAAAGTTTCCAGCTTTTAGATGCTGGCTCAGTCGATTGGTATAGGAAGGTGAATCTGCCCACAGTCGGCCGAGTTGTGAACTGAAAGCCAGTTGACCCTCGCAAGCCCGCCACTGGCGCAGGCGCTCCCACTGCTGCAGGTTGGTCTGTACGTACAGGCTGTGCGCAGGATTGAGGTCGAGGTTCCAGCGTAGGCTGGTGGCGAAATCACGGGCGCGCACGTCAGAGTCGCTGCTCTGCTCCCAGGGTTGCGCGGCGATCGGGAAGATCGATTCGTAGCGATTGTCGACCTGGTTCGTGCCCTCCTTGAGGGCCAACTGCCAGTCCAGTGACTGTTTAGCGTCGAGTTCCTGGCTGATGCTCAGATTAAGGCGATTGAGACGTTTGCTGTCGCGAAAGTCGCTGTCGTCGTCCTTGTGGTCAAAGCCGTCATCTTGCCGGCCGGAGAGTGACAGGCGCATGTCACCGCTCTCCCATCCCTGGCCGTGGCTGGCATGCCAGTCGTTGATGTCGCGCTGGCCTCGTGTGTGTTTCAGGCGTGTGCCATGGCTGTCGCGCGGCGCGCGGGTGAGGATGTTGACCACCGCCATCAGCGCGTTGGCGCCGTAGCTCACGGTGTTAGGGCCGCGGAAGACCTCGATGCGTTCGATGTCTTCGATGGCCACGGGAATGTCGTCCCAGTCGACTTGGGCGAAACCTGCGCGATATACCGAGCGGCCATCCACCAATACTTGCATGCGCCGGGCCTGGTTGGCGCTGCTGCCGTGGTAATTGACGGTATTCAAATTACCGCTTTGCGGCACCACCAACATGCCGGGTACCAGGCGCAACAACTCCGGGAGGCTGCGTGCGCCACTGGCTTTAATCAATGCGCTGTCGAGTACCGTGACGCTGCCGGGAACTGCCGCAGGCGACTGCTTCAAGCGCGTAGCGGTCAGTATTTCCGGCATGGCGTAGTGGTTGTCGAACAGGTCATCACCCAGTACTGCGCCAGTGGCCAGCAGTGCCAGTAACGACAGGGGGAGTGAGGCACGAGTGTTGATAGCCACGCGACAGCCTTGTTCGAGGTGAGGGTGCGGCATGTTAACCGAGGCATAAGGTTTTTTCAGTCGGCGCGCGCAGGCTTGAGTACATTTCTGCCAGTTCGCGTGAGGCTTGGCGGCCAGCTAAAGCTGGCCGCCGTCCCCTCGGCCCGTATAATGCGTGCAGATCGCCATTGTGCATGGCCCAAAACGGATACGTTATGACTGAGCAGCAACCCATTGCCGTACTTGGCGGCGGTAGCTTTGGTACCGCCATTGCGAACCTGCTGGCAGAGAACGGTCAGCAGGTATTGCATTGGATGCGCGACCCGGATCAGGTCGAAGCCATCCTGGCTACCCGCGAAAACCCGCGTTATCTCAAGGGGGTGAAAATCCACCCCGGTGTCGAGCCGCTCACCGATCTGAATGCCGCACTGAGCGCCTGCCTGCTGGTATTTGTCGCCTTGCCTTCCAGCGCCCTGCGTCAGGCGCTGCAGCCGGTGGCCGAGCAACTCAGTGGCAAGTTGCTGGTCAGCACCACTAAAGGCATCGAGGCGAATGGTTTCAAGCTGATGAGTCAGGTTCTCGAGGAGATCGTCCCGCAGGCCCGTATCGGCGTATTGTCCGGGCCGAATCTGGCCCGTGAAGTTGCCGAGCACGCGCTGACTGCCTCGGTGATCGCCAGCGAGGACGAAGAGCTGTGCCTGCGGGTGCAAGAGGCGTTGCATGGCCGAACCTTCCGCGTGTATGCCAGTGGCGACCGCTTCGGCGTCGAACTGGGTGGCGCGCTGAAGAATGTCTACGCAATCATCGCCGGCATGGCTTCGGCCATGGGTATGGGCGAGAACACCCGCAGCATGCTGATCACTCGGGCGTTGGCGGAGATGACCCGTTTTGCCGTGCAGTTGGGCGCCAATCCGATGACCTTCCTCGGCCTGGCTGGCGTCGGTGATCTGATCGTTACCTGCTCGTCAGCCAAAAGCCGTAACTATCAGGTTGGTTTCGCCCTGGGCGAGGGCTTGACCCTCGAGGACGCGGTGGAGCGTTTGGGCGAGGTGGCGGAGGGGGTGAATACCATCAAGGTGCTCAAGGCCAAGGCTGAGGAATTGCAAATCTACATGCCCCTGGTCGCGGGATTGCATGCCATTCTGTTCGAGGGCCGCACGCTTAATCAGGTGATCGAGGCGCTGATGCTTGCCGAGCCCAAGACCGACGTCGATTTCATTCCCACCACGGGTTTCTGACCCGCTACTTAGCAAGGAGATTTTCATGAGCGAAGAGCCCAAAGATCTGGCCCGCGAGTCCATTCTGCTGCGGATTCTGTGGATGGTCGTATTCGTCATCGTCTGGCAACTGGCCGAGTTGGTGCTCGGTGCCGTGGTCCTGCTGCAGTTGGGCTACCGGCTGTTTTATGGTGCGCCGAGTGCCAGCTTGCTCGGATTTGGTGACAGCCTGAGCCAATACCTGGCGCAGATTGGCCGTTTCGGCACCTTTAATAGCGAAGAAAAACCTTGGCCATTCGCTGACTGGCCGACGCCGCAAGCCCCGCAAGGACAGGCGCCGCATAGTGTGCCGCCGGCCCCGCATCCGGTGCGTGACGAAGAGCCGAAGTTGTGAGGGATAGTCAATGAGATTGTGGCTACTGCGCCACGGCGAGGCCGAAGCACAGGCGCGCAGCGATGCCGCGCGCGCCTTGACCACGCGTGGTCGCCAGGAGGTTCGCCAGGCGGCGGTGCAACTGGAGGGGCGTAAGCTTGGCGCGATTCTGGCCAGCCCTTATGTTCGCGCACAACAAACCGCCGCGCTGGTATGCGAAGCGCTGGGTTTCACTGGCGGGGTCGAGACCGTACCCTGGCTGACCCCCGATAGTGATCCGCGCGAAGTCCTGCGCCAGCTCGATCATTACCCTCAGGGTGAGTTGTTACTGGTAACCCACCAGCCCTTGGTCGGTGCCTTGGCCGGCTTGTTGATTCATGGTAATCGTCAGCAGGCAGTGCCCATGCACACTGCAAGCCTGGCCGAGCTGGAGGGCGAGGTGCTGGCCGCCGGCCTGATGGAGTTGCTGGCCTTGGTGCATTCGCAGCACGGTTGACGGCGGACTACACAGCGAAACATTTCTTCACTTGCAGCTTCCCTTTGTGCGTGGAATAGTCAAACCAAGCAATTGCTTGGTTGGCTCCACAAAAACAACAAAGGAGAATGCCCTGTGGCCGATGCTATCCGTTTGCCGCTGCAAATGTTTTACCAGCGCGAAACCCAGCACCCGAATAAGCGCTATATGGTGCAGCCGTTACCGGGTGGTCAGCTGCAGGAGCTGAGTTGGGCTGATGTCGGCGACCAGGCCCGCCGCGGCGCTAACTGGTTACGTGCCCGGGAACTGCCGCAAGGCAGCCGCATCGCGATCATTTCCAAGAACTGTGCGCACTGGATCATTGCCGACCTGGCGATCTGGATGGCTGGGCATGTTTCGGTGCCGCTGTACCCGAACCTGACCGCCGACTCGGTGCGCCAGGTACTCGAGCATTCCGAGGCAGCGCTGGTGTTCATCGGTAAGCTGGACGACTGGCCGAGCATGGCCCCAGGAGTGCCTGATGAGCTGCCAACCATCGGTTTGCCGCTGCACCCTCCAGGGCAGTTCGGTTACCTCTGGGACGACCTACAAGCCTGCAGGCCGATTCAGGACAGCCCCATGCCTGCGGCCGATCAGTTGGCCACCATTATTTATACCTCTGGCACTACCGGCACGCCGAAAGGGGTGATGCACAATTTCAGCAACCTTGGGTTTGCCGCCAGCCATGCCACCGAGTTGTTCGGTGTCGGTGAAGACGATCGGGTGCTGTCCTACCTGCCGCTGTGTCATGTGGCTGAGCGGATGTTCGTTGAACTGGCATCGATCTACGCTGGGCAAACGGTATTCTTTGCCGAAAGCCTGGAGACCTTTCTCGAGGATCTCAAGCGTGCCCGGCCTACGGTGATCTTCGGCGTGCCGCGGATCTGGACCAAGTTCCAGATGGGGGTGTACAGCAAGATGCCGGCAGCAAGACTCGACTTCTTGCTCAAGCTGCCGCTGATCGGGCGTCTGGTTGGCAACAAGGTGCTTGCCGGCCTTGGCCTGGACGCGGTGCGCTATGCGCTGTCTGGCGCCGCGCCCGTCCCCGAAGCGCTACTCAACTGGTACCAGCGCCTGGGTCTGGATGTGCTTGAGGTCTATGGCATGACCGAGAACTGTGGCTATTCCCATGTTGGTCGGCCAGGGAAGTTCAAACAAGGCTGGATTGGTCAGAATAGCCCCGGCGTGGAGGTGCGCATCGCCGAGGACGGTGAGGTGCAGGTGCGCAGCGGCGCGACCATGCAGGGTTATTACAAGGATCCGCAGAAAACTGCGGAGACCATCACCGCCGACGGGTTCCTGCGTACCGGCGACAAGGGCGAACAGGATGCCGAGGGCAACCTGCGCCTGACTGGGCGAATCAAGGAAATTTTCAAGACCAGCAAGGGTAAATATGTGGCCCCGGCACCGATCGAGAACCGTCTGGCTGTGCACTCGCGTATCGAGCAAGTGTGTGTGGTTGGCGATGGCATGGTTCAGCCGATTGCGTTGTGTGTGCTCTCCGACGTCGGCCGGCTGGAAGTCGCCCGCGGCTCCCGTGGCGACTTGGAAAGCAGCCTGAAGAGGCTGCTTGAGCAGGTCAACCTGGATCTCGACAAGCACGAACGGTTGCAGCGCCTGGTCTTGGTCAAGGAAGTCTGGGCAGTGGACAACGGCTTTCTCACCCCGACCCTCAAGATCAAGCGCACGGTGGTTGAGGGCGTCTACGGGCCGCACTTCGCCGACTGGGTCGAGCGCCACGAAACGGTACTCTGGCACGAGTAACCGGTGGCGAGTGTCGCGTCAGTTGACCTGTGACGCGACACTCGCCACCTTTCTTAAACCGAAAAAAGGATTTCCCATGAGCCTGTGGCGCCAGATTCCGGATCTCGAACAGCTTAATGCGACCTTGAACAATACCATCGGCGAGCAGTTGGACATTCGCTTCGAGTCCTTCGATAACGACTCCCTTAGCGCGAGCATGGTGGTCGATCCGCGCACTCATCAGCCCTATGGCCTGCTGCACGGCGGGGCTTCGGTGGTGCTGGCGGAAACCCTCGGCTCCACCGCCAGTTATCTGTGCATCGACAGCAGCCGGTTCTACTGCGTCGGCCTGGAGGTCAATGCCAATCACCTGCGCGGTCTGCGCAGTGGTCGGGTTACTGCGGTGGCGCGTGCCGTGCATCTGGGGCGTACCACGCATGTCTGGGATATTCGCCTGAGCGGCGAAGATGGCAAAGTCAGCTGCATCTCACGGCTGACCATGGCCATTGTGCCTTTGGGTGAAAACGGCCCGGCGCAACGCTAAAGCTGCGCCGCGGCAGGCCCGACTGGGCGCGCTGGCGTGGCTCCCCTTGGGTTTGGCCATAGTGCCGTCATTCATTGGCCGATTCGTCATTGCCGTGCTGGCGTTGCTACCGGACAATCTCCGGATAACTTCGCTAAAGCTGCCGCCATGACTCAGCCCGTGTTTTTCGCCCATGCCAATGGCTTTCCCTCGGCCACCTACGGCAAGTTGTTCGCCGCGCTGGCTCCCGAGTATGGGGTGTTGCATCTGCCGCAACACGCTCACGACCCGCGCTTTCCGGTGGATGACAACTGGGGCAACCTGGTCGATGAACTGGTGCATCACCTTGAACAACGCGGCGAGCCGGTATGGGGCGTCGGTCACTCGCTTGGCGGTGTGCTGCATTATCATGCGGCGCTGCAGCGCCCGGAGTTGTATCGCGGGGTGGTGATGCTCGACTCACCGGTGTTGACCCTGGCCGACCGCATCGTGATTCGCGCCGCCAAGCGCTTCGGGTTTATCGACCGTATCACCCCGGCCGGACGCACCCTGGGGCGGCGTGAAGAGTTCGCCGACTTGATCGAGGCGCGCAGCTACTTCGCGGCCAAGAGCCTGTTTCGGCGCTTCGATCCGGAATGCCTGGATGCCTATCTGCAGCATGGCCTGCACGGCAGTGGGGAAAATCTGCGCCTGCGTTTCGACGCGGCCACTGAAATCAGTATCTATCGCAGCGTGCCGCACATCAGTCCGGGTCGCCCGCAACAGTTGCAGGTGCCGCTGGCGATGATTCGCGGTCGTCAAAGCCGGGTCGTGCTGCCGCATCATGCACGCCTGGTTCGGCGCATGGCCAAGGGCGAATACCTGACCCTGCCAGGCGGGCACATGTTTCCGCTGGAGCGGCCGCAGGACACGGCCGAGCTGCTGCGCTCGCTGTTCAAACGCTGGTCCGACCAACCTGTTGAGGTATCTACATGAGCCCGCCATTCGAGGAAGTCCGCCTAAGCCTGCCGCATATCGAGCTGGCTGCACACTTGTATGGCCCGCCAGATGGGCAGCCAGTGATCGCCTTGCACGGCTGGTTGGATAACGCCGCGAGTTTTGCCCGGTTGGCGCCCAAGTTGCCGGGGCTGCGTATCGTCGCTGTGGATTTTGCCGGGCATGGTCACTCCGATCATCGCCCTCTGGGGGCCAGCTACGCGATCTGGGACTATGTATACGATGTCTTGCAAGTCGCCGAGCAGTTCGGCTGGCAGCGTTTCTCCCTGCTCGGTCATTCCATGGGCGCCATCGTTTCGGTGTTGCTGGCCGGTGCACTGCCTGAGCGCGTCGAGCGCCTGGCGTTGATTGATGGTCTGATTCCCTACACCGGCGAGGCCGACACGGCGCCACAGAAACTGGCCGAGGCACTCAAGGCGCAGATGGCACTGGATGGCAAGCGCAAGCCGGTGTACGCCGAGTTCGAACGTGGGGTGCAGGCGCGCATGCGCGGCAACATTGCGGTCAGCCGCGAGGCGGCCGAGCTGCTGGCCCAGCGCGGGCTGATGCCAGTGCCTGGTGGCTACACGTGGCGTACCGATAGCCGCCTGACACTGCCATCGCCGCTACGGCTGACCCACGCCCACGCCATGGCGTTTGTCCAGCGCCTGCAATGCCCGGTCAGTCTGGTGCTGGCGGAGCAGGGCATGCTTCACCAGCAGCCGGATTTTGCCCAGCTGTTGAGTGGTTTACCGATCGGCCTGACCCACCTGCCTGGCGGGCATCATCTGCATCTGGATGAGGAGGCTGGCGCGCAGCTCGTAGCAGACTGTTTCAATCCTTTCTTACGCTCGTCTTGACTTGCCAAAGCCAACTGGGGAAGGTGTGGCCGAATGCAATGGAGAATCGCATGATCGATCTTTATACCGCCGCGACCCCCAATGGCCACAAGGTGTCCATCGCGCTTGAGGAGTTGCAGCTGCCTTATAGTCTGCATGCGCTGAGTTTTGAGCGTAAAGAGCAGAAGACCCCGGAGTTCCTCAAGATCAATCCCAATGGCCGGATCCCGGCCATTGTCGACCGTGATAACGACGACTTCGCAGTGTTCGAGTCTGGTGCCATTCTGATCTACCTCGCCGAACTGACCGGGCAGCTGATGCCGCAGGATCCCAAGGGCCGTTCACGGGTGTTGCAGTGGCTGATGTTCCAGATGGGTGGCGTTGGGCCGATGCAGGGTCAGGCCAATGTGTTCTTCCGTTATTTCCCCCAGAAGTTGCAAGGTCCGATCGACCGCTACCAGCACGAAACCCGGCGCCTCTATGAGGTCCTGGACCGGCGTCTGGGTGAAGCTGAGTATCTGGCTGGCGACTACAGCATCGCCGATATTGCCACTTACCCCTGGGTGCACATCCATGACTGGTCGGGTGTCTCTATCGACGGTCTGGAGAACCTGCAACGCTGGGCAGGTGCGCTCGAGAGTCGCCCGGCAGTGCAGCGTGGCATGCTCGTGCCGCGTCGCGAAGTGCTTGAAGACAGTGTGGTAAAAACCGCTCAGTCGATGCTTGTCCAATGAGGGTTCATATGCGTTGGTTCAGTCTGTTGGGTGGGGTCTTGGTCAGTGCCTCGGTTGTGGCCGCTGATGTTGCGGGTAGTCGTGATCTTGAGGTGTTGCCGCGTTTCCCCGGTAGCCAGATCGTTAGTTTCAGCGAAGTCGCAGAGCAGGAGAGGGTCTACCCGCAAGGTGCGATTCGCCGCATCAGTGGTCGTTTGCGCTATGAGCGCGAGGTGCAAGCGCAGGGGCCGCTCACCATGCTGACGTACGAATTGCCGCGCACCCACTCTGCCGATGAGGTCTTCACGGCTGCTCGCGAAGCGTTGCAAGCTCAGGACGCCGAGCTGCTCTACTGGTGTCAGGGACGTGAGTGCGGATCAAGTAGCCTGTGGGCCAATGCGGTATTCGACAATCGCATCCTGTATGGCTCCGATGATCAACAGGCCTATGTGTTGATGCGCCTGGCCGAACCGCAGCAAGACAGTTTGCTGGCGCTCTACAGCATCACGCGGGGTAATAAACGTGCGTATCTGCATGCTGAGTTGCTGACCGCTAATGCGCCGCTGGCTGAAGTGCTGCCAACGCCCGCTACCTTGCTGCGCCAGTTGAACGATGGGGGCGAGTTGCGTCTGCCCAAGCATGAGGAACCTAGCGATGTCTGGGTGACATTGCTGGCGCGTAGCCTCAACCTTAACAGTACCCTGCGTGTCAGCCTGTCCGGCCCCCAGGCAGAAGCCTGGCGTCAGGCACTGGTCGAGCAGCGGGTCAGGGCCGCGCGGCTGGAGTTGGGCGATACCTCGGCGCAAGGCCTGCGCATCAACGTGTTGCGCTGAGGCAAGCTTGCCGTGAAGGTATGATGCCGTTTTCCTGATGGCCCCACCGGGCTCTGCACCTTAGGTGCAGAGCCCGGTGTCGTTTCTTACTAGCGGAGTTGTACTGATGTTCGATAACGACCGTTTGCTGGTGCAGATTCTGCTCCTCGGTCTGCTCGGTGCGAGTCTGTGGGTGCTCGCGCCGTTTGGCTCGGCGCTGTTCTGGGCGGCGGTGTTGTCCTTTGCCAGCTGGCCGCTGATGCGCGGTCTGACTCGTTTGCTCAATGGCCGGCAAACTGCTGCGGCCGGGCTGCTGACGCTGGGCTGGATTGGCCTGGTGGCGATACCGTTGGTGATGCTGGGGTTCAATCTGGCCGAGCACATCGGTGATGTCACCGCGCTAATCAAGGATTACCAGGTCTCTGGCCTGCCGCCAGCGCCGGACTGGCTGGTGCAGGTTCCGCTGGTGGGCGAAAGCCTGCTGGGGTTCTGGCAGACCATTGATCAGCAGGGGGCGGCGTTCTTCGCCACGCTCAAGCCCTATCTCGGTCAGGTTGGCAATTGGTTGCTGGCGCGCAGCGCGCAAATTGGCGGCGGGGTGCTGGAGTTGGCCCTGAGTCTGGTGCTGGTGTTCTTTTTCTACCGTGATGGACCACGCTTGGCGGAGTTCGCTCACAGCCTGCTCGAGCGCCTGATTGGTGAGCGCGCCGAACATTATCTGGAACTGGTTGCCGGCACTGTGCAGCGGGTGGTCAATGGGGTCATCGGCACCGCAGCGGCGCAGGCGTTGTTGGCACTGATCGGTTTCTATATCGCTGGCGTACCTGGCGCGCTGGTCCTCGGCATGCTTACTTTCGTGCTCAGCCTGATACCCGTGGGGCCGCCTATGGTCTGGATTCCCGCGACGCTTTGGTTGTTCACCCAGGGCGACTATGGTTTTGCCATCTTCCTCGGGGTCTGGGGCATGTTCGTGATCAGTGGCGTGGACAACATCCTCAAACCCTATCTGATCAGCCGCGGGGGCAACCTGCCGTTGGTGGTGGTGCTACTGGGGGTGTTTGGCGGGATTCTGGCCTTTGGCTTCATGGGCCTGTTCCTCGGGCCTACCTTGCTCGCGGTGGCCTACAGCCTGCTCGGCGATTGGGTGGCGCACAAGGTACCGGCAACTGAGGCGCCAGCGGCCAAGTCGCCACCGGACTAGTTTTCCTTTTCGTATCTGTCCAGGGTGTCGCAGGCAATCTGCCTGCCGAGCATGATCAGCTCCGGCGCCTTGTAGAACTCGAAAAAGCGACAGGCGCGCCTGGGTACGTTGATCAGGATGTCGGGCGGGTAGCCGGCGATCTTGTACTGCGCCAATGAGGTCTGCATGACCTCGAAGCTTTGGTTGATTAGCTCCAGCAGGGAGGCCGGCCCGCTTAGGTCGGCAACCCGGGAACCACTGGCGGATTTGGTGGCGCCTGCACTTGGCGTCTCCGGGCGCGTAGGCGCGGCGGGTTTTTCCAGCCATGGGTTTATCTGCTCGCGCACAGGCTCCTCCAACAGCAGCAGCTCGTCATCATCGCCGTTCTTGCGGCGAAACGAGGGCAGGTGCGAGCCGAGCGAGTTCATCAGCAGGTCGAAACGGCTTTTCAGCGCTGGCGGCCGTTCGATCACCGGGAGCTGGTAATGCTGCTGATTTGTCGAGTTGAGGTTGACCGCAATAATCAGGTCGCAGTGGCTGGACACCACCGGCACGATCGGCAGCGGGTTGAGTAGGCCGCCGTCGACCAGCATGCGTTTGCCCTGGATCACCGGGGTGAATAGGCTGGGAATTGCCGCCGAGGCGCGCATGGCCTGGTGCAGGCAGCCTTCCTGGAACCAGATTTCCTGCTGGTTGGTCAGGTCGGTGGCGACCGCGGTGAAGGGAATCGACAGGTCTTCGATATTGATCTCGCCGACAATCTCGCGAATCTTGCCGAACACCTTTTCGCCGCGGATGGCGCCCAAGCGGAAGCTCACATCGAGCAGGCGCAGCACGTCCAAGTAATCCAGGCTCTGGGTCCAGTCGCGGTACTCGTTCAATTTGCCTGCGGCATAGATACCGCCAACCACCGCGCCCATGGAGCAACCGGCAATGCAGGCGATCTCATAGCCACGGGCTTCCAGCTCTTCGATCACGCCGATGTGCGCATAACCCCGTGCGCCACCGGAGCCCAGGACCAAGGCTACTCGCTTAGTCATCTTTTCAATCTCCGTAAGGCATTGTTTTATCAACATACCGCGCACAGATCAGGAGCGCCAAGGCCGCATTTGCTAGAATGCCGCCGCCTGTCGACGATATGAGTGAGATTTCATGAGCGAGCCGATCCGTTTGACCCAGTACAGCCACGGCGCTGGCTGTGGGTGCAAGATTTCCCCCAAGGTGCTGGAAGTGATCCTGGCTGGCAGTGGTGCGCAGAATCTCGACCCGAATCTGTGGGTCGGCAATGCCTCGCGCGACGATGCCGCGGTCTACGCCATCGACGCAGAGCGCGGGGTGGTGTCGACCACCGATTTTTTCATGCCGATTGTCGACGACCCCTTCGATTTTGGCCGGATCGCCGCGACCAATGCGATCAGTGACATCTACGCCATGGGCGCCGACCCGCTGATGGCCATCGCCATTCTTGGCTGGCCGGTCAATGTTCTGGCCCCTGAGGTGGCGCGCGAGGTGATTCGCGGTGCTCGCGCGGTGTGTGATCAGGCCGGTATCCCGCTGGCCGGCGGGCACTCCATCGATGCGCCTGAGCCGATCTTTGGCCTGGCCGTCACCGGCCTGGTAGAAAAACGCCACATGAAACGCAACGACACCGCCACGGCGGGCTGCAAGCTGTACTTGAGCAAGCCCCTGGGGATCGGCATTCTCACCACCGCAGAAAAACAAGCCAAGCTGCGCAGCGAGGACATCGGTCTGGCGCGCGACTGGATGTGCACGCTGAACAAACCGGGCAGTCGTTTCGGCAAGCTCGCCGGGGTCACCGCGATGACCGATGTCACCGGTTTTGGCCTGCTTGGCCACCTGGTCGAGATGGCTGACGGCAGTGGCCTGACCGCGCGGGTCGAGTTCGCCAGGGTGCCGCGCCTGGCCAGTGCCGAGTATTACCTGGAGCAGGGCTGTGTGCCCGGCGGCACCCAGCGTAATTTCGACAGTTACGGCGACAAGATCGCGCCGCTTCCCGAACTGCACAAACTCCTGCTGTGCGACCCGCAAACCAGTGGCGGTCTGCTGATTGCCGTGACCGCCGAGGGCGAGGCAGAGTTTCTCGCGGTCGCCGCCGAACTGGACCTGGCGCTCGAGCCGATCGGCCAACTGTTCGAGCGACAGCGCTACGCAGTCGAGGTGCTGTGATGCGCGACAACACCCAGGACTACCGCCAGCTGTTTCTTGGCGGCGTGCCGATGATGGATGCCCGCGCCCCGGTGGAGTTCGCCAAGGGCGCGTTTCCCGGGGTGATCAACCTGCCGCTGATGGACGACAGCGAGCGGCAGAGGGTAGGGACCTGCTACAAGCAACAGGGGCAGCAAGCGGCCATCGAACTGGGGCATCAATTGGTCAGCGGTGCGCTCAAGGCCGAGCGCATCGAGGCCTGGGCGGCTTTCGCCAGGGCCAACCCCGAGGGCTATCTGTATTGCTTCCGCGGTGGCCTGCGCTCGCAGATCGTCCAGCAATGGCTGAAAAGCGAGGCGGGCATCGATTACCCACGGGTGATCGGCGGCTACAAGGCGATGCGCACCTTCCTCCTGCAGACCACTCAGCAGGCGACGGAGCAGTGCGACCTGATCCTGGTCGGCGGTATGACCGGCACCGGCAAAACCGAGGTGATCGCGCAGCTCGACAACAGCCTGGATCTGGAAGGCCATGCCAATCACCGCGGTTCCAGCTTCGGCAAGCGCGCCACGATCCAGCCGATGCAGATTGATTTCGAAAATGCCCTGGCTATCGACATCCTGAAAAAGCGCGCGGCGGGTATCCAGCAGCTCGTGCTTGAGGATGAGGGCCGTATTATTGGCAAGAGCGCCTTGCCGCTAGAGCTCTATCAGGTTATGCAGGCATCCCCTATGGTCTGGCTTGAAGACAGCGTGACAGGGCGGGTTGAGCGCATTCTCAAGGATTACGTGATCGACCTCTGCGCCGAATTCATTGCCCTGTATGGCGCTGAGGAGGGCTTCAAGGCCTTCGCCGAGCGCCTGCAGCAGAGTCTGGCGAATATCCTCAAACGCCTGGGTGGTGAGCGTTACCAGCGCCTGGCGGCGATCATGGATCAGGCCCTACTGGAGCAGCAGAGCCGGGGCGTGGTGGAGCTACACCGTGGTTGGATCGAGGCACTGCTGGTGGAGTATTACGACCCCATGTACGCCTTTCAGCGCGAGAACAAGGCCGGGCGGATCGAGTTCGTGGGCGAGCAGGCCGACGTAGTGGCATTCTTGCGCCAGCGCGTCCATTCTTAGAGGGTTGATTGTCGGTGAAGATCGGCACTTTTCTGCTCGGCTACCGTCATATTGCGAGCATCTGGTTATTTCCCCATATCAAGGAGTGCGCAATATGAAAACCTGGATTTTGCTACCGATGGTATTGCTGGTACTGGCTGGCTGTGCCGGTAAAACGGCTTATCGCGATAGCTGTGCCAATCAGTTGAATGCAGCGTGGTCCGAGCTGGACCTGGCCAAGGCCGAAGGCTTTGCTGGCACCGTTAGTTACTCAAAAGCCTTGTCGTTACTCACCGCAGCGAAAACCCAGCAGCAATTCGAAGGCTACAAGGGTTGCACCAGCAAGGCCGAACGAGCGCGTTTTTACATTCGCGAGTCGCGCGCTGGCCGTTAGATTCATCTGCGGCCGTGCCAGCGGCCGCCTCGATTCTCTCCTGTATTTAAGTTCGATAAACACGCCAATCAGCATTTGCCTTTTTCCAATCAGCAGCAATGCTTAACGCATGAGTGCAGTTTTTGTTCGCTAGGGCGAAGCAGCAGTAAAACCGCATATAGCCGCGTTGACTAATTGGGGATTGGCTATGCAGCAGAGCAGCGCTGTGGTGTTACCGGCTGTCATGAGTTCTTGGCGTGGTCTGGGCTTGTGGAACTTCTACTTCATCACCAAGCTGGTTTTACTCTGGTACGGGCAGCTTAATTTTCATGCCCTTGAGAATCTTGCGTTCGCCGCTTTCCTGCTATTTCCTTTGCCGCCGCAATGGCTGCATCGGCTGCGCCATGTGCTCGCCATTCCGCTGGGTGTTGCCCTTTACTATTACGACAGCTGGCTGCCGCCGTTCAATCGCCTGCTCGCCAACTCCGCGCAGGTCAGTCAGTTCAGTGCGGACTATATGCTTGAGCTGGCAGGGCGCTTCATCAATCCGACCTGGCTAGCCGTGGGGCTGATCCTGCTGGTCGGCTACCTGTTCGTCAGCCAGTGGCTCCGGGTGACCAGTTTTACGGTGGCGACGCTGGTGCTGGTGCTGGTGGTGGGCAATACCCAGTTATTTGTGCCGCGGCAGGGGGTCGTGCCGGTGCTCATGTCGACAGCGGCAAGCAGCGCTCCGGTTGCTGGCGATGCGGCGCCGGTTGTGATCGATGATGCTTTTCTGAACACCGCCCTGGACGACTTTTATGCGAGCCAGGGCCAGCAGGTTACGCAGTTCCCCGGTGCGCTGGCGGCCGATGCCGTACCCGTTGATGTGCTGATGTTGAATATCTGCTCCCTGGCCTGGGATGATCTTGAAGAGTCAGGCATGCGCCAACATCCACTGTGGGCGAAGATGGACATCCTCTTCGATGACTTTAATTCCGCGGCCACCTACAGTGGCCCGGCAGTGCTGCGTTTGTTACGCGCCAGTTGCGGTCAGGCGTCGAATGCTGATCTGTATCGCCCTGGGGCCAAGCAATGTTTCCTGTTCGAAAACCTCAAACAGTTGGGTTATACCGACGGTTTACTGCTCAATCACACGGGTCGCTTTGACAACATGCTCGGTCTGCTGCGTGACGGTGGTCGCCTGCAAGCTGAGGCCAGCCCGTTCGGCGAATTACGCCCGGCATTGACCGGGTTCGACGGTTCGCCGATCTATCGCGATCGCGATGTACTGACGCAGTGGTGGCAGCAGCGGCTGAGTTCCGGTTCGCCGCGTGAGGCGTTGTTCTACAACTCGATCACCTTGCACGATGGTAATCGGCGGTTGGACAAGGTTACGGGCAAGGCTGTCAGCGCAGACTATAAGGTCAGCCTAGGTCAGGTGCTGGATGATCTCGACAGTTTTATCGAGCATTTACAAGCATCTGCCAAGCCAGTACTGCTGGTCATCGTCGCCGAGCACGGTGCAGCCTTGCGTGGTGATCTGATGCAGGTCAAAGGCATGCGCGAGATTCCCAGTCCGACGGTTACCCACATTCCCGCCGGGGTCAAACTGATCAATGCCAAGGCGCAGTTGTCTCAGCGGCCGCTGCATATTCAGGCGCCGAGTAGCTATCAGGCCTTGTCTGAGCTGATTGCGCGGCTGGTCGATGGTGAGGCCTACCGCACTGCAGACTTCGACCTGCTTGGCGTGACTCGGGATCTACCGCAGCTGGACATGGTAGTCGCGGAGAACGAGGGCAGTGTGATGGTGCGCCTGCACAACGAGCATTACCTGCGCATGGAAAACCAAGGCTGGATGCCTTACCCGCAACGTTGAAAATACGAGGCGTGAGGTAAGGCTGCTGCAGGAACACAGGAGACGTCTGCTGGGTTACGCGGCGCGCCATGATGGCGGTGCCTGATGCCTCTGTGCTTGGCGCCGCTAACCCGCCTACACGGTTTTATGGTTGTGCTGAAGCCCGCGTCACTGCCGTGATGCGGGCTTTGTGCCGTTGCAGTGGTTCAATTGAACTGGGCGTATTCCTCCAGCGGCTCCAGAGGCATCTTCAGGTCGCCATCCCAGGGGGCGAAGCTGTAGCGTAGATAGAGCAGGGCGCCGCGTGGCTCGTAGTCGCTGCCGACCGAGCGCTCCATGCCGAGCATGCCGCCCACAAACCAGTTCGGGGTCAGTCGCCGTTCTGCCGAGAAACTGAAGCGGTAACTGAATCCGTCGCTGCGTCCGCCCTGGAAAATCGGGTTGCCGGCTTCGCTTTGCAAGTCGCGGCGGGTCGGGAAATAGGGCGAGTCGTCGTTGCGCGACCAGGAAAAACCTGTCGATGCCTCGGCATAGATCGACCAGTCACCCCAGCGCTGGGCATAGTTGATCGGCACCGAGAGCGAGCGGTATTGCTGTGGGCTGTAATAACCGCCATGGCCGAGGGTATAGCCGCTGAGGTCTTTCTTGTAGTGCCAGTACATGGCATTGCCGCCGATCCGCAGGCGCCGATCCGGCTCGTCGATGATTCGGAAGTAGACCCCGGCCATCAACCGGTAGCGGTCGTTGTCCTCGACGTTCTTGCCCGTCAGGCGATGTGCCTGCAGGCTCGACCAGATCCCATAACTGCCGCCCTCGTCGTAGCTCAGGCCCAGGCGAACGCCGTTGCTGCGTACGCCGCCCCAGGTTTCACCGGTGCGCGGATCCTCGGTACCGGCGAAGGACAGAAGCGAATTGTTCAGGGCGCGGCGCGAGACGTCCAGGGTCCAGCCGAGCTTGGCCAGGTCGCCTCTGATGCGGATGCCACCGACCACATCCTCTACCGGGAAACCCAGTGGTGTGGTGCCGATGTCCCACTCCAGGCGTTTGCTGCGCCAGCCAATGGCCAGTGCAGTGCCTGCTTCGCGCTGGTGACGATCGCCGCGATCGCAGGCTTCGCCGCGTTGCTGGCAGATGAGCACGCTGGCGAAGTCATCGGCGTCGAGCAGGCTGTCAAAGCTACCGCTGTCCATGGTCACCTGCTCGGCGCGCAGGAAGCCCCGACCGCTGCCCAGCGGTTGCGCCACTTCGGCAATCAGGTAGCCGGCCTGCAGATCGGAGAAACCGGGTGTGCCTTGGCTTTCCAGGTAGCTGTATTGCACGGTGGCGGTGGGCGCCTGGTGCAGGTAGAGCTCGGCCGAGTCGTTGCGAATGCTGCGTCTGAGCCAGTCATCTTCGTCATTGCTGCGGGTGCTGCGGGTGAATGCCAGGGTATCTTCCGGCGCCAGGGCGATGCCGCTGCTGCGCATGGCTTCGCGGTAGGCCGCCAATGCCTCTTGTGGCTGGCCGCCGGCCAGGGCCAGGCGGCCGCTGTCGCGCCAGATCCAGGGGTCCTGCGGGGCAGCGAGACGAGCCTGGATCATCGCTTGCTCGGCCTTGGTCTGCTCGCCGAGTTGCAGCCAGAGATTGGCGATACGCCGCTGCTGGCTGGGTGAAGGGGTGGCAGGGGCAAACGCATCGAGGCGTTGCTGAACATCGGTATCGCGACGCTGCTGGGCCAGCTCGATCAGGCTGAGTTCGGCTTCGCTGTTGTGCGGTTCGAGTTGCTGAGCCAGCCGGTACTGACGCTCTGCCTCTGCTCGGTTGCCGCGCTGTGCGGCCCATTCGCCGAGCGTCAGGGGGATGGCAACCTCCTCTGGAAAGTGGCGTTGCTGCACCTTGAGGTAGTCGCTGGCCGCATGCTCACGGCCCTGGGCGTGCAGCGTGCGGGCATTATCCATGGTCTGGCCGAAGCGCAAGCGCCGATCCAGGGTGCGCATACTATCGTCCCACTTGGCACTGGGGACCTTGGCCAGGCTGTCCAGGGCTTGCTGAGGGCGATCCTGGCTGGCCAGAAACAAGCTGTGGGCATAGCGTGCGGCCGGATTGTAAGGCGCGCGCAGCAACAGGCCGGTAAAACTCTGCTCGGCGGCCGGGTCATCGAGTTGCACCCGGGCCTTGGCCAGGTCATAGGCGATCCAGGGGTTGTCCGGTTGCAGGCGCAAGGCCTGCTCGAGCAGGTGCTTGGCGGTGGCCCAGCGTTGTTGGTCGGCGTGTTGTTGGGCCTGGGTTACCAGCTGGGCAGCCTGCAGGCGGTTCAACTCGGGTTCGAAGCGTTGGCGCTGGTCGGCCGGTAAGGTGGCGATGATTTCCCGCGCGCGTTCGGGTTGGCTGGCGCTATAGAGATTGATCAGGCCGCGTTTGGCCGAGAGATTGTTGCGATCGCGAGTAAGCGCCGCCTGGTAATGGCGTTCGGCGCCAGCCATGTCGTTGCGCCTGGCCTGGATATGGCCAAGGCCGTTGAGGGGTTCGGGGGCGTTGGACTTGAGTGTGGCCGCCTGCTGGTAAAGCTGCGCGGCGCGCTCGAGCTGACCTTGCTCAGCGGCGACTTCGGCCTCCTTGAGGGTGGCCCAGAAGCGTGATTCAGCGATCAGGGTTTGCCACTTGCCCAGCGTGTCGATGTTTTCCTCGTGGCTGCGGGCCTGTTCGTACAGGGCCAGGGCGTCCTGTTGCCGCCCTTGGCGCTGGCGCAGCAGACCCAGCGCCCCAAGGGTTTGTGCATCCGTCGGAAAACCCTTGAGTGCCAGTTGCAGGTCACGCTCGATGGCCGGGTAGGCCTGTGAACCGCTTTCGAGCTTGCTCAGGGCGCGCTGCTTGGCCTGGAAGGAGGGGTTGCCGAGCAACGCTTCCTGTTCGGCCAAAGATTGTCTGGCGATCTCGTCGGCCTCGGGGTATTGCGTGAGGTAGCGGCGCCAGAGGGCGGCGCTGTGTTCATTGACGGGGAGCCGTTCGAGTCGGTCTTGCCAGACGCTGGCAACGCCCGCGCGGGCATAGGGGTCGCTGGCCAACTGCTCCAGATCGGCATGGGCCGCCTCGCTATACGGGTCGCGCGCCAGTCGCTGCCTGGCCAGGGCCAGGCGAAAATTACTGCTGTAGGGGTATTGCTCAACCAGATGTTCCAGACCGTGCAGAGCACGGATTTGGCCTTGCGGGGTATTGGCCAGGGTCTGCCAGTACTCGAGCGCATGATCGCTACTGGGAAAACCGGGCTTGAACAGGCTGTCGTAAATCGCCAGCGCTTCCTCGGGGCGCCCCGCACGCGCCAGCAGGCGAGCCTGCTGCAGGCGTTGCTTGGCCTCGGGCTCGTTGATTGCCAAGTGCAGGCGGGCCAGTACCAGGGGCTCGCTGTCGGGTGCACTGCGGTTCAGGTGTTCGAGAGTGGCCTCGGCCTCAGTCAGTTGATTCTTGCGCACTTGCAGGCGAATCAATGCCGCCAGGCCGTCGGGGTCGTCGGGGTTGAGCTTGAACAGTCGGTAGAGGCTTTCTTCGATCAACTCCACCTTGTTGCGGGACTCCCCGGCGCGTACCTGCTCCAGCAATTGCAAGCGGACACCGCTGACGTCGACGGCATGAATACTGGTGCTCAGCAGCAGTAAGGCAAACGGTAGGTGCCTGGTCATGAGCATTCCTCTAATGACTGTGGTTGCAATGCTCCGTGTGACGAGAAGCGATAGCGCCCATCGCTCCAGCCTTGGCCGAACAAACCCAGTACATGGTCGTAGTAGGCGTCTGCTTGCAGAGGTTCTGCAGCCAGGCGAGCCAGTTGTTGTTGCAGCAAGTGCGGCTCTGCGGCTCTGCTGAGTAAGGGCAGAAGCGCCGCAGAGAATCCCGGAGGTCCATACCCTTCGGCAGTGCCGGCGAGGCTGTCGACGCGCAAGGGCGGGAGGCCATGCTGCTGGAGGTAGCGCAGCATCGGCTGGAAGTGTTGGGTCAGGTTGGCGGTTGGCTCCTGCATGCCTGCCCACAGGTAGACGCGGATGGCATCGTAGCTGCCTTGCCAGCCACTCTTGGCCGAGGCCTGCCATTGTCCGTTGCGCCACTCGACCCAATCTGGGGCGAAGCCGCGGGCGCTGGTTTGTTCGAGCATGCGTTGTGTGGGTTCGAGCATCGCCGCCCAGATGCTGTCCGGGTAGTGGTGGGCGAAGCTGTGCAGCAAGGGCAGCGGGGAATAGCTGGGATTGAGGGTCCAGTGGTCCTGACCGCTAAAACCTTCTGTTCCTGGCAGCAGCAGTGGCCCGAGTTGCGGCAGTTGGGCGACCTCGTACTGCTGGATCAGGGTCAATTGCCGGGCTGACAGGCGTGAATAATCGGCCTGCTGCCAGAGTCTGCCGGCTTCCTGCAGGCTATAGGCTAGCCAGAGGTCGGCGTCTGCCGCCGAGTTGGCGTCGAGCACCTGCCATTGGTCGTCTGGGTTGCGTCCCCAGAGCCAGGCTGGCAGGTGCCGTTGCAAATCGCCCTGGGCCAGGTTGTCTTCCAACCAGCGCAGCAGGCGCTCGAAGGACTGCCGATCGCCGGCTACCAGGGCGAAGAACAGGGCATAGGCCTGGCCTTCCGAGGTGGTGATCGAGCGCGGGTCGCTGCTGTCGATAACCCGCCCGCCGGTATCGACAAAACGTTGTTTGAACTGCTCCCACAATGGCCACTGGCAACCGGCATGCGCGACATTGCCGAGCGGCAAAAGGACTAACGGCAGGATCATCCAGGGTTTCATAACCCACCTCAGACTGGAGCTTGCAGTCGGCGTTTGGCCAGCAAGCTCAGGGCGCTGAACATCACGCTGGCAATCAGTACGGCGCTCAGCGAGGCCAGGATTATCAGGAACAGCAGGTGGTCGGCGAGGTGGTACCAGAGCAGCAGCCACCAGGGCAGGCTGCCGACATAGTAGGTGTCGCCAAGCATGGCGGTATCGATGTGTTCTCCGTGCATCAAGGTCACTGAACCGGCGATTCGGGCGCGGCGCTGGCTGTCGAGCAGATTCTGCTCGATCAGGCTGTAGCCGTTGGCGCCGCCCGCCATCAGTGCGACCACGCTGCGCTTATCGTCGAATGGCGACTTGAATCCGACCAGGGCTGCCAGATCGGTAGCCGCATCACTGACCGGCGGGGGCGCTGCATTGCTGTCCGGGTGACTGAGACTGGCCGCGATCTGCGCACCAAGAGCGCCGAGTTCCGGGCCTTGCTCGTTGCTGAATGCTGGCGCAACGGCGCCAATCAGCAGTAGGTCACGCTGGCTTTGCGCCGCATCCAGCCAGTCGTTGCTGATACTTAGGCGAGTGGCGGGGTAGCCGGTGTAGGCACCTATCCGGCCAATGATCGCCAGCAGCAGTGACATCTCAGCCTGCTTTGGCGGGGATGGCATCAGTACCAGGGTTTGCGAGAGGTCGGCGACCCTGCTGTAGGGGTAACCGGTTTGCGCGAAGGCCTGCAGGTCAGGCATTGCCTTGTAGTGATGAAAGGCAGAAAAGTCGATGCTGGAGTCAGGGTCGATTGCCGCCTGGATGTTCATCGGCAGGCTGGTGGCGCAGTTGCTGGCATAGGCACAGCCGGGCAAGGCATTGAAGGTGAAGTTCATGCGCAGTTCGTTGTGTGGGCCAATGAGCTGTGCCGGCAGCATCAACCGCTTGCTGCCTGGGTGTTGTGTGAGCAGGGGCAGGTTCTGTTGGGCCAGACCGGCGATTCGTCCAGGCAGCGGATCGTTGAGGGGAAAGGCCTGGACGAAATGATGGTTGATGCTGACGCTGAGCAGCGAGGAGTCCTGCTGCAAAGGTGGCGTATAGCGATAGCGCAGTTCCAGCGGCACCCCTGGGCTGCGCCAGATGAACAGGTCCGCGGGTACTCTCAGGCTAAGGCTCATCGGCGGTGGCACCAGGCCGCTCGCCTGCAATTGCATTGGGTTGTCGATCAGTTCGCTGAAGAGCGTGGGGCCATCGCTTTTCACCCAGTTGGGCGCATCATAGGGTTTTCTGGGCGGGACCTCAGGGAGGTTGCGCAGGGTGCTCGACGGCCCTTTCAGGCTGTTGCTACCCAGGGCAAGGCCGCGAGCGGCAGCCAGCACTTGCAGGTCATCCGCTCCCAGGACCAGTAGCAGTTTGGCGAAAGGTGCAGTGGGATGGTCGATGATGGCCAGCGTGGGTGCGCTGACCGCTGGGTAATCCTTGAGGAACGCCGGGCGTTGTTGGTTGCTGGCAAATACCACCGCGGAACGGTTGGCCGGCAAGCCACCGAAAGAAACCGGGAAGGACGCACCGCGCCAATTGCTGTGGATCCCAAACCAGGAAGCGAGGACGGCGGCGGCGGTCTGTTGGACTGGGTTGGGTGCGCGGCTGAACACGAATGGCAACAGCAGGGGCGCCTTGTCACGGTGATCGAAGAATGGCTCTGGCAGAATCGCCAGATCGTTACTGACCTTGAGGCGCAGGACGTTGAGCTGCAATGCGCTCTTGGCGCTAAAGTCCAGCCACAGACTGGCGTGCATGGGGTCCTCGGGCGCACTGTCGTTGCTGCCCACTAACTCGAAGCGCAGGTGATTGAAGTCACGAATGAAACGGGTATCCAGCGCGAGAGTGCGTTTGACCTCCTGGCCAAGTTCTTCTTCGAGAATCGGCAGTACGCCCATCAGTTCGTCATTCAGGTACACCTTGACGTGGGAACGTTTGGCGTTCAGCGCCGGCGATGGGGTGTAGAACAGTTGCAGTTCGGCGCTACTGATCAGCTCATCACTGCGTACGCCGAACTCGGCGTAGAGCTGGCGCAACATGTTGCGCAGCAATAGTACGCCGGGTGAAGACAGCTCGCCGAGGCTCAGGCTGCGCTGGTAGGTGGCTGGCTGCGTCGGGTCATCCGGCGCAGTGGCGAAGGCACTGTTCGCGATCAGGATCGAGCTGATAAGCATGAACACGCAACGGGTAAAATACTGGATTTTCATTGGCGCGGCCCTGTCGGAACGATGCTGAGTACGGGGGTTACGGGGAAGAAGGAGGCGAACCACCGGCCTGTGCTGCTGAGAAAAGCAATCAACGGTTGAATGCAGTCCGGGGCATACAGCAGTGTTTGCCGATAGCCGCTGAGGCCAACGTGGGCGATCCCGCGCAGGCTGCTGAGCGGCTTGTCCTGCTCGAAGCCGTCATGCCAGCGTGCCCAGGTGTCGGCGCGGGCAAAGGTGCATTGCACGAAGCGGCCGTGGCGACGCAGGTCCATGGGGTCCAGTTCGGCACCGAGGAGGCCTTGAGTGATGCTGCGGCCGTGCGCAGGGAACTCGAACTCCTCGTGGCCGCGCCTGAGCAATAGCGACAGCCTGGTCACGTCGGCCAGGGTCAAGTTCAACCCCTGAGGCAGCTGAATGCTCACGCCGCCGTCCGAGTAGTTGAGCAGGGTGCAGGGGTAGGCGTGGCCGGAAGGCAGGCGGATTCCTGCGTCGAGGTGCAGGTCAACGCGGTGCGCGCGGCGGATTTGCCGCACCTCTGCCGCTACCGCCAGGGCGCCGCCGAGTATGATCAGGTTGTACAGCACCCAGCACAGGCTGATCACTACAGTCAGACGCTCGTCGCTCGGCCCCCAGAGCAGGCGGTAGATACCAAACAGCAGGCCGGTCAGGTTGAGTGCGGCGAGGATCAGGAAGGGCTTGGCCATCTTCCAGTCGAATTGGTCATCTTCAATCAGGCCGCCCTTGGCGGTGACGTTGAAGGTGCCCTTGCGCGGGTTGAGCAAGGCGACACTGGTAGGACGGGCGATGTACCAGGAGAGCACGGTTTCGTAGATTTCGCTCCAGAACGAATGGCGGTATTTGCCCTGGATACGTGAGTTGGTCATGGTGCTATGGGCGATGTGGGGCACGACGAATAGCAGGATAAGCAAGGCCGGGGCATAGATGATGTAGGCGTGCAGTACCAGGAAGGCCAATGGCGCCGTGAGGTAGATCAGGCGTGGCACCCCGGACAGAAAATGCAGCATGGCGTTGAAGTAGCAGAGCCGTTGCCCAAGCGAGAGACCCCGACCAAACAGCGGGTTGTCGAGACGGAAAATCTGCACCATGCCGCGGGCCCAGCGGATGCGCTGGCCAATGTGTGCGCTGAGGCTTTCGGTAGCCAGGCCGGCTGCCTGGGGAATGCGAATGTAGGCCGAGGTCCAGCCTTGGCGGTGCAGGCGTAGCGAGGTGTGCGCATCCTCGGTCACTGTTTCCACGGCGAAGCCGCCAATGCTCTCCAGTGCAGCACGCCGCAGGATGGCGCAGGAACCGCAAAAGAAGGTCGCGTCCCACAGGTCGTTGCCATTCTGGGTCAGGCCGTAGAACAGGGTGTTCTCGTTCGGCGTCTGACGGAAGTTATCCAGATTGCGCTCGAAAGGGTCGGCGGAGAGGAAGTGATGCGGTGTTTGCAAGACGCCAAGCCGCGGGCTGTGCAGAAACCAGCCCATGGTCATCTGCAGGAAGGAGCGGGTCGGAATGTGGTCGCAGTCGAAAATGGCGATGAACTCGCCATTGGTCTTGCACATCGCGGCATTCAGGTTGCCGGCTTTGGCGTGGCGGTTATCCGAGCGGGTCAGGTAGCCAACCCCGGCTTCGGCGGCAAATTGGCGGAACTCGTCGCGCTTGCCATCGTCGAGAATCCAGATATTGAACTTGCTCTGTGGCCAGTCGATGCCGAGCGCCGCCAATACGGTCGGGCGTACCACTGACAGATCTTCGTTATAGGTCGGGATGTAGATATCCACACTCGGCCACTTGGCTATGTCGGGTGGCAGCGGGCAGGGCTGGCGGTCGAGTGGCCAGATGGATTGCAGGTAACCAAGGATCAGCACCAGCCAGGAATAGCTTTCGGCGGCCAGCAGCAGCAGGCCGCAGCTCAAATCCAATGGATCTTCCCAGTTCAAAGTGGAGCTGTAGCGCCACCAGAAATAGCGACTGGAGACCAGGATCGACAGAACGATCAGGATCAGTGTCGCGCGACGCCCGGAAAAGCGTGCGACGCTCAAGGCGATGAGCCAGAGCAGGCCGGCAAACAGCGCTTGTTGGTAAGGCTCAAGGGGTTGGGTTATGCACACTGCCAGCAGCACTATGGCCACCAGCAATATCGGCAGTTGCAGCCATGCAGCCCAGTTGCCGGGGCTGCCAGGCGCCGCCTGTTCGCTTACCTGGCGGGTGCCATCGTGCGTCAGCATGCGCAGTACCGGCTTATATAACGCGTGCCGGTAGCGACTTAAGGCCGGCAGGCACGAGGTTGCCAACCAGGAGGGTTTTTGCGGGCGTTGCTCGACAGGCTTTCTCAATATGAGCCACAGGCTCTGCAGCAATAGGCGCAGCGGGTCGGCCGGGCGCAAGCGTAGCCAGCGAGCCTGGGGGTAAAGCTGCTGCCGGTGTTCCAGCAGCCAGCGCCAGCTGGTTGATTCCAGGCGCAGGAGCGTCCAGCACAAGACGCGAAAAAGCGCCATCAGCAGGGTCGGCTGCTGGCTTGCCGAAGGAGGATTGCAAGCCTCGCTGGGAGAGGGTGGCGGCGGCTGGGTAAGCTGATTCATGCAGCCTCCAGCGTTTTGACACACCAGTTCGCCAGTGCCATGAAGTCCTGCATGGCCAGCGACTGTGGCGCGCTTTGGGCCAGTAGTTGCTTGCGCGCCAGCGCTTCGCGAATCGCCTCGTCTTCATGGATCACACAAGGCACCAGCAGCTGCCCCAGGGCCAGGCGCCAGAGCTCCAGCAGATCGTGGGAAAGTTTCAGCGATGGTTGCAGGCGGTTGATCAGCCAATAGTGATTGCGTGGCAGGTGCTGGTTGTCATACAGCTGATAGTTGAGCAAGACATGACAGGCTGGATCCGCCTCCAGCACATGCAGCCAGTGGATGTCGGGCCGCTGCTCGAGGAGGGTGAGCAGGTTCAGGTAGGGTGGAATGTTGACCAACACAAAGGTGTCGCTCGACGGCGCCAGTTGTTGCAGGGCCTGTTCAAGCAGTTCAACCGCACGCTGGGGCGTATAGCCCTTGATTGCGCGGCGGCCAAAGGGCAGTACGCAGACCCGCTCCTGCTGGCGAAAGGCAACGATCGCCTGAGCGGGACTCTGCACATCTCGCGCTGTCCATGCCTGGGGTTCGTCGAACGGCAAGCCAAAATGCAGGCTGAGAATATTGTTGGGGCACAGGTCGATCGCCAGCACAGGCTGGCGCAGAATGGCCAGCGCCGAGGTCAGTCCGGCCACTATTGACGTGGTGCCGCAGCCACCACGCAGCCCCTGTATGGCAATCAAGTGCATATCAGCCGGCCTTGTCGAGTTTTGCGGCTTCAACCAGTTGCAGCAGCGGGCGCAATGTTTCGCTCAGTAGCGGCCAGTCGGCGACCGAAGCAAGTACAGCCTGTTCCTGTTGCAGTTCTGAATAGCGAAAGGGCTTCATTTGGTAGTGTTCGAGGATGAAAGTCAGATCTTCCTGTGGTTTCACGGTCTGTCGATGCACTTCAATTTGCTGAAAGTCCATGGGTTGCTCTCGGTTTGTAGTGGTGGCTGATTTTTTGCTTTTTAGTCAATTTAATGGCTTTTAAGCTTTTCGTGTAGCGCTAGTGTCATATTAGTGGCGTATGGCGGAAAGTGAAGGACGAAAAGCTCTTTTGTTGATCTGCCGCAGGCATCCCGCAGCACGGCCGGCCGGGGGCATTAACGGTTGGTGAGGTGCGTGTGCGGGAGGCGGTGGCATACTGGGTGCCCGCACCCGCTCGAGGAGTTTGCCGTGCAACTGGATTTCAGCGCTCTGACGCCTTTGGATGCCTACCGTTGGTTGGCATCCACGGTAACGCCGCGACCGATTGCCTGGGTTTCCACTGTTTCTCGCGATGGCATCAGCAATCTGGCGCCGTTCAGTTTTTTTCAGGTGATCAGCGATGCGCCACCGACGCTGATGGTCAACGTCAATTTGCGTGACAACGGCAGCCCCAAAGACACCCTGCGCAACGTGCAGTCCGGTGGCGAACTGGTCATTCAGTTGGTGTCTTTCGCTCAGGCCGAGGCGATGAATGCCAGTGCCGTCCATTTGCCCCATGGCGTTAGCGAGTTCGAGCGTTGCGGCATCCCCAGCCTGGCCTGTGAGCGGGTTGCCCCGCCACGTGTGGCAGGCGCTGCGGTGGCTTTCGAGTGTCGTGTCGCGCAGGTGCTGGCGTATCCGCCGGATAAGCCGAACTGCCATCTGATCTTTGCCGAAGTGTTGCTTGCGCATGTCGACGATGCGGTGCTCAACGATAAAGGCCGGATCGATCCGCACAAACTCGATCTGGTCGGCCGTCTGGGCGGTATGGCCTACACTCGAACCCGTGACAGCTTCGAGATGTCGCGCCCCTGAAACCAGCCCGTCAATCCGCTCTGAAAGCGACCCACACATAGCTAAAAGTGCAATCGCACCGGCTACCGGCTTGTCGCCAGCAGCCTTGCGCTTCTATCGTGCAACCTGGGCGCCGTCTACATATTGGCGAGCCGGGTTAGTCAGTGACTGGGGGAGCGGGATAAATGTGGACTGATCTGCAGCGGCACGTCGCCAGCTTGAGTACGGCGAAGAAACTGGCTCTGGGTTTTGCGGTGGTGCTGGCGCTCACCGCGGTGGTTGCCGCCACGGGTTATTCGGCGCTGCGCGAGGTTGCTGTGCGCTCGGCATTGTTGGAACGCATGAGCGCAATTAACACTCAGGTGCTGCAGATTCGTCGCAGCGAGCAGGATTTTGCCCTGACTACCGACACCACGCATGTCGAGCGTCTGCACGAGCAGGCCCAGATGCTGTTGGCGAACAGTGCAGCCCTGCAGGTTGAACTGCCGGCTGCTGAAGGACAGGTGCTGGGCGAGGTCGACAGCGCCATCGACCAATATCGGGCAGCCTTCGATCGATATGTCGAGCTGACCGATAACATGAGCCTGTCGCTGGAAGCGGCCAATTGGCTGGTGGTAAGTGCCTCCAACAGCCTGGATTTACTCCAGGAAGGATTGGCCGAGGATGGCGTCGATCTGCTCGAGAGCAGCCAGGGTACCCAGGGCGCCGATTCGGTGCTGCAGGCCGGGCAGATCGGCAAGGTTCATCAGTTGCTGTTGCAAGCGCTTGACCAAGCCCGAGTGCGCCTGCAGCAGAGCCATAGTTCTGCCGAGGTTGCCCAGGGCGAGATTCAGCAGGCTCTCGATGCGCAGGTCCTGGCCGGCGAGCTTCGCGATGCCATGGACAGTCCTGGCTACGCCTCGGTGCTGGCGGAGGTCATTGGTAATGTCGACTCGTTCAATGAGCGGCTCAAGGAATACAGCGACTTCTTGCGTCAGCAAAAGCAGGAATACGCCCTGCTGGTGGGGCAGGCCGAGCGCATCGTCGAGCTGGTCGAGCAGGCCTATTCCAGTCAGAAGCTTGCTATGCAGGCACAGCTGCAGGCCAGCACCTGGTTGATTCTGCTGGCTGCGGCATTGGCCCTGGTAATTGGTTTGCTGGCGACCCTGACGATCACCTTGCTGATTGTGCGTCCGCTCAAACAGGTGATTGAGCAGGCGCAGCAGATAGCCGAGGGTGACCTCAGTGTGCGCATCGAGGTGCAGCGCAGTGACGAAGTGGGGCAGTTGCAGGCCGCGATGCAGGCCATGTCGAACAACCTGCGCGAGATGGTGGGTCAGTTGCAGGGTGGGGTAAGCCAGATTTCCGCCTCGGCGCAGTCGTTGTCGGCAATCACCGAGCAGACCCGCCTGGGGGTCAATGGTCAGCGGGTAGAAACCGATCAGGTGGCGACCGCCATGAGTGAGATGGCTGCCACCGTACATGAAGTGGCGCGTAACGCCGAGGCCGCCGCCGCGTCTACCGAGGATGCTGACAGCCGGGTTAGTCGTGGCGCCGCGGTGGTGCGCCAGACCCTGGTGCGCATCGACCAACTGGCCGCGGCGATGGACACCACCACTCAGAGCATCGAGCGGCTCAGTCAGGATACCCAGCGCATCGATTCGGTGCTGGATGTGATCAAGAGCGTGGCCGAGCAGACCAACCTGCTGGCTCTGAATGCGGCCATCGAGGCCGCTCGCGCCGGCGACCAAGGCCGCGGCTTTGCCGTAGTGGCTGATGAGGTGCGCGCGTTGGCCAAGCGCACCCAGCAGTCCACCGCAGAAATCGAAGGGCTGATCGCCACGCTGCGTGAGGGCGCGCGTCGCTCGGTGGCCGACATGCAGCAGAGCGGTGCTCTGGTCGCGCATGTGGTCGAGGATGCCAATCAGACCGAAGGTGCCCTGGCCGGGATCGCCGAGGCGGTGACGCTGATCTTCGAGATGAACCAGCAGATCGCGGCGGCAGCCGAACAACAGACGGCGGTGGCCGAAGAGATCAGTCGCAGCGTGACCTCGATTCGCGATATCGCCGATCAATCGTCGGTGGCGATGGACGAAACGGCGGACTCAACTAACCGGCTGGCGCAGTTGGGGCGCGAGCTACAGGGTATGGCTGGGCATTTTCGCTTGTAGCTTTTTGCCTGAAACTGCCGGCCGCGCTCACAGTTTCGTCAGCAAAGGTTTCATGGTGCTTTGCCCGCCCGGTACTGACCAGTAGCATCGGCGCACTTGGACAAACGCCGGAGCAAACGATGCGCACACGATTGAATGCCTGCCTGGATGCAGTGAATCAGGTGTTGCTGGGCAAGGAGCCGCAGGTGCGCTTGGCGCTGGCGTGCCTGTTGGCCCGCGGTCATTTGCTGATCGAGGATTTGCCAGGCATGGGCAAAACCACCCTCAGCCACGCGCTAGCCAGGGTGCTGGGGCTGAGCTTTCAGCGCATCCAGTTCACCTCTGACCTGTTGCCGGGCGACATTCTCGGCACCTCGGTGTTCGACCGCGAAAGCGGGCAGTTTGTCTTCCATCCGGGGCCGATCTTCGCCGAGCTGGTGCTGGCCGACGAAATCAACCGCGCTACGCCGAAAAGCCAGAGCGCGCTGCTCGAAGCCATGGAGGAGGGCCAGGTAACCATCGAGGGCGCCACCCGGCCGCTGCCGGAACCCTTCTTCGTCATCGCCACGCAGAACCCGGTGAGCCAGGGCGGCACCTTCGCCTTGCCCGAATCGCAGCTCGATCGCTTTCTGATGCGCCTGTCCCTCGGCTACCCGGCCAAGGCGGCTGAAAAAGCGCTGCTCCTGGGCGACTCGCGGCGCTCGTTGCTGCCGCGCCTGGAGGCCATTCTCGACCATGCCGAACTGGCGCTGATCCAGGCCGAAATACCCAAGGTTCGCGCCAGTGATGCGCTGATCGATTATGTGCTGCGCCTGGTCGATGCCACCCGTAGCCAGCCGCAGTTCGCCTGGGGTCTGTCGCCGCGGGCAAGCCTGGCTTTACTTGCCGCCGCCCGCGCCTGGGCCTTTCTCGACGGCCGCGATTACGTAATTCCCGAGGATGTGCAGGCGGTGTTGCCTGCGGTGGTCGGCCATCGCCTGCGTGAGCGCAGTGATCCGACCGGGCATGGCGGCGGCGCGTTAGTGCAATGGTTGCTGCGCGAGGTGCCGGCGCTTTGAGGCAACAGCTCATACAGCGCTGGCATCGCTGGCTAGCCCGACGAATTCCTGCCGCCGCCAGCGTGCGCTTGACCCAACGACGGATCTTTATCCTGCCAACGCGGGTCGGCTTGGCATTTTCTCTAGCGTTGATATTGATGTTGCTGGCCGCGATCAATTACCAGAACAGCCTGGCCTATGCCCTGACGTTTTTGCTGGCGTCGGTGTTTATCGTCGCCATCCTGCACACCTACCGCAACCTGGCCGGTCTGGTGCTCAAGGCTGGAGGCGCGCGCCCGGTTTTCGTCGGTGAACAGGGCCAGTTTCGCCTGCGCCTGGAAAGCAGCGCGCGGGCGCACCAGGCCATCGCTCTCGGCTGGCCAGGCATGGCGTATCAGACGCAGGATGTTCCCGCTCAGGGCGTTAGCGAGTGCGAACTGAGCCTGCCGACGCTACGGCGCGGCTGGTTGCGGCCGGGGCGTTTGCGGGTCGAGAGTCGTTTCCCGCTGGGCATTCTGGTGGCCTGGAGCTGGGTCGATCTGGATCAGGCGCTGCTGGTCTATCCACAACCGTTGGAAGGCGAGTTGCCGCTTGCTGCGGGCGCTGATGACGAATTGCATGAGCAGGGCATGCGCGCCCTTGGCCAGGGTAGCGAGGATTTCCAGGGGCTGAAGAGCTATCAGCCTGGTGACTCCAAGCGGCGTCTGCATTGGAAGGCTTACTCCCGCGGTCAGGGGCTGTTGATCAAGGACTTCGCCGCGCTCAGCGGGCGTGATCCCTTGCTGGATTTCGAGGCGCTGGCGGGCGATGTCGAGCTGCGTTTGTCGCTGCTTTGTTATTGGGTGCTGCAACTGTCCGCGCGCCAGCAGCCCTTTGCCCTGAGTCTACCGGGTCAGGTGCTTGCGCCGGCCTGTTGCGAGCAGCACCGCGAGGCCTGCCTGCGTGCCCTGGCCTTGTTCGGTACATCGGCATGAGCAGGCTGGCGGAAATCCCACGCAGCAGTCTGATCTGGCTGCTGGTCGCCCAGATGCTGGTGATCATTCCGCACCTGGGCCATCTGCCGCTGTGGATCGTCGGCTTGTGGCTGGGTTGCGCGGCCTGGCGCATCCAGATTCTGCGTATGCGTACGGGCTATCCGAATGCCTGGGTCAAGGGCGGCTTGATGCTCGGTACGGCTGCAGGCGTATTTCTTTCCCGCGGCAGCTTGGTCGGTCTGGATGCCGGAGTGGTGTTGCTGGTTGCCGCCTTTATCCTCAAGTTGCTGGAAATGCGCACGCGCCGCGATGCCCTGGTGGTGATCTTTCTCGGGTTCTTCGTGGTGGTCAGCGCTTATTTGTTCGACGACAGCATGCTCGCGGCGCTATTCAGCCTGTTGCCGGTCACCGCCTTGTTGGCGGCCCTGATCGGCCTGCAGCAGAGCAGCGTTGCTGCACAGCCCGGAGCAACCGTTCGGCTGGCTGCAGGTTTGTTGCTACAAGCCGTACCCGTGATGTTGTTGCTATTCATCTTCTTCCCGCGCATGGGGCCGCTGTGGTCATTGCCGCAGCCGAGCGATCGCGCCGTCAGCGGCCTGGCCGAGAGCATGGCGCCAGCGGATATTGCCGAATTGAGTCGCTCCAGTGCGCTGGCCTTTCGCGCCAGCTTTGAGGGTCAGGTGCCGTCACGCGACCAGCTCTACTGGCGGGCGTTGACCTTCGAACGCTTCGACGGCCGGCGCTGGTCACAGTCCGCTTTCGCCCAGTCACCACTGGCTCCGGTCTGGGAGAAGCAGGGTCAAGCGCTGCGCTACAGCATTGTCATGCAGCCCAGCTCGCAGTCCTGGCTGTTTGCCCTGGATTTGGCCGAAACCGGCCTCGAAAATACCCGGCAGATGAGTGATTTTCGTCTGCAGCGGGGGCGGCCGGTCGAGCGCACCCTGCTTTATCAGGTAACGTCCTGGCCGGCGGCATTACGTGAGCCGGCGGCGTCTAGCGACACCCTGCGCCGCGCCCTGCAGCTGCCGGAGGACGGCGATCCGCGCAGTCGCGCCTGGGCCGCTGAACTTACGCGGCAGTATCCGCAGCCCGAGCAGTTGGTGCAGGCTGTGCTCAGCCACTTCAATCGCGAGCCCTTTGGCTATACCTTGCGCCCACCACGCTTGGGTTTGAACAGCATCGATGATTTTCTGTTCGAGAGCCGTAATGGCTTTTGCGCCCATTATGCTGGCGCCATGACCTTCGTCCTGCGCGCGGCCGGGATTCCGGCGCGGGTGGTGGCCG
Organism: Pseudomonas sp.; assembly: GCA_030656145.1. Lineage (GTDB taxonomy): Bacteria > Pseudomonadota > Gammaproteobacteria > Pseudomonadales > Pseudomonadaceae > Aquipseudomonas. Next base: position 65,624 of record JAUSOF010000051.1, read on the forward strand.
GTTACCAGGGTGGCGAATACAACCCCGGCGGCAACTACGTTCAGGTGCGCCAGTTCGATGCCCACGCCTGGGTCGAATACTGGCAGGCCGGCAAGGGCTGGGTGAGTGTCGACCCGACCTTTCAGGTAGCTCCGGAACGCATCGAGCTGGGCCTGGAAGAGGCGCTGGCCGACGAGCAGAGCTTTCTCGAAGGTTCACCCTTTTCGCCGTTGCGCTACCGCCAGCTGCCGTGGCTTAACCAGTTGCGTATGGGCTGGGACAGCCTCAACCATGACTGGCAGCGCCTGGTGCTCGGCTATCAGGGCGCGCAGCAACTGGAGTTGCTGCAGCGCTGGTTCGGCCGTGTGGATGCTCGTGTCCTGGCGATTAGCCTGGTTGGCGGTGGTGGGCTGCTGCTCGGCCTGCTGGCGCTCTGGTTATTCAAGCCCTGGCAGCGCGAACGTGATCCGCAGCAGCGCCTGTTTCGACGCTTCGAGCGCTTGCTGGCGCGGCATGCCGTGCAGCGTGAGCCGGGGGAGGGCGCGCGTGCCTATGCGGAGCGCGCGGCGTTGGCCTTGCCAGCCCAGGCGCACGCCATCGCCGCTTTCGCCGCCGCCTTCGAGGCGCAGCGCTATGCCGGGGGCGAGGTGTGCCCGGCGGTGTTGCGTGTGCACCTGACGGTATTGCGTCGGGCGTTGCCCTGGCGGGCTGCCCTTGGGCGGAGAGCCGTGCGCGATCCGTAGGACACCACCTCGCCGCAGGCAGTAACCCGGAAATTGTTCGAATTACCCCTGGCCCAGTAGTTCCCTCGCGCCCTGCTAAGCTGGCTGTTTTAGTCGGCTGTAATTGAGGGCCCTATGGGAAGCTTGATCGAAAGTGAGATGCAGCAGGTTTTGCGGCTGCAGATTACATTGTATTGCTGCCGCGAACGTTTGCTGGCGGCGACAGATCCCGAAGCCTTACATGATCTGCGTATTGCTGTACGTAAACTGCGCAGCCTGTTGCAGCCGCTACGCGGTTTACCTGTGTGCGATGCGCTGCTGCAACCGGCTTCCGACCTTGGGCGAAGCAGTGGGCCGCTGCGTGATCGCGAAGTGCTGCTCGCCCATTTGCAGAAGTTGGGTATGCATGATGCGGTCAACCGGCGTCAGTTGCAGCTGCTCGATGGCTATCGAGCGTTGGTGGACGACGGCGCGCTGCCGGCGCTATTCGCGGCGCTGGACCAGTGGCCACAATTGTGGCGCCAGGCCTCGGCGGACGCCGAACTGCGTGGCCTGGCCAAGCGGGTCAAGCGCCGTCTGATCAAGCAGCAACGGCGTCTGGCCACAGCCCTGGTCGCCCCTGCACACGATCGTCATCGCCTGCGCTTGTTGATCAAGCGTGTGCGCTACGGTGCCGAGGCCTACCCGAGGTTGAGCGGATTGCCGGCCAAGACCCTGGTGCGCCTCAAAGCGGCTCAATCGGTGCTGGGCGATTGGCACGATCTCTTGCAGTGGTCACTGCGTGCCGACCAAGAGCCGGATCTTGCCATTTGTGGCAATGCCTGGCGCACGGCTTTGCAGGTTGCCGAAGAGGCTTCAGATCTCGCGTTAGTGGTGTTGCAAGAGGATTTTGCCTTGCTCAAGTAAGAGCGCATGCCTGATCCGCCACTTGCCCACGTCAATTGGCCGAAACGCCGTTTCGCCCTGCGGTGTATTTCCCCTAAGATCACCTGCTATTGACGTTTTGAGGTGGTTATGGATTTTTCCGAGTTGCTCCAGGCCGTGCGGAGCAAGCCGCACGCCGTGGTGATTCCGCCCGCCTGGGCGCAGGGGCGGGCCAGTTTCGGAGGTTTGATGGCGGCGCTGGTGTATGAGGCCATGCGTGCTCAGGTCCCTGCTGGGCGCCCGCCGCGTTCACTGGCGATCACCTTTGTCGGCCCGGCCGAACCGGATGTGCCGGTGAGTTTTCAGGTCGAGGTGCTGCGTGAAGGCAAGGCGGTCAGTCAGGTGCTTGGGCGCGCGGTGCAGAATGGTCAGGTGGTGACCCTGGTACAAGGCAGTTTCGGTGCGCCGCGTGAGTCGGCTATCAGGGTTGTGGCTGAGCCTGCGCCGCACATAAAACCGCTTGAGGACTGCCAAGAGCTGGCCTATGTGCGCAATGTGACCCCGGAATTCACTCGATTCCTGGCGATGCGCTGGGGCATCGGTGGTTTGCCATTCAGCAACAATCCCTCGCGGGAAATGGGCGGCTGGGTGCGTTTGCGCGAACAAGGGGAGGCGCAGCCTGTCAGCGAGGCGCACCTGTTGGCTCTGGTCGATGCATGGCCTCCTGCCGTGCTTCCACACTTAAGCAAGCCGGCACCGGGCAGTTCGTTGACCTGGACCATAGAGTTCATTCAGCCGGTTGCTGCGTTGAGTACCCATGACTGGTGTCTTTACCGTGCGCAGATCGAGCATGCTCGCGACGGCTACGGGCATATTGCCGCAGCATTGTGGAGCCCGGGCGGGGAGTTGCTGGCGATCAGCCGGCAGACGGTCACGGTGTTCGGTTAACAGCGGAGAAAGCAAAAGGCTAAGTCTCCGTTAGTTGTTGCATAGCCGTGGGAGCGGTTGGGCAGGGTTGTGCTTCAGCCACGAAATTCGCGGATAAATCCGCTCCCGCAAGGGCCGGATAGCCCGATCAACACTTGACGGCGACATAGCCCATCACAAAGCCTCCAGCGTTTGCCGCTTGAGGCTTTGTGTCATCTACAGCTTGAGCTGGCGAATGGCCCTGTTCAGTTCGCCGGCCAAGGCTGCCAGCTCGGAGCTGGTAGTGGCGGAGCCAGTGGTTTGCTGCACGGTCTGTTCGGTGACGTCGCGAATGCTCACAATGGAGCGGTTCATTTCTTCAGCCACCTGGCTTTGCTGCTCGGCGGCTACGGCAATCTGGGTATTGCTCTCGCGCATTTGCGCCACGGAACCGGTGATGGCAAGCAGTGCCTCACCCGCGTCATGAGCCTGTTGCACGCAGTCGTCAGCCTTGAGCGAACTCTCCTGCATGAACTCGACGGCATCGCGGGTGCCGCTTTGCAGGGATGAGATCATCAGGGTGATTTCATCGGTTGAGACCTGCACGCGTTTGGCCAGATTGCGCACCTCATCGGCGACTACTGCAAAGCCGCGGCCCATTTCACCCGCACGGGCGGCTTCGATGGCGGCGTTGAGGGCGAGCAGGTTGGTCTGTTCGGCAATGCCGTGAATTTCACTGACCACGCTGCTGATTTTCTGGCTGTCGACGGCCAGTTGCTGAATCATTTGTGCCGTCTGCTGGACGCCGCTGGACAATCCTGAGATCGATTGACCGACACGCTCGACCACCTTCTGACCGGTTCCTGCCAGCTGTTCGGCGTTTTTTGACTGGTCGCGCGTATCCGCAGTGTGCTGCGCGATATGGTGGACGGTGGTGGACATCTCGTTGATTGCGGTAGCGGCCTGCTCCGTCTCACTTTGTTGATCGAGCATGCCCTGGCGTACGCCACGCATGCTCACCGCCATGCGCTCGGCACCTTCGTCCAGGCGCGCCGCGGTCTGCGCCACGATGCCAACCACACGCTGGTAACCCGCTTGCATGGCATTGAAGGCCGTGGCCATCTGGCCTACTTCGTCACGGCAGTCGAGCGGTACACGTGCCGCCAGGTCGCCACTTTTTTCTACCTGCAGCATCACATCCTTCAGCGTGTTGAGGTGGCTCAGCAAAAAGTGGATCAGCAGTTGCGAGGCCATCAGCAGAGCCAGCATCAGCAAAGCGACAACCAGTGCATAGCTCAGGGCGCGCTGCGCAATGACCTGCATCAGGCTGGGTGCGTAAGCCAGTACGGCGAGGCGTTGGCCCTGGCCCAGTTCGATGACTTCGGCACCAATCAAGCCGTCTTGGGTCGACAGCGGGTCACTGTCCAGGGCTACCCAGCCGCGAGCGCGGCTCAGCTTGTCGCCCTGGTTGTTGGCCAGGCGCGGTGTCTGGCCATCGGCAAATGCCAGTAGATGCGCCCCGCCAGGCAATGGCTGACCCGCAGGCCAGGCACTCAGGAGTTTGGCCTGCGCCTGCGCGGCGCTTTTGGCCGCGTCGACGCGTACCTGCTGTTCGAGTTGCAGTGCATACAGCACCAGCATCAGGGTGGTGAGGAAGGCAACCGCGTTAACGGCCCAGAACTTGTACTTGAGTGAAAGGTCGCGAACCCAGGAGCCCATAGATGTCTTCTTCTGATAGCGGTGAAAGCAGTTTGGCAAAGTGCCACTACTGTCTCGCGAAACTGCAATGCACCTGTTGATCCTTATCAACAGACGCTCCGTTTATGTTAACGACCGGTTCTGTGTGGACTTTAGTAATGCACTGTTGCAGCCCGCTAAATACTGCGTCCAACCAAGTGGCCGTCGTTGCCAGTGACGCACTAGCGGGCAGCCAGCAGGGTAACTCTTCAGTTGGCGTCGCTATCAGCTGCTGCCTCATCGATAGTCGGTAAGCCGAAGAACTGCCGGGCGCAGGCGGTGCTGTGGGCCGCCAGGGTTTCCAGGCTTTCGTTACGGTGCAGGGCCACCTCTCGGAGCACTTCGGTCAGGAAGGCGGGCTCGTTGCGGCCGCTCTTCGGCTTCGGACGCAGGCTGCGTGGCAGCAGAAACGGCGAGTCGGTTTCCAGCATCAGCCGGCCAGCCGGGATTTCCCTTACCAACGGGTGCAGGTGGGTGCCGCGGCGCTCGTCACAAATCCAGCCGGTGATGCCGATGTGCAGGTCGAGGTCGAGGTAGTTGAACAGGGCGCGTTTTTCTCCGGTGAAACAGTGCACCACCGCCGCCGGCAAGCGGTCGCGGTAGTCGCGCAGGATCTCCAGCAGGCGCTGGTCAGCATCGCGCTCATGGAGGAATACCGGCATTTGCAGATCGACGGCCAGGGCCAGGTGCTCTTCGAGCACTTTTTCCTGTTGTGGGCGCGGCGAAAAATCACGGTTGAAGTCGAGTCCGCACTCACCCACGGCGCGCACTTGCGGTTGTTGCAGCAAGGCCTGCAGTTGGCTGGCGCTGTCGGCGTTCCAGCTACTGGCGTCGTGTGGATGGATACCCGCGGTGCTGAACAGGCGCTGACCGTTTTCATCCAGTTGGCGGCATAGTTCCAGGGCCTGTTCGCTTTGTTCCAGGTTAGTCCCCGTCAACAGTAATTGGCAGACACCGGCGGCATAGGCGCGGGCGAGCAGAGCCTCACGTTGTTCGGTGAGGCTTGGGTGAGTCAGGTTGACGCCTATGTCTATGAGTTGCATGGTGCGGCCTATAGGTTGGGGATGGCAGCATAACAGAGCTTTTTTGTATTTTTAAAAAGCTATAAATTACAAGGTGTTAGCGTTCATTTGTAATGTGAAGTAGATCATCAGGCTGGCATCCCAAAGCGAGCTGTGCGAATCTCCGCGCCCCACGCATTCCTGGAACTAGGCGAGTGCTGCGGCCCCCCACTTGGCCAATGACGCCAGGTGGCCGCCCTTGCTGTGGAGAGTTGATGTCGCGCTCGCTGCTTTTATTCTGCCTTTTGCTGTTGCTGCCGTTGTCGGCTGCGGCCCGTGTGGCTGGGCCGTTAGAAGTGCGACAGCCAGCCCAGGCACGCGATTTGGCGAGCATTCGCCGCAGTGGTGAACTGCGTGTCCTGGTCAACCAGAGTCGTAACAGTTCGGGTGAAGTCAAAGGCCAGAGCATCGGAGTGGAATACCACCGCCTGCGTGCGTTCGAGCAGTATCTCAATCGCCATGCCGGCGAGGGTCGCGTGCTCAAGCTGAAGATCATTCCCAAAGCCAAAGACCAACTGCTCGCTGCCTTGCAGCGCGGTGAGGGCGATCTTGTGGCGCCGGGTGAGTTGCTCAACGTGCGCGGTGGTAGCAGTCTCAGCGCCAGTGCAGCGATTCGCAGCAATGTCCCCATTATTGTAGTGGCGCGTCAGGGCGACCGGCGTTATCAAAGCATCGAACAGATGTCAGGGCGTAGCCTGGCTTTGGCGGTAGGTAGCGCCGCGGGCGCTGCCGTGCATGCGATCAACCAGCAACTGTTACAGGACAACCGGCCGCCGATTATCATCGAATGGGTCGACCCCAGCCTGGCCGTCGAGGATGTGCTGGAGATGGTCCAGGCCGGCATCTACAGCATTACGGCTGTGGAGCAGCCGATAGCCGAGCGCTGGGCCAAGGTCATGCCCAAGCTGCGCCTGGAGCCGCACCTGGTGCTGGCGAAGGACGGCGATATGCGCTGGTACCTGCGTCGTGAAGCCTCGATGCTCGGGGCCAGCGTCGACCGTTTTCTGGCGGCTTATCGCCCCCCGGCCGATCTGGATGGTGCATTTCAGCGGATCTATCGACGCCTCTACAAGGTGCATTACCCGCTTGGGCGAACCGAGCGTCAGCGCCTGGAGATGGTGCGCCCGGTACTGCAACGGCATGCCGCGCAGCAGGGCTTCGATTGGCTGACCCTGGCGGCGCTGGCGTTCAAGGAGTCGACCCTCAATCCGGCTGCACGCGGTGCCGGTGGTGCCACCGGGTTGATGCAGATAACTCCGGCCGCTGCGCGCAGTGTGGGGGTCGGCAATATCGGCGTGCTGGAGAACAATGTGCAAGCCAGCGCCAAGTACCTGGCGATGATTCGGCGCAACTTCTTCAACAGCCCGCAGCTCAACGAGCGCGAGCGCATGGCCTTCGTCCTGGCGGGTTATAACCTGGGGCCGCAACGGGTGCAGAGCATGCGCGCCGAGGCCCGGCGGCGTGGCCTGAATCCCAATCAGTGGTTCTTCCAGGTTGAGCGAATCGCCATGGAGCAGGTCGGCATGGGCGTGGTCAGTTACGTAAACAGTGTCAACAAGTACTACCTTGCGTATGACCGCGAGCGCTATTTGCTGGAGCCACAGAAGGCAGTGGTTAGTGCGCGTGATTAATCAATTTATCCGATATTTGTTAGCCAGAATATGGGCTTTTAATATCTGATAGCTGGTTTATTCTGTGCGCCATCACCCCTCCAAGGATTGCAGCCTATGAACACCCTGATCAAATCTGTCGTCGCGACTCAAGCCGGTTACGGCTTGACCATAGTGCGTATCATCGCTGGCCTGACTTTCGCTGCGCACGGTTCGCAGAAGTTGTTTGGCTGGTTCGGCGGTTATGGCCTGGTTGGCGTTGGTCAGTGGATGGAGAGTATCGGCCTGGCACCGGGCTATCTGATGGCGTTGCTGGCTGGCAGCGCCGAGTTCTTCGGCGGCCTGGCGCTGGTCATTGGTCTGTTGGCGCGTCCGGCGGCGGCAGTGTTGGCAGTCACCATGCTGGTGGCGATTGTCACGGTGCATTTGGCCAACGGCTTCTTCATGAGCAACAACGGCTATGAATTCGCCTTGGCGTTGCTGGCCATGAGCCTGGCTGTGGTGCTTGAGGGGGCTGGCAAGCTGTCGCTGGACACCTGCATCGCCGGCAAAGTATGACCGTCCGGTAGAAGGCTGCGTCGTCCTGCCGCGTCAGGCTCAGAAGCGTGTTGTTTTCTGCCAAGGGGTGCTTGGGCAGTCCAGGGCAAACAGCAGGCGCAGGGTATCGTTTTTCATGATGTTCGTTTCGCAAGCGCGCCGCTGTCTTGACAGTATTGCGCAGGCTTCTCTAGGATGCCGACCCATGCGCCGATTTAAACAGCTACTTGCGGGGCGCCGAGAAATTTGCGGTATGCAAATTTCTGAGAAGTACTCTCAGGAGGCTTCGAAATACCGCTAAAGCGCTGGTTCGGTGTCGCCTCTCACCTGCCCGGCGGGATTCATGAGGCGGAGACATGAACATGAGTTGCCCCCAACCACTGATTCGCTTGGCCCCGATCACCTCCGGGCTCAATCATCGCAACCCGAAAATTCTCCTTGGCGGCAGCCATCAGCCGACTTTGCTGCGCTATCTAGACGGCTGGCCCAAGCGTTGGGGCGGGCCGCGCGCCTTTCTGATTCACTTCGTCGATGATCATCAGTCGCTGGCACGTTTTGCCAGCGACAGCTTCGATATGGCAGTGCTGCAAGCCCCCAGTGCCGAAGATCTGCACGCCACCGTGCATGAGCTGACGCGGGTTGCCCGGCAGGGTTTGATCACCCGACGCTGAATCTGGTCCTACGGGTAATCGATGGCGATCACATGCCAGGTCTTCTCGCCGGTCGGAGTTGCTACCCGCACTTCGGCATCCAGGGCTTTGCCGATCAGGGCGCGGGCCAGGGGCGAGTCGATGCTGATCAGGCCGAGCTTGAGCTCCAGCTCATCCGGGCCAACAATCCGATAGCGCGACTCGTTGCCGTCCTCGTCTTCGAGGCTGACCCAGGCGCCGAAATAGATCTTGTCGGCATCACTAGGTCGACTGCTGACCACTTTCAGGCTCTCAAGCCGCTTGGTGAGAAAGCGCACGCGACTGTCGATCTCGCGCAGCATTTTCTTGCCATAGGTGTATTCGGCGTTTTCCGAGCGATCGCCCTGCGCCGCTGCTTCACTGACGGATTGGGTGACCTGTGGCCGGCGCACATGCCAGAGCTCGTGGAACTCGGCGCGCAAGCGCGCCTCGCCTTCGGGAGTGATCAGTGCTGTGCCGGCGGAGCGAGGTGGGCGATAACGACTCATTTGACTGCTCTGCGGCCGATAAAGCGCGAGTCTATCAGCCCTCGCGCAGTACCGTCAGCGGGCTGACATTCAGCGCGCGACGGGTGCCGAGTACGCCTGCACCGCCCACCAGCATTGCCCCGAGCAGCGGCAATAGCAGCAGCCAGGGATGAGCATGCCAGGTCAGATCGAATGCATAGCGATAGAGCAGGAAGCTGATCAGCTCGCAGCCAACCGCCGCCAGTAGCCCACTTAGCGCGCCCAGCAGGGCGAACTCGGTTCGCCGTGCCTTGACCAGCAATTTGCGCTCGGCGCCGAGTGCGCGGAGCAAGGCACCCTGGCGGATGCGTTCATCGAGGGTGGACTGCAAGCCGGCGAAGAGCACGGCCATGCCGGCGGCGAGAACAAACAGCAAGACGAATTCAATGGCCAGGGTGACCTGGGCCAGGATGCTGCGCAGTTGTGCAAGCAGCGCTTCGACTTGCAGCAGAGTGACCGCAGGGAAGGCCCGTGACAGTTCAACCAACTGCTGTTCCTGCTGGGGTGGCAGGTAGAAGCTGGTCAGGTAGGTGACGGGCAGGTCTTGCAAGGTGTCGGGTTCGAAGATCATATAAAAGTTGGGCTGGAAGCTGTTCCAGTCTACTTCGCGCAGGTTGCTGACTTGGGCGTCGCGGTCGAGGCCGCCGACATTGAAACGCAAGCGGTCGCCCAGCTTGAGCTGCAGGCTCTCGGCCAGTTCCGACTCGACCGAGACCCCCGGCAAGTCACCGGCTGTCGCCGCGCTCCACCACTCGCCAGCGACCAAGGTATTGCCCTCAGGCAAGTCGGTCGCCCAGGTCAGGCTGAGATCGCGACGAACCGCGCGCTCACCCTGGGTTTCCTTGCTGACGATTTGCCGCACCGGCTCGCCATTGATCATGGTCAGGCGTCCGGGCACAACCGGGTAGAGCGGTGCCGGGTGAGGCGAAAGTTCGGCCAGGCGGGCGGCGAAGGCATCCTTGTCGGCTGGCAATACATTCAGAGCGAAGTGATTGGGCGCCTGTTCGGGCAATTGATCTTGCCAGGTATCGAGCAACTCGCCACGCAACAGCGCGATCAGGGACATGGCCAGCAGGATCAGGCCAAATGCCAGGGCTTGACCGGCGGCGGCAAGCGGGTGGCGGAGCAGTTGGCCGAGACCCAGCCGCCAGTGCAGTGGCGAGCGAGCCAGTAGGCGGCGCAGGCTTTGCAAGCCGAGCAGCAACAGGCCGCCAAGTATCACGGCGGCGACCAGGCCGCCGCCGAGCAGGGCGAAGGTCAGTTGCAGGTCCAGACTCAGGCGCCACATGATCAGGCCAAGGGCGAACAGCGCTGCGCCGTACACCAGCCAGGAACTGGCGGGCACGGGCAGCATGTCGCGGCGTAGCACACGCAGCGGCGGTACCCGGCCGAGAGCGGCCAGCGGCGGTAGGGCGAAGCCGGCGAGGGCGACCAGGCCTGTGGCGATGCCGGCCAGTGCGGGCCATAAGCCACCCGCTGGAATTTGCGCCGGCAGTAACCCTTGCAACAGATAAAACAGGCCATGCTGGGAAAACCAGCCGAGCAGGGCGCCGACCAGGCTGGCGCCGAGCCCGAGTAGGGCCAGTTGCAGGCTGAACAGCCCCAGCGCCTGATTGCGTGACAATCCAAGGCAGCGCAGCAGGGCGCTGGCATCAAAGCGCCTGGCGGCGAAGCGCGCGGCCGAGAGGGCGACTGCAACCCCGGCGAGCAGCACCGCGGCCAGGCTGGCGAGGTTCAGGTAGCGTTCGGCGCGGCCCAGGGCGCTGCCGATTTGCCGGTTGCCGTCACGGGCATCCTCCAGGCGCTGGTTGGCCGCCAGCGTTGTGCCGATCGCTTGTCGGTAAGTGGCCAGTGCCTCTGGCGCGCCTCGCCAGAGTTCGCGGTAGCTCACCCGGCTGCCTGGCTGGACCACGCCAGTGGCGGCCAGATCATCCAGGTGCATCAGTACGCGCGGGGTAAGGCTGTAGAAGTCGCCGGCACGATCCGGCTCGTAGGTCAGGACCCGGCTCAGAATCAGGTTCTTCGAGCCGACTTCGATGCTGTCGCCGACGCTCAATTCAAGCGCAGCGAACAAGCGTGCCTCGGCCCAGGCTTCGCCGGGTTGCGGGCCGGGACCGGCTTGTTCGGCGGCATAGGGTTCGGCGGCGCTTTTCAGCTGGCCGCGCAGTGGGTAAGCACTGTCGGCGGCTTTGACGCTGGCCAGTTGGATGCCCGCATCACTGGCGATAACGCTGGAGAATTCGACCACCTGGGAGTGGTCAAGGCCTAACTGTTTGCCGTTGTCGATCTGCTCCTGTGCGGCGGGCGAACTGCCGCTGAGCAGCAGGTCAGCGCCGAGGAACTCGGTCGCTCGCATCAGCATGCCGTCATTTAACCGGGCGCTGAAGTAGCCGATCGCAGTGCTGGCTGCAACTGCAATCAGCAGGGCGAAAAACAGCACGCGTAGTTCGCCGGAGCGGGCATCGCGTAACAGTTGGCGAGTCGCCAGTGAGAGCAGTCGGGTAAACGGCATGTGATTCATCAGGGTTCCACGTGGTCGACCAAGTGGCCGCCTTCGAGACGGATCAGGCGCTGGCAACGATGAGCCAGGCGCTCGTCATGGGTAACCAGCACCAAGGTTGCGCCGCGCTCGCGGTTAAGCTCGAAGAGCAGGTCGCTGATCCGCTCACCCGTGTGGCTGTCGAGGTTGCCGGTGGGCTCGTCGGCGAACAGTACGTCCGGCTCGGCGACAAAGGCACGGGCAATGGCCACGCGTTGCTGTTCACCGCCGGAGAGCTGGCGTGGGTAGTGGGTCAGGCGCTGACCCAGGCCGACACGTTCGAGCAGGGCGCGGGCGCGCTCGCGGGCATCGGCATGGCCTTCAAGCTCTAGCGGCAGCATGACGTTTTCCAGGGCATTGAGGCTGTCGAGCAACTGGAACGATTGGAAGACGAAGCCAACGTGCTCGGCGCGTATGCGGGCACGCTGATCTTCATCCAGTGCGCCGAGGTCGCGCCCGGCCAGGGTGACGGTGCCGCCACTCGGCAGATCAAGGCCGGCGAGCAGGCCGAGCAGGGTTGACTTGCCCGAGCCAGAGCTGCCGACAATGGCCAGGCTATCGCCCTTGTCCAATGTCAGGGACAGATCATGGAGTATGGTCAACTCGCCTTCCGTGCTTGCAACCACTTTGCTAAGGTTGCGGGCTGTAAGAATGCTTGAGCTCATGGAGAATCCAATGCGTGCAGGGTTAATGAGTGCGATTTTTACCCTGTTGTTCTGGGGGCAGGTCGCGCTGGCGGACACCGTGCTGGTCGTTGGCGATAGTATCAGCGCGGCTTTCGGCATTGATACCCGTCAGGGTTGGGTCGCTTTGCTGGAAAAGCGCCTGGTTGACCAGGGTTATGAACACCGGGTGGTGAATGCCTCGATCAGTGGCGATACCGCTGCAGGCGGCGCCGCCCGGCTGCCTGGGCTGCTTGTCGAGCACCAGCCAAACCTGGTGGTTTTAGAGCTGGGCGGCAATGATGGCTTGCGTGGCCAGGCCCCAGCTCAATTGCAACAGAATCTTGCGTCGATGATTGAACAGGCGCATGGCGCGGGTGCCAGGGTGCTGCTGCTGGGGATGCGTCTACCGCCTAATTACGGCGTGCGCTATACAACGGCGTTTGCGCAGGTATTCGCCAGCCTGGCGGAGGAGAAGCAGGTGGCTTTTGTGCCTTTCTTCCTTGAGGGAGTTGGCGGCGTACCCGACATGATGCAGCGTGATGGCATTCATCCGACGGCGGCAGCCCAGTCGCTACTCTTGGAAAACCTTTGGCCGACTCTGCAATCGCTGCTTTGACAGGCTTTTCCATGGCAGGTGTTTCGGCTAATGTGGCGCCCCCGCCTAGGAGCCACAAATGCCGCGTTCTGCCTGGTCCCTGTACGCCTATCAATTGATCGAGCCGGACGAGCAGCTTGATCTGTTCGCCTGCCGTGAAGTGCGCGTGCACTTGGTTGCGCGTCAGCTCGAGCTGGGCGGTTTTGCCGATCGCACCTTGTGCGGCGGCTTGTTACCGGCGCAGCCGCTATGGCGTGAGCTGAGCAAGACCATGCTGCGTGATACGCGCCTGTGTTCGGCTTGCCGTGCGACCCTCGACGCACAGCGCCGTGGCCAGCGGCTCCTCTGGCCTGAGCGCTTGTGAGAAAACTCGCGGACAGTGATGGTGTCATCTACGTGCGTTGCATTAGCTGAGTACCAGGTGACCTTTTGCTGTCTTTTGGTGAAGGCACTTGCTCGTTCCACAACACGCCGGACGATTTTTGCCGCCATTGTGCGTTGCAATCAGTAATGCCTGGCTTTTGCTCGCTACCCTTGCAAAGTGCCGCCCATAAGGGCGCGTGGTCGACATCGCCTTGCGGTGGTTATGGTCGGTATGTGGTGGCTGTGGCATTGGATATTTTCACAACCGCTGTACAATCATTTACTAAATTGTCAGCCATTTTGAAGGATTTCCGGATGTTGTCGCGTGTTCCTACCGTCGCCCGCTGCTTGTCACTCTGCGCGTTGTTCGGCGCCAACGCTGTGGTTGCCATGGAGTGGCCTTTGCCGCCGCCCGGTGAGGACATCGTCGGCCAGGTGCAGGTGATTACAGCCAAATACGAAGATACCTTTGCTGATCTCGGCGTGGCCAACGATCTGGGTTATCTGGAAATGATCGCAGCCAACCCTGGGGTTGATGCCTGGCTGCCAGGCGAAGGTACGGAAATCGTCCTGCCCACGCGTTTTATTTTGCCGCCGGGACCGCGCGAGGGGATCGTGATCAATCTCGCCGAGTACCGCCTGTATTACTACCCGAAAGGGCAAAACGTGGTGCATACCTACCCGCTTGGGATCGGTCGCGAAGGCTGGAGTTCGCCAGTGGCTGATGCGCGCATTACCGTCAAGACACCGAATCCTGGCTGGACCCCGCCAAAATCGATTCTTGAGGAACATGCCGCCAATGGCGATCCGCTGCCGGCTTATGTACCGCCGGGGCCGAATAACCCGCTGGGCCCCTACAAAATGGCATTGTCGGTGCCCGGTTACCTGATCCATGGCACGAACAAGAAGTTCGGCATCGGGATGCGTGTCAGCCACGGTTGTTTCCGCATGCTTAACCATAACGTATTGCAACTGGCGGATATGGCGCCGGTTGGCACGGCTGTGCGCATCATCAACGAGCCATACAAGTTCGGCGTGAGTAACGGCAAGGTGTATCTGGAGGCGCATGCTCCTCTGGACGATACGGGCGAGTCTTCCGTTGTCGACCGCCATGCTGCCGTGGTCAACACGCTGCTTAAGCGTGAAGAGCTGGGCAACCTGCGGCTGGACTGGGATATGGTGCGCGAAGTGGTCGCGGCTGAAGATGGTTTGCCGGTACCCATTGCCGAGTCAGGTGTGGTGATTGCCGATAGCGCAGCCATTGAGATGCTGTAAATAAGGGGCTGTTTGCCAGTCCTCTTACAGGTGCCCTGAGCATCTACCAACCCCCTCGATCAATGCGACCACTGGCCATAGCAGTGCGCAGCCGAATCAAGTGTGGCTTCGCATGGCTAACGTAAGGCTGCAGCTTTGCTGCTCAGGGCCATGGTGTGGTTGTGCGCGCAGTGGCGGGTATCGCGAGTGGCTGGTGTGTGCGGCCAATCTAACTTGGGCAACGCTGGTTTAGTGCATCGCTGGTTTAGTTGTTCAGGGTGATATGGGCGCGCTGCATGTGGTTTGTGCGCCCACAAAAAAGCCGATCCGTTTAAAGGGATCGGCTTTAGTTAGCCTTGAAGGGCTATTACTTGCGGCTTGCTTTTTCCAGCATACGCAGAGCGCGCTCATTGGCTTCATCAGCAGTTTGCTGAGCCTTCTGAGCTGCGGCCATAGCGTCGTCAGCCTTGCGATAGGCTTCATCGGCACGGGCTTGAGCGCGAGCAGCTGCGTCTTCAGTAGCGGTCAGACGTGCTTCAGTTTCTTTGGTCATGCTGGTGCAGCCGGTAGCCAGAACTGCGGCCAAAGCCAGAGCAGAAAGTTTCAAAACGTTATTCATCGGGTTCCCCTTGAGGTGGAATTTTCCATAAAAGCAATCTCCTTACAGTAGGAAATTGGCCGGCGTACATACTACTCATAACTTTTAGTAAGTAAATGTGGCCTGCGCAAGCTAAGGATGTTTTTTTTCATCTAAGCCAAGGATGTGGCGAATAGTTGTGATTTTTTTGTATGAAAAACATCCAGTTCTCGTTGTTTTCGCTGTGTCTCGGCGGTTGCTGCTATAAGTCCTCAGGTTGTGGACGTATCGAGTGCCACAGTGAGGCGTTCACAGCGCCGCAACGATTGCTTGAGCGAGGGCCATGTGAGCGGTGTATGAGCAAGGCTGGACGGCGACTTAACTATCAATAACGGAGGTTCACTCATGCTTGGGAATGCGGGGCTGCTGGCTGGTTTGGCTTTACTGATGTTCATGGCCTTGCGTGGCGTGAATATATTCATTGCCGCCTTGATCTGCGCCCTGGTGGTGGCGCTGACTAATGGCTTGCAAGCGCCACAAGCCTTGCTTGAGTATTTTCCTTTTGGCCCGTTGGGCGCCTTCACCTTTGCCGGCAAGTTCTTCGTACTGTTCCTCTGCGGCGCTATATTCGGCAAGGTAATGGCCGCAAGCCAGGCAGCTAGCAGCATCGCTCAGGCCATTACACGAAGCCTCGGCATTGGTCGGACGCTGTGGGTAACCATGCTGGTCTGTGCCTTGCTGACGTATGGCGGTGTGGTGGTTTTCGTGGTGATTTTCACCATGTATCCACTGGGAATCACCCTGATGCGCGAGGCCAATCTGCCCAAGCGTCTGTTCTGTGCTGCTACCGCTTTGGGGGCCGGAACCTTCACCATGACCGCAATGCCGGGCACACCCTCGATTCACAATGTGATCGCTGCCAGCGCCTTGGGCACTGACCTTTATGCTGGCGCCTGGATCGGTGTGGCCGCGAGCGTATTGATGGTTGCGATGGGCATGGCTTATGTTCAGCGTGAGTGGCGCCTGGCGCGTGAGCGCGGCGAGGGCTTTGAGGCTAATGCCCAGGACATGCGCATGGAGCAACTAGCCAGTGCGCCGGGAGCCGGGCCGCACTGGGGTTTGGCTGTGGTGCCGATTCTTGTGGTTTTGGGCATCATCTTGCTGCCGCGTTTACTGCTGTTGAGTGGTTCGGTCACGCCCGGGCAGGGGGTGTTGGGCCAGTTGCTGGGTTTCAGCCTGCAGCAGCCGATTCTCTGGCCCAGCTTGGCTCTGGTGCTTGCGACCGGGGTTGCGGTTCTTTTGTTCGCGGGCCTGCGGCGCAATACGCTCGCACTGCTCGGGCAGGGGGCTGATGATGCAATCATGCCGCTGCTGAATACCGCAGCGGTGATTGGCTTTGGTGGCGTGGTCACTCAGACGCCTGGGTTCGCTCAGTTTTCCCAGTGGATCCTGACGGTAGACTTACCACCGCTATTGTCGATCTTTGCTTCAGTCAGTGTGGTTTCCGGGATCGTCGGCTCTTCTTCTGGGGGGCTGCAAATATTCATGCAGACCCTGGCGCCAAAATACCTGGAAATGGGGGTGGAGCCTGAAGTCCTGCACCGCATAGCCAATATCGCCTCAGGTGGCTTTGACTCGCTGCCACACTGCGGGGCAGTGATTGCCATGCTGATGATCATGGGCTTGAACCACAAGCAGGCTTACAAGGACATTTTCATCGTGACGGTATTGATTCCGGTGATCGCGGTGCTGTGCTGCATCGCTGTTTTGAGTGTGCTCTAGACGAGGGCTCTCACGCCCTTGGCGTGTTCGTCTTTACGTGAATGAACATGCCGAGGTCGCGTCGTCCGGAAAATATCGCTAAGGTACAACTATCGTTTTGCAGGTTATTTTCAGAGGAGTTGCAATGAGCGAGGCGTTGTCCATTCACCATGACCTTAGTAGTCATCAGTTCGAGACCACAGTGGATGGTGATCGTGCCTACCTGGCCTATATGGATCTGGGCAAGCAGACGTTGGACATTTACCGCACCTTTGTTCCCAACTCGTTGCGCGGTCGCGGCATCGCCGCAGCACTGACCGAGCACGCATTGCTCTACGCCGACCGCATGGATTACGTGGTGATTCCCTCGTGTTCCTACGTCGAGCGCTATATGGAGCGTCGTCAGCGCCATAGCGTCAAAGGCTGAAGGCAAGGATTATGAAAACGCCGGGCATAGCCCGGCGTTTTTACATCTGCTGCACCTAGCCGCGGTGGCGCTTGGGCAGTACATCCTTGAGTTTGGCATGCATGCTGCGCAGGGTTTTTTCGGTGCTTTCCCAGTCGATGCAGGCGTCCGTTACGGATACGCCGTATTTAAGCTGGTTGAGATCTTTCGGGATCGACTGGCTACCCCAGCCCAAATGGCTCTCGACCATCAGGCCGACAATTGATTGGTTGCCTTCAAGAATCTGGTTGGCAACGTTGTCCATAACCAGGGGCTGCAATGCCGGGTCCTTGTTCGAGTTGGCATGGCTGCAGTCGACCATGATGTTCGGGCGAATACCGGCCTTGGTCAGTTCCTGCTCGCACACAGCAACGCTTACCGAGTCGTAGTTCGGCTTGCCATTGCCGCCGCGCAGCACCACATGACCGTAGGCATTACCCTTGGTGGTGACGATGGACACGCCACCTTCCTGGTTGATGCCGAGGAAGCGGTGCGGGCTGGAAACTGACTGCAGCGCGTTGATCGCGACGGTCAGGCCGCCATCGGTACCGTTCTTGAAGCCAACCGCCGAAGACAAGCCCGAGGCCATTTCGCGGTGGGTCTGGGATTCGGTGGTGCGGGCGCCGATAGCCGACCAGCTGATCAGATCTTGCAGGTACTGCGGGGAAATCGGGTCCAGCGCCTCGGTGGCGGTAGGTAGGCCCATTTCTGCAAGGTCACGCAGTAGCTTGCGGCCGATGTGCAGGCCGTCCTGGATCTTGAATGAGTCATCCAGGTAGGGGTCATTGATCAAGCCCTTCCAGCCTACAGTGGTACGCGGCTTTTCAAAGTACACGCGCATCACCAGATACAGGCTATCCGACACTTCTGCGGCAAGCACCTTGAGGCGCTCAGCGTATTCGTGGGCAGCTTTGATGTCGTGAATCGAGCAGGGCCCGACTACCACGAACAAACGATGGTCTTTGCCATCGAGGATGTCGCGAATCACCTGGCGACCAGTCGCGACGGTGTGCAGTGCGGCATCGGTCAGCGGAATTTCGCGCTTTAACTGATCGGGAGTGATCAGGGTTTCGTTGGAGGCAACGTTCAGGTCATCGATCGGTAAGTCAGCCATCGTGCTTTTCATCAGGTCAGGGTCGTCAGGTCACGGGTGCCGGCCGCCAGCGATCCCCGTGTGGCGGAGCACAGCAAATATGAGCACAGCGGGGATACAGAACCTTAGCGCGTTAGGGGCGGGCGAGACAATGGGTCTAAGGTCGTTAAACGGAACGAAGCAGGGATTACAGGCTGGTATTGGAGAACTCGGCCGCATGCTCTGCTATCCATTCTACGGCGATGCTCTCGATCTCCAGTTGTTCGCCCAGCTCCAGCTCGCGCTGGCGGCGGTAATGTTCGATCTGGCAGACCTGTTCGACCATGCGTGCGCGAAATAACGTGTCTTCATCGATGAAGGCAATGCCGACCAGGTAATCGTCAGGCTGTTTACGGCACCAGGCAACTACCCCGGCGTAGCGGGCCTGCTCCCCAAGCAGGGGGATGTGAAGCTCTATCGCAGTGCCGCGCCGAAAGCCGCATTTTGAATTGCATGCCACTCCGCCGAGGCTGATATTGTTCAGCCGTTGCCTGGTGATAAAGGTGTGCTTGCGCACTACCAGCTCCACGGGCATGTCACTGGGGTGCCGCAGAAAATGTCGCATGACAACCGCCTCCCTATGCCGTCAATTTGACATCGTTATGGGCAGTATAGTGACTGAATTGCGATTGACTGACTTTGACGCGAGCTGCTGCTTGCTGGCCCCGGCCATTATTTTTCCTGTGGTTTTCATCCTCCAGGCTTGAGCGGTTGCCGTTGGGCGCGCTGAGAGCTCAACGGTGTTGACTTCATGCATCAGGCTGCGGCTATACAGTCGCTAGAAGAGCGCCCAGGCGCTCATTTTCAACAGGTATCGAGGTAAGCATGGACAAGGGAATGGGCGATAAATTAGTGCTGGCGATTTCCTCACGGGCCCTGTTCGACCTGAGTGAGAGCCACCGAGTGTATGAAGGGGAAGGTGTTGAGGCCTATCGTCGCTATCAGATCGGGCATGAGGATGAAATTCTCATGCCCGGCGACGCCTTTCCCTTGGTCGAGAAGCTGCTGGGGTTGAACGCCGTATTGGGCCAGACGCGGGTGGAAGTGATTCTGGTGTCGCGTAACAGCGCTGATACCGGGTTGCGCGCCTTTAACTCTATCCAGCATTACGGCCTGGGCATCTCGCGGGCAGCCTTTGTTGGCGGCCGTAGCCCCGACCCTTATCTGGCGGCGTTCGGTTGTCATCTGTTTCTTTCGACTCACGCTGAAGATGTACGCAGTGCGCTGCGCTCGGGCTTTGGTGCGGCCACCATCCTTTCCGGTGGGGCGCGCCGGGCTGCGAGCAATGAACTGCGCATTGCCTTCGACGGTGATGCCGTGCTGTTTTCCGACGAGTCCGAGCGGGTCTATCAGCAGGGCGGCCTGGAAGCCTTCCAGAGCCATGAGCGTGAATCGGCCCGAGAGTTGCTCGGCGGCGGCCCCTTCAAGCCGTTCCTGGCCGCTCTGCATCGCTTGCAGCAGGAGTTTCCCGAGGAGGCTTGTCCGATTCGCACCGCCCTGGTTACTGCCCGCTCGGCACCGGCCCATGAGCGGGTGATCCGCACCTTGCGTGAGTGGAATATCCGCCTCGACGAGTCGTTCTTTCTGGGTGGGCTGGAGAAGGCGGCCATTCTCGAGACCTTCGGTGCCGACGTCTTCTTCGATGACCAAACGGGGCACTGTGAGAAAGCCCGTGAAGTCGTCGCTACCGGGCATGTGCCACATGGCGTGAGTAACGAACCGCAGGCCTAGAGTTTGATGCGCTTCAAACCTCAATCTCGATACCCCTCCCGATGGCTTGCACGCCGTGTGCATATAACCATTCGTCCTGAATGAGTGGTGTTTGGTTGACTTGCAGATTGCGCTGCTAAGCTCAAGTCAGGCCAGCCAGCCAGCTAGGCAGTCGAGGAGGCCATGTGATTCGATCGATTCTCTATGCTACCGATCTTGGTCTTTATGCGCCCTATGTCCTGCAGCACGCACTGGCGTTGACGCGTGCGTTCAATGCCGGCCTGTATGTCGTGCATGCGGTGGAGCCCATGGGGCTGTTTGCCGAGTCGGTGTTGCAAACCTATCTGGATGAAGAGCAGCTCAAGGAGCTGCGCAGCAAGGGCCTGAGTACGGTTATGGCAAGTATCGAACAGCGGGTACTGGAGGGCTTTCGTGATGAACTCGGCGAGTCTCGGCATGAGCTCGAGATTATCCGTGCGGTGCAGGTCGTACAGGGTGATCCGCCCCTGGTTATTCTTGAAGAGGCGCATAAACGCGGGGTGGATATGCTGGTCGTCGGCAGCCACAGTCATGGTGCCGGCCTGGATATTCCGTTGGGTCGTACGGCTGCGCGTCTGGTGCAGCTGTCTGAAGTTCCGGTGTATCTGGTGCCGATGTTGCAGCACCGTGCCCGGGGTGAGACCTGATACCACGTAAAAAACAATCTACAGAGCTATGTTAAATCGTCTAAATTTATCCTCTAACTAATGTATGTGGTTATATGGCGCCGCCGATCACTGGACGGCTGCTTTTCTGCTTTGAGGGATTTTTATGAAGCTCCAGCAACTGCGCTACATCTGGGAAGTCGCGCATCACGACCTCAACGTTTCGGCTACTGCGCAAAGCCTCTATACCTCGCAGCCGGGCATCAGCAAGCAGATCCGCTTACTCGAAGACGAGTTGGGGGTGGAGGTCTTCGCGCGCAGCGGCAAGCACCTGACCCGGGTTACCCCGGCGGGCGAGCGGATCATCACCACTGCCGGAGAAATCCTGCGCAAGGTCGAAAGCATCAAGCAGATTGCCCAGGAATTCTCCAATGAGAAAAAGGGCACCTTGTCCATCGCCACCACCCACACCCAGGCACGCTATGCATTGCCGGCAGTGATCAGTGCATTCATCAAGCAATATCCGGATGTTTCCCTGCATATGCACCAGGGCACACCGATGCAGATCGCCGAAATGGCCGCTGATGGCACCGTGGATTTTGCCATCGCCACCGAGGGTCTTGAGCTGTTCAATGACCTGGTGATGATGCCGTGCTACCGCTGGAATCGCTGCGTGGTGGTACCCCAGGGTCATCCGTTGAGCAAGCTGCCGAAGCTGACCCTGGAAGCTTTGGCCGAGCATTCGATCGTCACTTATGTCTTCGGATTCACGGGCCGCTCCAAGCTGGACGAGGCCTTCAGCCACCGTGGCCTTACGCCCAAGGTAGTGTTCACTGCCGCCGACGCTGACGTGATCAAAACCTATGTACGCCTGGGGCTGGGCGTGGGCATCGTGGCAAAAATGGCGGTAGACGCGACCCTGGATCCCGACCTGGTGGTGCTCGATGCCAGCGATCTGTTCGAATCCAGTGTGACCAAGATCGGCTTTCGCCGTGGCACTTTCCTGCGCGGATTCATGTGTGACTTCATCGAGAAATTTGCCCCGCACCTGACCCGCGATGTACTGGCCAAAGCGGTGCAATGTCACAATAAATCCGAGCTGGAAGAGTTGTTCCGCGATGTAGAGCTGCCGACGTACTGAGTGACTTGTAAGCATGAGAAACCCGGCCAAGTGCCGGGTTTCTCATGCTTGGGGTGTCAGAAGTTGTGAACGTATCGAGCCTCGTCGCGAGGCTGACTCCAGGCGTTCATGTAGCGCAACGCCCGGGGCGGGCGTTTGCAGGCGGCCGCAGTTTATTCACAAGCACTCAGTTCTTCGCGATCAGGTTGCCGGCGTGCAGGCCGCACTCCTTTTGGGTGGCTTCCTCCCACCACCAGCGGCCTTCACGTTCGTGCTGGTTGGGCAGTACCGGGCGGGTGCAGGGCTCGCAGCCGATGCTGACAAAGCCGCGCTCGTGCAGGTTGTTGTAAGGCAACTCCAGCATGCGGATATAGGCCCAGACGTCCTCGCTGCTCATCTGCGCCAGCGGGTTGAATTTGTACAGGGTGTTTTGAGCGGTGGAGAAGGCCGTGTCGACCTCAATCGCCGCGACCTGGCTACGGGTGCCGGGGCTCTGATCACGACGCTGGCCGGTGGCCCAGGCCTTGACCGTGCTCAGTTTGCGGCGCAGTGGGGCGATCTTGCGGATGCCGCAGCATTCGCCATGGCCGTCCTTGAGAAAGCTGTACAGGCCTTTTTTCCTGACCAGGGCCTCGACCGCGGCTGCTTCGGGGCTGAGCACTTCAATGGCAATGCCGTAATGCTCACGTACCTGCTCGATAAAGCGGTAGGTCTCGGGGTGCAGGCGCCCGGTATCCAGGCTGAATACTTTGACGTTTTTGTTCAGCTTCCAGGCCATGTCCACCAGCACCACATCTTCGGCGCCACTGAAGGATAGCCACAGCTCGTCGCCAAAGTGCTCGAAGGCAAATTTAAGGATGTCCTGGGGCGATTTGCTGGCATAGAGCGTCGCCATCGCGGCGACATCGAAGGGGTGGCTCATCGGGCTGTATTCCTGATTATGGTGACGTCGGGCGTCTTGTGCGGCGATGGTAGCAAATGCCTGTTATGCGGTTAAATAACGATGTTCTGCAGTACCCCTCAGTTTTGGCTATAAGCGTTGCGTTGCACAGCCTGGGACGAGCAGCTAGAGTGCCGCCTCCCTATTCAAGTGCCGTTAGGAGTGTCCTGTGGAAATCGCGTGTCTCGACCTGGAAGGCGTACTGGTCCCGGAAATCTGGATCGCCTTCGCGGAAAAAACCGGTATCGAGTCGCTCAAGGCGACCACCCGGGACATTCCCGACTATGACGTGTTGATGCAGCAGCGTCTGCGCATCCTCGATGAGCACGGCCTGAAGCTGCGCGATATTCAGGAAGTGATCGCCACCCTCAAGCCGCTGGAGGGTGCCGTGGAGTTCGTCGACTGGCTGCGTGAGCGCTTCCAGGTGGTGATTCTCTCCGATACGTTCTACGAGTTCTCCCAGCCTTTGATGCGCCAGCTGGGCTTTCCTGCGCTGCTCTGCCACAAGCTGATTACTGATGAGACGGATCGGGTGGTCAGCTACCAGCTGCGCCAGAAAGACCCCAAGCGCCAGTCGGTGCTGGCGTTCAAGAGCCTGTACTACCGGGTGATCGCCGCCGGCGACTCGTACAACGACACCACCATGCTCAGCGAAGCCCATGCCGGCATCCTGTTCCATGCGCCGGATAACGTGATCCGCGAGTTCCCGCAGTTCCCGGCGGTGCATACCTTTGATGACCTCAAGCGTGAGTTCATCAAGGCGTCCAGTCGCGATCTGAGCCTGTAAGCGCAGCAACAAGTGGCGAGCGAGTCGGGGCCGGTTGTCGTGCCGCACCTCGCTGGCAACTTGTTGCTACATCCCCTCCAGCGTTTCCAGTAAGACCTTCACCTTGGTGATGGACTCCTGGTATTCCGCTTGCCAGTCGGAGTCGGCGACGATGCCGCCGCCGCCCCAGCAGCTGATCTGCCCGTCCTTGGCCAACAGGCTGCGGATGGTAATCGAGCTGTCGAGCTCGCCACGCACGTCCAGATAGAGCAGCGAGCCGCAATAAAGTGCACGGCGTGTGGGCTCCAGTTCGTCGATGATCTGCATGGCGCGAATCTTCGGCGCGCCGGTGATCGAGCCGCCAGGAAAGCTGCCGGCGATCAGGTCCAGGGCGTCTTTGCCTGGCGCCAGCTGGCCGGTCACCGCGCTGACCAGATGATGCACGTTGGGGTAACTTTCCAGGGCGAACAGCTCCGGCACGCGCACCGAGCCGGTTGTGCAGCTACGGCCCAGGTCGTTGCGCAGCAGGTCAACGATCATCAGGTTCTCGGCGCGATCCTTGAGGCTGGCCAAGAGCGTGTCGGCCTGCGCGGCATCTTGCTCGGGGTCGCTGTCGCGCGGGCGGGTGCCCTTGATCGGGCGGGTCTCGACCCTGCCTTCACTGACGCGCATGAAACGTTCGGGCGACAGGCTGATGATCGCAGCGTTATCGCCCAGTGCCAGATAGCCGGAGAAAGGGGTCGGGCACGCGGCGCGCAATGCCAGGTAAGCCGTCCAGGGATCGCCCTGATAGGCGCTGCGAAAACGCTGGGCAAAGTTCACCTGGTAGCAGTCACCGGCCTGGATATAAGCCTGGATGCGTTGAATAGCATGGCGATATTCGCCTGCATCGATATCGGCCTGGAACTCACCCGCCAGCTTGAACGGTAGCTGTGGGTGTGTCTGCGGCGCATCGAACAGTTCGATCAAGCGTTGCTGTTGATCATCGGCCAGTGCCGGATGAAACATCAGCTGGCTGGTGCCCAGTTCATGGTCGCTGATCAGGGCCCAGGGATAGACACCAAGTCGCGCGTCGCCCAAGCCCAGATCGTCGATGGCCTGTTCGGGCATGGTTTCCAGGCGCCGGCCGAAATCGTAGCCCAAATAACCAATCAAACCACCGACGAAGGGCAGAGGGCAGTCGTCAGGTGCTTTGGCTTCGCCAAGCGCCGCCAGGTTTGCGCGCAGGCGCTGGAGAAAGTCATTGCCCGGTTCATCAGGCGCCGGTATCAGTTCGGCTATCGGCCAGGCACTGATAAGGTCATAGCGTCCGCGCCGAGCTGTCGGACGGCCTGCATCCAGCAACACCGCGCCAGGCGCTTTGCAGACGACGCTGAAATAAATGGCCGGGTCGGCACTGTAGGGCAGGGCGTGTATCAGGCAAGTAGGCATACGGGTCATTCGGAGGCGCGAAGCAGGCGATTGTAGAGCGCCGGCAGCATTCATCCTAGAGCTTCTGTCTGCTGTGAGCATGGAGCAGGGGTGGCTTGATTTTTCCTTGGGCCTTGTGCGGTGTTTGCCTACTGCAGTGAGCAAGTAGGCGCGCTCCAGTTAGCGCATGGCCATCCAGATCAGCAGGCCCGTCTGAAATAGGCAAAACGCCACCAGGCAGGCGATGGTAAAGCGCAGGCTACCGTCTTCGCGGCGGAACAGCTCGAGGCGCGACTCGAGTTTGCGGAGTTTGGTGTCCTGTTCGCGCAACGCCTGGTCGGCTTGCTGCAACATGGCTGCCGCATCGAGCAGGTCGACGACCTGCACCTTTTCACTACGCCAGTCGCTGCTCAGGCTGCTGACCCTGGCTGCGCTATAGCGGGCTTTGAGTTGCAGGGGATCGAGGTATTCGACAATAAACCCCTGGGTTTGCAGGCAATGATCACGGCGCAGGCGTGCGCCTTCGTTGAGCGCGTCCTTGGCTGGCAGGGCCGCGCCTTCTACCAGGTAGTGCGCGCAATGTTGCTGGGCCCAGGCAATGCCCTGGGCCAGCAGAAAACGCCCCAGGCCGCGATTGGCCGGCTCTACCAGCAAGCCTTTTTCCGGGCCAAGGCGCATCTCCTTGCTGCGGTGATCGATCCAGACCTCCAGCAGGTTAACTTCCTTGCGCAGGCGCACGCCGGGCAGGTCAAGGGTCAGGCGCAGCAAGCTCTGGCCCTTGCTGTGCCGCTCGACTCGGCCCAGTTGCACGAAGCGCAAGGGCCGCGCACCGGTGTCACGATCGACCGGCAGGGGCGACAGGCGCAACAGGCGAAAGTGCTCGGGGGCGAGATCCGCCCACGCATGAGTTTTCTCGCGTGTAGCTTGCGCTTGCGCAGTGGTTTCAGGCGCAGTTTCCGGGGTGTTGGTGTCAGTCATCAAGGCGGTCCTGTGCGCGACATCAGCGCAAGGTATCGCGCTGGTACAGTACCTATCGGCTGGTTAGCGCATCGCTGGAGGCTGGCGTCGTGCCAATGCCCGCGATGAAATCGACGATGCGCTCGGTCAGCAGGCGTGCAAGCGGTTGGCGAGCGTTGTTGTAAGACGCAAGCTGCGCCTGTACGTCCAGCGGCACAATACGCAGCGCGTGGTTCATGCTCTCGACTATTACCAGTTGAGCATTCGGCTTGGCGGCTTTGAGCGCTTGGGCATCGGCGACGCCGACCTGGATGTCGTGGCTACCTTGGGCGATCAACGCCGGAATCTGCAGGCGCGCGAAGGCCTCGCTCGGATCGTGCCGGAACAGTGAGATCAGGTAAGGCTGCACACTGGGGCGAAACAGTACGAGCAATTTATCCGGCACGTCTTCCGTCGTCTGGCCAGCCAGCAGCGAGTCAAGCACCCGATTGCTTTGTGCGAGTAATTTCGGCGGCAGGCGGTAGTGCAGTTGCTCGCGCAGCACCTGGTCGATAGGCCGAGAGCTGCCGGCAATCGAAACCAGCGCATCGGCGCCTGCCATTGGCGCGGCCAGGCTGGCTATCAGTGCGCCCTCGCTGTGACCGATCAGGATCAGGCGACTGAAGGCCGGGTCGGCTTTGAGTAAATGGCCCCAGGCGGCAACGTCGGCGACATACTGCTCGACGCTCAGGTCGCGCTCGTCCGGGGTCGCCGCACGACTGGCGGCGATCCCGCGTTTGTCATAGCGCACGCTGGCGATGCCATGCTTGGCCAACGCCTGCGCCAGACGCTTGAGGCTGTCATTGTGCCCGCCGGCGGGGTTGTTGCCATCGCGGTCGGTTGGCCCGGAGCCGGCAATCAGCAGGGCGACAGGTACTGGCTGAGCGCTTTGCGGGCGCAATAACGTGCCATGCAGGTTGCCTTGCTCGGTTATCAAGCTGATCGGGCGCTGCAAGGTGGTCTGGGGCGCAGCCTGGGTGAGGCCGGCAAACAAGGTAAGGGTCAACAGCAGAACTCGCAGCATGATAGGTACTGTGGCAGCGGGAGTAAGTTGGACGCCGCCATCGACATAAGGTTCGAGGATGAACTGGGCTTTCGCCGCAGGTATACTCCCAGCCTTTATTGAGTAAGGGGCTGACGCGCGCAAGCGTTGCGTCGGGCCTGGTGCTGATTCCCGCGGAGTATCCTGCAAATGTCCGGCAATACCTACGGCAAGTTGTTTACTGTCACCAGTGCTGGCGAAAGCCATGGCCCGGCGCTGGTCGCCATCGTCGATGGTTGCCCTCCCGGCCTGGAGCTGTCGCTGGAAGACATGCAGCGCGACCTTGACCGGCGTAAGCCGGGCACTAGCCGCCACACCACCCAGCGTCAGGAAGACGATACGGTGGAAATCCTCGCCGGGGTGTTCGAAGGCAAGACCACCGGCTGCGCCATCGGCCTGCTGATCCGCAATACCGATCAGAAGTCCAAGGATTACTCGGCAATCAAAGATGTCTTCCGCCCGGCCCATGCCGATTACACCTACCACCACAAATACGGCATCCGCGACTACCGTGGCGGTGGTCGTAGCTCGGCCCGTGAGACCGCGATGCGCGTCGCCGCCGGTGCCATTGCCAAGAAGTACCTGGCGACCCAGGGCATCGTGATTCGTGGCTACATGAGCCAGCTCGGCCCGATCGAGATTCCGTTCAAGAGCTGGGACGGTGTCGATCAAAACGCTTTCTTCAGCGCAGACCCAGACAAGGTTCCGGAGCTTGAGGCCTATATGGATCAGCTGCGGCGCGACCAGGATTCGGTCGGGGCGAAGATCACCGTGGTTGCCGAAGGCGTAATGCCAGGCCTTGGTGAGCCTATTTTCGACCGCCTGGATGCCGAGCTGGCCCATGCCCTGATGAGCATAAATGCGGTCAAGGGGGTGGAAATTGGCGCCGGTTTCGCCAGCGTTGCCCAGCGCGGCACCGAGCATCGCGACGAGCTGACGCCTGAAGGTTTCGTGTCGAATAACGCCGGCGGCATCCTTGGGGGCATCTCCAGCGGCCAGCCGATCGTGGTCCACCTGGCACTCAAGCCGACGTCCAGCATCACCACGCCGGGGCGATCGATCGATGTCGATGGCAAACCAGTGGATATCATCACCAAGGGTCGTCACGACCCCTGTGTCGGCATCCGTGCCACGCCGATCGCCGAGGCGATGATGGCCATCGTGCTGATGGATCACTTGCTGCGTCACCGCGCGCAGAACGCCGATGTGCGAGTGACCACACCGGTGTTGCCGCAGCTGTGACAGCCAGGGCAGGTTGGGTTGAGTACAGCGATACCCAACATTGCGCTCCCTGGGTATCGCTATGCTCAACCCAGGCTACGGTAAAGCCATGACCCGCGCCTTGCCTTACTGGCGTCTGTCCGGCTTCTACTTTTTCTATTTCGCGCTACTCGGCGCTACTGCGCCGTTTCTGGCGTTGTACTTCGATCACCTGGGTTTTTCCTCCGCGCGCATCGGCGAATTGATCGCCATTCCCATGCTGATGCGCTGCATCGCCCCTAATATCTGGGGCTGGCTGGGCGATTACAGCGGTCAGCGTCTGGCTATCGTGCGTTTTGGCGCGATCTGTACGCTGCTGTGCTTTGCCGGCATTTTCATCAGCCAGACGTATGCCTGGCTGGCGCTGATCATGGCGCTGCACGCATTCTTCTGGCATGCCGTGCTGCCGCAATTTGAAGTTATCACCTTTGCCCATTTAAAAGAGCAGGCCGCGCGCTACAGCAAAATTCGCCTGTGGGGCAGCATCGGTTTTATCGTCGCGGTGGTCGGCTTGGGCAAACTGTTCGAGTTGCTCAGCCTGGATGCCTATCCCTGGGCGCTGATCCTGATCATGGGCGGTATCGTGCTGAGCAGTTGGTGGGTGCCCAATGCCGAGCCACGCATGCGCCCGGCCATAGCGGGCGAGGGCGGCTTTATTCAGCAATTGCGGCGCCCCGGCATTCTGGCGTTCTACCTCAGTGTGGGGCTGATGCAGTTGAGCAACGGCCCGTACTACACCTTTTTGAGCTTGCACCTGGAGTCGCTTGGCTATTCGCGCGGCCTGATTGGTCAGCTCTGGGCCCTCGGGGTGCTGGCCGAGATTGTATTGTTCATGGTCATGGCTCAGTTGCTGGCGCGCTATTCACTGCGCACGGTGCTGTTGGCCAGCTTCTTGATTACCGCCGTGCGCTGGTTGCTGCTGGGTAACCTGGCCGATCATCTGCTGGTGTTGCTGTTCGCCCAGTTGATGCACGCGGCAACCTTTGGCAGTTTTCATGCGGCGGCCATTCACTTTGTGCAGCGCAGCTTCGCCGACCGTCAGCAAGGGCAGGGGCAAGCGCTGTACGCCGCCCTGACCGGTGTTGGCGGCGCGCTGGGCGCGCTCTATTCCGGTTACAGCTGGAACAGCATCGGCCCGGCCTGGACATTTGCCATCGCCAGCCTGATCGCCGTGGTCGCGGCCATTACGGCCACGCGCATCCACGAGCCGCGGCCTTGAACCGGCCATGCATGGCGTCATCGGATCTGGGCGCCAAGCGAGCCTTTGCTCTGCCTACAGATAACCAACGGAAATTCTGACTATGACCAGCCTGAGCGTCTATCACCAATCCTCTGCCGATCTGCCGAACAAGGTACTGACTCACCTGGAAGATATCGCCAGCACACTGGCTGCCGTCGGTGTCCATTTCGAGCGCTGGCAGGCCGTTGCGCCGCTGGTTCCAGGCTGCAGCGACGAGCAAGTGCTCGCCGCCTATCGCCCGCAGATCGAGACGCTGATGAGCGAACGCGGGTATGCCGCAGTTGATGTGCTCAGCGTGAGCGATGAGCACCCGGACAAAGCCGAATTGCGTGCCAGGTGCCTGGGCGAGCAGCGGCAGGCCGAGGATCAAGTGCGTTTCTTCGTGGTCGGCAGCGGGCTGTTGAGCCTGCATATCGACGATTACGTGTATGCCGTGTTGTGCGAGAAGGGCGACCTGGTCGCGCTGCCAGCCGGCACGCGGCACTGGTTCGACATGGGCGAGCATCCGCATTTCGTGATGATCCGCCTGTTCAGCGCTGCTGACGCTTGGGCTGGCGAGTTAACTGGCGATGAGATTGCCAGTCGTTTTCCACGACTGGATGATTGAGCGCAGCGACACTCCGCCAGTTTTTCTGCCGCGGCGATAAACCATGGTGCACTGCCTCACCCTGCGGGCTGTGAATTACCGCGGAGCGAGCGGATGGCTAAGAATCGTAGCAATAGAATGCTTGCGGAACTCTGGCCATCAGCGTCTATCCTAGATGGGCAACCCTTCACACAGGAGTGTCCTCATGGGTTCTACATTTAACGGGCTTATTGGCCTGGTTATCCTGATTCTGAATATCTGGGCCATCATCAGCATTGTCAAAAGCAGCGCTGAGGTTGGCAAAAAAATTCTCTGGGTGTTGTTGATCCTGTTGCTTCCGGTGATCGGTCTGGTCATCTGGGCATTGCTGGGGCCGCGTGGCAACGTCCGCTTCTAGAGGCATAGCCCGCCGGCTCTGCTGGGGGGTGCTGGCCTGGTTGAGTCTGCTCGGGTCCGGCAACGCCAGCGATAACCAGGCATGGGATGCCCTGCGTGAGGGGCGCGCGCTGTTGCTGTTGCGCCATGCCCGCGCGCCTGGCATCGGTGATCCGCCGAGCTTCCAGCTCGGCGATTGCACCACCCAGCGCAACCTCAGTGAGCCAGGTCGCGAGGAGTCCCGACGTTGGGGCGAGTTATTACGCAGTCAGCGGATTGAGCAGCCCAGGCTGTTCAGCAGCCGCTGGTGTCGCGCGCGGGAGACTGCGCAGGCAATGCGCCTAGGGCCGGTTGAACCTTTGCCGGCACTGGATTCCTTTTTCACCAGCCGCACGTCAGCCAGTCAACAGACTGCTGAGTTGCTCGTCCAGATCAATGGTTTGGCGCACGGCGCGCCCATGGTGCTGGTGTCCCACCAAGTGAATATCACGGCCTTGACCGGCATCTACCCGGCCTCCGGCGAAGGCCTGATTCTGGCTCTGCCGCTTGGCGCTCCTGCTCGGGTGCTGGCGCGTATACCTACGCCCTAGCAAGCTTACGGCGCGTCGCAACGCGCGAGCAGCACCAAGCCTCCCGGGTCACTCCCCGCCGTTTCAGGGCCATACCAACGCGCCATTGGCCGCGCGTTTGTCAGCGTCGCGCCGGCTTAAAACAGACGCTTTACTGGAAGTCGAGCAGGTCACAGGCGCGGCCAGCTGGCTGGCTTTTGTGTGTGGCCGTTTTGCTGGAAAAGCGGAATTTATTTAGATAATCCAGCGATTGGCGGTGCTGTGGCGCTAGACTCGCCGTGCTTTGCCCTTGTAGTGAGCGGGGCAGCCCCCATCTCATGAACTCTTCTTTATTTACAGGTGCGTGCATTTTCTATGAGTACTGCTCTGTCCATCCGGCAGTTGACCAAAACCTACGGCAATGGCTTCCAGGCTCTGCATGGCATTGATCTGGATGTGGCCGAAGGTGATTTTTTCGCCTTGCTCGGCCCCAATGGTGCCGGCAAGTCCACCACCATCGGTATTCTCTCCACGCTGGTAACCAAGACCAGCGGCACCGTCAATGTGTTTGGCCATGACCTGGACCAGCAGCCTTCAGCGCTCAAACGTTGCCTGGGCGTGGTGCCCCAGGAGTTCAACTTCAACCAGTTCGAGAAAGTCTTCGACATCGTCGTGACCCAGGCTGGTTATTACGGCATCCCTGCGCGCATCGCCAAGGAGCGTGCCGAGCAGTACCTCAACCAGCTCGGGTTGTGGGACAAGCACAACGTGCCCTCGCGGGAGCTGTCCGGCGGCATGAAGCGGCGTTTGATGATTGCCCGTGCCCTGGTCCATCAGCCGCGATTGCTGATCCTCGATGAGCCTACTGCGGGCGTCGATATCGAGCTACGTCGCTCGATGTGGAGTTTTCTCAGCGAGCTGAACCAGCAAGGCATCACCATCATTCTCACCACCCATTATCTGGAGGAGGCCGAGCAGTTGTGCCGCAACATCGGCATTATCGATCACGGCCGAATCGTCGAGAACACCAGCATGCGCGAGCTGCTGAAGAAGCTGCATGTGGAAACCTTCCTGCTCGACCTGAAAGAGTCGTTGCTGGTGCCGCCGCACCTGATCGGTTACCCGGCGCACCTGCTCGACCATCACACCCTGGAAGTGCAAATCGACAAGAACCAGGGCATTACCGAGCTGTTTCGCCAGTTGGCGCTGCAGAACATCGAGGTGCTCAGCTTGCGTAATAAAACCAATCGACTGGAAGAGTTGTTCGTCTCCCTGGTCGAGAAAAACCTGGCGAAGGTGGCGGTATGAGCACGGCTTATGTGAATTCCGAATTCGCCGCCAACATGGTGGCGTTGCGCACCATCGTCTACCGCGAGATCCGCCGCTTCACCCGTATCTGGCCGCAGACGTTGCTGCCGCCGGCGATCACCATGGTTCTGTACTTCGTCATCTTCGGCAACCTGATCGGCCGGCAGATCGGCGACATGGGTGGCTTCACCTATATGGAGTACATCGTGCCGGGGCTGATCATGATGTCGGTGATCACCAACTCCTACGGCAACGTGGTATCGAGCTTCTTTGGCAGCAAGTTCCAGCGCTCGATCGAGGAGCTGATGGTGTCGCCGGTGTCGCCGCACATCATCCTTATCGGCTATGTAACCGGCGGCGTACTGCGCGGCTTGGCAGTGGGGTTTATCGTCACTCTGCTGTCGCTGTTCTTTACCCATCTGCAGGTGCACCACTTGGGCGTGACGGTGCTGGTGGTGTTGCTGACGGCGACCATTTTCGCCCTCGGTGGCTTCATTAATGCGGTGTTTGCGCGTAATTTCGACGATATTTCGATCATTCCGACCTTCGTCCTGACGCCGCTGACCTACCTGGGCGGGGTGTTCTACTCGATCACCCTGCTGCCGCCGTTCTGGCAGACGGTGTCGCTGGTCAACCCCGTGCTGCACATGGTCAATGCCTTTCGCTATGGCATCCTCGGGGTGTCGGATATTCGCATCGGTGTCGCCATCGGCTTCATGCTGGTAGCCACCGCTGTGTTGTATGGCGTGTGCATTCGCTTGCTGGTCAGCGGGCGCGGCATGCGTCAGTAACAGGTGTTGGTCACCAATATCGGGAAACATCTTTAGCGGCTGAGGCATACGGCGAAGACGTTAGACTCAGCCTCTACAAAATAATTGGGGTTGTATATGTTTGGCCGTCCGCGCCCGTTATTCGCCGCATTGCTGCTGCTTTCGACTGCCTGGCCCTTGGCGCAGGCGGCTGAAGGCCCGTTGGTCGAAGTGGTGCCGGTGGAAAGAACCCTGGTGCGCGACGAGCTGATTACCTTCGGCTCGCTGCGCTCGGACGAGTCGGTGATGATCCGCCCGGAAATCGCCGGTCGCCTGGCCACCTTGCATTTTCGTGAAGGCCAGAGTGTCGAGGCCGGAGCCTTGTTGGTCAGCCTGGACGATGCCATCGCCCGCGCCGAGCTGGCCCAGGCCCGGGCCAACCTGAACCTGGCGGAAAGCAACTTCCAGCGCGCGCAGATGCTGTTCAAGCGCGGGGCCAGCAACGCCCAGGCCCTGGATGAAGCCAGCGCCCAGCAGCAGGCGGCCCGCGCAACCCTGGCACTGTCC
The DNA here is from genome assembly GCA_030656145.1 of Pseudomonas sp. GTDB lineage: Bacteria > Pseudomonadota > Gammaproteobacteria > Pseudomonadales > Pseudomonadaceae > Aquipseudomonas. Next base: position 98,827 of record JAUSOF010000051.1, read on the forward strand.
CAGGCGCGCCTGGACAAATCGCGGATTCTGGCTCCCCATGCCGGGGTACTGGGGCTGCGCCATGTCAGCCCCGGTGATTACCTGAGCGAAGGCCAGGACATCGTTAACCTTGAAGTGCTCAACCCGCTCAAGGTGGAGTTCCGTATTGCGCAAAAGGCGGTCAGCCAGATCCGTCTCGGCCAGCCCATCGAGATCAGCCTGGACGCCTATCCCGGTGAGCGGCTTGGCGGTGAGATCTACGCCATCAACCCGCGCCTGGACGAAGCCGGGCGCAGCCAGGCGATTCGCGCCCATATCGACAATAGCGATGGGCGTCTGAGCCCCGGGCAGTTCGTCAAGGTCTCGGTGATTCTTGCCGAGCGGCCCACGGCCTTGGTGATCCCGGAAGAAGCGGTAATGCCGGTTGGCGAGCGGTTGCTGGTCAATCTGGTGGTGGATGGCAAGGTCGAGCTGCGCGAGGTCAAGTTGGGCAAACGCATGGACGGCAAGGTCGAGGTGCGTGAAGGCCTGGTCGGTGATGAAACCCTGATCAGCGCAGGTTGGCAGAAAGTACGCGCGGGGATTGCGGTGCGCACCAAGGTGGTGGAGCAAACGCCATGACCCTCTCGGATATCTGCATCCGCCGGCCGGTGTTCGCCACCGTGCTGTCGCTGATCGTGGTGCTGCTCGGGCTGATGGCCTACGACCGCCTGAGCGTGCGCGAATACCCGAATATCGATGTGCCGATCGTCACGGTCAACGTCAGCTATCCCGGCGCCAGTCCGGAGATCATGGAATCTCAGGTCGCCCAGCCGATCGAGGATGTGTTGTCCGGCATCGAGGGCCTGGATTTCGTCAGCTCCATCAGCCGCTCGGAAAACACCCAGATCACTGCCCAGTTCAAGCTGGGCTCCAACAGCGATGAAGCGGCCAACGATGTGCGTGACCGCCTGGGTCGGGTGCGTGGTTTGCTGCCCGATGAAATTACCGAGCCTATGGTGCAGAAGGTCGAGGCCGACGCGCAGCCGGTGATCTGGCTGGCGTTCTACAGCGAACGCTACAGCGCCATGGAGATCACCGATGTGCTGGAGCGGGTGATCAAGGATCGCCTGCAGACCATCCCGGGTGTGTCGGAGGTGCAGATTCGTGGCGGGCGCACCTTCGCCATGCGTATCTGGCTGGACCCGGAAAAACTCGCTGCGCACAACCTCACCGTGCAGGATGTGGAAGATGCCCTGCGCCGGCAGAACGTCGAGATTCCCGCCGGGCGCATCGAGTCGCAGCAGCGCGAATTCACCGTGCTCTCGGAAACCGACCTGAACACCCCGGAGCAGTTCAACCAGTTGATCCTCGACGACTCCCAGGGCTACCTGCTGCGCCTGTCCGATGTCGGTTATGCCGAAATAGGTGCGCGGAACGAGCGCAGCATCGTCCGCTACAAGGGCCAGCCGGCCGTGTCCATGGGCATGGTCAAGCAGGCCACCGCCAACCCGCTGGATATCTCCGATGGCCTGGCGGCAGCCATGCCCGATGTATTGGCATTGCTGCCGGACGGCATGCACATGCAGGTAGCCAACGACAACTCGCTGTTTATCCGCGAGTCGATCGACAACGTGTTTATCACCATCTGGGAAGCGGTGGCGCTGGTCATCCTGATCATCTTTATCTTCCTGCGCTCGCTGCGTGCCACCCTGATTCCCCTGGTGACCATCCCGGTGTCGCTGATCGGTGCCTTTGCCCTGATGAGCCTGATGGGCTTCACCATCAATACCCTGACCCTGCTGGCCATGGTGCTCGCCATCGGTCTGGTGGTGGATGACGCCATTGTCATGCTGGAGAATATCCACCGGCATATTGAAGAGGGCATGCAGCCGATGCAGGCGGCGCTCAAGGGTAGCCGCGAGATCGCCTTCGCGGTGATCGCCATGACCCTGACCCTGGCCGCGGTATTCGCCCCCATCGGCTTTATGCAGGGCACCACCGGCAAGCTGTTCACCGAGTTCGCCTGGACCCTGGCCGGCGCGGTGCTGGTCTCGGGTTTTGTCGCCCTGACCCTGACCCCGATGATGTGCGCGGTGATGCTCAAGCCGCACCAGGCGGGCCAGCGGCACAACCGGGTGTACAACCTGATCGAAGACTTTCTCAACGGTGTGACCCGCAACTACAAGCGCCTGCTGGCTCGCGCCTTGAGTGCCTGGTGGCTGGTGGTCGCGGTGCTGCTGGGGACCATGCTGGCGTGTGTGTTGCTGTTCTCCGGGCTCAAGTCCGAGCTGGCCCCCACTGAGGACACCGGCACCATTGTCGGGGTATTCAATGGCCCGGATGGCGCCACCATCGGCTACACCGGCCGTTATGCGCGGGAGATCGAGGCGGCCTATGACAGCATCCCGGAAACCAACCGCTATATGGTGATCGCCGGTTTCCCCACGGTGGCCCAGGGTATTTCCTTTATGAAGCTGGAGGATTGGGGCGACCGTTCGCGCAGCCAGTTCGAGATCCGAAACCAATTGCTGCCCAAGCTGCAGGACATCGCCGGGGTCCGTGCCTTCCCGGTCAACCGCCCGCCGCTGGGGCAGAGTGCACGTAACCAGCCGGTCAACTTCGTGATTCGCTCCTCCATGGAATACGCCGAGCTGCAGGGCTATGTCGATGAACTGATGAGTCAGTTGCGTGGCTATCCGGGCCTGGAAAGCCTGGACAGTGACCTCAAGCTCAACGCGCCGCAGCTCAAGGTGACGATCAACCGCGAACAGGCGGTGGCGGTCGGCACCGACGTGGCGACCATCGGCCGCAGCCTGGAAAGCCTGTTCGGCAGCCGCCAGGTGACCCGCTTCAAGCAGAACGGCGAGCAGTACGACGTGATGGTGCAGTTGCAGGGCGTCGACCGCAGCAACCCCCAGGACCTCGACCGGGTTTATGTGCGCGGCCGCGATGGCGGCATGGTGCAACTGTCCAACCTGATCGAGGTGCGCGAGACCGTGGCCCCGCGTGAGCTCAATCACTTCAACCAGCTGCGCGCGGTGACCGTGAGCGCCAACGTCGGCTCCGGTTATACCCTGGGTGAAGCCTTGGCCCACCTGGAAAATACCGCCCGCAGCGTGTTCCCGGCTGCGACTCAATATGACTACACCGGCACCTCGCGGGACTTCAAGGAATCCAGCGCCGGCATCGGACTGATCTTCGCCCTGGCCCTGGCCTTTATCTTCCTGGTGCTGGCGGCGCAGTTCGAGAGCTTCACCGACCCGCTGATCATCCTGCTCAGCGTGCCGCTGTCGATGGCTGGAGCCTTGCTGGCCCTGACCCTGTTTGGCGGCACCCTGAACATCTACTCGCAGATCGGCCTGGTGACCCTGATTGGCCTGATCACCAAGCACGGCATCCTGATCGTCGAATTCGCCAACGTGCTGCTGCGCCAGGGCCATGAGTTGCGCGGCGCGGTGATCGACGCTTCGGTGCAGCGCCTGCGGCCGATCCTCATGACCACCGGGGCCATGGTGCTGGGCTCCTTGCCCCTGGCAATCGCTACCGGTGCCGGCGCCGAAAGTCGTCAGCAGATTGGCCTGGTGATAGTCGGTGGCCTGCTGGTCGGCACCTTCTTCACCCTGTTCGTGATCCCCACGCTGTATATGCTGCTGCGCCGCTGGCAGCCGATAAAGCAGGAAAGTGAGGAAATGGCGGTTGTCTAAAATCTGATTTTCGTAGGAGCGGGCCATGCCCGCGAAATAGCCGGGTCGCCGGCTAAAAGCATTGCGGGCATGGACTGGGCGTCCCCGCCGCTCCTATGGTAGGTGTATCAGTCGACTTTCAGCACCAGCTTGCCGAAGTTCTCGCCGCTGAACAGCTTGAGCAGGGTGTCCGGGAAGGTCTGCAGGCCAGTTACGATGTGCTCTTTCGACTTCAGCTTGCCACTGGCCATCCAGCCTGCCATTTCCTGTGCGGCTTCGGCGAAGCGCGGGGCGTAGGTCATCACCACCATGCCTTCCATGCGCGCGCTGTTAACCAGCAGGTTGAGGTAGTTGGCCGGACCTTTGATCGCCTGCTTGTTGTTGTACTGGCTGATCGCGCCACAGATGATCACCCGCGCCTTGAAGGCCAGGCGGGTCAGCACGGCATCGAGAATGTCGCCGCCGACGTTGTCGAAGTACACATTCACGCCCTTCGGGCATTCGCGCTTGAGGCCAGCGATCACGTCCTCGCTCTTGTAGTCGATGGCGCCGTCGAAGCCCAGCTCATCGATCAGGAACTTACACTTGTCAGCGCCGCCAGCGATGCCAATCACGCGACAGCCTTTGAGCTTGGCGATCTGACCGGCAATGCTGCCTACCGCACCGGCGGCGCCGGAAATCACCACGGTTTCTCCAGCCTTGGGCGCGCCGACATCAAGCAGGGCGAAATAGGCGGTCATGCCGGTCATGCCCAATGCCGAAAGGTACAGCGGCAGCGGCGCGCGTGTGGCGTCGACCTTGTAGAAGCCCTTGGGCTCGCCGAGAAAATAATCCTGCACACCCAGTGCGCCATTTACATGGTCACCCACGGCAAAATCCGCGTGATGCGAGGCGATGACTTCACCGACGCCGAGCGCACGCATCACTTCACCCAGGCCGACCGGCGGGATGTAGGACTTGGCATCGTTCATCCAGCCGCGCATGGCCGGGTCCAGGGACAGGTAGAGGTTCTTCACCAGGATCTGCCCGGGGCCGGGTTCGCCGATGGCGCTTTCCACATAGCTGAAGGTGTCGTGGCTGGGCAGGCCAACCGGGCGTTGGGCGAGGAGGAATTGGCGGTTGAGGCTGGAGGTCATGGTCGTTACTCATTGATCGGAAAGACTTGTGATAGCCCCTGGCGGTGCGATGGGCAAGGTTTGCCCTTGGCTCGAATGACGGCTAATCCATTCGGTTGATAGCAGCCGTTGCCCATAATCATTATTTTGCATAGAGCCATAACCGCTGCTCAAATAGTGCTGCTGTCGGGGGCGCTGCTCTGACTAGACTCGACGCAGACTATAACGCCTGCGAGGACACACAAATGAGTTTGAGCTTTTCCGGCCAGGTTGCCCTGGTCACCGGCGGCGCTGCCGGTATTGGCCGTGCGACGGCCCTGGCGTTCGCCAATGAAGGTATCAAGGTCGTGGTTTCCGATGTCGACGTGGCAGGCGGCGAGGGCATAGTCGAACTGATCTGTGCTGCGGGTGGCCAGGCCACCTTCGTGCGTTGCGACGTAAGCCGCGATGCCGAGGTCAAGGCCTTGATGGATGCCACGCTGGCCGCCTACGGTCGCCTGGACTACGCCTTCAACAATGCCGGTATCGAAATCGAGAAGGGCAAGCTGGCCGACGGCAGCGAAGCTGAGTTCGACGCCATCATGGGCGTCAACGTCAAGGGCGTGTGGCTGTGCATGAAGTACCAGATCCCGCTGCTGTTGGCCCAGGGCGGCGGAGCTATCGTCAACACCGCCTCGGTCGCCGGCCTCGGTGCGGCGCCGAAGATGAGCATCTACAGCGCCTCCAAGCACGCAGTCATCGGCCTGACTAAATCGGCGGCGGTGGAATACGCGAAGAAGAAAATCCGCGTCAACGCGGTGTGTCCGGCCGTGATCGACACCGACATGTTCCGCCGCGCCTATGCAGCGGATCCGAAGAAGGGCGAGTTCGCCGCCGCCATGCACCCGGTCGGGCGCATCGGCAAGGTCGAGGAAATCGCCACTGCAGTGCTCTACCTGTGCTGCGATAACGCCGCTTTCACCACCGGCCATGCCTTGGCAGTGGACGGTGGAGCAACAGCGATCTGATCGCGGTTTGCTCGCAGCATGCAAAAGGCGCCTAACCAGGCGCCTTTTTCGTTGGACGCACCTTAACCCTCGCCACGCGTAGCCCGGATGCCATCCGGGGAGGTTGCCCACGGGCGGTAATTTTCCCGGATTTCATCCGTATATGGACTCCCCCCGTTTTGCCAGTGATACGCTCTTCAAACGAACCTAGGTACGACTGCTTCCGTATATCCGGCTTCTAATTAAGGCATTAGGTGCCTTGAGCCATAATGAAAATCCGCTCATGTGCTCCTGA
>JAUSOF010000057.1 GCA_030656145.1 Pseudomonas sp.
GCGCCTCAAGGGCTACGTCCCCAGCGCGCAGTTCGCCCCACGGTTCATCGATGACAGCGCCAGCGCCTATCTGCATCTGCTCAACCAGAACCATGAGCGCGCGCACTATATCGAGGGGCTGGCCCTGGCTTACGCCCACACGGAGGTGTTGCAGGTGCCGGATCGGACAATACGTCCCGAAGTCCTCCGGCCACTGCTGAAAGCCTGCCGTGAAGGCCTGCGCCTGGAGTGTGAATATGTGTCCTTCAGCACGCCAAACGGCGAGACGCGCCTGATCGCCCCGCACACTTTGGTCTACACCGGCATGCGCTGGCATGTGCGCGCCTATTGCGAGCGCAACGGTGAGTACCGCGACTTTGTGCTGAGCCGCTTGCGCGGGACTCCAGATTTGATGGCCGATGACTCCACGCACGGCCGCGACGGCGATGAAGGCTGGAATACCGCCGTGCAGGTGATCATCGAAGCCGACTCGCGCCTCAAGCCGGAACAACAAGCCATCATCGAAAGCGACTACGGCATGCAGGATGGCCAACTGGTGATCGACACCCACGGCGCCCTGGTGCAATACGTGCTGCAGCGCTACCAGATCGACCCGAACAAGGTGCATGCCAAGGCGACCGCGCAGCAGATTGTGGTGGCCAATCTGGATGAACTGAAGCAGTGGCTCTATCAGTGAGGAACAACGATAGCGACTAACCCGGTGCTGATCACCCTACCCCTACCCCTACCGCTCTGGCGGTGCATTCGGGTCAGCGGTGACGGCACGCTGCGCAAGTTGCACCACTTCATCCAGGCGGCCATGGGCTGGAACAGCAGCCACCTGCATCAGTTCAGCCTGGGCGAGCAACGTTTTATGCCGCCAGATCTCGGCTTTCCCGAGCCTGGTGTACTGGATGACCGCAAGCACAAGCTGCGGCGCCTGCTCAAACAGGGTGACCGACTTCGCTACATCTACGACTTAGGCGATTGCTGGCAGCACGTGATCGCCGCGGAAGCAGTTGAGCCGGCGGAAGTCGCGGGCACCTGGGGCGAGGTACTAGCCGGCGCCCGCGCCTAACCGCCCGAGGATATCGGCGGCGTGCGGCTACCAGGGCTTTCTCGAATCAATCAGCCAGCGCCCTCTCGACGAGGATTGACGGGCTGCACTGGAATGGGCGGGCGGCAATTTCGATGCCGAGCTGTTCGACCACCGCTCGGCGAACGCGTCGGTGCAGCGCATCTGCAATAACCTGTGTAGGTGAGCCTTATTGCTCTCCCCCATAAGCCAAACGAGCCAGCCCGGCAAGCAGGGGTAATAAGGCCAGGAAAACGATTACGTCAGTTAGCGAATTCATCATCAGCATGGCAAACCTCATCGCGCAGTTGAAGGTGGTGATTCACACTAAGTTAATCGGCCACGGTTCGGCGATCTGTAAGCTTTTCGCACGTAAGGTTTTGGTACAGCACTTGGCTGGTCGAGCGCGCTAGACCTTGAGCCGCAAAAAACGGCACATATGGATGCCAGTTCAACTCCCCAAATGACCGTTCGTCGACAATATTGGGCGGGGTCATATTTGGGGGCACATCAAAAATATTTTAATATAAACTCCTTATTTAACAATATCTTAAGCGCATAATTAAAACTCCCCCGGCTCCACCAAACAAACATCTAAAGACGTCCACGGACGTCTTTTTTTGTGCCTGCAATCCAGCAAATACAGGGCTTTCAGCTCTATCAGCATCCGCACCTTTTGGCATTCAAAATGGTATTCCAAGCACTCAGGCGCTAATTTTTTGGAATACCGATGGGCGCAAAGCTACCACCCTCTCTGAACCCAAGATCAAAGCCTCATCTTGACCGGGCGCTCCAATATCCGAAGTGCAAGCATATCTGGCCGTTCGCAATTCCCTGGAACGCATTGCCCTCCTCGATGTGGCGCAGATCAACAAGAACTGCGCCAGATTCGCAATCAAAAATGGCGCAGTTCTTAAAACTGCGCCAATGTTGAAGAACTCCGTCGACTGCAAGAAGGTGTTCTCGCGCGCTACGGGCTCCGACCATCGGAGTTCATGTCCTGGAAATCGCACCATGGGTACTGATGCGCTCAAGGACTGCCTAACGGGCCCAGCCAGTAACGCTGCACAAGGTATCGTTTGGATTCGATCTCGACGAAAGGCTACCCAACCTTCAACGTGAGTTTCTTGGCACGATACCCACCTGCATACCGAACGGATTAAACACGCTATTCAAGGTCTGTACAGTTGGGTTGCTTTCGTCGTGCTCTAGCTGCCGCAAAGCTCGCAGGGACAGCTTACACATCTGCGCGAACCGCGCCTGTTGCAACCCCGTCACGTCCTTGCGTAATCGCCGCACGGCCTCGCCGATAGTGATTTCGCCGGAAGCCAACTGGTCCTGTAGCTCGGTGAGAATTCGATTTCGTTCGAGAATATCCATTAGATGAGCCCCCAGCTTTTGAGCCGCTGCGGCAAATCTCGCAACGCGATGCGCGGATGATTCATTGTCGCCGCGGGCAACCCATCAGTACTCAGCAGGTCTGGCAAAGCCAGGAAAGCTTGCGCTGTGGCCCTGAGCCGCTGAAAAAGCTCATCAGCCTCGACCCACTCAGCCGCTTCATTGCAGGCCGCTTGCCAGTCGACCTGCCCGGCCAGCTCAATCTGCTTTGGCCATTTTGTTGTACGCGTTACGCCTTCATCATCCATGACCATAGGGGCCAGATCATAGATTGGGGCTAGGCTCACGCCTTGCTCAGTCCGAAGGATTGAGGTGTTTCGACCATGGTTGTCTGAGTTGCCAAGAATCTGATTCAGTAAATCACGCCGAATGTACTCGAATACCAAATCACCCACCTGTTCGGCCTGTCCAACGTTTTGCCATAACGCAACCAAGTTTCGCAGCACATCCGGATGCGACATATAGCTGCCTGCTTCGACTACGCCTGACAGTGAATACATCGACTCAACAGCGACACGATTAACCCCAGCAGGACCAACCTCACGATCAAAGCGATGCATCCACAGGCTGGGCTTCTTTCCTTCCTCCAACGCCAGCCCTTCGGCCGCAATGGTATCGAGCCCCAACTGCCTAACCGCTCGATAGAAGCAGTACTCGCTGCGGAGAATGTCCTGATCGGTCTGGCTGGCTTTGTTGCGGGCGAACTTCACAAACCAGTGCTGCACAGCATCTGCATCGGGCAATACCGCGTCAGGATGCAAGGCGCCATGACGGTCTTCAGTTAACAATAGCTTTGGCGCCTCACCGCCTGCTCCAGTAGCGCCACCAATGGCAGCGCCCTGCTCGTAGGCGTACTCAAGAAAGCGTGAGTCGCGGCTGACCACTTCGTCCCGCGTAAAACCCAACACAGGACTGCCTGCGATTGCGCCTGCCGACTCCTTGATGCGCAAATTTCCAATAGGCGCAGGCGTACAGCGCCCCAACAGAAACAAATCCAGGCTCATGCCCTCCGGTCGCTCACCACTCAAACGCTTCAGCAAAAAGCGTCTAGCCGCACCGGCAGGCAAGATATCGAAGAGAAAGGCCGGAGCCTGTTTACTCCGCCAAGCGTCCCAACCCAGAGGTAACGTGGCACTGACCGCGCCATTCAGACGCGTGCTAATCGAGTCGAGGGAGCCCACTAGATAGCCCTGCGCGTACCCATACGTACAAGGACCATCCAACCCTAGGTCAGGCTGCTCGAAACCAATCCCCATGGCGTCCTGCCATTCGCCACCCGCATAGAGTTGTAGAGTGAGCTTGTGCATAGCGATCACCGGTAATTTAATGCCTAAACCCTAGCCAAATCGCAAATAAAAGGCAATTAACTGCCGATAAATGCTCTGCAATAATCAAAAAAGGCACTTTAATACCCATATAGATCCGGTATTCAGCAGGCACTTGCCTAGACACCGCGCGGGTTCAACTTCCCGTGAAGGATTTGAACCCACAATTTGGATTCGCTACGTGCGTCTTGACGAAAGGCTCAAGGTTTCTGTGCTCGGAGCCGTGACTGTAGGAATTCCAACAAATCACTGGCGACAGACAACTGGTCTGAAACCGTTGATTTGAGCAGGAGAAAGAGGCTTAGGATTCACCCCCGAATCCACAAAATTAGCGTTATAAATCAGGCGCTTAGCTAACAGCTACAGTGCCTTTTTTGGGTCTTTTTGGCCGGCTTATGCCGCCGTCATGTCAACCTCCCGCCAGCCAGCCACGATTCTGGCTATCGCCTCAACACCAGACAAAACGTTTTCCGTCGCTATTCTGGTTTGCGATCGGGCACCAGAGCCCCCTGCTTACCCAGGGCATCCCACGCTTGACGGGGGCACATAGGGGGGCATAAAACGCGCATCAGCTCGCTCGGAGAGGATGTGCCCCCAATGCCGCGGCTGATCGCCGTGGCGCTGGCGTGCTGGAGGCGGAACCGGACTGCCAAGCCTGCCCGGTAAATGGTACAGACCCGCGCGAGCAGCGAAAGCATGCTCACGCTGGCTGCCAGCCATTTATTTCTTGATCAAACCCTGTCCGTTACCACGCAAACCGGGGCTGCTTCGATGATCGCGCAGATCGCACCCCAGGTTTGAACTGTCTGGAATTTCCGGAGAGTTGTCTGCCGCTGCAGCGTCCCTGAGTCATCTGACCTCAGACACAGGCACGGCAACCTGAACTACCGCCGAACCTGCTTACCCAGCTCCGTCAGGTAATAACACTGCAGGCGACTGTTGGGTTTATCCGGCCGGGTCATGGCAATCAGCCCTGCATCCAGCGCCGGACGCAGATAGCGCTCGCGGAAAGATTTGCGGTCGGCCAAGCCCAGGGCAGCTTGCAGCGCCTCACGGCTGACTTCGCCAACCATATGCCTGAGCAGCTCAGCGACTTGGGGGGTGACTTGAGGTGCGACTTGGGGGGTGATGCTCAGAATCGCATCGCGCAGCATGCTCAACATAAACACAATAAACGGCGCGCTGTCGGCTTGTTGGGTGCTGTCATTAATAGCGGCGTAATACTCGGCTTGATGCGCGTGCACCAGGCTTTCCACCGGCACATGCGCTAACAGTGGCTGCCAACGGCTCAGAATCAAGGTTTGCCACAGCCGCCCCATACGCCCATTGCCATCGGCAAAGGGGTGGATAAATTCGAACTCGTAGTGAAAGACGCAACTGGCAATCAGAGGGGGCTGATCGGTTATTTCCAGCCAATGCAGCAGGTCGCGCATTAGCTGGCTGACGCGACTGGCCGGCGGGGCCATGTGCAGCACCTGATCACCCTTCATCACGCCAACACCGCCTTGACGGTAATGCCCGGCATCGTCGATCAGGCCTTTCATCAGCAGTGCATGAGCATCGAGCAGATGCTGTTCACTCGCGGGCTGCCAGGCCTGCAGCTGCTCATAAACCGCCAGCGCATTTCGCGCCTCCTGCACGTCCTGGGGCGGCGCGATGATGTGCTTAGCCGTTTGCTGCAGCTAACAGATACCTCGCTATCGCGCCGCGGAGTCGACTGGTTCCGCTAACCGCCCGACAGCAAACCCATCCGGAAATAATGAGCCCTGACTGCCCTCGTCAACCGGGTCTATCGGCCGGAGAAGATACTGTTCGTCACCCCGAATGACCTCCCGCGCTGCACGGGATACGCAACGCCAGGCCCCACGGCACGCCTTGCTGGCGAACGAGCCGGGGGCGCTCTGGAACGTGCAGCCCAATAGCGACCGTGACTGGCGCCGCCTTAGGCCGCCACAGCGTGTCGCGACACGACCCCGGCGACTGTTGCCGATCATTACCCGACTGATCACCCCGTATGCGCCCTGCGCAAAAAGTGAGCACGTACAGCCGAGCACGCGGGCCAGCGTTTGGCAGGCGGCAACCTCATCGGCAACTGCACGCTCAAATATCAGAATCTAGATATTTGCATTTCTAGATATGGCGTTTAGAATGGCACCCCATCGATCACCTCGCATCAGTCGGTTTTACACACAAGCCCCCGAACGGGGAGCCGCCTTCGAGTTGGGATGATCTCGCCTTATCGCATCTATAATTCGCTATATATGGATTTACTAATGACACATAAATCGCTCTTCACTACCACCCAGCTTGGCCCTTACCCGCTGCGCAACCGCATCGTATTGCCGCCCCTTACCCGCTCGCGGAGTTCTCAGCCGGGCAACATCGCCAATGACCTGATGGCCACCTACTATCGCCAGCGCGCAGGTGCCGGCTTTATGGTCACCGAAGGCACCCAGATCGAACCACGCGGCCAGGGCTATGCCTGGACACCGGGCATTTATAGCCCCGCGCAAATCGAAGGCTGGAAGAAAGTCACCACGGCGGTGCATGACGAGGGCGGCATCATTTTCGCGCAACTGTGGCATGTGGGCCGGGTATCCCACACCTCGCTGCAGCCGCACGGCGGTGACCCGGTGGGCCCATCCGCGTTGCCTGCGCGCAGCGTCAAAGTCTTCATCGAAACCGCACCGGGCACGGGCGCTCTAGCAGACCCATCCACCCCCAGGGCTTTATCCAACGCGGAAATCAAAGAGCTGGTGCAGCTCTATGCGCAAGCGGCACGTAACGCGCTGGAGGCGGGCTTCGATGGCGTCGAGTTGCACTGCGCCAATGGTTATCTGGTCAACCAGTTCATCTCGGCGCACACCAATGTGCGCACGGATGAATATGGCGGCTCACTGCCGAATCGCTTGCGATTCCTGGCTGAGGTGACTCAAGCGGTTGCCGATGTGGTGGGTGCCGATCGATTGGGTGTGCGTTTTGCGCCCTTGTTCGTCAGCACTGACGAAGAGCGCGTGTACCTTGGCTTGGTCGAGGAGAACCCTCACGAGACCTACATCGAAGCCATAAAGGTGCTTGAGGACATTGGCATCGCTTACCTGTCACTGGCAGAGGCGGACTGGGACAGCGCACCGGAGTTGCCAGACTCGTTCCGCAACGCGGTTCGAGAAACCTTCAGTGGTCGCATCCTCTATGCAGGGAAGTACACCCCGCAACGGGCAGATGCGGCGATCACTGCCGGCTGGGCCGACCTGATTGCATTCGGCCGCCCCTTTATTGCCAACCCCGATCTGCCGGCGCGAATTGCCAATGACTGGCCGCTGAACCCGCTCGATGCGGCCAGTGTGTACGGCGGCACCGAGCACGGTTATATCGATTACCCCGCCTACCAGAACTAGGTGACGCCGCTGCGTGCTCTCGACGAGAGGGCGCGCAGCGTGCCGAGGCGCAATCTGGTAAAGTCGCGAAAACCTACTCTATATGCCGTGCACATGAGCATCGACGTTATTGAAGCGCTAAAGGCGTTGGATAATCCAACCCGGCTAGCCATCCTCACCCTCCTGAAGAACCCGAGACAAAACTTCCCTGAACAGGAAGCCGATCCCGAGCAGTTTGGCGTGTGCGTGAGCATCATTCAGGAAAGAGTCGGGCTCTCCCAGTCGACTGTATCCAACTACCTGGCCGCCCTTCAGCGCGCGCAGCTGGTCAGCTCCCAGCGCATTGGCCCCTGGACGTACTACAAGCGTAGCGAGAGCAGTATCGCGCAGCTACTCAAGGCGCTCGAAGTAGCTATCTGACCAGGGAGGCACGTGGCGCATCCTGCGCCGCGCAGCCTCAGCAGCGTGGTCTTTTCCGACATTTGTGACCGTGCCGGGATTGGGCCTGACCAGCATTGCATCGGCGTGCGGCTCACTAGTCAGCGGTGGGCCGACTGCCTGCAGCCGTCACCCTTCCAGGCAGCCATGCCGGCCACACCACGCCCGCAACCCCGAGCCACGGCCTGCCTACCGGCGCAACGCCTGGCTTTCGCGCAGCATGTCCAGGGCGCTATCGACCAGCATTTCGGCATCGTGTTGCAGCGAGAAACTTTCCGGCACCAGCAGCCACTGACTGAGCAGGCCATCGATGTAGGCATGCAGGCAGATCGCTGCGCGCGCGGTATCCAGCGTTGCCGGGAGTTGCCCGCGGAGGATCGCATTGCGCAGTGACTGATCGATGCGCCCGTTGCATTCCACGCTGTCGGTTCTGCGCTGCTGGCGCAAGTCGCTCATCTCGTCGGTGAGTTCGCAGCGGTGAAAGAGGATTTCGGTGATCCGGCGAGTTTTTGCATCCAGCGCAACCCGCTGCAACAGCGTGATCAGCAGCTGACGCATGCAGCCCAGCGGGTCGGCCCCATCGGGGTTTTCGCCAGCCGTGGCCAGTTCGTCCAGAGGCTCATGCAAACTCTTCAGCATGGCCTGCAGCAGGCCGGCCTTGTCCTTGAAATGCCAGTAGATCGCGCCGCGCGTCACGCCGGCAATACCGGCAATTTCGGCCAGCGTGGTGCGCGAGATACCGCGCTCGTAGAAGGCTTTTTCGGCCGCTTCGAGTATCTGGCAGCGCGTCTGCTGAGCCTCCTCTTTGGTACGACGAACCATGGCAGTAACCCTCAGTCAGGATGGCTTCACGCAGGACTCTATTTTTAGGCGCGGCTTTCTTTGAGCCTTCGGCCGTTTTTACACACGGTTGCTTTTACTTGTTAAAAACCACTTACAAACATTCGCGAACGTAAGTATATTGATTAGCACGCTACATATCCAATCTCTCATCCTGATTTGTCTACTGGCATTTTGCTCAAGCGTCTTGCCACGCTCATGACCGAGGCTCACATGCGATTCATTCCCCTTTTCCCCACGCTGGCTACCGCCGTCGTTTTGGCCATAGTGCTCAGCGGTTGCCAACAGGAAGAAGCGGCGCCTGCCGCACAACTGCCCAAGGTTGGTGTGGTCACCCTGCAAACGCAGGCCTTTACCCTGACCTCCGAGCTGCCGGGACGCACCACCGCGTACCGCATCGCTGAAGTGCGCCCACAGGTCAATGGCATCATTCTCAAGCGCCTGTTCGCCGAGGGTCGCGAGGTCAAAGCCGGGCAGCAGCTGTATCAGATCGATTCCTCGATCTATGAAGCGACCCTGAAAAGCGCGCAGGCCTCGCTGCAGTCGAGCAAGTCCCTGGCGGATCGTTACAAATTGCTGGTCGATGAGCAGGCCGTCAGCCGTCAGGAGTTCGATGAGGCGCAAGCCAAACGCTTGCAGGCCGAAGCCGTTGTGCAAAGCGCGCAGATCGACCTGCGTTACACCAAGGTGCTGGCGCCGATCTCCGGGCGCATCGGCCGCTCGGCAATAACCGAAGGCGCGCTGGTCAGTAATGGCCAGAGCAACGCCATGGCGGTCATCCAGCAGCTGGATCCGATCTATGTCGACGTCACCCAGTCATCGGTTGAAATGCTCAAGCTACGCCGGGAACTGGCCAGCGGGCAGTTGCAGAAAGCCAGCGAGAACGCCGCCAGGGTCAAGCTGATCCTGGAAGACGGCAGCGAATACGCAGAGTCTGGCCAGCTGGAGTTTGCCGAAGTCTCGGTCGATGAAGGCACCGGTTCGGTGACGTTGCGCGCAGTGTTCCCCAATCCGAATCAGCATCTGCTGCCGGGCATGTTCGTTCACGCTCAGCTCCAGGCCGGGGTCAACAGCGAGGCAATTCTTGCCCCGCAACAAGGCGTGACCCGTAACCTGAAAGGTCAACCCACGGCCCTGGTAGTCAATCAAGAGAACAAGGTAGAGCTGCGTGAACTCAAGGCCGACCGCACCATCGGCAATCAGTGGCTGATCAATGAAGGCCTGAACAGCGGCGACCGTCTGATCACCGAAGGCCTGCAATTCATCAAGCCAGGCGATGAAGTCAGCGTCAGCGAGGCGAGCAATGTACAGGTAGCGACCCCCTCCCCTGGCACCGCAAACACTAGCGGCCAAGGGGAGTAAAACATGTCGAAATTCTTTATTGATCGGCCCATCTTCGCCTGGGTGATTGCCCTGGTCATCATGCTGGTCGGTGCGCTGTCGCTGCTCAAGCTGCCCATCAACCAGTACCCGAGCATCGCCCCGCCGGCCATTGCCATCGCCGTGAGCTACCCGGGCGCGTCGGCACAGACGGTGCAGGACACAGTGGTGCAGGTTATCGAGCAGCAGCTCAACGGCATCGACAATTTGCGTTATGTGACCTCGGAAAGTAATTCCGACGGCAGCATGGCCATCACCGCCACCTTCAACCAGGGCACCAACCCGGACACCGCCCAGGTACAGGTACAGAACAAGCTCAACCTGGCCACCCCGCTACTGCCGCAGGAAGTTCAGCAGCAGGGCATCCGTGTGACCAAGGCGGTAAAGAACTTCCTGATGGTGATCGGCCTGGTCTCCCAGGACGGCAGCATGAACAAGGACGACCTGGCCAACTACATCGTCTCCAACATGCAGGACCCGATCTCGCGCACTGCAGGCGTCGGTGACTTCCAGGTGTTCGGCGCCCAGTACGCCATGCGCATCTGGCTCGACCCGGCCAAGCTGAACAACTTCCAGCTGACCCCAGTGGACGTGAAAAACGCCATCGCTGCGCAGAACGTTCAGGTCTCCTCGGGTCAACTCGGCGGCTTGCCGGCCGTGCAAGGCCAGCAGCTGAACGCCACCATCATCGGCAAGACCCGCCTGCAGAACGCCGAGCAATTCGAAGCCATCCTGCTCAAGGTCAACCCGGACGGCTCGCAAGTGCGCCTGAGTGATGTGGCTGAGGTCGCCCTCGGCGGCGAAAACTACGGCGTCAGCGCCCAGTTCAACGGTAAGCCGGCCTCTGGCCTGGCCGTCAAGTTGGCGACCGGTGCCAACGCCCTGGAAACCGCCAAGGCCCTGCGCGCCACCATTGCCGAACTCGAACCCTTCTTCCCGCCAGGCATGGAAGTGGTGTTCCCGTACGACACCACACCGGTGGTGACCGAGTCGATTTCCGGGGTGGTGTACACCCTGCTCGAAGCCGTTGCCCTGGTGTTTCTGGTGATGTACCTGTTTCTGCAGAACTTCCGCGCCACGGTGATCACCACCATGACGGTGCCGGTGGTGCTGCTCGGCACTTTCGGCGTGCTCGCCGCCTTCGGTTTCAGCATCAATACCCTGACCATGTTCGGCATGGTGCTGGCGATCGGCCTGCTGGTCGACGATGCCATCGTGGTGGTGGAGAACGTCGAACGAGTGATGGCCGAAGAAGGCCTGTCACCGAAAGAAGCCACGCGCAAATCCATGGGTCAGATCCAGGGTGCGCTGGTCGGCATCGGTCTGGTCTTGACCGCTGTGCTGCTGCCGATGGCGTTCTTCAGCGGTTCGACCGGGGTGATCTACCAGCAGTTCTCGATCACCATCGTCTCGGCCATGGTGCTGTCGGTGCTGGTCGCGCTGATATTCACCCCAGCGCTGTGCGCGACCATGCTCAAGCCGATTGCCAAAGGCGAGCATGCGCCCAAGCGCGGTTTCTTCGGCTGGTTCAACCGTAGCTTCGACAGCGGCGTGCAACGCTATGAGCGCGGCGTCGCAAGCATGCTGCGGCACAAACTGCCGTACCTGCTGGCCTACCTGCTGATCGTCATCGGCATGGTCGTGCTGTTCACCCGCATCCCCACGACCTTCCTCCCGGAAGAAGATCAGGGCGTATTGTTCGCCCAGGTGCAAACGCCGGCGGGCTCCACCGCAGAACGCACCCAGGTGGTGGTCGACGAGATGCGCAGCCATCTGCTCAGCGCCGAGGCGGATGCAGTCAACTCGGTATTCACCGTCACCGGCTTCAACTTCGCCGGTCGCGGCCAGAGCTCGGGCATGGCCTTCATCATGCTCAAGCCCTGGGGCGAGCGCACGGCGGAGAACAGCGTGTTCAATGTGGCGCAACGCGCGCAGCAGCACTTCTTCAGTTTGCGTGACGCCATGGTGTTCGCCTTCGTGCCGCCGGCAGTCATGGAATTGGGCAACGCCAGCGGCTTCGACGTATTCCTTCAGGATCGCGCCGGGCTTGGCCATGACAAACTGATGGAAGCGCGCAACCAGTTCCTCGGCATGGCCGCCCAAAGCAAGGTGCTGGCGGGCGTGCGCCCCAACGGGCTGAACGATGAGCCGCAGTATCAACTGAGCATCGACGACGAACGCGCCAGCGCCCTCGGGGTGACCCTGGCGAACATCAACCAGACCCTGTCGATTGCCCTGGGTGGCAGCTACGTCAACGATTTCATCGACCGCGGCCGGGTGAAGAAGGTGTACCTGCAGGGCCAACCCAGCTCGCGAATGAGTCCGGAAGACTTGGACAAGTGGTTTGTACGCAACGAAAGTGGCGAGATGGTGCCCTTCTCGGCCTTTGCCAGTGGCGAGTGGATCTACGGCGCGCCCAAGCTGACCCGCTACAACGGTGTCGCGGCCATGGAAATCCTCGGTACCCCAGCACCTGGTTACAGCTCCGGTGAGGCCATGGCGGAAGTCGAAGCGCTGGCGAAAAAACTGCCGGCAGGCATCGGTTTTTCCTGGACCGGGCTGTCCTACGAGGAGCGCCTGTCCGGCTCGCAAGCTCCGGCCCTGTATGCGCTCTCGCTGCTGATGGTGTTCCTCTGCCTAGCGGCCCTGTATGAGAGCTGGTCGATCCCGATTGCGGTGATGCTGGTGGTGCCCCTGGGTATCATTGGCGCCCTGGCGGCCACCAGCATGCGCGGGCTGTCCAACGATGTGTACTTCCAGGTCGGCTTGCTGACGACCATTGGCCTGGCGTCGAAAAACGCCATTCTGATCGTCGAGTTCGCCAAGGAGCTGCACGAACAAGGGCGAAGTCTCAGCGAGGCGGCGATCGAAGCCTGTCGCATGCGCTTGCGCCCGATCATCATGACCTCGCTGGCGTTCGGCCTCGGCGTGGTGCCACTGGCCATCTCCACCGGCGCCGGCTCAGGCAGCCAGCACGCCATCGGTACCGGGGTACTCGGCGGCATGACCAGCGCGACCATCCTGGCGATTTTCTGGGTTCCCCTGTTCTTCGTCGTCGTCTCTTCACTGTTCCAGGGCAAGGAAAGCAAGGAAAGCAAAAAGAGCGAAACACTCGGCGAGGAGCCAGCACAATGACCAAGACCCTCGTGTCCATCGCAGTCGCCACCTTGGTGCTCAGTGGCTGCTCGCTGATCCCCGACTACCAGCAACCGCCTGCGCCGATGGCCAGCCAATGGCCGCAGGGCCAGGCCTACGCACCAAACGAGGCGGCCGACATCGCCGCCGCCGAACAAGGCTGGCGCGAATACTTCCGCGACCCGGCCTTGCAGCAGCTGATCGAAACGGCGCTGCTGAATAACCGCGACCTGCGTGTTGCTGCCTTGAATATCGAGGCCTACCGCGCGCAATACCGCATCCAGCGCGCCGACCTGCTGCCAGCGCTTAGCGCGGATGGCAGCGGCAGCCGGCAACGCCTGCCCGCCGACGTAGCGCCAAGCGGTAGCGCCGGAATCAGCAGCCAGTATTCGGCAACACTCGGCGTCAGCGCCTATGAACTGGACCTGTTCGGTCGCGTACGCAGCCTCAGCCAACAGGCCCTGGAAACCTACCTGTCCAGCGAAGAGGCGCGGCGCTCGACGCAGATCAGCCTGGTTGCCAGTGTCGCCAATGCCTACCTGACCTGGCAGGCCGATCAAGCCCTGCTGCAACTGACCGAAGACACTCTCAAGACCTTCGAGGAAAGCTACCGGTTGACCCTGCGCAGCAGCGAGATCGGCGTGGCCTCGGCGCTCGACCTGAGCCAGTCACGTACCTCGGTCGAAGCTGCCCGGGTCAAACTGGCGCAATACCAGCGCCTGGTCGCGCAAGATCGCAACGGCCTTGCCCTGCTCCTCGGCAGCGGCCTGCCGGCTGATCTGCCCGCCAGCCAACCGCTCGACGCCGAGCTGCTCAGCCAATTGCCGGCCGGGCTGCCATCCGACCTGCTGCAGCGGCGCCCGGACATTCTCGAAGCCGAGCACCTGCTCAAGGCAGCCAATGCCAACATCGGCGCGGCGCGCGCAGCGTTCTTCCCGCGCATCAGCCTGACCGCCAATGCCGGCAGTCTCAGCCCGGACCTCTCCGGGCTATTGGGCAACGGCTCGGGCACCTGGCTGTTCCAGCCGCAGATCAGCCTGCCGATCTTCAATGCCGGCAGCCTGCGGGCCAGCCTGGATTACTCGAAGATCCAGAAAGAAATCAGCATCGCCCGCTACGAGAAGAGCATCCAGACCGCCTTCCAGGAAGTGGCCGACGGCTTGGCTGCGCGCCAGACCTACCAGCAGCAACTCCAGGCCCAGCGTGATCTGGTCGAAGCCAACCAGGACTACTACCGCCTGGCCGAGCGCCGCTACCGCATCGGCATCGACAGCAACCTGACCTTCCTCGATGCCCAGCGCTCGTTGTTCAGCGCGCAACAGGCACTGATCACTGATCGCCTGGCGCAACTGGCCAGCGAAGTGAACCTGTACAAGGCGCTCGGCGGTGGCTGGGTGGAACGCACCGATCAGACCGCGCGGGGAGCAGTACCGGCGGAGGGTTGATGGGCAGCGGCTGATCGCTCCGGGATGGCTGGGCCGGCTGGCCGCCGCACGGCCAGCCGGCCGCTCTTATAAAATAATAAATAACTCATTGTTTTATAAGTAGAAATTAAATCAGGAAATGAGCCCCGTAGGAGCGGGCCATGCCCGCGAAATGCATCGCGGGCATGGCCCGCTCCTACAGGTACCTACCAGCCGATAGACACAGTTACCTCAGTTTGCTGCGCGGCAGCGCGGCGTCGAAGACGATGCGCCGCAGCCGCACTAGCCGGCTTCCAGCACCACACCCTCCAAACCCAGCACCTCGCCGGCATCCGAATAGATGCCGCAGCCGCGTTCGAGTACCGGGCGCTCGCTGCCATCGGCGCACACCAGGCGGTAGCGCATGACAAAGGCGCAACGCTCGCCGAGGCCTTGCTGCACCTCATGCCAGACCCGTTCACGATCCGCCGGATGGATCAGGCTATTGAACGTCAGGCGGTTGCTGTCGATCAGTTGCTGCGGGGCATAGCCGGTCAGTTGCAGGCAGCCGGCGCTGACGTACTCCATGCTCCAGTGCCGGTTGTTGCGACAGCGGTAGATCATCAGCGGCAAACCATCGAGCAGGTTGCTCAGGCTGCGGTGACGGGCCTGCAGTGCCTGACGCTGTGGCATCTGCTCGCTGATGTCGCCCAGGCTGGCGACAAAGCCCGCACCCTGTCGGCGCACACGCACCTCGGCCCAGCACAACTCCCCCGAGCGACGCAGATAGCGCAGCAACAACACCTGGACACCGCTACCGGCGTCTTGCAGCGCCTGCTGCCACAGCGGCTGATCCTCGATATGCAGGAATTGCGCATGACTGAGCTGCAGGCAGTCTGCCACGGCATAACCGCTCAACTCTTCCCAGCTGCGGTTGAGCCGGAGCATCCGCCCGTGTCGGTCCAGGCGCACCAGGGCCAGCGGCAGTGCATCGATGCAGTTATCCCAGCTGGCGTCGGGTGGCTGCGCCGGTTCGCGGGCGGTCAGCCAGGCCCAACTCTGCTGCCAGGCGTGTATCAATTTCATGGCCGCTCTCCGCTACCAGTGCCGGGCAAGCCGTGGCGATGCACCCAGGCCGCCAGTTCCAGGCGCGAGTGCAGGTTGAGCTTGCCCAGCAGATGCTTGACGTGGATTTTCACCGTGCCGTCGCTGATCCCCAGTTGCCGGGCAATCAGCTTGTTGTTCATGCCCTCGGCAATCAGTGCCAGGGTCTGTTGCTCGCGCTCGGTCAGCTCTACCGCCGGTGCCGCCGTCAGTGGTGCGGCATCGCGCGGGGCATTGGCCAACAGCACCAGCAGCGCGGGGTCCAGCGGCGCACGACCACTGCGGCAGGCTTGCAGGGTGGCCAGCAGCGCCTCCGGTTCGCGGTCCTTGAGCAGGTAGCCGTCGGCACCGGCATGCAGCGCGGCCAGCAGATCATCGCGCGCGGCCGAGGCGGTCAGCACCAGCACTGGACACTCCGGCAGCTCGCGCTTGAGTGCGCCGAGGGTGGCCAGGCCGCCAAGACCGGGCATATGCCAGTCGAGCAGGACCATATCCGGCTGCAGCTCGCAGGCCAGTTGCAACCCCGCCTGGCCCTCACTGGCCATGCCGACCACGATAAAATCGCCGCTGGCGTTCAACAGTTCGGCCAGCCCACGGCGCAGCAACGGGTGATCGTCGACCAGCAACAAACGCCAGGCTTCGCTCATGCGCGCCTCCAGCACAGCTGGATACAGGTGCCGTGCGGCTGTTGCGGCAGGATCTGCAACTGCGCACCGATGGCGGCGGCGCGCTCGCGCATGATGCGCAGGCCAAAATGACCATCGCTGGGCAGATCGCCGGGCATGCCGACGCCATCGTCGCGCACTTGCACCTCGATTCCGC
This sequence comes from Pseudomonas sp., assembly GCA_030656145.1. Taxonomy (GTDB): domain Bacteria; phylum Pseudomonadota; class Gammaproteobacteria; order Pseudomonadales; family Pseudomonadaceae; genus Aquipseudomonas. The sequence continues at coordinate 16,277 of JAUSOF010000057.1, forward strand.
CAGCCGCTTGCGCCCGCAGGCTGATCAGCACCCGCCGCGCATGGGAGTGGCGCACCACATTGGCCAGGGCTTCGCGGATGATCTGCAAAATCTGTAATTCGGCTTCGCTGCCCAGCGCATCGTCTGGCAGTCGATTATCCAGGGCGAACACACAACTGCTGCGCCGGGCGAATTCCTCCACCGTGGCCTCCAGCGCCTGGCGCAGGGTGCAGCCGTCCATGGTCAGGCGCGCGGTGCTGATCAGCTCGCGCACCTGACGGTGCATGAGCTGCAGGGTCTGGCGCAGATCGACCAGCATAACGTCGACCTGCTCAGGCGCCGCCGGCTGCGCCAATACCGCCTGCAGACGGCAAGCGCGAATCTGCAGATAAGCCAGTTGCTGCGCCACACTGTCGTGCAGCTCGCGGGCAAGTACGCCGCGTTCGGCCGCCAGCTCGCGGCGACGCAACTGGCGATCCTGACTAAAGGCCCGCAGCACCTCGGCCAGTTGCACCGCGACTGCTGCCAGTTCGGCGCGCGCCGCGCGACCCGGTAACCGCGGGTAAGCCAGCAGCAACAGCGCCTGACGCTCCTCGCCCAATTCCAGGCCACACACCAGGTGGTAGCGGCCATTGGTCTGGCAGACCGAACACAGCTGCACGCCAGCCAGGCCGGCCGGGCTCATGGCCGCGCCATGCAGCGGACAATCCGCCAGCTCGCCGCTGGCGCCCAGCTGTCGCCAGCCGCCGGCCTGGGGCAACAGTAGCGCGGCATGCCGCGCGCCCAACGCGGCCGGCAACAGCGCCAGCAGCTGTTGCAGCGGCGCATCGCTGCCCGGCTGCTGCAACAGGCGCAGTGGCAGGTTGTGCAAGGCGCCCTGCCAGTCTTGCCGGCGCACGCGCCAACCGCTCCAGAGCGAGGCGCGGTTACGACTCAGTGATATCAGCATCCGCCCTCCTCCGCGCACAGCCGTTAGCGGGTCTGAGAGCAAGTTCCATGCCCCTTGCATGGCAGATCACCAAACACACCCAAAAGAAACTAAATTTCCCTACAGGAACTATTCGACAGGGCTTTAGAACGCGCAAAAGCGCACCAACAACAGGCAGCCTTGCCTGCTCATGGCGCATGCACGCTGGGCTTGGCCGCCCCGTGGCACACGCGGATTTACCAGCAACTACCCACAACAGGGTATCCCCAACAGGCGCGTTTCCTTGCAGGCTGACTCCACTGAATTATTTCCCACAGAGAAAGATTGTTTCTCAGAACCCCTTCAAGACCTTCGAGGAGAACCACCATGACCACTCGTGTTGCCATCATCGGTGCCGGCCCCTGCGGCCTGGCCCAACTGCGTGCCTTTCAGTCCGCCGCCGCCAAAGGCGCGGAGATTCCCGAGCTGGTGTGCTTCGAGAAACAAGCGGACTGGGGCGGCATGTGGAACTACACCTGGCGCACTGGCCTGGACGAGCACGGCGAGCCGGTACACGGCAGCATGTACCGCTACCTGTGGTCCAACGGCCCCAAGGAATGCCTGGAGTTCGCCGACTACACCTTTGACGAGCATTTCGGCCGCCCCATCGGCTCCTACCCGCCGCGCGAAGTGCTCTGGGACTACATTCAGGGCCGGGTGGAAAAGGCCGGCGTACGCCAGTACATCCGCTTCAATACCGCTGCGCGGATGGTCGAGTTCGACGAGGCCAGCGGCCTGTTCAGCGTCACCGTGCATGACCACGCCAGCGACCTGACCTACAGCGAAAACTTCGACTACGTGATCTGCGCCAGCGGCCATTTCTCCACGCCGAACGTGCCCTATTTCCAGGGTTTCGAGAGCTTCGGCGGGCGCGTGCTGCATGCCCATGACTTTCGCGATGCGCTGGAATTCAAAGGCAAGGATGTGCTGGTGGTCGGCAGCAGCTACTCCGCCGAAGACATCGGTTCGCAGTGCTACAAGTACGGTGCGCGCTCGATCACCAGCTGCTACCGCAGTGCGCCCATGGGCTACAAATGGCCGGCCAACTGGGAAGAAAAACCGCTGCTGCAACGGGTCGAAGGCGACACCGCTTACTTCGCCGATGGCAGCCACAAGCACGTCGACGCGATCATCCTGTGCACCGGCTACCAGCACCATTTTTCCTTCCTGCCCGAGTCGCTCCGGCTGAAGACCGACAACCGCCTGTGGCCGCTCAATCTGTACAAGGGCATCTTCTGGGAGAACAACCCCAAGCTGCTGTACCTCGGCATGCAGGACCAGTGGTACAGCTTCAACATGTTCGATGCCCAGGCCTGGTTCGCCCGCGACGTGATCCTCGGCCGTATCGCCCTGCCGGAACAGGCCGCACGCCTGGCCGATGACCAGGCCTGGCGCGCCCGCGAGGACCAGTTGCAAAACGCCCAGGAAATGTTCGAGTTCCAGGGCGCCTATATCCAGCAACTGATCGACGCCACCGACTACCCGAGCTTCGACATCGGCGCGGTGAACCAGACCTTCCTGGAATGGAAGCACGACAAGTACGAAGACATCATGGGCTACCGCAACAAGTGCTACCGCTCGCTGATGACCGGCACCCAGGCGGCGCCCCATCACACCCCCTGGCTGGACGCGCTGGACGACTCGCTGGCGGCCTACCTGGCAGCGCAACCCGCGCCCGCCCTGAAAAGCGTGGGCTGAGCGGATGCCCCGGACCCATGCGCCGCGGCGCGCCTTCCTGCACAGGATGATCCTATGAACATGCCCGTGACCTCCCGCCCGCGCGAGCCGGCGCTGTTCGCCCGTGCGCCGGCACTCGAACGCCACCGCGTGGCCCCTGGCGGGCTAACCGTGGTCGCCCTGGAGCCAGGCGATTGCCTGGACGTGATTGACGTAGAGGGCGACCAACATGCCGAACTACTGGCATTCGACAACCAGGGCCGCAGCGCCCTGGGTGCCCTCGGCCTGAGCGGCAATCCGGATGCGCGCTTCATTGCCGCGCTGCTGGCCAACGGCAGCAGCGCATCGGCGCACATGCGCCTGGGCCTGAGTCGCCAGGCCATCGATTGCCGCCACCTGCCGGATGCCGCCACGCTCTGGGCCGCCCAGTCACCCGCGGGGTACAGCCGCAGACTCGACGCCAGTGCCGCGCTGGTGGTGCTGGTTGCCGCGCCCGGCGGCGCTAGCCCGGTGGACAGCCAGGCCCGCGCCAGTGAGTTGCAGCTGCTGATTCGGCGCGCCAACCCGCGCAGCGTACTGGCGCCGCCACTGCCCGCGCCACTCGGCGAGGTGGTCGACGAATTCACCCTGCGGCCCGGCACCGCCCGCGACTACCTGGTTGGCGCCGGCCAGTACATCCAAGTGCTCGACGTCGCCGGTCGCCAATGCTCGGACTTCGTCGCCCTGGATCGTCGCGGTCTGGATAACGGACGCGAGATCGACCTCGACCCGACTGTCACCCGCACCCTGAATGGCAACGCGTATCCGGGGCCAGGGCTGTTCAGCAAATTCTTCGACCGCAACCTGCAGCCAATGCTTGAGGTGGTGCGCGACACCGTCGGCCGCCACGACACCTTCGGCCTGGCCTGCGCCGCCCGCTACTACGAGAGCCAGGGCTACTTCGGCCACGCCAACTGCAGCGACAACCTCAGCCACGCCCTCGCCAGCCATGGGGTCGCCCCACGGCCCGGCTGGTCGGCGATCAACTTCTTCTTCAACAGCGCGGTGGACGCCCATCAGCAGTTGACCTTCGATGAGCCCTGGTCGCGTCCCGGCGACTACGTGCTGCTGCGCGCCATGACCGACCTGGTCTGCGCCAGCAGCGCGTGCCCGGACGACATCGACCCGGCCAACGGCTGGCAACCCACCGACATTCACATCCGTGTGTACAGCGCAAAGGAGCGTTTCAGTATCGCCATGGCCACCCGAAAAACGCCCGATGCCGACCCGGTATTGACCCGCGAAAGCGGCTTTCATCCCGGCACCTCGGCCCTTACCAGCAATTTCATCGACTACCGCGGCTGGTGGACGCCCACCCATTACCACGGCTTCGGCGCCATCGAGGAGTACCACGGCTGCCGCGAACGCGTGGCAGTCATGGACCTCTGCGCGCTGCGCAAATTCGAGGTGCTTGGCCCGGACGCCGAGGCGCTGCTCAACTACTGCCTGACCCGCGATGTGCGCAAGCTGGCGGTCGGCCAGGTGGTCTACTCGGCAATGTGCTATGAGCACGGCGGCATGCTCGACGACGGCACCCTGCTGCGCCTCGGCCCGGATGCCTTCCGCTGGATCTGCGGCGAGGACTACGCCGGCGTCTGGCTGCGCGAGCAGGCGGAAAAACTCGGCATGAAGGTGTGGATCAAGTCGGCCTCCGAGCAGATCCACAACATCGCCGTGCAGGGGCCGAAAAGCCGCGAACTGCTGAGCCAGATGATCTGGACCCCGGCCACCCAGCCAGCGCTGACGGAGCTGGGCTGGTTCCGCTTCCTCAACGGCCGCCTCGACGACTACAACGGCTGCCCGCTGATGGTCTCGCGCACCGGCTACACCGGCGAGCTGGGCTACGAGATCTGGTGCCACCCGGACGATGCGATGCAGGTCTGGAACCGCCTCTGGCAACTGGGTGAGCCGCTCGGCCTGGTGCCGCTGGGGCTGGAGGCGCTGGACAGCCTGCGCATCGAAGCCGGGCTGATCTTCGCCGGCTACGAGTTCTGCGACCAGACCGATCCGTTCGAGGCCGGCATCGGCTTCTGTGTGCCGCTGAAATCCAAGCAGGACGACTTTATCGGCCGCGAGGCCCTGCTGCGGCGCAGCGCCAACCCGCAACGCAAACTGGTCAGCCTGCAGCTGGATGGCAACGAGCAGGCGCACCACGGCGATTGCGTGCGTGTCGGCCGGGCCCAGGTCGGGGTGATCACCAGCGCTACCCGCTCACCGCTGCTGGGCCGGAACATCGCCCTGTGCCGACTGGATATCGGCTACTGCGAGCCGGGCACCCGGGTGGAAATCGGCAAACTCGACGGTCAGCAGAAACGCCTCGGCGCGACGGTGGGCAGCAGCACCAGCGCCTACGACCCGGAGAAAACCCGGGTGCGCAGCTGAGCGCAGCAGCTGGCCGAATAATTGCTACCCATCTGCTGTAGCGCCTAAAGCTTGTGAAAAAAACTCACCGCAGCGAGGAGAAGTGGCCAATGTGGTTCAACGATATGTCCAAAGAGCTGGCCAGTGACCTCAGCACGCTGTTGCGCCAACTGCTGGCCGAACAGCCGGCGCAGATCAGCAGTCATTCCAACCTGCAACGCCACCCTGAGCTGCTCGGCTTCTTCGAGCAGTTGACGCAGCGCTGGCAGGAACAGCTGCATCTGCAGCGCAAGGCCCAGGCCACGCCAGCGCCGCCCTGCAGCGCCGCGGACTATCAGCAGTTGCTCCAGCAACTGACCACGGCCGAGCGGCAAACCCGGCAACTCGACGAGCAGCTGCAGCAGTGCCACGCCCAACTGGCCAGCAACGCCGACCGCCAGCTGAGCTGGCAGCAGGACGAACAGGCCTGGGAGCTGACCAAGCAAACCCTCACCGAAGGCTGCTGGGACCTGCACGTGGTCAATGGCGATGCCGACCACCCGAAGAACCTGATCCGCTGGTCCGAGCAGTTCCGCCACCTGATCGGCTACAGCCAGGCGGAGTTCGCCGATGGCTGGGACAGCTTCTTTGCCGTGGTCAACCCCATCGACCTGAAGACCGTCATGCAGGTGTTCGGCGACTACATCGCCGACCCCAAGGGCCAACCGGCGTATGTCGTCGAGTACCGCATGCGCCACAAGACCCGCGGCGAAACCTGGTACCGCGAGCGCGGGCGCTGCCTGCGCGATGCCAATGGCGTGCTGGTGCGGGTGATCGGCGCAGTGCGCGACATCAGCGATGAGAAAGCCGCCGACGCCCTGCGCGAACGCGAGCAGAGCAGCATCCAGAACACCTACGGGCAGATCGCCAAAGTGGCCGGAGCGATCAAGGGCGTCGCCGACCAGACCAACCTGCTGGCGCTGAATGCGGCAATCGAAGCGGCCCGTGCCGGCGAACAGGGCCGCGGTTTCGCCGTGGTCGCCGATGAGGTACGCAACCTGGCGCGGCGCACCCAGGAGTCGGTGCAGCAGATCCAGAACATGCTGCAGCAGCGCAACTGAGCCCCAAGATCAGGCGCACGCAGGCGGCAACGAACAGAAACGGGGCAACGTTGCCGTGAGCATCTGCAGCAACCTTGCAATAAGCCGTTGTTACGCATGGAAAAGCCTAGATGGCACAAGCCTTGCTAATTCTCAGTGAGAACTTTTTATAACTCACGGTAAATAAAAATAGCCCTCAGGGCATGCCTTCACCTCTCGATCTGCCGAATAAAACGTATTCCTAAAATTGCATCGAGGACTTAGTAATGGAACAGGCAACTCCCACACTGGAAGAGCTAAACGCGCTCGTGCAGATGTCCGGCACCATCAATATGGAGATCTTCTATTGGTGGTGCATCGCGCTGATGATGATCATCCACGCCGGCTTTCTGTCCTATGAGATCGGCGCCTCGCGTCTGAAAAACGTGCTGACCGCCGGGGTGAAAAACATCCTCGCGTTCGCCTTTATCGTGCCCACCTTCTTCTTTTTCGGCTGGTTCATTTACAACGGCTTCTCCGCGGGTTTAACCCTCGACATGGAAGCCGCTGCGGCAAGCCTGCCGTGGAGCGGAGCCATGGGCCCGAACGTCGAGGACAACGCCACCGGGATCTTCTGGGGGGCGTTCGCGCTGTTCGCCGCCACGACAGCCTCGATCATGTCCGGGGCGCTTATCGAGCGCACACGCATGAGCGCCTTCATCATCCTGGCAATCATTCTCGGTTCCGGCGTGTGGATTCTCGGCGCAGCCTGGAGCTGGCACCCAAGCGGCTGGCTGACCACCCAATGGGGCTTCCATGACGTCGGCGCCGCCGGCTGCGTACACACCATCGCCGGCTTCTTCACCCTCGGCGTGGTCATCAACGTCGGCGCACGCATCGGCCGTTTCAACGCGAACGGCAGCGCCAACCCCATCGTCGGCCACAGCATGCCGATGAGCGTAATCGGCCTGATGCTGGTGATCGTCGGCTTCTTCGGCTTCCTCGGCGGCTGCATCATCTACAACGTCGGCGGTCAATGGACCAACATCTACGGCCAACCGACCAACCTCTCGGCCTTCGCCTTCAACACCCTGATGGGCTTCGCCGGTGGTTTGATCGGCGCCTACCTGACTACCCGCGAACCCTTCTGGATGATGTCCGGCGGGCTGATCGGCATCGTCTCGGTCGCACCTGGCCTGGACGTCTACTACCCGCCGCTGGCTTACGTGATCGGCATGGGCGTAGCCGCAGCCGCGCCACTGGTGCACAAGTTCCTGGTCAAGCAGCAGATCGACGACGCCGTCGGCGCCTTTGCGGTTCACGGCTTCGGTGGTTTCGCCGGTCTCGTGATCAGCGGGATCTTCCTGGCCGGCTACCCGAACATGGCTGAAGGCGTGCCACCGGTGAACTTCCTCGGGCAGGCTGGCGGCGCCGTGGTGCTGGCTCTGCTGGGCTTCATCCCGGGCTACCTGATCTCCCTGGCAATGAAGAAAGCGGGCGTTCTGCGCGTCCCGGCCCATGCCGAAGAACGCGGCCTGGATCTTACCGAAGTACCCGCCCAAGCCTACCCGGAGTGGGCGCTTACCGGCGCCAGCACGACTTACATCAGCGGCGATTCGGCCAGCAGTGCGACCGTGGTGGTCGCCACAGCAAAAGCCATCTGATGCCCTTTGTGCGCGGTGCTCAAGCCACCGCGCACGCTACCTAGGAGAAATGCCATGAGCAGTCCGATCAGCAGCTGGGAAGGTGCCAGCAGTATCTTCACCTTCGCCGACAAACCCACCGTACTCGCTGTGATCATGCTGGTAGCAGTTACCGTGACGGTAGTCGCCATCTGGGTCACCATCCGCCACGAGAAGCACAGCTACAACAGCCCCATGACCAAGAAGTAACCTCACCCGGCCGGCACCCGCGGGTGCCGGCTCGCCTGGAATTCGCCATGTTCAACCCCGTATTTCGTCTCAACACCCCAGCCAATCTGGGCTTGCAAGCCATCGCCTTCAGCCTGCACGCACTGGACAACCAACATTACAGCAGCGCACTGAAGAACAGCCTGACGCGCCTGCGCGGCCTCTTCGACATTCAGCACAGCCTGCGCCAGATGGAGGGTTTCAATGCTTTACGGGTGCGCATGGGCCGCTCACCCAAGCGCTTCCCCGCGTCGCCCCAGGCCTTGCTCGACCATTACCTGCGCAAGGGCGCGTTGCGTTCGATTGCGCCGATTGTCGAGCTCTACAACCAGTGGTCGCTGAACAGCGGCCTGTCGATCGGGGCGCATGACCTGCAACGCCTGCACCTGCCGGTAAGCCTGACCCTGACCCAGGGCAGCGAGCCATTTCATGGCCTTGGCAGCGCCACCAGCCAGATACTGCCCAACGGCGAATACGCCTACATCGATGCCCGCGGACAGGTGCTGTGCCGCATGGAATATCGCCAGTGCGCGGCCACCGCCCTGACCCCGGAAAGCAGCACCGTACTGTTCATCGTCCAGGGCCACCCAGGCACCGAGCCTGAGTACCTGCAGCAGGTTGCCCGCGACCTCAAGGCCGACCTGATGCACTGCTGCGCCAGCAACCTCAGCCGCGTAGCCTGAACCACCGACATAATCAGCCACGCCGAAAGCGCCCGCGAAGGGCGCCTGGTTGCTACCTGTTGCGCGGCGATAAGCCTCAGGCTGGGCCCGCCTAGAGCGGCGTACTGACACTCACCAGCTTGAGACCGATGACCCCAGCGACGATCAGAGCCAGGCAGGCCAGCCGTGCCAGGTGCGCCGGCTCGTTAAGAACGGCGATGCCGTAGATCGCCGTCCCCACCGCGCCTATCCCCACCCACACTGCGTACGCGGTGCCCACCGGCAACGTGCGCATGGCCAGCGACAGCAAATACAGGCTGATGATGATGAACACCGCGCAATACAGGCTCGGCCACAGCCGGGTGAAACCTTGCGTGCGCGGAATGATCGCGGCATAGCAAATCTCGCTGATGCCAGCGCAAAGCAGAAAACCCCAACCACTGCTGAAACCACTGAACATAACGACTCCCGAGTAATACCTGTGCACGGCAATGCGCCGGCCATGACGGCAGCGCAGCCATCCATTGAATGGCCATCTCGGGGTGCTTGCCGTAAGCCAGGCTCCCCCGCGCGTAGCCCGGAGGCAATCCGGGAGCGATTTTTCAGCCCGCAGACGTCCCCCGGATTTCATCCGGGCTACAAAAAAACCGTTTGCCGCAAGCGCACGCCCAGAGACGGCCGCCATCGGCGAGCGGTTTTTCCAGGCACTAACCCTTGGCGGTGCGTTTGGTTTTCTCTGGATCATCGAACGGCAGCGTGTGGGCAATCGCACCGACCTGCAGACTGCCTTGCACCTGCAGCGCACAGCCCTGCTCGGCGTAGGGCACATCCAGGCGGGCGATGGCCATGGATTTGCCGGTCAGGCGCGAATACATGGCGCAGGTGATCACCCCCACCTGCTTGCCGTCGGCCCACAGGCTGTCGCCCTCGGCAGCGGCCTGATCGCCGTCGAGCAGGACGCCGAAAATCTTCAGGCGCTCCTTGCCCTTCAGCCGCGCATGCTCCAGGCCGCCGCGGAACTCGCTCTTGGTTGGCGATACGGTGAAGTCCAGGCCCAGTTCCCACAGGGTGTCGCCGGCTGGCTGGTCGGCGAAGGGGTACTTCTCCGAGTTGTCGTAGGGGAAGAACAGCAGCGAGCTTTCCACCCGCAGCCAGTCCAGCGCGGTGAACGGACAAGGGATGATGCCCAGCGTCTTGCCCTGGTCGAGAATGCTGTCCCAGATCAGCGGCGCATCGGCAGCCTTGCAGAAGATTTCATAGCCACGCTCGCCGGTATAACCGGTGCGCGAAATCATCACCGGGCAGCCGAACAGCTTGGTCTGCACATGGTGGAAATAAGCCAGGTCGCGGATGCCCGGCACATGCTCGGCGAGAAAATCCACCGCCAGCGGGCCCTGCAGCGAGAGGTCGTGCAGGTCGTCGTCGAACAAAATCGCCACCTGCCGGCCCTGGGCCCAGCGCACCAGCATCTCGTAGCCGTTGCCGGCACCGTGCACCACCATGAAGGCGTTCGGCCCGGTGCGGTAGATCACGCAGTCATCGACGAACTTACCGGCTTCGTTAAGCAGGGTGGCGTACACCGACTTGCCCGGATAGACCTTGGAAATATCGCGGCTGGTGGCGTACTCCAGCAGGGACTCGGCATGCGGGCCGACGTAATGCACCTTGCGCAGCCCGGACACGTCCATCAGGCCGGCGCGGGTGCGGATCGCCTCATGAGCATCGGCCAGGTCGACCGCGGTGTAGGTCCAGGCGGTGCCCATGCCGTTCCAGTCTTCGAGCGTGGAACCGAGTGCCCGATGCCGTTCGGCAAGGGCGGAAATGCGCCAGGAATTGGCCATGTTGTTCTCCTTTGACAGTGTGGAGGCGCGCCGCCCGTTGGCCGCACGCCAGACGAATCAGGCGGCGACGACTTCGGGGTCGTACTGGCTGAGCCAGTCGACCACGGTCTGCCGGTAGAGGGTCAGGCCCTTGTAGTCGGCGATGGCGTCGGGCAGGTCGCGCAATACGCGATGCAGGCGACAGGCCCAGGCCGGATTGCTGGCCAGCTGTTCGAGGCTGATCAGATAGGTACGGATGCCGAACAGCAGTGCATTACTGCGCGGCAGGCGCGGCATGAACTGCAGCTCGACGCGCAAATGAACCATGCTCGCGACATTTGCCGCGGTGACCTGGCTGCGCTCATGCCCCCACTCGTGGAAGGTCTCGGCGGAGGTGTCCATGCGCGGGTTGATGGTCATGGTCCAGTTCAGGCGGCGCACCGGGTGATCGACCTGAATGTTCAGCAGGTACTTCAGCGCCCGTTCGAACACGCCCAGCTGGTGGGCCATGGGCACCGGCGCATGCCACTGGGTAAAGCTCATGCCGGCGTCGAACTTGATCGACCAGTCGGCCGGGCAAGTGACCATGCCGGCGTCCATGAACAGGTTACCGTCGCGCTGATCGAGCAAAGCGAAATCACCCTGGGCCTGGCGGGTGATGTACTCCAGCGGTTCGCACGGCAAGGTGCTGGCGTCGCCAAAGGTGAAGCGCTGTTCAATGCCCAGCGGGCGGTTGATCCACAGCCACTGGTCACCATCGCACTGCAATTCGAAGTGCTCGGGGTAGTCGGCAGCCAGGTGGGTCATCAGCATTTCCAGGGTGTCCCAGGCGGCCGGCGCCATGTGCGGCATCACCAGGCAACGCTCGGGGTCCTTCTCCAGCACGATGCCACGCTCGGCCATCTCGGACAGGTAGTGCTCGTCGATGTCGAACCAGTGGGCGAAGATCGAGCCCGGCTCACGCGGTGTGGCCGGTTCGATATTCACCGAGTACATGTAGCTGTCTTCCGGGAACGGAAAGGGAAAGCGGCGAATCGCCTCCGCACTGTTGCGGTAGCTGAAATCGTCGCGGTAACTTTCCAGCGGCTTGAAAGTGACAGGCATGGTGAACTCCTAAAGGTCGAGCAACAGCGCGCTGCCGCAAAGGCCACGCGAGACACAAGGCATGAGGGTGGTGCTGCGCTCGGCAGCAGACAGGAAGGCGTCGCGGTGCTCCACGGCGCCGTCCAGGTAGGCGGTGGCACATTGGCCGCAGACCCCGCCGCGACACAGGCTAGGCACCTCGACACCGGCCTGTTCGAGGGCTTCGAGCAGGCTGAAATCGCTGCCCACCTCAATCGCCCGGCCACTGCGCGCCAGCTGCGCGACAAATGGCTGGCCAGGCTCGGGCGAGGCGAACACCTCCCAGTGCACGCGGCTGGCCGGCCAACCGAGTTTCGCCGCTTGCTCGCGCACCGCGGCGATCAGGCTCGCCGGCCCACACACGTAAACGTGGGTGCCCAACGGCTGGTCGCCGAGCAGCGCAGCGAGGTCGAGAAAGCGGCCGGCCTCGGCGTCATAGCTGTGCAGTCGTGCCCCTAGGCTGACTCGCAGGCTGTCCAGGTAGGCATCGGTGAGGCCGCCACGGAACGCGTAGTGCAGGCTGAAGCTGGCAGCGCGCCCCTGCAGTTCCGGCAAATAGGAGAGAAACGGGGTGATGCCGATACCGCCGGCAATCAGCAGGTGGTGACGCGCCAGCGAACTCGGTGCGAACAGGTTGGCCGGCGGCGACAGCTGCAAGCGATCGCCCGCCTTGACCTGCTCATGCATGAAGCGCGAGCCGCCGCGCGACTCGTCCTGCAGGCGCACGGCGATGCGGTAGCGCTGGCGGTCGGCCGGGTCACCGAGCAACGAATAGGCGTTGCGCAGGCTGCGCTCGCCGAGCGGCATATGCACCACCACATGGCTGCCGGAGGAGAACCCGGGCAACTGCCCCTGCACCGGTTCGAAGGTGAATTCACGCACCACCGGGGTCAGTTGGCGCACGGCGGCAACCCGTACTTCAATCGCTGCACTCATGGCCGGGCCTCTCCATGCAGGTTGTCTGGATCGACGCAAACGCCCATGTAGGCGCCGAGTCGCTGGGAAAAGTGCGCACGCACCAGCAAGCGCACGCCGCAGCACGCGCAGGCCACCTCGGCCTCGTCGGCGATGTCCTGCAGGGTGAAGCAATGCACGCAGTACAGCCGGCGCCGCGCACCGAGGCGGAACAGCTCGACCTCCTCGCCCTGCAGCCCGGCCTGGCGCGCGATCGCGCAGCACTGCCAGATAAAAGACTCATCGCCACACAGGTACAGGCGGGTGCCGACCGGTGCGGTGCGCAGCAGCGCCCGCAACTGGTGCTCGAGTGCCGCCTGCGCAGCGAACAGCTCACCGCCCTCGCCCGCCCCGCGGCTGTCGCCCAGCGCCAGCACCTGCAAGGGTTCGGCATGGGCCTGCAAGGCCGCGCGCAGCGCATCGACCTCGGCATGCTCGAGGGTCTGGCTGACCAGCAGCCGCCGGGTCGCCGGCAGCTCATGCGGCTGGCGTTGGTAGACCGGTGTACTGAACAGCGGTTGTACCGCTTGCGTACTCATGAAAAGCCTCCTGTGCAGCGTGCCTATTCATCTATGGAGAAGTATTTCGCCCTGCAATTTAATTCTCAGCAGGAACAATTTGTTCCTTAAAAGAAAGCATGGAATGTGCCATAAATTTTTAACTGGTTGATTTACAAGGGTTAGATTTTCAAGATAGCTGCACGGCAGGTCGCAGCGCCCACCACCACGGAAAAACCCTGCACAAAAGCCGGTCACAGCACTGCGCACCGCGCCGTAACGGCGCAAAAAGGGGCCCGCAGACAACGCAAAACGCCGGGCAAAAGCCCGGCGTTGATTGCCCGCAACACTGTTTTCTAGCTGTATGCCCGCTCGTTGTGCTCGGCCAGATCGAGCCCCATTTCCTCCTCCTCCGGGGTCACCCGCAGGCCGATGCTCAGGTCGAGCAGCTTGAGAATCAGCCAGCTGATACCGAAGCAGTAGACGAAAGTGAACAGCACGCTTTTGATCTGCGCCCAGACCTGGGGCAGCATCTCGCTGCCTTCGACATACCCGCCCAGCGACGGCGAGCAGAACACCCCGGTGAGGATGGCGCCGACGATGCCGCCGATCCCGTGCAGACCGAATACATCGATGCTGTCGTCGTAGCCCAGGCGTTGCTTGAGCTGGGTGACCGCGAAGAAGCACAGGATGCCGCTGATAAAGCCGATGGCCAGCGCCCCGCCAGGGCCGACATAGGCGCAGGCCGGGGTGATCGCCACCAGGCCGGACAGCGCCCCGGACGCCAGGCCCAGGGCACTGGCGCGACCGGTCTTGATCACCTCGACCAGCATCCAGCCGACAATCCCGGCGCAGGCACCCAGCTGGGTGGCGAGCATGACCACGCCGGACAACTCGCCGACACCCGCCACCGAGCCGACGTTGAAGCCGAACCAGCCCACCCACAGCAACGCCGCACCGGTCAGCGCGAGCGGCAGGTTATGCGGCTTCATCGCCACGTGCGGGTAACCCTTGCGCTTGCCGAGCATGATGCAGGCCGCCAACGCGGCCACCCCGGCATTGATGTGCACCGCGGTGCCACCGGCAAAGTCGAGCACGCCCCAGTTGTGCATCAGGGCGCCCGGCCCGCCCCAGACCATATGGGCCATGGGCGCATAGACAAAGGTGAACCACAGCGCCATGAACAGCAGCGCCGCGGTGAACTTCATGCGTTCGGCAAACGCCCCGGCGATCAGCATCGGGGTGATGATTGCGAAACTAAGCTGAAAGGTGATGAACACTCCCTCCGGCATGCCCAGCACCAGGCTGTCGGCCTGCAGGCCGGCGAGCATCGCCCGCTCCAGACCGCCGACAAAGCTGCTGACGTTGTACTCGCCTTCGACCATGCCGGTGGTGTCGACCACCAGGCTGTAGCCATACAGCACCCACAACACACCGATCACTCCGGCGGCGCCCAGGCATTGGGTGAACACTGACAGCATGTTCTTGGCCCGCAGCATGCCACCGTAAAACAACGCCAGGCCGGGCAGGCACATACAGATCACCAGCACGGTGGCGGTCATCATCCAGGCGGTCACGCCAGTATCCAGCGCGGCCTCATCCGCCAGCGCCAGCGGGGCGCACAGCATCAGGGCCAAGACACCGCCCCAGGCGCGCGCAACTCTATTGATCAACATCGGCAAGCTCCTTAATCAGTGGCCCGAACAAAGGCCCTAAACAGTGGTAAAGCAGCCGTTCTGCGCCGCTTCCAGGGTGTTTTCCAACAAGCAGGCAATGGTCATTGGGCCGACGCCACCGGGCACCGGGGTAATCCAGCTGGCACGGGTGCGCGCCTCGGCAAAGCACACATCGCCAGTCAGCGTGCCGTCGGCCAGGCGGTTGATGCCGACATCCAGCACCACTGCGCCGGGCTTGATCCACTCGCCCTTGACCAACCCCGGCACCCCGGTGGCGACCACCAGGATGTCGGCCTGACGAACCAGATTCGGCAGATCGCGGGTGTTCTTGTGCGCCACCACCACGGTCGCCTCGGCGTGCAACAACTCAAGCGCCATCGGCCGACCGACAATGGTCGAGGCACCGATCACCACCGCCAGCTTGCCGCGGCAGTCGATCTGCGCACTGCCGAGCAGACGCATGCAGCCTTTCGGCGTACAGGGGCGCAATGCCGGGAAGCCGGCCGCCAGACGCCCAAGGTTTTCCGGGTGGAAGCCGTCAACGTCCTTGCCCGGCTGAATCCGCGCCAGCACGCGCTGCACGTTGATCTGCGCGGGCAGCGGCAGTTGCACGAGAATCCCGTGCACCTGCGGATCGGCATTGAGCCGGTCGAGCAGTGCCAACAGCTCGGCTTCCGAAGTCTGTGCGCACAGACGATGGCTGAAGGAGCGAATACCCGCCTCCTCACAGGCCGTGATCTTGTGCTGCACATAAACCTGCGACGCCGGATCCGCACCGACCAGCACCACGGCCAGGCCGGGCACCTTACCGCCATGGGCAATGTGCTCGGCGACCTCGGCGGCCACCCTGGCGCGCACCTGCAGCGCCAGGCCGCGACCATCGAGCAGGCGCGCACTGGTGTGTTCTACCGGACGCTCAACGCTGGTCGCTTGCATGCTAGTAACCCTGCCCCTGGCCCGGCACCCAGCGGGTACCGGCCAATGGCACGCGGGCCATGGCCGCGGACTCGACGGTCAGCGCCACCAGATCCTCGGGATCGAGGTTGAGCAGGTGCGACTTGCCGCAGGCGCGGGCCATGGTCTGTGCCTCCAGCACCAGCACGCGCAGGTAGTTGGCCAGGCGCCGACCGCCCTCGATCGGATCCAGGCGCTTGGCCAGCTCCGGATCCTGGGTGGTAATGCCGGCCGGGTCCTGGCCGTTCTGCCAGTCGTCGTAGAAGCCGGCAGCGGAACCGATTTTCTTCAGTTCTTCATCCAGGCGCGGGTGGTTGTCGCCGAGAGCAATCAGTGCCGCGGTGCCAATCGCCACCGCATCCGCGCCCATGGCCATGGCCTTGGCCACGTCGGCGCCGGTGCGGATACCACCGGAGACGATCAGTTGCACCTTGCGGTGCATGTCCATCTCCTGCAGCGCCTGCACGGCTTGCGGAATGGCGCAGAGAATCGGGATGCCGACGTGCTCGATAAACACTTCCTGGGTCGCCGCGGTGCCGCCCTGCATGCCGTCGAGCACGATCACATCGGCACCGGCCTTGACCGCCAGCTTGACGTCGTAATACGGGCGACTGGCGCCGATCTTCACGTAGATCGGTTTTTCCCAGTCGGTGATCTCACGGATCTCGGCGATCTTGATCGCCAGGTCATCCGGGCCGGTCCAGTCCGGGTGACGGCAGGCGCTGCGCTGGTCGACGCCGACCGGCAGGGTGCGCATACCGGCCACCCGCTCGGTGACTTTCATGCCCAGCAGCATGCCGCCACCGCCCGGCTTGGCGCCCTGACCGAGGACGATCTCGATGGCGTCGGCCTTGCGCAAATCATCCGGGTTCATGCCGTAACGCGACGGCAGGTATTGATAGACCAGGTGCTGCGACTGACCACGCTCTTCCGGGGTCATGCCGCCGTCGCCAGTGGTGGTGCTGGTGCCGGCGATGGTCGCGCCGCGGCCCAGGGCTTCCTTGGCGTTGGCCGAGAGTGCGCCGAAACTCATGCCGGCGATGGTCACCGGGATTTTCAGGTGGATCGGCTTCTTGGCGAAGCGATTGCCGAGGATCACATCGGTGCCGCACTTCTCGCGGTAGCCTTCCAGCGGGTAGCGCGACATGGAGGCGCCGAGCAGCAGCAGGTCATCAAAATGCGGCACCTTGCGCTTGGTGCCACCGCCGCGGATGTCGTAGATGCCGGTTTCCGCGGCGCGCTGGATTTCCTGGATGGTCAGACGGTCGAAGGTGGCGGATTCGCGCAGCACCGGTGGGGTTTTATCGCTCATGGAAAGCTCCTCGAAATAGGCAATCCGCTGTAGGAGCGGGCCATGCCCGCGAAACGCTTCGC
>JAUSOF010000062.1 GCA_030656145.1 Pseudomonas sp.
GATAAACGCAAACCCAGCTGGCAGGAGCAACAATGACTATTCCTCGCGATCTAGTGCTCCATACCGTTCAGTGCGGCAGCTGGCTCGATAAACGCCAATCCCTCTGGCAGGAGCAACAATCATGAGCAAGCACATTGACACCCTGCTAATCGCCAACCGCGGCGAGATCGCCTGCCGGGTGATGAGCACGGCCAAAGCCATGGGCATCACGACCGTGGCGGTACACAGTGCAGTCGACCATAACGCCCGTCACGTACGCGAAGCGGACATCGCCATCGACCTGGGCGGCGCCAAGCCGGCTGACAGCTACCTGCGTATCGACGCGCTGATCGCTGCCGCCAAGGCCAGCGGCGCCCAGGCCATCCACCCAGGCTATGGTTTCCTGTCGGAAAACGCTGGTTTCGCCCGCGCCATTGAAGACGCCGGATTGCTGTTCCTCGGCCCGCCCGCCTCGGCCATCGATGCCATGGGCAGCAAGTCTGCGGCCAAGTCGCTGATGGAAGCCGCTGGCGTACCGCTGGTACCGGGCTATCACGGCAACGCTCAGGATATCGAGACCTTCCGCACCGCTGCCGACGTCATCGGCTACCCGGTATTGCTCAAGGCTACCGCTGGCGGTGGCGGCAAGGGCATGAAGGTGGTCGAAGGCGAAAGCGAACTAGCCGAAGCCCTGGCCAGCGCCCAGCGCGAGGCACAATCCTCGTTCGGCGATTCGCGCATGCTGGTCGAGAAATACGTCCTCAAGCCGCGCCATGTGGAAATCCAGGTCTTCGCCGACCAGCACGGCCACTGCCTGTACCTGAATGAGCGCGACTGCTCGATCCAGCGCCGTCACCAGAAAGTCGTCGAAGAAGCCCCTGCCCCCGGCCTGTCGCCTGAACTGCGCCGCGCCATGGGCGAGGCGGCGGTCAAGGCCGCCCAGGCCATCGGCTATGTCGGCGCCGGCACCGTAGAGTTTCTGCTGGATGAGCGCGGCGACTTCTTCTTTATGGAGATGAATACCCGCCTGCAGGTCGAACACCCGGTGACCGAATTGATTACCGGCCTGGACCTGGTCGCCTGGCAGATCCGCGTCGCTCGCGGTGAAGTGCTGCCGATCACCCAGGAGCAGGTGCCGCTGATTGGGCACGCCATCGAAGTGCGTCTCTACGCCGAAGACCCGGAGCACGACTTCCTGCCGTCCACCGGACGCTTGAGCCTGTACCGCGAACCCGCAGCCGGCCCGGGCCGCCGAGTCGACACGGGGGTGGCCGAAGGTGACGACGTATCGCCTTTCTACGACCCGATGCTCGGCAAGCTGATCGCCTGGGGCGAGAACCGCGAGGAGGCGCGCCTACGCCTGCTGGCCATGCTCAAGGAAACCTGCATCGGCGGAGTCAAGACTAACCTGGCATTTCTCACCCGCGTGCTGGCCCATCCGGCCTTTGCCGACGCCGAACTGGATACCGGTTTTATCCCGCGCCATGAAGCGCAACTGCTGCCGCCGCCCGCTGA
>JAUSOF010000063.1 GCA_030656145.1 Pseudomonas sp.
TTGGCGCGGGCCAGGCCCGCTAAACGGTTCGGGGGCTTGGCCCGCTCCTACAGGCAAAGTGAAGTCAGTACGCGGACGCGTTATCGACTTTGAAGTTGTACAACTGGCGGGCCGAGCCGTAGCGCTTGAAGCTCGCCGGATCGGCGTCGAAGCCGGCCAGGTCGAGCAACTCGGCAAGCTCCGTGAGGTGCTCGGCACGCATCTCCTTCTCGATGCAATCCGAACCCAGCGACTTGACCGTGCCCTTGACGTAGATGCGCGTCTCGTAGAGCGAGTCGCCGAGGGCGTCGCCGGCATCGCCGCAGACCACCAGCCGGCCGGCCTGGCCCATGAAACAGCTCATGTGACCGATGCTGCCGCCGACCACGATGTCGACGCCCTTCATCGAGATGCCGCAACGCGCGCCGGCATCGCCTTCGATTACCAGCAGGCCGCCATGGGCGGTGGCACCAGCGGCCTGGGAGGCGCTGCCCTTGATCCGTACGCTGCCGGACATCATGTTTTCCGCCACGCCGACCCCGACGTTGCCGTGCACGGTGATGGTGGCCTGCTGGTTCATCCCGGCGCAGTAATAGCCGGCGTGGCCCTGAATGACGATGTCGAGGGCCTGGTTCACGCCCACGGCCAGGTTGTGCTTGCCGGCGCTGTTGCTAACCAGCCACTCGCGCTCGTCGAGCTGCTTGGCCTGGTCGTGCAGCGCCTGATTGAAATCGCGCACGCTGGCGCTGGAAAGGTCGATGGTTTTCATTGTGTGCGCTCCTCAGGCGGACTTGCGTTCCCAGATGTACATGGTGGCCGGCTCCGGCTCCCAGACCCTGGCGTTCTCGATACCCGGCAGACTGGCCAGCGCCTGGTACTCGGACGCCATGGCCACGTAGTCGTCGGTTTCGGCCAGAATTGCCGGTTTGCAGGCGATCGGATCGCGGATCACCGCGAAGCCGTCACGGGTGCCGATGGCAAAGGTGAAGAAGCCATCGAGGTCTTCCAGGGCGTGGTCCAGCGCTTCCTTGAGGCTGTCACCTTCGCGCAGGCGCCAGGTCAGGTAGCCGGCGGCCACTTCGGTGTCGTTGTCGGTTTCGAACTCGATACCGTGGCGGCGCAGTTCCTGGCGCAGGCGGAAGTGGTTGGACAGCGAGCCGTTATGCACCAGGCACAGGTCCATGCCGGTGGAAAACGGGTGGCTGCCTTCCATGGTCACCGCGCTTTCGGTGGCCATGCGGGTGTGGCCGATGATGTGGCTGCCCTGCATCTTGGCCAGCGAGAAACGCTGGGAGATTTCTGCCGGCAGGCCCATGCCCTTGAGGATCTCGATGCTCTGGCCGACGCTCATCACCCGCACGCCAGGCGCCAGTTCAATCAGCGCGGCGCGCACCGCAGCTTCACCGGCATTGGTCTTCAGCACTGCAGCGCTGGCGTTCTGGAACCAGTCCAGCGAGCAGCCCAGGCGGCCTTCCAGCGCGCCCATCAGGGCTTTCCAGTCATAGTCGTTGCTGGCGCTCTGCAGGGTCAGCTTGATCCAGCCATCGCGCACTTCATCGCCGTAGATGGCGAAGCCGGCGCTGTCCGGACCGCGATCGGTCATGGCCAGCAGCATGGGTTCGAAGAGTTTGCCGAGCTGGGACTCCAGCGCCGGGTTCTTCAGGTACAGACCTACGATTCCACACATGTTTGCTACTCCTGCTTGTTCGTGCCGCCGCCATGCGGACGACATTCAACTCTGGTAGGAGCCAGGGAGACGCCCAGTCCCTGCTGGCGATGCGCCGGCAGCTTCCAGATGATCGCCAGCACACTGGCTCCTACGGGTTCGTGCGCCCACTGGCGCGGGGTTCAAAAAAACTCGGTGTAGCGCTCGATTTCCCAGTCGCTGACGTGGCGGCTGTACTCGACCCACTCCATGCGCTTGAGCTTGATGAACTCGTCGACGATCTGCGGGCCGAGTACCTCGCGAAACAGCGGATCGGCCTCCAGCGCATCGCAGGCTTCCTTGAGGCTCTGCGGCAGGGTCTGGATGCCGCGCGCGGCGATTTCTTCCAGGCTCAGGCTGTAGAGGTTTTCGTTGCAGGCCTTGCCCGGATCGAGCTGGCGGTCGATGCCATCCAGGCCGGCGGCGATGATCGCGGCGCTGACCAGGTAGGGATTGCAGCCAGCATCCGGCAGGCGGAACTCGATACGCCCATAGGGAATGCGCAGCATCGCCGAGCGGTTGTTGTCGCCATAGGCGATAAAGGCCGGCGCCCAGGTCGAGCCGGACAGCGAGCGACCCACCACCAGACGCTTGTAGGAGTTCACCGTCGGCGCGGCAAAGGCGCACAGCGCCGGACCGTGCGCGAGCAAGCCGGCGAGGAAGTGGTAGGCCAGTTTCGACAGGCCCATGCCGCTCGGGTCACTGGCATCACAGAACAGGTTGTTGTTGGTGGCGCTGGCGATCGACAGGTGGAAATGCATGCCATTGCCGGCGCGCTTGGGGTCCGGCTTGGGCATGAACGAGCAGATCATGCCCAGGTCGTTGGCGATCTCGCCGGCAGCCATGCGGAAGAAGGTGAAGCGGTCGGCCGACTCCAGCGCATCGCTGTAGGTGTAGTTGATCTCGAACTGGCCGCAGGCGTCCTCGTGGTCGATCTGGTAGATGTCGAACCCCACCGGCTGCAGGGACTCAGTCAGGCGCTCGAGAAATTCGCGGGAACGCGACAGGCCCTTGTAGTCGTAGCAAGGCTTCTCCAGCTTGTCGCTGGCATCCACCGGTTTGAGCTTGCCGTCGGCATCGCGGCGAAACAGGCTGAACTCAGGCTCCAGGCCGGTGTTCAGGGTCCAGCCGCGATCGCTCAGGCGCTGCACTTGTTGCTGCAGCACGTAACGACTGTCATACGGATGCGGCTGGCCATTCACATGACCGACACACACCACCCGCCCGTAGCCCGGCTGCCAGGGCACCGGGATCAGGGTCGATAGATCACCGCGGGCCATGAAGTCCGGCCCATGGGGCTGCATGCCCATGCCCCAGATGGCGAAACCGGCAAAGCCGGCGCCAGCCTCGGCCACCGCTTGCAGGCCGCTGATCGGCACCGACTTGGTTTTGGCTGCACCATGAATGTCGACAAACTGGGCCAGCACATATTTGATAGCGTGCTGATCGATGATTCGCTGAGTTTCGCTAGGCAACATGGCCTGCCTCCTGTGGGTCGCTATATATTCCGCGTAGGAATTTTACTTTCCCCAAAAGAAATGCAAACAACTTGCCAACCTGCCCTAACGGGCCGCAAAACCAGCAAAACCGTGGGTTACTTCTATTCACAGGGGAAAAATGTTTTCATGTGCGGAATATTTGCGTATTCCGGGGAATGTTCCCGCACATTACTGGTGCGAATTTTTTATTCCTGAGCTCATAAGGTGCAACCCAACATGCGCAAGACTGACGAAGTGCATCCACGCCTCAAGCTCGAGCAGTATCTGGGCATGCAGATCCGTCGCCAGCGGCAGGCCCAGGAACTGAAGATTGCCGATGTGGCGCGCATCGCCAGCATCAGCCAGGGCATGCTCAGCAAGATCGAAAATGCCCAGGTGTCGACCAGCCTGGACACCCTGAGCCGCCTGTGCGATGTGCTCGGCATGCCGATGTCCAAGCTGTTCAGCCAGTACGACCAGCAAGGCAGTGGCGCGCTGCTGGTCAAGGCCGATGAAGGGTTGGAAGTGGTGCGCCGCGGCACCGAAAAAGGCCACACCTACCACCTGCTCAACCACACCCGTGGCCCGAAGAAGACCTTCGAGGCTTATATGGTGACCATGGATGATGCCAGTGAGGAATTCCCCACCTTCTCCCATCCCGGCACCGAGTTCCTGCACCTGCTCGAAGGCGAGTTGGTCTACCGCCATGGCGACCAGCTCTACAGCATGACCCCCGGCGACAGCCTGACCTTCGACGGCGAAGTGCCGCATGGCCCGGAAAAACTGGTGCAGGTGCCGATCCGTTTGCTCTCGATCATGAACTACGGCAAGGAATAAGCGCCTCTCGTAGGGTGGGTTAGGCGCACGCTGCCGCTGGCGATGAACCCGCAAGATCCGTTGCGCCGTAACCCACCCTGCGAGAGGCCGACATTTCAGGTTGATACGACCCTAGCCGGCCGCGCGGCGCATTAGCAGACTGCGCACTTCGTCCTGCATGGCTAAGGCCAGTGCGCGGCGCCGCGCCTCGGTCATGCGCGGTCGCGCCAGGGCGCAACTGAGCGCGCCGAGCACCTGTCCGCCGGCATCGACAATCGCCACCGCCAGGCCGGTATAGCCCGGCAGGCGGCGGTCGCCCAGACCGCTGGCAAACCCCAGCCGGCGCACGCTGTCCAGGCTCGCCGCGATCAACTCGGCATCCAGTCCGTAGTCCAGGCGCAATGCCGCCTGGTTGTGCTGCAGAATCTCGTTGCGCGCGGCGCGCGGCAGGTGCGCCAGCAGCACCTGCGAGGCCTGCCCCACGCCCATCGGAATGCGCCCGCCAACCGCCGCGCTGTAGCTCTGCACCGGCTGGTTGCCAGCCAGCAAGTCCAGGCAAAGGACGTGGTAACCGTCCGGCACCAGCAGGAAGAAACTGTCGCCAAAGCGCTGCGCCAGGCGCAGCAACGCCGGCCGTGCCAGCTCGCGCAGTCCGCCGGCATTAGCCGCCTGGGCTCCCAGGGCGAACAGTTCGTACCCCAGCTCATAACGCCCGCGCTGCGCCGCCGGGCGCACGAAGCCCTGTTTGCGTAGGTACTGCAGCAGGCGGTAGGCCGTGGCTTGCGAGCAACTCGCCGCCGTGCGCAGGTCGTCCAGGCTGGCGCCCTGCTGGCCGGCTGCGGCGATCACGCGCAATAGCAAAAACGCCCGATCCAGGCTCTGGGTCCCGCTCATAGCTTTTCTCACATGCTGATAAAAGATGGCGGATGAGTGCGATGCAAATTGCACGCCTTGCAGGCCAGGGCATGCTCGCCGCTAGGTTCTATCGGTGCGCACGGCGCACCCTACTGGAGGCTGGGCATGTACCCACAGATTGAACAGGTGGCGAGCGACCTGCTGCCCGCACAGAGCGAAGTCGCCATCATCGGCGGCGGCATCATCGGTGTGTGTACCGCCTACTGGCTGGCCGCTCGCGGCATCCCGGTCACCCTGCTGGAAAAGGGCGAGATCGCCGCCGAGCAGTCCTCGCGCAACTGGGGCTGGTGCCGCAGCATGGGGCGTGACCTGGCGGAAATCCCCCTGGCACTGGCCAGCCTGCAGATCTGGCAACGCTGGCAGGAGGAAATGGGCGAAGGCCTGGGTTTTCAGCGCAGCGGCATTCTCTACGCCTGTGAAAACCCGCGCCAACTGCAACAGCAGGCCGACTGGCTGGAGGGCGCGCGTCACTACGGCGCCCAAGCCCGCCTGCTGGAACGACGCGAACTGGCCGGCATGCTGCCAGACGCGGCCCGCGCCGGCTGGGCGGGCGCCTTGCACGCCGCGCTGGATGGCCGTGCCGAACCGCAACGCGCCAGCGCCGTGATTGCCCGCGCCGCCCAGCGCCTGGGCGCCAAACTGATCACCCGCTGCGCGGTTCGCGGCCTGGACATCGAGGCGGGCCGGGTGAGCGGGGTTGTCACCGAGCATGGTCGGCTGCGCTGCAGCCAGGTGGTACTGGCCGGCGGCGCCTGGTCCTCGCTGTTCTGCCGCAACCTGGGCATTCGCCTGCCGCAATTGAAGGTCGTGGCCTCGGTGCTGCGCAGCGAACCGATGCCTGGCGGCCCGGAGCTTGCCGTGGGCGCCAGCCGCTTCGCCGTGCGCAAACGCCAGGACGGCGGTTACACCATCGCCCAGCGCAATGGCAACCTGGCGCCTATCACCCCGGACAGCCTGCGTTATTTCGCCGACTTCCTGCCGGCCCTGGGCAAGCAGTACCGCGAGCTGCGCCTGCGCCTGGATCGCTCCTTTATCGATGAATGGCGCCAACCCAGCCACTGGGCGCTGGATCGCCCCAGCCCCTTTGAACAGTGCCGGGTGCTCGACCCGCAACCGAATATGGCGATTCTCGCCGAGGCGCGCGAGGAACTGGGCCGGGTCTTGCCCTTCTTCCGCACGCTGCGCGTGGCGCAGAGCTGGGCCGGGGTCATGGACGTCACCCCGGACGCCATCCCGGTGATCGGTCCGGTCGCGCAACTGCCCGGCCTGTTCCTGTCCACCGGTTATTCCGGCCACGGCTTCGGTATCGCCCCGGGCGCCGGACGCCTGGCCGCCGACTTGCTGCTCGGCGACACGCCGCTGGTCGACCCCACGCCTTTTCGTTTCAGCCGCCTGTAGCAGGCCAATAGTCATTGGCCATGTCGCAATCACGTGTTGCCAGCAGTGCTGGCGATCTGGCGATACCTGCAGATCAACGGCATCGCCAGCAAGCTGGCTCCTACAAGGTTTATGTTCAGATTTAATTTCTACATATAAAACAACGAGTTATTTATAGATTGAGAAGAAGAGCGAGGACGCCTGGTTGTTGGCCGCGATGTGTTCTATTGGCCTCGATTCGCGGGCAAGCCCGCTCCTACAAAGGCTGAGCGTGTCGACAACAGCCAACTCAGACATCGCCAATAACCGTTGGCGGTTCGGCAACAGCCAAATATTCCCAGCAGGACAAAATAATTCTTAACAGGTATAGACGCGCAGCGTTCATTCGCTTATAAAAATCCCCACAAGAAATATATATTCCTTTTGGTTAATTTTATTCGCGGATGAATTTCTCTTTTGCCAGCGAGAAAAACCGCCCCAGATACCTGACGAGGACGCCATGCACCACGCCCCGAACCAATACATCATCAAGATCAGTTGCCCGGCGACCTCGGGCATCGTTGCCGCGGTCAGTACCTTCCTGGCCGAACAGCAGTGCTACATCAGCGAGATGGCGCAATTCGACGACGAGTTCAGCGGGCGCTTCTTCATGCGCGCGGTGTTTCGCTTCAACTCGGGCGTGCACGGCGATATCACTGAAGTCGAACAGGGCCTTATACCGGTCGCCGAAAGTTTCGACATGGACTGGGAGCTGCACAGCACCGTCACGCCGATGCGCGTGCTGCTGATGGTGAGCAAATACGATCACTGCCTGTCCGACCTGCTCTACCGCTTCCAGAAAGGTGAAATGCACATGCAGATCACCGCCGTGGTGTCCAACCACCTGGACCTGCGCCCGATGGCCGAGCGCATGGGCATTCGCTTCATCTACCTGCCGGTGACCAAGGACACCAAGGCGCATCAGGAAGCCGAGTTGCTGCGCATCGTCGAAGAAACCGGCACCGAACTGGTGGTGTTGGCGCGCTACATGCAAATCCTCTCCGATGACCTGTGCAAGAAACTCTCGGGGCGCGCCATCAACATCCACCACTCTTTCCTGCCCGGTTTCAAGGGTGCCAAGCCTTATCACCAGGCCTACGAGCGCGGCGTCAAGCTGATCGGTGCGACGGCCCACTATGTGACCGGCGACCTCGACGAAGGCCCGATCATCGAGCAGGAAATCCAGCGCGTCGATCACAGCTACCTGCCGGATGACCTGGTCGCCATCGGTCGCGATACCGAAACCGTCGCCCTGTCCAAAGCGGTCAAGTACCACACCGAACACCGGGTGTTCCTCAACCACGACAAGACGGTGATCTTCCGATGAACAGCCCTGCCCATGGCCGTTTGATCGACGGCAAGGCGATCGCCGCCCAGGTCCTCGCCGAGGTGCGCGAGGACGTCGCCGAACTGCGCGCCCAGGGCCTGCAGCCGGCACTGGCGGTAGTGCTGGTCGGCGAAGACCCGGCCAGCCAGGTGTACGTGCGCAACAAAGTGCTGCGCGCCGAGGAAGCCGGGATCCGCTCTATCGAGCACCGCCTGCCGGCACAGACCGAGCAAGCGACCCTGCTCGCCCTGATCGAGCGGCTCAATGACGACGCCGAGGTGCACGGCATCCTGGTGCAGTTGCCGCTGCCGCCGCATATCGACGAAAACCCTGTGCTGCAGGCCATCGATCCGGCCAAGGACGTCGACGGCTTTCACAGCGACAACGTCGGCGGCCTCAGTCAGGGCCGCGCGGTGCTCACCCCCTGCACCCCCGCCGGCTGCCTGCGCCTGCTCAAGCAGACCTGCGGCGAGCTCGCCGGCAAGCACGCGGTGGTGATCGGTCGCTCCAACATCGTCGGCAAACCGATGGCCGCTCTGCTGCTGCAGGCCGACTGCACGGTGACCGTAGTGCATTCGCGCAGCCACGATGCCGCGGCGCTGTGCCGTCAGGCCGACATCGTGGTGGCCGCCGTCGGCCGCCCGCGGATGATCGACGCCAGCTGGCTGAAACCCGGCGCGGTGGTGATCGACGTCGGCATCAACCGTATCGAGGAACACGGCCGCACACGCCTGGTCGGCGATGTCGACTTCGCCAGCGCGCTGCCGCTGGTTTCGGCCATCACCCCGGTGCCCGGCGGCGTCGGCCCGATGACCATCGCCATGCTGATGCACAACACCGTCAGCGCGGCACGCCAGCAACACATCAGCCATGTGGCCCAGGCGGCCGCCACGGAGACAGCATGCCCTACAACCTGCTGAAATACGGCCTGTCGTCCGACTACCCGGTGGAGGTCGATCTGCCCCCGCCGCGCGAGCTCAAGTCGAGTTATGACGTGGTCATCATCGGCGGTGGCGGCCATGGCCTGGCCACCGCTTACTACCTGGCCAAGTACCATGGCGTGACCAACGTCGCGGTGCTGGAGAAGTCCTACCTGGGCAGCGGCAACACCGCGCGCAACACTGCGGTGATCCGCTCCAACTACCTGACCTCGGAAGGGGTGCGCTTCTACGCCGAGTCGGTGAAGCTGTTCCAGAACCTGTCCAACGAATTCGATTTCAACATCATGTATTCCGAGCGCGGCCAGCTGACCCTGGCCCACACGGATGCCACGGTGCGCGCCTTCCGCCAGCGCGCCGAAGTCAACAAGCACTTCGGTGGGCGTACCGAGATGCTCGACCGCCAGCAGATCCGCGAGCTGGTGCCGAGCCTGAATCTCGACCCCGGCCACCTGCCGGTTATCGCCGGCCTCTGGCACATCGACGGCGCCACCGCGCGGCATGATGCCGTGGCCTGGGGTTACGCCAAGCAGGCTGCCAAGCTCGGCGTGGAAATCCATCAGCTCACCGACGTGCAGGACCTGGTGATCGAGCACGGCAAGATCGTCGCGGTGCAAACCAATCGCGGCACGATCAAATGTGGTTGTGCGGTGCAGGCCGTGTCCGGGCACAGCTCGCTGCTGATGGCCAAGGCCGGGATCCGTGCGCCGATCCACAGCTACCCGTTGCAGGCCATGGTCACCCAGCCATTCAAGCCGTTCCTCGACCCGCTGGTGAGCTCCAGCGCGCTGCATTGCTACGTGCAACAGACCAGCCGTGGCGAGATGGTCTTCGGTGGCGGCTCCGACCCCTACCCGCTGTACAACACGCGCTCGACCCTGGAACTCAAGGAAAGCCTGCTGGCCCACGCCATCGAGATGTTCCCCTTCCTGGCCAACGCGCGGCTGATGCGCCAGTGGGCCGGGATCACCGACATGACCCCGGACTACAGCCCGATCATGGGCCTGTCGCCGGTGGACAACTATTACCTCGACGCCGGCTGGGGCACCTGGGGCTTCAAGGCCACGCCGATCTGCGGCAAGACCATGGCCGAGCTGGTCGCCAGCGGCGGCAAGACCCCCGACCTGATCAAACCGTTCGCCCTGGACCGCTTCTCGACCTTCCAGCAGGTCAACGAGATGGGCGCCACGGCGGCCAGTCACTGAGGAACGCGCAATGAAGATCATGCCCTGCCCCCTGAACGGCCCCCGCAACATCAGTGAGTTCAGCTACGGCGGCGAGCTCAAGCAGATGCCCGCCCCGACCCTGTGCAGCGATGCCGAATGGGCCGCCTACGTATTCAACAGCGACAACCGCGCCGGCGTGGTCACCGAGTGGTGGATGCATAACGCCTCCAGCTACTGGTTCCTCGCCGAACGCCACACGGTCACCGACGAAGTCATCCGCACCTTCGACCCCAAAGAACGCTTCAACCAGCGCGTCGATTTCGTCGCGCCGGCCACACCCGCAGAGGCCACCGTATGACTTCGCTCAGCCGCCTGCCAGCACCCATGGGTTTGCTGATCGAGCGCGACCAGCCGCTCACCTTCGAATTCGATGGCCAGTCCTACCAAGGCTTCCAGGGCGACAGCATCGCCAGTGCGCTGGTTGCCAACGGCCGCTGGTTGCTCTCGCGCTCGTTCAAGTACCACCGCCCGCGCGGCCCGCTGACCATGGCCGGGCAGGACGCCAACACCCTGGTGCAGTTGCCCAGCGAACCCAACGTGCTGGCCGACATGCACCCGCTCAGCCACGGCCTCACGGTCAGCGGGCAGAACTTTTCCGGCTCGCTGGACAATGACCGCGATGCAGTCCTCGGCCACTTCGCCAAGTTCATGCCGGTGGGTTTCTACTACCGCTCGTTCTACAAGCCCAAGGGCATGTGGAAAATCTGGGAGCCGCTGATTCGCAAGAAGGCCGGCCTCGGCGTGCTCGACCTGCACTTCCAGCCGCAGTACCACGACAAGGCGTTTCTGTTCACCGACCTCGCTGTCATCGGCGCCGGCCCGGCCGGCCTGCAAGCCGCACTGAGCGCGGCCAATGCCGGGGCCAAGGTGCTGCTGATCGAACAGCAGGCAGTGCTCGGCGGCTCGCTGACCTGGGCGCGCTTCGACATCGAAGGCGACCAGACGCAACAGCTGGGCCGCGAACTGCTCAAGGCCGTCGAAGGCCACGCCAACATCCGCATCCTCAGCCAGGCCACCTGCAACGCCTGGTTCACCGACAACTTCCTGCCGGTGATCCAGGGCAATCGCCTGTACAAGGTGCGCGCCAAACAATGCATCGTCGCTGCCGGCGCTTTCGACCAGCCGGTGGTGTTCCGCAACAACGATTTGCCCGGGATCATGCTGACCAGCGCCGCTCAGCGCCTGATGAAACTCTACGCGGTCAAACCGGGTAAACGCGCAGTGGTACTGACCGGTAACGATGACGGTTACCTGGCCGCCCTCGACCTGCATGAGCAAGGCGTGAGCGTCGCCGCCCTGGTCGATATGCGTGCGCAACCAAGCAACGGCGCACTGATCACCGCCCTGCAGAGCCGCGGCATCGCCTGCCACAGCGGCAGCACCGTGTATGAAGCGCTGCACGGCAAAGGCATGCGCCACATCAGCGGCGTGGATGTGCGCCGGATCAGCAGCCAGGGCCAGGTGGATGCCGCCAGCCTGCGGATCGACTGCGACCTGCTGTGCATGTCCTCCGGCTACATGCCGGTCTACCAGTTGCTGTGCCAGGCTGGTGGCAAGCTCAGCTATGACGACCAGGAAGCCGCCTTCACCCTGACCGGCCTGCCGGACAACCTCGGTGTGGCCGGTTCGGTGAATGGTCAGCACCTGCTCGCCAACGTCCTCAGCGACGCGCGTCAGGCGGCGGCCAGCGCCGTTACTCGTCTCGGCCTGGCGGCGGCTGAGGGCAGCAGCGAGCGACTCGCCGAGCCTCGGGTCAATTTCGACTGGCCGATTTTCCCCCACCCCAAAGGCAAGGAGTTCGTCGACTTCGACGAAGACCTGCAGGTGCGCGACATCATCAACGCGACCCGCCACGGCTACCGTGACGTGCAACTGGTCAAGCGCTTCTCCACGGTTGGCATGGGCCCGTCCCAAGGTCGCCACTCGGCGCTGCCGACCGCGCGCCTGGTAGCCCAGGCCACCGGCCGCAGTGTCAGCGAAACCGGGGTGACTACCGCCCGCCCGCCCTTCGTCGCGGAAAAACTCGCTCACGTCGCCGGCCGTGGTTTCGATCCGCTGCGGCAGACGCCCATGCACCAACGCCACCTCGAAGCCGGGGCCAAGATGATGCCCGCGGGCATCTGGCAGCGCCCGGCGTTCTACGGCAAGGCCGCAGAGCGTGACGCCTGCATGCAGGCCGAGGCGCGCCATGTGCGCGAGAAAGTCGGCCTGATCGACGTATCGACGCTTGGCGGTCTCGACGTGCGCGGCCCGGATGCGGCGGAACTGCTCAATCGCCTCTACACCTTCGCCTTCCTCAAGCAACCGGTAGGTCGCTCGCGCTACGCGCTGATGACCGGCGAAGACGGCGTGGTGATCGACGACGGGGTGTGCGCCCGCTTCGCCGACAACCACTTCTACGTCTCGGCCACCACCAGCGGCGTCGACCGCATCTACCAGCAGATGCTCAAGTGGAACGCGCAGTGGCGCCTCGACGTCGACATCACCAACGTCACCGCCGCCCTGGCCGCGGTCAACCTGGCCGGGCCGGACTCGCGTCAGGTGCTGGCCAAGCTGTGCAGCGATGTCGACCTGTCGGCCGAGGGTTTCCCTTACCTCGGCGTGCGCCTGGGTACGGTGGCCGGGATTCCGGCGCGCCTGCTGCGGGTCGGTTTCGTCGGCGAACTGGGCTATGAGATCCACGTTCCGGCACGCTACGGCGAGGCACTCTGGGATGCGCTGATGGACGCCGGTAAGACCTTCGACATCCGCCCGTTCGGGGTGGAAACCCAGCGCCTGCTGCGCCTGGAAAAAGGCCACGTGATTATCAGCCAGGACACCGACGGCATGACCCACCCGGCGGAGATCGACATGGGCTGGGCGATTGCGCGCAGCAAGCCGTTCTTCGTCGGCAAGCGCTCGGTGGCCATCCTCGAAGCCCAGCCGCTCAAGCGCAAGCTGGTCGGCTTCAGCCTGCCGGCCAGCGCCAGCAAGCCGCTGGAAGGTCATCTGGTGCTCAAGGGCGCCGATATCAGCGGCAACGTGACCTCCTGCGAATACTCGCAGACCCTCGACCAGATCATCGGCCTGGCCTACTGCGCCGCCGATCAGGCCACGCCGGGCGGGCAGATCCCGATTCGCGTCGAAGGCGGCGAGATGGTCCACGCCACGGTGGTGCAGCTGCCGTTCTACGACCCAGAAACCACACGTCAGGAGCTTTGATCATGGCCACTCTGCAAGCCCGGGATTTTCGCGAACGCAGCCCGCTATCCCACCGCCACGCGGGGGCAACTCTCGGCGGGCTGGGTAACAGTGTGATAGTCGCCCGCTATGGCGCGGATGACCAACGCGCGCAACTGCAGCGCTGCGCCCTGCTCGACCTGAGCAACCTGGCGCGCGTCGGCTTTCGCGGCGCCCAGAGCGCCGACTACCTGCGCCAGCGCGGCTACCAGTTGCCGGAGGCGCCCAACCAGGCGCTGACTCAGACCGATGGCAGCCGGGTCGCACGGCTGTCGCAAAACGAATACCTGTTGCTTGGCAGCCTGCATGACGCTGGCGGCCGCATCGCCGAGGAAGAGCGGGCCTGGCAGTTCGGCGAGACGGCCAACTACCTGCTGCCGCGCCAGGACAGCCATGCCTGGCTGCTGCTGACCGGTGCCCACTGCGCAGAGGTGATGGCCAAACTCTGCGGCGTCGACCTGAGCGCGCAGGCCTTCGCGCCCGGGGCAGTAGCGCAGACCTCGGCGGCGCGAATCAACGTCATCGTCATCAACCTGGCCGAAGGCGAGTTGCCGTGTTTGCAGATTCTCTGCGACCGCGCCTCGGCCAACTACTTCTGGGACGCCCTGCTCGACGCCATGGCCGAGTTCGGCGGCAAACCGGCGGGGGTCGATGGGCTGCTGTGAACACCCCTGCACCTCCTCGAGTGGCGGACATGCCGCGCATTGTCCGCCCAACCCGTGACCAAGGAGCCCAAGCATGAGCAGCGCTGAACACGACTACATGGTCCCCGCCCTGCAGCGCGGCCTGAGCATCCTGCAGATGTTCGGCGCGCGGCAACGCACCCTGGGCATGAACGAGATCGCCGAGCAGCTCGACGTCAGCGTGTCGGCCATCTACCGCATCGTCCACACCCTGTGCGAGATGGGCTACCTGCGCAAACTCGGCAAGAACAGCTACGAACTGGGCCCGCAGGTGGTCAGTGACGGCTTCAGCTACCTGACCAGCCGCGACCTGGTCGACGTCGGCCTGCCTTACCTGAATGCCCTGCGCGACCGCACGTCGCTGTCCTGTCACCTGTCGATCCGCGAACAGACCGACAGCCTCTACTTGTACCGCGCCTTCGCCGCCCAGCGGCTGTCGGTGAACATCCCCATCGGCACGCGCATACCCTGCCACTGCACAGCCATGGGCCGGATGCTGCTCACCGGCCTCAGCGAGACGGAACTGGACAGCCTCTACCAGCACGTGCGCCTCGACGACTATCCACCGCCCGCGCCCAAGACCCTGCCCGAGCTGCGCCAGCTGATCACTGGCGACCGTGAACGTGGCTGGGTACTGCACCGCTCGGACTACTCGACCGCCATCGCCTGCGCCATCCACAACCACCTCGGCGCGGTGGTGGCCGCCATCAACCTGTCCGGCCCGGAAGCGGTAATGGACAACAGCGCCGCCCGCGACAGCTACCGCGAGGCGCTGCAACAATGCGCCCAGGGCATCTCGCGCGAACTCGGCGCCGGCGTCCGCTAATCATCAGCACTTCTGCCGCACCGCCAGCGAGGTCTGCGCGAGGCTCCCCGCCAAGTAGGGTGCGCCGTGCGCACCGGCATCGCGCTTCATCATCGGCGCGCAAAGCCTAGGCGGCCCCGCACCCCCTAGGATTCAGGCGTGCAGCACCACCGTGCGGTTGGCGTTCAAAAACACCCGTCGCTCGAGGTGGTAGGCGATGGCCTTGGCCAGGGTCTGGCACTCGATATCGCGACCTTTGGCGACCAGGTCTTCGGGGTAGTGGGCGTGGTCCACCGACTCCACACCCTGGGTGATAATCGGCCCCTCATCGAGGTCGTTGTTGATGTAGTGGGCGGTGGCGCCGACCAGCTTGACGCCTTTCTGGTACGCCTGGTGATAGGGTTTGGCACCCTTGAAACCGGGCAGCAGCGAGTGGTGGATGTTGATCGCCCAGCCATCGAGCTTGCGGCACAATTCGGGCGAGAGCACTTGCATGTAGCGGGCGAGTACCACCAGCTCGGCGCCTGTGTCCTCGATCACCTGCATGACCTTGCGTTCCTGCGCCGGCTTGTCGTTGGGGTCGAGGGGGAAGTGGTGGTAGGGAATGCCGTGCCAGCGCGCCAGCGGTTCCAGATCCGGGTGGTTGGACACCACCACCACCACGTCCATGCCCAGGTGGCCGATGCGCTGGCGGTAGAGCAGGTCGTTGAGGCAGTGATCGGCCTTGCTGACCATCAACACCACCTTGGCCCGGTAGCCCGGCGGAGTCAGTTCGGTGCGCATGTCAAATGGCGCCAGGCGCTCGTGCAAGCCGGCGCGGAAGGCCTGCTCGTCAAAGCTATCCGGTTGGCGGAATTCCACACGGATAAAGAAGCGCGCGGACAGCCGATCATCGAACGAATGGTGCTCGGTGACATAGCAGCGCTGCTCGAACAGAAAGCGCGTCACCGCGTCCACAGTGCCGAGCACGCTCGGGCAGTGGCCGGTGAGAATCCAGGTGTCGGGGGTGCGGCTCATAGTCAGGCTCCCGGTAATTGTTGCCAGGTGTCGGGTGGATCGGAGCGCGTAGCTGACGCTTCACCCATCCACCCTGGATGTCCTCCGGTGGACGAAAAAAGCGTTGTCCACCCTACACTTCAGGCCTTGATCGCCAAGCCGAATTCGGCGCTGGCGTCTTGCAGCCACAACCAGATGTAATCGGAGAAACTGCGGCGCACCAGCAACTCCCAGGTCTCTTCGCTGGTGCGGCGAATTACCAGCTGGGTCTTGGCGAAGGTAGTACCGACCGCCTTGCCTACCGGGAAGCTGCGGGGATGTACGTCGTAGCTCGAAGACTTCATCAGCAGCTCGCGGACTTTCGGCCCCGTCAGCTCGAGAATCGTCTGCCCACCGCTGACGTTGACCACCTGGATGTGATGCCCGGCGAGCGCTTCGCGTAGGCTCTTTTCGACGGCGAACTCTTCGCCGCTTGGCACGATCAGCAGCCATTCGTCCGGGCCCAGCCATTGCAGCGAGGCCTCGCCACGGCTGACCAGGGTCAGCGCACCCGGCAGTTCCAGGCCAATGGCCTGGTGCACGGCTCCGGCGAAGTTGCTGTCATCGGGATTGCCACGCAGGGTCAGGTGGCCGAGCAGTTTGTTCTCGCGCAGGGTCACTCCGGCGCTGCTGCTCTTGTGCAGAGGGGCATTGCGTGCCAGTTCATCGAGGCCGGCGTGGAACAGTGGCGACTCGGCGTAGCCGCCGTCGGGGCGTTGTTTGTAGACATTCACTGTGGTCATGTTTCACCTACTTGGCGCGATTGGGCGCCGTTGGAGTTCTGGGTGGGCCAATAGATAAGTGTTCGACTGGGAGTCCGTCCCTCACCCTGGCCCTCTCCCCTCGAGGGAAAAGGCCAGGATTGGGGTGAAGGGGGCGGTATGCGCCCGTCACAGATCAAACATTCTGCCGCTCGCCTTTCGGGTCGAGGAACACCGCGCTGACGATTTCGGCCTCGATCAGCGTGCCATTAGCCAGCGGCGCGAAGACCTTCTCGCCCATGCGCTTGAGGCCGCCCTTGACCAACGCCAGGGCGAAGCTGTAACCCATGCTGGTGCTGAAGTAGCTGGAGGTAACGTGACCGACCATGGTCATCGGCACCGGCTGTTTCGGGTCGAACACCAGTTGCGTGCCTTCCGGCAGCACCTTGTTCGGGTCGACGGGCTTGAGCCCCACCAGTTGCTTGCGGTCCTCGCGCACGCAATCTTCGCGGTTCATGCCGCGCCAGCCGATCCAGGAGAAGGGCTTGGTCCGGCCGACGCACCAGCCCATGTTCAGGTCGTCCGGGGTCACCGAGCCATCGGTATCCTGGCCGATGATGATGAAGCCCTTCTCGGCGCGCAGCACGTGCATGGTTTCGGTGCCGTATGGGGTCAGGTTGTACTTCTTGCCGGCCGCGACGATCTTCTCCATCACGCCCATGGCGTAGTCGGCCTGCACGTTGACCTCGTAGGAGAGTTCACCAGTGAAGGAGATGCGGAACACCCGCGCCGGCACACCGCCGACCAGGCCTTCCTTCCAGGTCATGAACGGGAAGGCGTCCTTGCCCAGGTCGATGTCGGTGACCTCGCTCAGCAACTTGCGGCTGTTGGGCCCGGACAGGGTCATGGTCGCCCAGTGGTCGGTGACCGAGGTGAAGTACACCTTGAGCTCCGGCCACTCGGTCTGCTGATAGATCTCCAGCCACTGCATGACACGCGCGGCGCCGCCGGTGGTGGTGGTCATGACGAAGTGGTTGTCGGCCAGGCAGGCGGTCACACCGTCGTCGAAGACCATGCCGTCTTCCTTGCACATCAGGCCGTAGCGCGCCTTGCCCACGTCCAGCTTGGTCCAGGCGTTGGTATAGACGCGGTTGAGGAACTCGCGCGCATCTGGGCCTTGAATGTCGATCTTGCCCAGGGTCGAGGCATCGAGGATGCCGACGCTGTCGCGTACCGCCTTGCATTCGCGGCCGACTGCGGCATGCATGTCCTCCCCGCGCTTAGGGAAATACCAAGGGCGCTTCCACTGGCCAACATCCTCAAACTCGGCGCCGTTCTTCAGGTGCCAGCTGTGCAGCGCGGTATACCGCACCGGGTCAAACAGCGCGCCGCAGTTACGCCCAGCCACCGCACCGAACGTCACCGGGGTGTAGTTCGGGCGGAACATGGTGGTGCCCATCTGCGTGATGCTGATGCCCATGGAACGGGCCGCGATGGCCAGGCCGTTGATGTTGCCCAGCTTGCCCTGGTCGGTGCCGAAACCCAGCGCGGTGTAGCGCTTAACGTGCTCGACTGACTCAAAGCCCTCACGGGTGGCCAGCTCGATACCGGCCGCGGTGACATCGTTCTGCAGGTCAACGAATTGCTTCGGTGCGCGCGCCGTGGACTTGTCATGGGGTACCTGGAACAGCGCGATGCTCGGCTCTTCGTGGCGACCGAAAACTTTCGGCAACTCGCCACTGACCGGCTTGAAGCCCGCTTCGGTGGCAGCCTTGGCGCCGGCTTCGAAACCATCGGCAAGGACATCGCCGATGGCAAACACACCATTCACCGCACCGGCACAGACTCGCTGCTGGAAACCTTCACCGGGTACGAAGGCGAGAATGTCCTCACGCCACACCGGCCGACCACCCAGGTGCGAAGCCAGGTGTACCACCGGGCTGTAGCCTCCGGAACTGGCCACCAGGTCGCACTCCAGCCAGTCAACGGCGCCAATAACCTTGTGTGCCTGCGCATTGATCCGCGCCACACCTGCCGCGCTGACGCGCTTGCTGCCACGCACTTCGATCACCGCACTGCCGGTCATCACCCGCAGGCCCTTGGCCCGCGCTTCTTCGACCCAGGCACCCTTGGGGTTAGGCCGTGCATCGGCGATCGCCACCACCTGCAGGCCGGCTTCCAGCCAGTCCAGGGCCACGCGGTAGGCGTAGTCGTTGGTGGTCGACAGCAGCAGGCGCTTGCCCGGCGCCACGCCATAACGGCGCACGTAGGTGGACACTGCGCCGGCAAGCATATTGCCCGGCACGTCGTTGTTCGCATACACCAGCGGCCGCTCGTGAGCGCCGGTGGCCAGCACCACACGCTTGGCGCGTACCCGGTGCAGGCGTTGACGCACCTGACCCAGCGGCGCGGTCTCGCCGAGGTGGTCGGTCAGACGCTCGTGAATGGTCAGAAAGTTATGGTCGTGGTAGCCGTGCACGGTGGCACGTGGCAACAACGTCACCTCAGGCATGCTGGCCAATTCGGCGAGCACCTTGGCGACCCATTCGCAGGCCGGTTTACCGTCGAGGGTTTCGCGACTGTCGAGCAAGTGCCCGCCAAACTCTTCCTGCTCGTCAGCCAGAATCACCCGTGCCCCACTGCGCCCGGCAGCCAGGGCAGCGGCCAGACCGGCGGCGCCGCCACCGACCACCAGCACGTCGCAGTGCTGGTTTAGGTAGTCGTAGCTGTCGGGGTCATTTTCCTTCGGTGCGCGGCCAAGACCTGCAGCCTTACGAATGTACTTCTCGTAGGTCAGCCAGAGGTTTTGCGGGTACATGAAAGTCTTGTAGTAGAAGCCCGGCGGCATCATCTTCCCGCCAACCTTGCCGAGAATGCCCATCAGATCAGTGTTGACGCTCGGCCAGCCGTTTACGCTGGTGGCCGTGAGGCCGGGGTACAGCGCCTGCTGAGTGGCCCGCACGTTAGGGATGGTGACTGCTTCGTTCGAGCCGATCTGCAGCACGGCGTTGGGCTCTTCGGCACCGGCGGCGACAATACCGCGCGGCCGCGCGTACTTGAAGCTGCGGCCGACGATGTCAACACCATTGGCCAGCAACGCGGCGGCCAAGGTGTCACCGGCGAAACCCTGGTAGGTCTCGCCATTGAAGCTGAAACTCAGCGGCTGGCTGCGGTCGATGCGCCCGCCCCGGGAAAGACGATTGATCTGGCTCATGCCTTTGCTCCTGCCGTGCGGCTGGTCTGCGGAGCGCTTTTGGCCTTGGCGGTCACGCTCGGCTTCTCACCGATTTTGTAGGTTTCGAAGATTTCGTAGCTGATGGTGTCGCGGGTGACGTTGAAGTACTGCCGGCAGCCTGCCGCGTGAATCCACAGTTCGTGGTGGATGCCGCGCGGGTTGTCGCGGAAGAACAGGTAGTCGCCCCACTCCGCATCGGTGCAGGTGGCTGGATCCAGCGGTCGCGGGATATGCGCCTGACCGGCGCTGTGGAACTCCTCTTCGGAGCGCAGTTCGCCACAATGGGGACAGAAGATGTTGAGCATGCTGGATTTCTCCTGTTAGTGGGCGACGCCGGCAGCGCCGTGCTCGTCGATCAAGGCGCCGTTGTAGAAACGATCCATGGCGAAGGGTTTTGCCAGGTCGTGCATCTCGCCTTTGGCCAGGCTGGCCGCGAACACGTGACCTGAGCCTGGGGTGGCCTTGAAGCCGCCCGTCCCCCAACCGCAGTTGAAGAACAGGTTCTGCACCGGAGTCTTACTGATGATCGGGCAAGCGTCTGGAGTGGTGTCGACGATGCCGCCCCACTGACGGTTCATGCGCACCCGCGAGAGCACTGGGAACAGCTCGACGATGGCCTGCAGGGTGTGTTCGATGGTCGGATAGGAACCGCGCTGGCCGTAGCCGACATAACCGTCGATGCCGGCACCGATGACCAGATCACCTTTGTCCGACTGACTGATATAGCCGTGCACGGCGTTGGACATAATTACGCTGTCGATGATCGGTTTGATCGGTTCTGAAACCAATGCTTGCAACGGGTGCGACTCGATCGGCATGCGAAAGCCGGCGAGCTTGGCCATGTGCCCGGAGTTACCGGCGGTGACCACGCCGACGCGCTTGCCACCGATAAAGCCCTTGTTGGTTTCCACGCCGATGCATACACCGTTTTCCTTGCGAAAACCGATTACTTCGGTCTGCTGGATCAGGTCGACGCCAAGGGCGTCTGCCGCGCGGGCATAGCCCCAGGCCACGGCATCGTGCCGGGCCACACCGCCACGCCGCTGCAGGGAAGCGCCCATTACCGGGTAACGGGTGTTCTTGCTGCAATCCATGTACGGGATCAGCTCCTCGACCTGCTTGGCATTGAGCACCTCGCCGTCGATGCCGTTGAGCCGGTTGGCACTGACCCGACGTTCGATATCGCGCATGTCCTGCAGCGAATGGCCGAGGTTGAACACCCCGCGCTGGGAGAACATAACGTTGTAGTTGATGTCCTGCGACAGGCCTTCCCACAATTTCATGGCGTGCTCGTAGAGCTGCGCCGACTCGTCCCACAGGTAGTTGGACCGCACGATGGTGGTGTTGCGCGCGGTGTTACCGCCGCCCAGCCAACCTTTCTCGATCACCGCGACGTTCTTCACGCCGAATTCCTTGGCCAGGTAGTAGGCGGTGGCCAAGCCATGGCCGCCACCGCCAACGATGATCACGTCATACACTGGCTTGGGCACCGGATTGCGCCACATGCGCTGCCAGTTTTCATGGTGGCTGAACGAGTGTTTGAAAAGGCCGAAGCCGGAATAATGTTGCATGGGGAGGCTCCTAAGTTGATGCTCGAGATGACTCGGCGAGCGGGATGAAGTGCAAGGCGTCCGGCGCGCAGGAAGCAAGACATACCTGTAGGTAGGCGCAGCTTCCGAGCACCGGCCAACGCAGCAATTCGCCCGCGCAGCCAGTCATCAGCGATAAACCGGGTAATCGGCACATAGCCCGGCCGCCAATTCGGCCACTTGGGCCTCGACATCGGCATCGCCGAGGTGGTCGAGGATGTCGCAGATCCAGCCCGCCAGCGCGATGCTCTGCTGTTCCTTGAAGCCGCGGGTGGTGATTGCCGGGGTGCCGATGCGCAGACCTGAGGTGACGAACGGAGACTGCGGGTCATTCGGCACGGAGTTCTTGTTCACCGTGATGCCGGCACGACCAAGAGCGGCGTCGGCATCTTTGCCGGTCAGGCCCTGACGGATCAGGCTAACCAGGAACAGGTGGTTATCGGTGCCGCCGGAGACCACGTCGAAGCCACGCTCGATGAACACCTTGGCCATTGCCTGGGCGTTGTTGATCACCTGCTGCTGGTAGTCCTTGAAACCAGGCTCCATGGCTTCCTTGAAGCACACGGCCTTGCCGGCGATTACGTGCATCAGCGGGCCGCCCAGGGCGCCGGGAAATACTGCCGAGGTAAGTTTCTTCTCGATCTCGGGATTGCTCTTGGCCAGGATCAGGCCGCCGCGCGGGCCACGCAGGGTCTTGTGGGTAGTGGTGGTGACCACGTCGGCGTAAGGCAGCGGGTTGGGGTACAGACCAGCGGCGACCAGGCCGGCGACGTGGGCCATATCGACGAACAACAGGGCCCCGACCTTGTCGGCAATGGCGCGAAA
>JAUSOF010000066.1 GCA_030656145.1 Pseudomonas sp.
ACGCCCGACTGGGCGGCCACGGCGTTGTAGCCGGCATAGTCGTCGGTCATCAAATAACCGCGATAGCCGGCGAGCAGGCGCAAGGGTATTTCCTGCGCGCGGCTGGTTGTGTAGTCGAAGAGGACTACCGGCCTGTCTGGCGGGCCGCCGGTTTGTACCCACATCCACGATTGGCTACTGGGGTCGCGCCCCGGCTCCTTGAGCACTTGCACGCGGGTTTCGTCGCAGTGCAGCACCGGATAGTCCAGCAGCGTGTCGCGCATCAAGTTGAGCAAGGGCTGCAGGTGCTCACCGCACTGGATCACCCAGCGCGCCAAGGTCTGGCGCGGGATGTCGATGCCATGACGATGGAGGACTTTCTCGAAGCGATACAGCGGCGTGCCGTCGACATACTTGGTGCTCAGTAACATCGCCAACACACTGGGGCTGGCCAGGCTTTTCTCGATCAGTTGCGCCGGTTTGTCGGCGGTCACCGGAGCGGTTTCGCAACCCTTGCAGGCATAGGTCTTGCGGATGTGTTTGATCACCCGGATCTGCATCGGGATGATGTCCAGCTGCTCGCTGGTCTCCTCACCGATCACCTGCTTGCGGCAACCGCAGGCGCAGGTTAGTTCGTGCTCGGGCAGCTCATGGATGACTTCAACGCGCGGCAGCTCGGCCGGCAACGGCTTGCGCTTGCCACGACGCTTGGTCGGCGCGACGACTTCTTCCTCAGCCTCATCGGCAGGCGCTTCAGGCATTGCGTCGGCCAGACTTTCGGCCTCGTTGAAGATCTCCAACTGCGGCGAGTCCGGATCGGCGGTCTGCTCGGATTTACGGCCGAACAGGCGCTGGATCAGCAGTGCGTTTTGTTCTTGAAGCTGGATGATTTTCCCCTGATCCAACTGCCGTGCACTGACCATCTGCGCAAGCAGTTGCTTGAGCAAAACAGGATCGTCGGGGAGTGTTTCGGGCACGGAAATCATGCCGTGGATTATACCAATTCAGGTTACGAAACGGGGAGTCAGGACCTTGTGCGGTTGGTTGCCCCAGAGGTCGATGCCCTCCAGTAGTTGGTTCAATTCCCGCACTGTCAGTTCGATGGCCTCGTCGCCCGCATCGGGCCTGGTCTTGAACCGCTCGGCCTCCAAGCGCTTGAGCCACAGACAGAAGCCGTTGCGATGCCAGTACAGAATTTTTACCTGGTTGCGCGCGCGATTGAGGAAGACGAACAACACCGGGTCGAACACCGCCACTTTGATATCGAGTTCGACCAGGGCCGCCAGGCCGTTGATGGATTTACGGAAATCGACCGGTTTGGGATAGAGGTAAACTGCTTTGACCCTGGGGTCGGGACGCATCATGTGCTGGGCTCCAGAAAGAAATCGGAGCACAGCATCGGCGGGTTATCGGTTCATTTGAAGGTGGGGTTTATGGAGCACTTACCGTTTTCTGCCCGTCCAAACAGGCAGCAACGGATCAATTGCTGCCGCAAATGACCGAAACCGCCCGGCGATGAATAACCCGAGTCAAGCGCACAGCGCAGTTGGTGGTTGAGTCACCTTCAGCGGCTTCAGCCCTTCTGCCTGCCCACCAGGAAGTCGATGAATGGGCGCTGCTGCGAGGCCGCAGCAGCAGGCGAGAGTTTTTCACAGGCTCTCAACCTTCGACCTGGCTCCACTGCTTGGAAAGGCGCTTGTCCGACACCGCCAGCTTGGTGCCGAGCTGCTGGGCGAACAGCGACACCCGGTATTCCTCGAGCATCCAGCGATACTGGATGAGCTGCGGGTCACGCTTGCCTTCCTTGCGGTGTTTGCCCAAGCGCGCCTGGTACTGCTCCCAGTAGCCGGCCAGCTCGCCGCTCCAGACCCGATCGCGCTGCAGTTGGCCGCCGATCTTGTCCAGGCGCTGCTCGATGGCTTTCAGGTAACGCGGCAGCTCCTTGAGCCATTCGCCCGGGGGTTCGCGGACGAAACCGGGGTAGACCAGGTTGCCCAGCTGCAGCTTGATGTCGTTCAGGGCGATGGCCTGGGCCAGGTCGATCTTGCCCTTGAAGCGCTTCTGCAGGCTGTGCCAGAGCTTGAGAATCTCCAGGGTCAATTTGGCCAGGCGCTCGGCGTGACTGCTCCAGTCGCCGCGCTTTTTCTCTGCCAGGGTCGCCAGGGCGACACCGTCACGCGGCAGCGTAGCCTCGCCGTCAAGAATGCAGCTGTCCAGGCTGGCCAGCAGGATGTCTTCGACCAGCGCCTCGACCCGACCCAGGTCACGGTGCAACAGGCTCAGTTCGGTCAGCCCCGGTAACTTGCCGCGCAAAAATTTAGCCGGCTCAGCCAGCTGTTGCAGCAGTAGACGCTGCAAGGCGCGGCGGTGCTGGAATTCGGCTTCGGCCTGGGTCGGGAAGCGGCCTTCCTTGACCGTACCGCCCTCCTCCACCAGCGCCGGATAAACGGTCATCGACAGGCCGGCAATCTGCTGTTGGGTTTTTTCGGCCACGGCGACGAAGGCTTTGGCCTCGACCGACTTCTGGCTCTTCTCGGTCTGCGGCAAGGCTAGTGCAGCCTGGCTGGCTTCGGCGAAGCGCGCGCACAGCTCAGCCAGGTAGCGGCCCTCACCGAGCAGCTTGCCGTGGGTGTCGACCACCTCCAGGTTCATCTTCAGGTGACTGTCGAGCTGGGCTTCGGCCTCGACCCAGGCCTCCTCGCTCACCCGCACCCCGGTCATGCGCTGCAGTTCACGACCGAGGGCGGTGGACAGACTGCCCTCGCCGACGCTCAACTTGCTCAGCGCGGCGCCAATGAAATCCGGCACCGGCACGAAGTTCTTGCGCAGGGCCTTGGGCAGGTTGCGCACCAAGGCAATGCACTTGGCTTCCAGCAGGCCGGGCACCAGCCACTGCAGGCGCTCGGCCGGCAGTTGCGGCAACAACGGCGCCGGCACGCGCAGGGTGACGCCGTCGCGCAGGTGGTTGGGCTCGAAGTGATAGCTCAGCGGCAGGGTCAGCTCACCCAAACGCAGGGTGTCCGGATACTGCGCGGCGGTGATTTCCTTGGCATCGCGGGCCAGCACGTCTTCTTCGCGCATGATCAGCAGTTGCGGGTCTTTCTGGCTCTCGAGTTTGTACCAGCTGTCGAAGGTCGCAGCCTGGTGGATCTCCGCCGGCAAGCGCGCGGCGTAATAGTCGAACAGGGTTTCCTCGTCGGCGAGAATGTCACGCCGACGGGCCTTGGCCTCCAGCTCGTCGAGCTGCTCCAGCAACTTGCGGTTAGCGCTCAGGCATTTGGCCCGGGAGAGGATTTCACCACCGACCAGCCCCTCGCGAATGAACAGCTCGCGCGATACCACAGGGTCGATCGGGCCGTAATGCACCGGCCGGCGACCGACCACGATCAGGCCGTAGAGGCTGATCTGTTCAAAGGCCACGACTTGGCCGCGCTTCTTCTCCCAGTGCGGCTCCAGGTGGTTCTTCTTGATCAGGTGCGGCGCCAGCGGCTCGATCCAGTCCGGCTCGATTTTGGCCACCATACGGGCAAACAGCTTGGTGGTCTCGACCAGTTCGGAGGCCATGATCCAGGTGGGCTTCTTGCGCCCGATCACGCTCGAGGGGTGCACCCAGAAACGCCGTTGGCGTGCGCCGAGGAAGTCGCCGTCCTCGGTCTTCTGGCCGATCTGACTGAGCAGCCCGGAGAGGATCGCCTTGTGCACCGCGGCGTAGCCTTGGGCGCGTTGCGCGGCCTCGTCCTTGTCGGCGGCATCGAGCTTGGCGCCTGCCTGCTTTGCGTAGGAGCCAGCTTGCTGGCGATCATTTTTTGAACCCGACGACTTATTCGCCTGAGCGAT
Organism: Pseudomonas sp.; assembly: GCA_030656145.1. Classification (GTDB taxonomy): domain Bacteria; phylum Pseudomonadota; class Gammaproteobacteria; order Pseudomonadales; family Pseudomonadaceae; genus Aquipseudomonas. The sequence continues at coordinate 3,817 of JAUSOF010000066.1, forward strand.
CGGATCGCGAGCAAGCTCGCTCCTACCCTGGCCGCGGTTACCTTCGGCGAGCTTCAGCTCACGGGCAATCAGCACCAGCTGGCGGTGCGCATCGCGCCATTCGCGCAGGCGCAGGTAATTGAGGAAATTCTTCCGGCACCAGCTGCGCAGCGCGCCGGAACCGAGGGCCTGGCGCTGCTCCTCGAAGCCTCGCCACAGGTTGATCAACGCGGCGAAGTCGGAATCCACGTCTTTCCATTGCGCGTGGGCCTGGTCGGCGGCCTGCTGGCGGTCCGAAGGTCGCTCGCGCGGGTCCTGCACCGACAGGCTGCTGGCGATGATCAAGACTTCTTCGAGACTGCCCTGGCTGGCGCCTTCCAGCACCATGCGCCCGAGCCGCGGGTCCACTGGCAGGCGCGCCAGTTGGCGACCCAGTGCGGTCAATTGGCCTTCGCGGTTAACCGCCGAGAGTTCCTGCAACAGGTTGAAGCCGTCGCTGATGGCCTTGCCGTCCGGCGGCTCGATAAAGGGGAAATCCTCGATCTCGCCCAGGCGCAGATGCAGCATCTGCAGGATCACCGCCGCCAGGTTGGTGCGCAGAATTTCAGGATCGGTGAAGGCCGGCCGGCCGTTGAAGTCTTCCTCGCTGAACAGGCGCACGCAGATACCTGGTTCGACGCGTCCGCAGCGGCCCTTGCGCTGATTGGCGCTGGCCTGGGACACGGCCTCGATAGGCAGGCGCTGGACCTTGGCGCGGTAGCTGTAGCGGCTGATCCGCGCGGTGCCGCTGTCAATCACGTAGCGGATGCCCGGCACGGTCAGCGAGGTTTCGGCGACGTTGGTGGCCAGGACGATCTTGCGCGCGCCCATGGGCGCGAAAATCTTCTGCTGCTCGGCCGGGCTGAGGCGCGCATACAGCGGCAGCACTTCGCTGAACCTCAGGTTGGCCTTGCGCAGCACCTCGGCACAATCGCGGATCTCGCGCTCGCCAGGGAGGAACACCAGTACATCGCCGGGACGCTTGCCTTCGCTCTTCTCGAAGGCAGCGATTTCTTCCAGCGTGGCGAGAATCGCCTGATCGACCGAGAGGTCTTCCTCGACCCGGTTGCCGTCCTCGTCCTGCTCGGACGTCAGTGGCCGGTACCAGGTATCGACCGGAAAGGTACGCCCGGAGACTTCAACGATAGGTGCGCCGCCAAAGTGCTCGGAAAAACGCTGCAGGTCGATGGTCGCCGAGGTGATGATCAGCTTGAGGTCGGGACGACGCACCAGCAGGGTTTTCAGATAGCCGAGCAGGAAGTCGATGTTCAGGCTGCGCTCGTGGGCTTCGTCGACGATCAGGGTGTCGTACTTTTCCAGGTAGCGGTCGTGCTGGGTCTCGGCCAGCAGGATACCGTCGGTCATCAGCTTGATCAGGCTGCGCTCGCTGCTCTGATCCTCGAAACGCACCTGATAGCCGACCAGCTCACCGAGTGGCGTGCCAATTTCTTCCGCCACCCGCATGGCAACACTGCGCGCGGCCAGGCGCCGGGGCTGGGTGTGGCCAATCAGGCCATGCACGCCGCGCCCCAGCTCCAGGCAGATCTTCGGCAACTGGGTGGTCTTGCCCGAGCCGGTCTCGCCAGCGATCACCACCACCTGATGCTTGGCGATGGCGGCCTTGATCTCCTCGCGCTTGGCGGCGATCGGCAAGGCATCATCGTAGCGCATGATCGGCACGCTCAGGCGGCGCGCCTCGACCTTGGCCGTTGATGCCTGAAAGCGTTCCAGCCACTGCGCCAGCTTGCTCTCGTCAAGCGGACTCTGCTTGCGCAGCTCAAGCAACTGGCGACGCAGGCGATGACGATCGACCTGCAGGGCTTGATCGAGGTTTTGCAGGAGGTGGTCGGTGTCAGTAATCGGATCGGTCATCAGGCAGCCGTGGCAAAGCAGTGTAGGCACGCACGCGCACCCAGCTAGAAATAATAGGCGGGGATTGTCGCAGATTTGCGCCGTGAAAAACGACAGCGTGTAGGTGAGCCCGGGTGGCGTCTGCCGGGAGGCACGGACGGCGTTCCGGGCGGCCGGATCGCCGTCCGCCCGGAGCGCAGCGACAACCCTTCCGCGTTTACATCGCGCCCTGCGGCGAGTGGCACCCTATGGATTGCGGACAGCCAGCCAAGCCATCTGGATCGGTAAAACGTCAAAACCCCGCACGGGGCGGGGCTTTGGTTGTATAGCCGAGGTTTACTTGGCGGCCAGTTTCTTCAGCTCTTCGTCGCGCAGTTCGCGGCGCAGGATCTTGCCGACGTTGGTGGTCGGCAGCGTATCGCGGAACTCCACGGCCTTCGGCACCTTGTAGCCGGTGAGATTGGCACGCATGTGCTCCATGACCTGCTCCTTGGTCAGGGTCACGCCTGGCTTGACGACCACGAATATCTTGATCGCCTCGCCCGACTTCTCGTCCGGGATACCGATAGCCGCGCACTGCAACACACCCGGCAGGGTGGCCAGCACGTCTTCCAGTTCGTTGGGGTAAACGTTGAAGCCCGACACCAGGATCATGTCTTTCTTGCGGTCGACGATACGCATGTAGCCGTCTTCCTGGATCACCGCGATATCACCGGTCTTCAGCCAGCCGTCGGCGTCGAGGATTTCGTCGGTGGCATCCTGGCGCTGCCAATAGCCCTTCATCACCTGCGGCCCCTTGACACACAACTCGCCAATCGCGCCGAGCGGCAGTTCGTTGCCTTCGTCGTCGATAACCTTGCACTCGGTGGAGGGTACCGGGATGCCGATGGTGCCCAACTGAATGTTCTGGATCGGGTTAACCGAGGCCACCGGGCTGGTTTCGGTCATGCCGAAGCCTTCGCAGATCGGGCTGCCGGTCACCTGGGTCCAGCGTTCAGCGGCTGCCAGTTGCAAGGCCATGCCGCCGGACAGGGTAATTTTCAGGGCCGAGAAGTCGAGCTTCTGAAATTCTTCGTTGTGGCACAGGGCAACAAACAGCGTGTTGAGGCCGACAAAGCCGCTGAACTTGTAGCGCGACAGATCCTTGACCATACCTGGCAAGTCACGCGGGTTGGTGATCAGTACGTTGTGGTTACCGATCAACATCATGGCCATGCAGTGAAAGGTGAACGCATAGATGTGATAGAGCGGCAGCGGCGCAATCACGATCTCGCTGCCTTCATTCATGTTCGACGCCATCATCTCGCGGGCTTGCAGCATGTTGGCGATCAGGTTGCGATGGGACAACATCGCACCCTTGGCCACACCAGTAGTGCCGCCGGTGTACTGCAGTACGGCAATCTCGCTATTGGCTGGGCTGGCGTCCTTGACGCTCTTGCCACGACCTTTGCTCAGCGCTGCAGTGAACTTGATGGCGTGCGGCAGGTTGTAGGCCGGCACCATCTTCTTCACGTACTTGACCACACTGTTGACCAGCAGGCGCTTGAGCGGCGGCAGCATGTCGCCGACTTCAGTGATGATGACCGTCTTGATCCCGGTCTTGGGCACCACCTGCTCGACCAGATGGGCCATGTTGGCCAGGCTGATCAGCGCTTTGGCGCCGGAGTCGTTGAACTGGTGTTCCATTTCCCGCGCGGTGTACAGCGGGTTGGTGTTGACGACCACCAGGCCGGCGCGGATGGCGCCAAATACGGCAATCGGGTATTGCAGGACGTTGGGCAGTTGCACGGCAATGCGATCGCCGGGCTGCAAATCGGTGTGCTGCTGCAAATAAGCAGCAAAGGCACCGGACAGTTCGTACAGCTCGCTGTAGCTGATGGTCTTGCCAAGGTTGCTGAAGGCCGGCTTGTCAGCGAAGCGCTGGCAGGACTGTTGCAGTACCGCCTGAATATTCGGGTACTGATCGGGATCGATTTCGGCAGCAATCCCGACGGGATACTTGTCCTTCCAAAAATTTTCGGTCATGGACGCCCACTCCTAAGCAACAGCTGATCTTCACCGCGCAGAGGCGGTTGTTTATTGTATGTTTGCCTACTTTCAGGCTTGTCAGACAGCCAAAAAGCGGCCCGAGAGTAGCAGCTTTGCCCAAGAGCGCCTAGCACCAAACAGTGCCCCACCAGTACCGAATGTGACCAATTAAAACGACATGGTCACTTCACGCATATATCGACCATGGCTTGCCGGGCAAGCCAACCTACAGGCTTGCGCCCCCCGCAGGTTGGCGTTGAGCCCAGCGAAGCCCATCAGGTGGTGACTTGCAGCCTGGGCCAAATCCGGAGGGCCGGTGTCGCCAGCCCGGGAGCTGGCCGGATTTAACCCTGTTCTGCAGCGCAAGAGTCCGTCAGGTTGCTAGGCGATATCACGCAGCTCACGACGGAGGATCTTGCCCACCGGGGTCATCGGCAAGGAGTCGCGGAAGACGATGTGCTTGGGCACCTTGTAGCCGGTGAAGTTTTCCTTGCAGAAAGCCTTCAACTCCTCGGCATTGAGACCCGCATCGCGGGCGACCACGAACAGCTTGACCGCCTCGCCGGACTTTTCGTCAGGCACACCAATCGCCGCGCAACTGACCACTTGCGGGTGGCCCATGACCACGTCCTCGATCTCGTTGGGATACACATTGAAGCCAGAGATGATGATCATGTCCTTCTTGCGGTCGACGATGCGCACAAAGCCATCTGGATCGATGACCCCAATGTCGCCGCTCTTGAACCAGCCCTCGGCGTCCAGTACCTCGCGGGTGGCGTCTTCACGCTGCCAATAGCCCTTCATCACCTGCGGGCCCTTGATACACAACTCGCCGCGCTCGCCCAGCGCCAGCGTGTTGCCATCGTCATCGATGACCTTGAACGCCGTGCCTGGCACCGGAATACCCACCGTCCCCAGGCGTGCCTGAGCGCCGTAGGGGTTGGTGCTGGCCACTGGTGCAGTCTCGGTGAGGCCGTAGCCTTCGACCACTGTGCAGCCGGTGATGGCCTGCCAACGCTCGGCGGTGGCCTTGACCAGCGCGGTGCCGCCGGAGTTGGTGACCTTGAGCTTGGAGAAATCCAGGTTCTTGAATTCCGGGTGATCCATCAAGGCAACGAACAGGGTGTTGAGGCCCAGCAGCGCGGAAAATTGCCACTTGCTCAGCTCCTTGATGAAGCCAGCGATGTCGCGCGGGTTGGTGATCAGCACGTTGTGGTTGCCATTGACCATCATGCACATGCAGTTCGCGGTAAACGCATAGATATGGTAAAGCGGCAGCGGCGCGATCATGATTTCCTGGCCCTGCTTCATCAGCGGGCTGCCGTCCTCCCCCAACTGCGACAGGCAGGCATCGACCTGCAGCATGTTGGCCACCAGGTTGCCGTGGGTCAGCATGGCGCCCTTGGCCACCCCGGTGGTACCGCCGGTGTACTGCAGCACGGCAACATCATCGTGACCGAGCTTAGGCGACTTGACCCCGTGCCCACGGCCTTGCTTGAGTGCCGCCTTGAACGACAAGGCCTGGGGCAGATGGTAGTCCGGCACCATCTTCTTGACCTTCTTCACCACGGTGTTGACCAGCCACCCCTTGAGGCTCGGCAACATGTCGCCCATCCGCGCTTCGATCAGGTAGTCAATCTCGGTGTCGGGCAGCACATCCTGCACCAGCTTGCCGAACATGTTCAGGTAGACCAGGGCACGTACGCCAGCATCCTTGAACTGATGGCGCATCTCGCGGGCGGTGTACAGCGGGTTGGTGTTGACCACGATCAACCCGGCGCGCATGGCGCCGAACACCGCAATCGGGTATTGCAGGATATTGGGCATCTGCACGGCAATCCGGTCGCCGGGTTGCAGGTCGGTATGTTTTTGCAGGTAGCTGGCAAAGGCGCCGGACAGGCGATCCAGCTCGGCATACGTCAGGGTCACGCCCAGATTGCTGAACGCCGGGCGGTCGGCGAATTTCTTGCACGAACGTTCGAACACCTCGATCACCGACGAGTAGGCACTCATGTCGATAGTATTGGGCACACCGGCCGGGCGTTTGTCGTTCCAGAAATCAGGCTGCATTATTTTTATCCTCGTCCCCTGAAAGTGTCTGCTCCGCGGTATCCGCCATGGCAAAAATCACCACGACGGCCGGCAAGAGGCTGACCGGACGTTAGCAGCTCCGCTACGCAGCGCAAATACTTGCGGGGCGTCATTGACAGCGTGAATCTTCGATCACGCCATACGGCTGGGAAAAGCCTGCGCGCAAGCTCTACAATGCCAGGCTCCAAACGGCCGAAGGATTCGCCATGCAGCACAATGCCTTTTGGCTCAGTAGCAGCGATGCCGTGCCGCTCTATGTGAACCGCTGGTTTGCCGAACAACCGCCGAAAGCGGTGGTGATGGTGGCCCATGGCATGGCCGAGCACAGCGGGCGCTATGCTCGCCTGGGCGCCGCCCTGGTCGCTGCGGGCTTCGAACTCTATGCCCACGACCAGCGCGGCCACGGCAAGACGGCCGAACACGGTCGCCTAGGGCACTATGCGGACGCCGATGGCTGGAACCTGGTCGTGGGCGATCTGGCGTGCCTCAACCATCATATTCGTCAGCAGCACCCGCAGACGCCGATCTTCCTGCTGGGCCACAGCATGGGCAGCTACATCGGCCAGGCTTATTTAATGCAGCACAGCTGCAGCCTGCAGGGCGCCATCCTGTCCGGCTCCAACTACCAGCCACTGGCGCTGTACCGCGCAGCCCGGCTGATTGCCCGCTTCGAGCGCTGGCGTCAGGGGCCTACCGGAAAAAGCGCACTGATCGAGTGGATATCCTTCGGCGCGTTCAACAAGGCCTTCAAGCCCAACCGCACCCGCTTCGACTGGCTGAGCCGCGACCCTGCCGAAGTAGATGCCTACCTCAACGACCCGCTCTGCGGTTTGCGCTGCAGCAACCAGTTATGGCTCGACCTGCTCGACGGTCTGCTGCAGATCACCCCGCTGCATAACCTGGCGCAGATCGACTGCAAACTGCCGCTGCTAGTGATCGGGGGCGCCTGCGACCCGGTCAGCGACGGCAAGCGCTTAACCGACCTGGCCACCGCCCTGCGCGAGGCCGGCCATACCCAGGCGCAACTTAAAATCTATCCGGGTGCTCGCCACGAGCTGCTCAACGAGAGCAACCGTGACGATGTCACCGCCGACTTGATCGACTGGCTGGAACAGGCCCTGAGCCCTCCCCGCCAGCTCCACCCACAGCCCCAGGAGAAACACCCATGAGTCAAAGCAGCAACACACCTTACGACGTTTTAGAAGTAGGCCAGACCGCCAGCTACAGCAAGACCGTCGAAGAGCGCGATATCCAATTGTTCGCCGCTGTTTCCGGCGACCGTAACCCCGTGCACCTGGACGCCGAATACGCCGCCACCACCATGTTCAAGGAGCGCATCGCCCACGGCATGTTCAGCGGCGCCCTGATCAGCGCGGCTGTGGCCTGCGAACTGCCCGGTCCCGGCACCATCTACCTGGGCCAGCAAATGCGCTTCACCGCGCCAGTGAAACTCGGCGACACCCTCACCGTGCGCCTGGAAATCCTGGAAAAACTGCCGAAATTCCGCGTGCGTGTCGCCACCCGGGTGTTCAACCAGAATGACGAACTGGTCGTCGACGGTGAGGCGGAAATCCTCGCCCCGCGTAAACAGCAGACCGTAGAACTGGCTGAGCTGCCGCCAATCACCATCGGTTAAGCCCCGATTTTTGCGCGGAGGTGATATTCAGCCTGCGCTACTAGCGGGCTCGATGAGGTGGCGGGCTGAGGCGCATCACTGATCGCCGCCAATCCCCATCCGTCAGCCCGCAAGAACACCCTTGTCGCGAACTGCCCCCAACTGCTTCACTGGAGAACTCCATGTCCCTGTCCATGTACCAAGCATCCGTGCCGGTGTTTATCCGCCAACTCGGCAACCTGTCGACCATCCTCGGCCTGGCTGCCACCGACGCCGAAAATCGCAAGATCGAGCCCGGCGTCTTGCTCAATGCCCGCCTGGCCCCGGACATGTTCCCGCTGAGCCGTCAGGTACAGATCGCCTGCGATGGCGCCTTGGCTGGCACCGCACTACTGGCCAACATTGACGCACCCAGCCAGACCGATGACGAAACCAGCTTCGCTGAACTGCAAGCACGGATTGCCGGGGTTCAGGCCTTCCTCCAAAGCGTTAGCGCGGCGCAGATCGACGGCAGTGATGAGCGCACCGTGACCCTCTCGCGTCGCGGCAAGGACACCCACTTCCAGGGCCAGGCCTTCCTGCTCGATCACGTCATGCCAAACTTCTATTTCCACCTCACTACCGCCTACGCCATCCTGCGTCACAACGGCGTCGCCATCGGCAAGCGCGACTTCCTCGGCACCCGCTGAGCAGTAAGACCAAGGGTGGGCCTCGGCCCACCCTGCTGCTACAACCATGCGTCATCCACAGACAACCTGCGGCCATGCCTCTTGCCGGTATATACCTAAAAGTCCAATATGGATTTTTAAGTTTACAGCCAGCTGGAGTTTCCTCATGCCCAACGCCACCCCCCACGTACTGCAGCAGGCAGAGGCTGAACAACTGCTCGCGCTCGTCGATGTGCAGCAGGCCATGCGGAGTATGTTCAGCGGCCTCGCCGCGGGCACCGCAGTGCAGCCGGCCCAGCAGCTAGTCGAGTTCCCCAACGCTGCCGGCGACTTCATCAATTACCTCGGCGTATTGGCCGATGCCGGTGTATACGGGGTCAAAACCTCGCCTTATATCGTGCGCGCACAAGGCCCGCTGATCACTGCATGGACCCTGCTGATGAGCATGACCACAGGCCAGCCGCTGCTGCTCTGCGATGCCGGCACCCTGACCACCGCACGCACAGCCGCCACCACGGCAGTCGCCGTGGATGCACTGGCGCCCAAACAGGCTCGCCGCTTGGCGGTGATTGGGAGTGGTGCAGTGGCGCGTGCCCATGTGCAATACGTCAAAGGCTTGCGCGAGTGGCAGAGTATTGGCATCTACTCGCCGCGCCTGGCCCAACAGACCGATGCACAGCGCCGCGAACTGCAACAGCTCGATCCGCGCCTGCAGCTTTGTACCAGCCTTGAAGAGGCGACCCGCGACGCCGACGTAATCATGCTCTGCACCTCATCCGCCGGGCCGGTGCTCGACCCGGACAGTTTGGCCCAACCGGCGCTGATCACCTCGATCAGCACCAACGCGCCGCGCGCCCACGAGGTACCGCCGCAATCGCTGGCGAACATGGACGTGTACTGCGACTACCGCGCCACCACCCCCACCAGCGCCGGCGAAATGTGCCTGGCCAGCGAACAGCACTACTGGGATCGCGCACTGATTCGCGGCGACCTTGCAGAACTGCTCAGCGAGCAGGCGCCTCTGCCGGACTACAGTCGACACGTGTTCTTCCGCTCCATCGGCCTGGGCCTGGAAGACATCGCCCTGGCCAATGCGCTCTACCACCTCAAGCACACCCGTAACGCCTAGGAGCCCCGCCATGCAACAGGCCGACTTTCTTATCATCGGCGCCGGCATCGCCGGTGCTTCCACCGGCTACTGGCTGGCACCGCACGCGCGGGTAATCGTGCTGGAGCGCGAACAACTGCCCGGTTACCACTCCACCGGCCGCTCCGCCGCGCTCTACACCGTGGCCTACGGCACGCCACAAGTGCGCGCCCTGACGGCCGCCAGCCGGGCGTTTTTCGATGCACCTCCCGCCGGCTTCGCCGAGCATCCGCTACTCACGCCGCGCGGCGAACTGAGCGTCGACTTCACCGGTGACCCGGACGAACTACAGCGCCAGTACCAAAGCGCCAAAGCCAGTGTCGCCGAGGTCCAACTGCTCAGCCGCGAGCAAGCCTGCGCCATGCTGCCGGTGCTGCGCGCCGACAAAGTCCACGGCGCGCTGTACGACCCAAGTGCCGCCGACATCGATACCGACGCCCTGCACCAGGGTTACCTGCGCGGCATCCGCCGGCATGGCGGAGAGATCCACTGCAACAGCGAGGTGCTGGAGATCCGCCGCCACGACAACGCCTGGGAGGTGCGCAGCGCCACCCAGACCTTCCACGCTAAAGTGCTGATCGATGCTGCAGGCGGTTGGTGCGACCACATTGCCAGCCTCGCCGGGGCTGCTCCGCTCGGCCTGCAACCCAAGCGCCGCGCGGCATTTATCTTCGCCGGCCCGGAGGGCATGGACAGCCATCATTGGCCGATGCTGGTCAGCCTCGACGAATCCTTCTACATGAAGCCCGATGCCGGCATGCTGCTCGGCTCGCCGGCCAACGCCGACCCGGTCGAGCCCCACGATGTACAGCCGGAAGAACTCGACATCGCCATGGGCATCTATCAAATTGAGGAGCACACCCACCTGAGCATTCGCCGGCCGACCCGCACCTGGGCCGGGCTGCGTTCATTCGTTGCCGATGGCGACCTGGTCGGCGGTTACGACCCGCAGGTGGCCGGTTTCTTCTGGTGCGCAGCCCAGGGCGGCTACGGCATCCAGACTTCGCCCGCGATGGGCCAGGCCTGCGCCGCCCTCGCCCGCGGCGAACCCCTACCCGAACACCTTGGCCAGTTCGGCCTGAGCGCCGCGATGCTCTCCCCCGCGCGCCTGGGTTAAGCGGCCTAGCGCAGGCAAAGTGGCCGGCAGGTGACGCCTCGCACGCTTTGCGCCACACTCGCAGCGCCCCGCGTTATGGGGCGCTGACTGGAGCCTTTGATGCAGCCGACATCCACCACCGACCTGGATAATTACCGGGTTATCGCCGACGCCATCGCCACCCTGTTTTTCCCCCACGCAGAAGTGGTGCTACACGACCTGCGCACACAGAAAGTCGACTACATCGCCAACAACATTTCCAAGCGTGAGATCGGCGACGATGCGGCCCTGGAAGACCTGCTCAGCAGCGACGGGCACGAGCGCACCATCGGCCCTTACGAAAAACTCAACTGGGACGGGCAAAACATTCGCTCGGTCAGCAGCGTGCTGCGCGACGCCCGGGGCGTTCCGATCGCAGTGCTGTGCATCAACCTGAATATTTCACTGTTCGAAAGCGCCAAGGCGGCCCTGGATCTATTTCTCTCTCCCAGTAAGCTGATTCCCCAGCCGGAGGCGCTGTTCCGTGACGATTGGCAGGAACGCATCAACACCTTCCTGCACAGCTGGCTGCGCCAGCGTCAGCTTGGTCTCAACTTGCTGACCCGCGAACACAAGCGCGAACTGGTCGAGGCCCTGCATGCCGAAGGGGCATTCAAAGGCAAGAGCGCCGGCAACTACGTGGCCAGCGTGCTCAACATGGGCCGCGCGACGGTGTACAAGCATTTGAAAGAGATCAAGGAAGAAACAGCCCCCAAGGCCGGCTGATGCGCCAGCTCGCGACCCTGGGTGCCCAGAAACAGACAGCCGAATGACCTAGCGATTGGCCGCCGCGACTATCAGCTGCTTCATCTCCACCACTGCCTGCTTGAAACCGACAAACAGCGCATGGGCGACCAGGGCGTGGCCGATGTTCAGCTCGTTGATCCCCGGGATCGCTGCCACCGGCTCGACATTGTGGTAGTGCAGACCGTGACCGGCGTTGACGATCAGGCCGTGGGCCAGGCCGCAGGCCACGCCGTCGCGAATGCGCGCCAACTCCCTGGCTGTTTCGGCCGGGGTAACGGCATCGGCATAGCGCCCGGTATGCAGTTCGATAGCCGGCGCACCGACGCGTTTGGAGGCTTCGATCTGCTGCGGGTCAGGGTCGATGAACAGCGAGACTTCGCAGCCGATTCGGCTCAGGCGCTCCACGGCAGCGCGAATCCGCGCTTCTTGCCCCGCCACATCCAGCCCTCCCTCAGTGGTCAGTTCCTGACGGGTTTCCGGCACCAGACAAACGTGCTCAGGCCGAATGCTTTCGGCGAAGGCGAGCATCTCTTCGGTAACGCCCATTTCGAAGTTCATCCGCGTCTGCATAACCTCCTTGAGCATCCGTACGTCGCGCTCCTGGATATGCCGGCGGTCTTCGCGCAGATGCACGGTGATGCCATCTGCACCGGCCTCTTCGGCGTCCAGCGCGGCCTTGACCGGGTCCGGATAGCGTGTGCCGCGGGCCTGGCGCAGGGTCGCCACATGGTCGATATTCACACCCAGCAGAATACGGTTAGCGTCAGTCACGTGGTGGCTCCTTGAGCGTCATGAACAGTTCGCGGCTGACCAGCGGTCGGCCGCCTAAATGGGGTGCCAGGGCCTGGCGCATCAGGCGCTTGGCCGCCGCCAGGGCGCCCGGTGCGCTCCAGTCGGCCTCGGCCATGGCGAGTAATTGGTTGCCGTGGAACACCCCCGGCTGCAACTGACCGACCGCTTCCAGGCCAGCATCCGCTTGCAGGCGATAGAGGCCAGTCGCCACGATCGGCTGGCCCTGCCGATCAACATCCAGGGCGAAACCATAGCCCAGCTCATCAAGCAAACGCCATTCAAAAGAACGCAGCAAGGGCTCCAGCGCCCGGCCCTGGGCCAGCGCCAGCACGGTCATGGCATAGTGTTCGAAGGTTGCCGGGTGCGGGTCTTGCTCTGGCAGCAGGCGGATCAGCAGCTCGTTCAGGTAGAGACCACTGAACAGCGCCTCGCCGTGCAACAGGTTGGGGATGCCGGCGGCCTCGAGACGGCTGACGTTCTTCAGCTCACTGCGCCCGCGGAACTCCACTTCCAGCGGCACGAACGGCCGCGCCAGAGTACCGGCTTTGCCTCGCGCCCCGCGCATGACTGCGCGCAGGCGACCTTGTGGAGTCAGAAAGTCCACCAGCGAGCTGCTCTCGCGGTAAGCACGGCTGTGCAACACATAGGCTGGCTGAGAGGTCATGGATTGTTGACTGCTACCTTGCGTAGGATGGATTAGCCGCCAACACTACAGCCGAATCAGGCAGCGTTTCTGCGTGCGGCGCAAGCCATCAATGCGTTGTACCTGCCGATGCCGTGTTGGGTTACGCGGCCCGACCCAACCTACAAACTGGCAGCGCTCTTGCGAGGGCGGGCGCAGGGATGCGCCCGCCCGTTGCTTACATATTGTCGTAACCCAGGGAGCGCAAGGCGCGCTCGTCGTCCGACCAACCGCTTTTGACCTTGACCCAGAGGTTGAGCATGACCTTGGAGTCGAACATCACTTCCATGTCCTTGCGCGCCTCCTGGCCGATGCGTTTGATCCGCTCGCCCTTGTCGCCAATGATAATTTTCTTCTGACCGTCGCGCTCGACCAGGATCAGCGCATGGATATGCAGAATGCGCCCGTCGCGCTTGAATTCCTCGATTTCCACGGTGATCTGATACGGCAACTCGGCGCCGAGTTGACGCATGACCTTTTCGCGCACCAGTTCGGCGGCGAAAAAACGACTGGAGCGGTCGGTGACCTGATCTTCCGGGAAGAAATGTACGCCCTCGGGCAAACGCTCGCCGACCAGTTTTTCCAGGGTATCGAGGTTATGTCCATGCTGCGCGGAGACCGGCACGATCTCGGCGTTGGGCAACTGGGTCGCCAGCCACTCCAGGTGCGGCATCAGATCGGCCTTATCTTCAAGACGGTCGGTCTTGTTGATCGCCAGGATCACCGGCCCCTGCACATACTGGATGCGCTCGAGGACCATCTGATCCTCGTCGGTCCAGCGGGTGCGGTCGACCACGAAGATCACCACGTCGACATCTTTCAGCGCCGACGAGGCGTTCTTGTTCATATAGCGGTTGAGGGCTTTCTCGTTGTTCTTGTGCAGGCCGGGGGTGTCTACGTAGATCGCCTGGATCTCGCCCTCGGTCTTGATCCCGAGCATGTTGTGCCGGGTGGTCTGCGGCTTGCGCGAGGTGATCGCCAGCTTCTGGCCTAGGATGTGATTGAGCAGGGTCGACTTACCCACGTTGGGCCGGCCAACAATGGCAACATAGCCACAGCGTGTAACGGGTGTATCAGTCATGCCCATTCTCCACCCCGAGGGCAATCAAGGCAGCAGCTGCAGCAACCTGTTCGGCGATGCGACGGCTGGCACCCTGGCCCAGGGTTTTATCATTCAGTAAGGAAATCTGGCATTCGACGACGAATGTCCGGCAATGTGGATCACCCTGGATATCCACCACGTCATAGCGCGGCAGTTCACAGGCACGCGATTGCAGAAATTCCTGCAAGCGGGTTTTGGGATCCTTGTTGGTATCGACCAGCGTCAGGCTTTCCAGTTCATTGGTCAGCCAGGCAACCACGCGCTGACGCGCAGCATCCATCCCGGCATCCAGGTAGATGGCACCGATCAGCGCCTCGAGGGCATCGGCGAGAATTGACTCACGGCGAAAACCGCCGCTTTTCAACTCGCCTGAACCGAGCCGCAAGTAGTCACCCAGATCGAAGCCGCGCGCCAGGATGGCCAGGGTCTCACCCTTGACCAGGCGCGCGCGCAAGCGTGACAACTGACCTTCGCGCGCCAGGGGAAAACGCTCAAACAGCGCCTCACCGGCAACGAAGTTGAGAATGGCATCACCCAGGAACTCCAGGCGCTCATTATTGCGCCCGGCGAAACTGCGATGGGTCAGCGCCAGCACCATCAGTTCCTGGTCTTTGAAGGTATAACCGAGTTGACGCTCAAGACGAGCTAACGAAGCACTCACGGCATGCGCACGCGGTATTCTTTGTCGAACCGGACCACCAGATCGAGGTTCTCGATCAGCGGCTCGCGTTTTTCATACTTCAGATGAGCGCGAAACTCATTATTTTCAATTTTCACTTTCAGCGCTTCTTTCAAATCCAGATCACGAATGCTGTTGACCTCCATACCCTTGCCGACATGGCCATAGAAAGCGCCAACCGAGCGGATATCCGTGGTTTGGTCAGTTTCCACCGAGGTAATGATTTTATCCATCGACATATAGTCGAGGTAGTGCGGCAACATCTTGAATGCGGTGCTGGCGAAGAACGCCACAACCGCTAGTACCATCAACCAGCTCAGAATCGACAGGCCTTTCTGCGAACGTGCAAATGTCATGCTTGCCCCCAAGTAAGAATAGTGTGAGTGCCCTGCGGGCTAAGAGGGTGTTTACAAATTACTGCGCTTGGCCATGCTGCGTTGAAATCAGCCTCGAATGCGAGCCCAGGCTAGGCGCCCCCATCAAAATGCTCATGCACAACTCGTACACTCCGCTTTTGATTCGCTGCGCTCACCCCTGCGGGGCCAGCCGGCGGCTGTTACTTGGCTACGCCGCGTTTAGGCTGATTTCGCCTTAACTAGACGCTTCGCGCGCTACTTTTGTAAACACCCTCTAAGACTATATATAGCCTGTGACGCCGTATTGAACAGCGCCGCAAAACAGGCGAAATGTCAGTGAATCAAACCAACGCGAGAGAAATTCGGCAAATTGCGTAATTTCGGGTCTGGCCAGCTCATCCAGATGGCGAACGCTTTACCCACGATATTCTGATCCGGCACCATGCCCAGCAGCGGTTTGGGGATAGCAGGATCATTCCAGTAACGGCTGTCGTTGGAGTTGTCGCGGTTGTCGCCCATCATGAAATAATGCCCTTGCGGCACTACCCACTCACGCCCTGGCTCGGCCCGATAACGCGTCATTTCCTTGCGTATCTGGTGTTCGGTCGCACCCAGACGCTCTTCATAAAGAGCCACGCTCCCGAGACTGCCAGGCTCTTCGCCAAGCAATTGCTGGGCTACCGACTGCCCGTTGACGAACAGACGTTTGTCGCTGCTGTAGCGAATCTGATCACCCGCCAGGCCCACTACACGCTTGATGTAGTTGATATTCGGGTCGCTCGGATAACGGAACACCATGACATCGCCGCGTTGCGGGTCGTCCACCTCGATGATCTTGGTATCCAGTACCGGCAGGCGAATGCCGTAGGCGAACTTGTTGACCAGGATGAAATCACCCACTTCCAGGGTTGGCTTCATCGAGCCCGACGGAATCTGGAACGGTTCGACCAGAAAGGAGCGCAGCACCAGCACAATCGCCAGGACAGGGAAGAACGATTTACCGTACTCCACCAGCAACGGCTCTTTGTTCAGGCGCTCGACCACCGCCTCGTCAGGCTGGTTGACCTGACCACAGTAGTTGGCAATGGCCGTACGCCGGCGTGGAGCCAGAAAGACCAGATCAAACAGCGCCAGCACACCGCAAACAGCGACGGCGATTACCAGCAACAACGGGAAATTTAGCGACATAAGACCTAACTATCCAACCTGAGCACAGCGAGGAAGGCTTCTTGTGGAATTTCCACGTTGCCAACCTGCTTCATCCTTTTCTTACCGGCCTTCTGCTTTTCCAGCAGTTTGCGTTTACGGCTCACGTCACCACCGTAACACTTGGCCAGCACGTTCTTTCTGAGTGCCTTGACAGTGGTACGCGCGACAATCTGCCCGCCAATGGCGGCCTGAATTGCCACATCGAACATCTGCCGCGGAATCAGCTCTTTCATCTTTTCGGTCAACGCGCGACCTTTGTAGTGCGCATTGTCGCGGTGCACGATCAACGCCAGAGCGTCGACCTTTTCACCGTTGATCATGACGTCCAGCTTGACCAGATTGGCCGACTGGTAACGATCGAAGTGGTAGTCCAGCGACGCATAACCACGGCTGGTCGACTTCAGGCGGTCGAAGAAGTCCAGCACCACTTCGTTCATCGGCAGGTCGTAAGTCACCTGCACTTGCGAACCGAGGAACAGCATGTCGTGCTGTACCCCGCGCTTCTCGATGCACAGGGTGATGACGTTACCCAGGTGCTCCTGCGGCACCAGAATATTGGCCCGCACGATCGGCTCACGCATGTCTTCGATGGTCGACAAGTCGGGTAGTTTGGACGGGTTATCGACGTAGACCGTCTCACCGGTCTTGAGCAGCAGCTCAAAAATAACGGTCGGCGCGGTGGTGATCAGGTCCAGGTCGTACTCGCGCTCAAGGCGCTCCTGAATGATCTCCATGTGCAGCATGCCGAGGAAGCCGCAACGGAAACCGAAGCCCAGGGCATCGGAGCTTTCCGGGGTGTACTGCAAGGAGGAGTCGTTCAGCGTGAGCTTTTGCAGGGCCTCGCGGAAATCCTCGAAGTCATCGGAGCTGACCGGGAACAGGCCGGCATACACCTGCGGCTGGATGCGCTTGAAGCCTGGCAGCATGTCGACATCGGGCGTGGAGCTCAAGGTCAGGGTATCGCCCACTGGCGCACCGTGAATGTCCTTGATACCGGCAATGATAAAGCCTACTTCGCCGGCCTTGAGGTCAACCGTGGCGCTGTGCTTGGGGTTGAATACGCCGACGCTGTCGACCAGGTGAATCTTGCCGGTGGACTTCACCAGCACCTTGTCACCCTTCTTGATCCGCCCGTGACGCACGCGCACCAGGGAAACCACCCCCAGGTAGTTATCGAACCAGGAGTCGATGATCAGCGCCTGCAAAGGCGCCTCAATATCACCGGTCGGCGCGGGAATGGTGTGCACCAGACGCTCGAGCACCTCGTCGACACCCTGGCCGGTCTTGGCACTGCAGGTCACCGCATCGGTGGCATCGATGCCAATAATCTTCTCGATTTCATCTTTGACCCGGTCCGGATCGGCCTGTGGCAGGTCGATCTTGTTCAGCACCGGCATCACCTCGAGGCCTTGCTCGATGGCGGTGTAGCAGTTGGCCACCGATTGCGCCTCGACGCCCTGACCAGCATCGACCACCAGCAACGCACCCTCACAGGCGGCCAGGGAACGGCTGACTTCGTAGGTGAAGTCGACGTGCCCGGGGGTGTCGATGAAGTTCAACTGGTAGGTCTTGCCGTCGCGCGCCGTGTAATACAAGGTCACGCTGTGCGCCTTGATGGTAATCCCGCGCTCACGCTCAAGATCCATGGAGTCCAGAACCTGGGCTTCCATTTCACGATCGGCCAGGCCACCACACATCTGGATAAAACGGTCAGCCAGTGTGGACTTGCCGTGATCAATGTGGGCAATGATGGAGAAATTTCTTATGTGGCTCAGGTCACTCACAGGACGACACTCGAAAAGGTCGCAGGCACAGCCCGCCGAAAATAGCCGTGAAGTGTACCCGATTGGCGCCGCAGCAGTCACGCGCAGGTGCCAATCGGCGGAGATGAAGAAGGGCGATCGAAATCGCCCTTCTTTAATCTTGCGGGTAGCGCCCCAGCACCAGCTGCGACGCCGCTTTAGCGACGAGCAGCCCGCACCGAGATCACTCGGCCAGTTTGAAAGTAATGAAGCTGGCGCGCCCCTGGCGCAGCACTCGCATTGATACAGAGCGATTTTTCGGCAAGTCCTGAGCCACCTGGGTAAAGGTTTTTGCCGAGTCAATTGCCTGATTGTTCAAATGGGTAATCACATCGCCCGGACGCAAACCGATCAGGGCAGCGGGGCCGTCGAGCACTTCGCTGATCACCACACCGCCTTTGAGGTCGAGGCTTTTCTTCTGCTCGGCGGTCAATTCAACCACCTTGACCCCAAGGCGATTGCTGCTGCGCTCGACGCCAGGGCCCGTCACGCCAGCCACGGTTTCGCCATCTTCCGGTAAGGCACCGATGGTCAGCTTGAGCTTCTTGCGCGCGCCTTCGCGCACCACATCCAGCTCGGCCTTGCTGCCTGGTTTCAGGCGACCCACCAGATGCGGCAGATCACCCGACATAACGATCGGGGCGTCATCTATATTGAGAATCACATCGCCAACCAGCAGGCCACCCTTGGCTGCCGGACCGCCTTCAAGCACTTGAGCAACCAACGCACCCGCAGGCTTGTCCAGACCAAATGACTCGGCCAGATCCTTGTTCACTTCCTGAATCACCACGCCCAGCCAGCCGCGACTAACCTTGCCGTCGGCCTTCAGCTGCTCGGCCACATCCAGGGCAACACTCATTGGAATGGCGAAAGACAAGCCCATAAACCCGCCCGAGCGGGTGAAAATCTGCGAGTTGATCCCCACCACCTCACCTGCCAGGTTAAACAATGGGCCACCGGAGTTGCCCGGATTGATTGCCACATCGGTCTGAATGAACGGCACATAGCTTTCATTTGGCAGGCTACGACCCTTGGCACTGACGATGCCGGCGGTCACTGAATGGTCGAAGCCGAAGGGCGAGCCGATGGCCAGCACCCACTCACCAACCTTCAAGTCCTCGGACTTACCCAGCTTGACCGTCGGCAGATTTTTGCCTTCGATCTTGAGCAGGGCCACATCACTGCGCGGATCGGCACCAATAAGCTTGGCTTCCAGCTCGCTGCGATCAGGCAGGCGCACGATGATTTCATCGGCACCGGCGACCACGTGGTTATTGGTCAGCACGTAGCCATCGGCGGAGATAATGAACCCGGAACCCAGGGACTGCGCCTCGCGCTGGCGACCACCGTTTGGCGAGCGTGGAATCTGCGGAATATTGCGCTCAAAGAATTCACGAAAGATCGGCGGCAGGCCTTCAAGATCAGGCATCGCCAGCTCGCCAGCCCCTGACGCTCGCGCCGGTATCTTCTGCCGCGTACTGATGTTGACGACGGCTGGAGCGGCCTCTTCGACCAACTCGGTAAAGTCCGGCAAGTTGGCCTGGGCAACCGCCACCTGCCCCAGGAGCAGGACAGCAACCAACGCTGAGAAAGACCATTTCAGGCTAGGCATCGTTATGCAACTCCCCATCAAAAACCAGCAAAAGGCTAAAACGCCGCAGCAGAACCGGCGAGCAAGGCGCGCATGACCACTGGCTGCAAGGCCGGATCATCAGCTGTGCGAGCACTCTGCCAGCGCACCGCCAACCAGGCTGCGAACAAACCAACAAAGGCAGACACGATAACCAACGGCTCACCCAGCGCCAACTGTTCAGCCAGCAACGCAGCACTGAACAACCCGATCAGAGGCAGCAGATAGACCAAGAGCGAGCCACGCACCAGCAATTCCTCGCGCACGCCGATAACCACAGTATCGCCCACGCTCAAGTGCAGATCACAGAGCGCCCGAACGTAGCCGCGCCGACCACTGGCGCCCAGTTTTTCGAGCACGCCATGACCGCATCCTGCGCTTACCGAACAGCTGGAACAGGTGCTTTTGCGCAAGGTCTCAACCCAGACCGCGCCTGGTTCGAGCGCAACTACCCGCCCTTGCTCCTCGATCATTGCGCGGCCTGCGCCTCGATGGCGCGCATCGACAAGGCAACACGCTCCGCTGTACCGAGAGGGATTTCACCGACAACCGTGACCATCACATCGCCATCATCGGTCGCCAAGCGCCGCGACACTGCCGCAGTCGGACCAAGCTGACTACGGGCATCTTCGACCATCACGCCACGCAAGGGCTCAAGAAACACCGAAAAGCTGGCCAAGCCATCGTCATAAACCAGGCAAGCCACCTGCTCATTGGAGGCAGGGCTAAGGCGCTCGGCGACACGCGTCAAGGTAAAGCCTGGCGGCAACCAGTCAGAACGCCATGCCTCGACAACCTCAGCCTCGGCTTTACTGACAGTCACGGGCTTGCAACCCGCTCCAGACTGCAGTTCCTGGTCGCTGGGAACAACACCGACGTCGAGCTGGGTGAATTGAAACCGCTCCAGCAACTGGCCCTTGTCATTCAACAACAGGGATTTCAACGGCAGAGCGCTTTCCTGGTCCAGGTGCAGCTCAACAGCGTAGCGATGCTGGTCACGCGGCGACAGCGAGAGCACCACTGCAGCACGTCCGGCCACCCGCGAATCGCCAATAACACGCAAATCATAGGATTCAAGTAAACGCTGGGCATTCAGATCGCGCGCAGCCCAAGCCTTCTGGTCACCGACCTGGTCGGCCAAGCTGCCACTGACACACTTGGTGCGACCATCAACCCGCAGCACTTCACGCTCAGGCCCGTCTAACTGCAATAGCCGCTCGCGCACCCCGCCAGCCTCATCTACCCGATGCCAGATGCTGTGGGTAGAAAAACTGCCGTTGCGTTCATAGACAAATACGCCCTGGAAACTTTGGCTGCGCCCGGCGTCTGCCAGGCGAAGTAACCAATCTTGCGCCTCAGCAGCAACAGCAGGCAGTGCTAGACAGCTACCGAGTAACAGAGAGATGACGGGGATAAAGCGCATGCGCCTCCTTAGCGACTTTCCAAGCTTGCAGCGCGCGCATAAGGCAGCGCGCTTTCATTGGCATTTATAACCGCTTGCTGAGCATGCTGACGCAGGTACGACGGCAGGCGCTGGTCATGCCAGCCAGAGGCCCCTTCGTCGGCAACCTCAGCCACAGCGGGTTGCTCGCCAGCAGTACTGAAACCAGCAAGCATGGCTGACCCCTGTACTTGCGGAGCACTCAGGACCGGCTGGGCAGCTTGCTGCGCCAACTGCGTACTTGCAACGTCATCCTGATTATACAAACGCACACCGGCTAACACCGCCACCGTAACTGAAGCGGCCACTGCAAAGCGACCAATTGAACGCCACGGACCGCGAATAACGCTCTTGCCCTGAACTGGCAAGGCTTCATTGACCAATGCAGCGGAGACCGCCGCGGCGATATCCAGGCGCGGCTCAAGCAGCTCCTTGTGCATGACTGCTCGTGCAATTTGGTAGCGCGACCAGGTTGCGCGCAGCTCAGCGTCATCGCTCGCACCGAGCACGCGCCGCAGCTCCATTTCGTCCGCTTCGTTATCCATAACCGCGGACAGTGATTCCTGCAAGCCTTCACGACTCATGGCGGTTCCTCTCTTGGCTGTCGCCGCTGTCTTAACTGTCCTGCAACAGGGGTTGCAATGACTTGTCTACGGCTTCGCGAGCTCGAAAAATTCGCGACCGCACTGTACCGACTGGACATTGCATAACGCTGGCAATGTCCTCATAACTCAGACCATCAAATTCACGCAAGGTTAGTGCTGTACGCAAATCTTCTGGCAATTGCTGGATGGCGCGATGCACGGTGGCTTCGATTTCATCCCGCAGCAGTAGTCGTTCCGGGGACTCAATGTCCTTGAGGGCGTGATCACCATCGTAGAACTCTGCATCCTCAGCACTTACATCACTCTCTGGTGGGCGCCGACCACGCGACACCAGATGATTCTTCGCCGTATTGATGGCGATACGGTACAGCCACGTATAGAACGCACTGTCTCCGCGAAAATTACCCAACGCTCGATAAGCCTTCACAAAGGCTTCTTGCGCAACATCTTGCGCCTCATGGGTGTCGTGCACGAACCGCACGATCAACCCGAGAATCTTGTGTTGGTACTTCAATACCAGTAGATCGAATGCGCGCTTGTCACCGCGCTGCACGCGCTCAACCAGCTGCTGATCTTCTTCCTGAGCTAGCATCAACACTCCTCATTAAGTCCGAAGGGGTGCAGCACTAGCCAATCAATCGGCTTGCCAAGATAGACTCGGACGTTGCGCAAAAGTTCTCCCCTCCAGACAAGCTTCCTGCAGAACACTTAATGCCCTGCACGGAGTGACGTAGCAGCGCCCTGAAGCCCTGCTGCGTAATAATCTTAGTTCACCCACTTACCAACAACCGAAGGCCCTTGAAAGCACTCAATGTAGCCGGCGAGCAGGCACAACCCCTTCTACGGGTGACCTTTTATGGAACCTGAACGTCTAAGAAAGTTCCCCCAGCGCCACAGTAGGTCATAAGACCGCTATTGTGCCGTCCGCCCCCTCTATATACTAGAGTCCGCTTACTTGCGGGATCACGACATGAGCCAACACTACCAACACGACGTCCTGGTCATCGGCAGCGGGGCCGCAGGCCTGACGCTTGCACTGACCCTGCCCGAGCACCTGCGCATCGCCGTGCTGAGCAAGGGCAACCTGGCCAATGGCTCGACATACTGGGCACAGGGCGGTGTGGCGGCGGTACTCGACGACACTGACACCGTCGACTCGCATGTCGAAGACACCCTCAATGCTGGCGCCGGCCTGTGCCGTGAAGACTCAGTGCGCTTCACCGTGGAACACAGCCGCGAAGCGATCCAATGGTTGATTGACCAGGGCGTACCCTTCACCCGCGACGACCAGACCGCCCATGAAGACGGCGGCTTCGAGTTTCACCTGACCCGCGAAGGCGGTCACAGCCACCGCCGCATCATCCATGCCGCCGACGCCACCGGCGCGGCGATCTTCAAGACCCTGCTCGAACAGGCAAGACTGCGGACCAACATCGAATTGCTCGAGCAGCGCGTGGCGGTTGACCTGATCACCGAACGTAAACTCGACCTGGCTGGCGAACGCTGCCTGGGCGCATATGTACTCAATCGCGCCAGCGGCGAAGTTGATACCTATGGTGCGCGCTTCGTCATCCTCGCCACTGGTGGCGCAGCCAAGGTTTACCTGTACACCAGCAACCCGGACGGGGCTTGCGGGGACGGCATCGCCATGGCCTGGCGCGCCGGCTGTCGCGTTGGCAACCTTGAATTCAACCAGTTCCATCCGACCTGCCTGTACCACCCGCAGGCCAAAAGCTTTCTGGTTACCGAAGCCCTGCGCGGTGAGGGCGCGCTGCTAAAACTGCCTAACGGCGAGCGCTTCATGCAACGCTTCGATGAGCGCGCCGAACTGGCACCACGCGATATCGTCGCGCGCGCCATCGACCACGAGATGAAGCGCCTCGGCGTGGATTGCGTGTACCTGGATATCAGCCACAAACCGGCTGACTTCATCAAGACCCATTTCCCGACCGTGTATGAGCGCTGCCTCGACTTTGGCATCGACATCACCCGCGAACCTATCCCAGTAGTGCCAGCCGCGCACTATACCTGCGGCGGCGTAGTGGTCGACCAGAGCGGACACACCGATGTACCTGGCCTGTACGCGATCGGCGAAACCAGTTTTACCGGCCTGCACGGGGCCAACCGCATGGCCAGCAACTCGCTACTGGAATGCTTCGTCTACGCACGCTCGGCGGCGGCCGACATCATGCAGAAGCTGAACCAAGTGAGCGCACCGGCCAATTTGCCGACCTGGGATGCCAGCCAGGTCACCGACTCGGATGAAGACGTGATCATCGCCCACAACTGGGACGAACTGCGGCGCTTCATGTGGGATTACGTCGGCATCGTGCGCACCAACAAACGCCTGCAACGCGCCGAACACCGGGTGCGCCTGCTGCTCGACGAGATCGATGAGTTTTACAGCAACTACAAGGTTAGCCGCGACCTGATCGAGCTGAGGAACCTTGCCCAGGTCGCCGAACTGATGATCAGGTCAGCCATGGAACGCAAGGAATCTCGGGGCCTGCACTACACGCTGGACTATCCAGAGATGCTGCCAGAGGCGAAGGATACTATTCTGCGACCGCCCATCTACGGCGACTGAATTTCAGGCGCACGCGCAGGCGCCTGTGCATATCTGCAGCCATGGCGTCATGCGGGATGCACAAGCCGCGCACCCAGCGTTCACCTGGCAGACTGTAACGCAGCACCACGACCAGCGGTAACGCCAGGCTGTCGGGGCGCAATTGAATGGTCTGCCAGCCGCCCAAATCACGCCACAGCTGCCAGCCGTCTGCCGTGCAGCGCAGCCCACTGAACGCCTGCGGCGCACTCAGCAAGATGTGCCGCGGCAATACCCAGGCGGCATGCCCGAGACACAGGGCAAGACCCAGCAACAGTGCCCACCATGGAATGTCGACGAGCAACAGGCTGAGCAGCGCTAGCGCCTGGACGAGCACATAGAGCAGCAGCAAGCGCCGCGACGGTCGCCAGCGGCACTCGAAGCTGTCACTTGGGCTGGACACGGTCCAGAATCATGCGAACCATGCGCTGCAAGTCGGCATCTTCAGATTCGGCACGCTGCATAAACCAGCCAAACATGTCCTGATCTTCACACTCGAGCAGCTTGCGGTAACACTCGCGGTCTTCGGCATCGAGGGTTGGATAAACCTCTTTGACGAATGGGACCAGCAGTACATCCAGTTCCAGCATGCCGCGACGGCTGTGCCAGTAGAGGCGATTGAGTTCTGTCGAATCGACCATGGAGCGCTTCCTTGATAGAGCCTGGCGGGAATTGAGCGCAGGAGTATACCAGTCGACTGCAAGACGGGTGGCCGCCCCTGCAAGCAATCAAGGATGACCAGGAGCGGACGCCACTCAAGCTTTTTCCCGGCTTTTAAGCAAAGCCTGTAGCTTGAGGCTTATGCCTGCTTTTATGATGAGGCCCCTAACTTTCACCCAGCGATTGTTTACCCTATGGCCGATTCCGCGTTTTTCTCCACCCTCAGCCACGAAGGCGTCCTCGCCGTTCGCGGTTCTGATGCGAGCAAACTCCTCCAGGGCCAACTGACCTGCAACCTCAATTACCTGAGCGCTACCAACTCCAGCCTCGGCGCCCGCTGCACCCCCAAAGGGCGCATGCTGTCGAGCTTCAGGATTGTCAGCGTAGCCGACGGTTTCCTCCTGGCGATGGCCAGTGAGCTGGTCGAGCCGCAACTGCTCGACCTGCAGAAATACGCCGCATTCAGCAAATCCAAACTGATCGACGAAAGTGCCGACTGGGTACGCTTTGGCCTGCAGGACGGCGACGCCGCGCTGGCCAGCCTCGGCCTCGACCTGCCCCGCGACGCCGATAGCGTTGCCCGCACCGACGATCTACTGGCCGTGCGCCTGAGCGATGGCCGCGCCGAACTCTGGGCGCCGGCCAGCCAAGCCGAGAACCTGCACGCCCAACTGGACGCCCAGCTGGCGTACGCGCCACTCAATCAGTGGCTGCTGGCCCAGGTACGCGCCGGCATCGGCCAGGTGCTGGGTTCCACCCGCGAGCTGTTCATCCCGCAAATGCTCAACCTGCAGGCACTGGGCGGCGTCAGTTTCAAGAAAGGCTGCTACACCGGCCAGGAAATCGTCGCGCGCATGCAGTACCTCGGCAAACTCAAACGCCGGCTGTATCGCCTGGCCGTGGACGGCGAACAACTCCCCCTACCGGCAACCGAACTGTTCTCCCCCGAGCGCAACGCCAGTGCCGGCGAAGTGGTGCTGGCGGCGCACAGCGACAGCGGCTTCGAACTGCTCGCGGTCTTGCAGGAGGATGCGGTCAGTGACGGACGCATTCACCTCGGCACGCCACAAGGGCTGCCGCTCAGGCTGCTCGATCTGCCCTATACCCTGGACAGCAACCGCGAAATCCAACGCTAACCATACTGCACCTGCAGCCGATGACCGAAGAGATCTACCCATGAGCAAGCTTGCCGACAAAGTCCAACAGGAACTGATCAAGGCCATCGACAACGATGACCTGGTACTGCCCACCCTGCCAGAGGTCGCCCTGAAAGTTCGTGAAGCGGCAGAAGACCCGGACATCGGCATTCCGCAGATCAGCAAGGTCATCGGCAACGATGCGGCACTGACCGCCCGCATCATCAAGGTTGTGAACAGCCCATTGCTGCGCACCAACAAGGAAATCACCGACCTGCAGATGGCCGTCAGTCGTCTGGGCATCAACTACACCTGCAACCTGGCGACCGGCCTGGCAATGGAGCAGATGTTCCAGGCCACCTCGGACATAGTCGACCGCAAAATGCGCGAAGTCTGGAACAAGAGCACGGAAATTGCCGGGATCTGCCATGTACTGTGCAAACACTACACCCGCCTGATGCCGGATCAGGCGACCCTCGCCGGCCTGGTTCACCAGATTGGCGTATTGCCGATCCTGACTTACGCCGAAGAGCACAACGAACTGCTGTCCGACTCGATCAGCCTCAACCACGTTATCGAGCAGATTCACCCGCTTATCGGCGACAAGATCCTGCGGGCCTGGGACTTCCCCGAGCTAATCGCCATGGTGCCGAGTCAACACCTGGACTTCACCCGCGACAGTGCCAAGGTCGACTACGTCGACATCGTCCAGGTTGCCATCCTGCAGAGCTACCTCGGCAGCCAGCACCCTTACACCCAGCTGGATTGGAGCCAGATCCCGGCATTCCGCAAACTGGGCCTGGACCCGCACCAGAACCTGAATGACAACGAAGACCTCTCAGCCGCCATGGAAGCGGCCATGGGCATGCTGCAGTAAAGCGCAGAGACATGGGGTGGCCTGTGGGTACCTGTAGGAGCGGCGGGGACGCCCAGTCCCATGGCGCGATGGGTTTCGCGGGCATGGCCCGCTCCTACATAAATTTTCATAACCCATAAAATCAATGTGATACGGGTTTCTTGATAAGAGCCTGAAAAATATCGGGCGCTGTCGCGAGAGCTTTTTTCACACCTTCTCAGCCAGCCTCGACGGCAAATTCCACCCGCACCAGCAAGCCCTGCGGCAGGGCCTGATGCAGGCTGATGCGCGCCTGGTGTGCGCGACAGATCTCACCGACGATGGCCAGGCCCAGGCCCGCGCCAGAGGCCTGCACACCGCGCCGATAAAAGCGTTCGAAGACCTTCTCGTGTTCCTCTGCAGGAATTCCCGGGCCATCGTCCTGGACCTCCAGAATGCCTGGCGCCAGCACCCGCAGGATCACATTGCCGCCGGCCGGGGTATGCGCCAGGGCGTTATCCACCAGGTTGCACAACAACTCATTGAGCAGGGTCGGCTCGCCGCGCAGCCACACCGGTTGCTCGGCCTCCAGCGCCAAGGCAATTCCGCGGGCGTGGGCCAAAGGCGCCAACGCCAGCCCCAGCTCACGGGCCAACTGGCTGAGGTCCAGCTGTTGTGCGCCACCCTCGGCAATCGCCCGCGCCCCACTTTCGATGCGCGCCAGCGAAAGCAATTGATTGGCCAGCTGAGTCAGCCGGTCGGTATTCTGCGCCGTCTCCTCCAGGGTGCTGCGCCAGGCGGTCGGTTCCTGCGCACGCAGACCCAACTCGACCCGCGCCTTGAGCGCCGCCAAGGGCGTACGCAGTTCGTGGGCTGCATCGGCGATGAATTGCGACTGACGCTCGAACAGGCCACGCAGACGCTCATTGAACTGATTCAAGGCACTCACCAACGGACGCAACTCGCGTGGCAGTTCGGCATCCGGAAGCGGCCGTAGATCGTCGCTGGCACGCGCGGCCACAGTGCGCCGTAACAGTTCCAGCGGGCGTAACGCGGCACTCACCGCCAGCCACACCAGCAGCAGTGCGCTGCACGCCAGCAAACCCATGCGCCACAGCGTGCCAACCAGCAACTCATGGGTCATGCGTTCACGCGCGCCCAGGGTTTCGGCCACTCGGATCTCGGCCATGCCATTGAGCAGTGGCTCGCTGACCGGTTGTAGCAGGCTGACCACGCGCACCCCCTGACTGCGGTAGGTGCCATCGTAGAAACGCGCCAGCGCCGGGTAATCGTCGGTACGCGGAGTGCCTGGAGGCGCAGCCGGCAGATCGTCGTAACCGGACACCAGATGCCCATGCAGATCCAGCACTTGGTAGTAGATACGCCCAAGGCTGTCGTAGGCGAAGGTGTCCAGGGCGACATAGGGCACATTAGCCTTGAGCCTGCCATCATCAGCATACAGACCCTGGGCGATCGCCCGTGCCGACGCCAGCAGGGTGCGGTCATAGGCGGTGTCGGCGGCGCTCCGGGCACTCCAGTAAGCACTCAAACTGCTCACAACCAGAATCAGCGTCAACAGCAGCGCCAGACGCCGCAGCAGCCGCCCGCGCAGGCTACCGACTTCAGCCATCGGGCGCCTCCAACCCTCAGTCACCGACTGCCTCCAACAAATAACCCAGACCACGGAAGGTGACGATGCGTGCGCCGCTGCCCTCGAGCTTCTTGCGCAGACGATGGACGTAGATCTCGATCGAGTCGGCGCTAGCCTCTTCGTCCAGGCCAAACACCTGGGCCGCCAGTTGTTCCTTGCTCATCACCCGTCCCGGCCGGGCAATCATGGCTTCCAGCACTGCCTGCTCGCGCGAGGTCAGGCTAAGGCTTTCGCCTCTTGCGCTGAAGCGCCGGGTACCCAGGTCGTAGACCAGCTGGCCGCAGCGCTGCTGCTGCTCGCCGCCCAGCACGCTGCGTCGCAGCAGCGCCTTGACCCGCGCTTCCAGCTCGCTCAATTCGAAGGGTTTGGCCAGGTAATCATCGGCGCCGAGGTTAAGGCCATGCACGCGATCCTTGACCTCGCCACGGGCGGTCAGCATCAGCACCGGCAGGGTCTTGCCCCGCTCACGCAAGCGCGCCAGCACCTGGAAACCATCGAGACGTGGCAAGCCGATATCGAGAATCGCCAGGGCGTACTCCTCGCTAGCCAAGGCCAGGTCGGCGGCCACGCCGTCATGCAGAACGTCCACCGTCCAGCCGGCGCTTTTAAGGGCCTGGGCTACGCTCGCCGCCAACTGCGGATGGTCTTCGACCAGCAGAATTCGCACCGCCACCTCCATCCAGATTCGAGTCAGACAATCACTATCGGCCACGCAGCCCGGGCCGCAGTTTACAGGCGCGCGGCGACCTGTGATCAGCAAAATGCCGGCGCGCAACCAGCGCAAAAAAATTCAACGCTGAAAGCTTGGTGAAAGCTTGACCTCATAGGATCAGCGCCAGGTGGCTCGATCCACCTACCTGAACGGCCTGCACTGTGGTGTGCAGCCGTGACAAAAACAACAATGGAGACCACACGATGCCCATCGCATCACGTCAGGCACTGCTGCCTGCAAATCTGCTTAGCCTAGCCGTAACCGCGGCATTGCTCGCGCCTGCTGCCCACGCCGCGTTTGTCGAAGACAGCAAGGCCAGTCTGTCCTCAACTAATATCTACCTGAACCGTGATTTTCGCGAAGGCACTAGCGCCCAGCAGAACAAGCGCGAAGAGTGGGGCCAGAGTTTCCTCCTCGATATTCAGTCCGGCTATACCGAAGGCACTGTAGGCTTCGGCCTGGATGCCCTGGGCATGCTCGGCGTCAAGCTCGACTCCGGCGGCGGTCGCACCGGCACCGACCTGTTGCCGGTACAGGATGACGGCGGCACTCCGGACACCTTCGGGCGCCTGGGCCTGACCGCCAAGATCAAAGCCTCCAACACCGAACTGCGGTATGGCTCGCACATCCCCGAACTGCCGGTGGTCAAGGCCAGCGACAGCCGCCTGCTGCCCCAGGTGTTCGAAGGCGGCCTGCTGACCTCCAGCGAGCTGGATGGCCTGACCTTCACCGGCGGGCGTCTGGACAAGGTCATCGACCGCGCCTCGACCAACGCCGAAGACCTGGTGCTCAACAGCAAGAACCGCCGTTTCGCTGCGGGTGTAACGGCCGATCACCTGGACCTGGTCGGCCTCGACTACCAGTTCAACAAGAACCTCAAAGGCCGCTACTTCCATGCCGAGCTGGATGACATCTACCGGCAGAACTTCTTCAACCTGCTCGCCAGCTACCCCATGGGCGGCGGCACCCTGGCCGCCGATCTGCGCCTGATGCTCAGTGACGACACCGGCGCGGCGAATGCCGGCAAGGTCGACAACCGCGCGCTCAACGGCATGTTCAGCTACGCCCACAGTGGCCACAAGGTCAGCCTCGCCTACCAGAAAATGAGCGGCGACACCGGCTACGCCTACCTCGACGGCAGCGACCCTTACCTGGTCAACTTCGTCCAGATCAATGACTTCGCCAACGCCGACGAGCGCTCCTGGCAGGCCCGTTACGACTACAACTTCGCCAGCCTCGGCCTGCCTGGCCTGAGTTTCAACACCCGTTACGTCAAAGGCAGCGATGCACAGATTGCCGGCAGCAATGCCACCGGCGGCGAGTGGGAACGCGACATCGAACTCAAGTACGTGGTGCAGAGCGGCGCACTTAAAGATGTCTATGTACGCCTGCGCAACGCCAGTTTCCGTTCTGACTTTGCCCGCGATGCCGACGAGAACCGTGTGATTGTCGGCTACACGCTGCCGATCTGGTAATCCACAATAAGAATCTAGAGGAACCACCCATGAAAACTGCCTTTACCCGTATCGCCCTGGCCACCGCCTGCATGGCCTTCGCCGGTCAACTGCTGGCCGCCGAACCCAAGCGCCCCGAGTGCATTGCCCCGGCCAAGCCCGGTGGCGGCTTCGACCTGACTTGCAAACTGGCGCAAAGCGGCTTGAAAGATGGCGGCCTGCTGAAAAAACCAATGCGCGTCACCTACATGCCCGGCGGTGTCGGCGCGGTGGCCTATAACGCGGTGATCGCCCAGCGCGCCGCTGACCCAGGCACCATTATCGCCTTCTCCAGCGGCTCCCTGCTCAACCTGGCCCAGGGCAAGTTTGGTCGCTACGACGAGACCGGCGTGCGCTGGCTGGCGGCGGTGGGTACCGACTACGGCGCCATCACCGTGCGTGCCGACTCGCCTTACCAGACGCTCACCGACCTGGTCGAAGCGCTGAAGAAAGACCCGTCGAGCATCGTCTTCGGCGCGGGCGCCACCATCGGCGGCCAGGACTGGATGCAGACCGCACTGATCGCCCGCCTGGCCGGTATCGATCCGAAGAACCTGCGTTATGTCGCCTTCGAAGGCGGCGGCGAAACCCTCACGGCCATGCTCGGCGGCCACGTACAGGTAACCAGCAGCGGCCTCGGTGAAGTCACCCCGCAACTGGAAGCGAAGAAGGTACGCATTCTCGCGGTACTCTCCGATGAGCGCCTGCCGGGCAAGCTGGCCGAAATCCCCACCGCCAAGGAGCAGGGCTACGACATCAGCTGGCCGGTAATCCGCGGCTTCTATGTCGGCCCCGAGGTCAGCGACGCGCAGTACGACTGGTGGAAACAGCAGTTCGACACCCTGCTCGCCAGCGAAGACTTCGCCAAACTGCGTGAACAACGCGACCTGCTGCCACTGTCGGTGACTGGCGATGAACTGCAAGCCCTGGTCTTCAAGCAAGTCGAAGAATACAAGGTGCTGGCCGATGCCTTCGGCCTGATGCAGGAGTAAAACGCCAACACCCAGAACGTAGGATGGATCGGGCCGCGCAGGTTGAACGCAGCGATACCCATCAATGATTTGCCTGCGCGACGGGTATCGCGAGGCTCAACCCATCCTACGGTTCCTCGGTCTTCCCTGACCCTTGACTAGGTAACCCACCATGTACGTCCGCCTGTTCGCTGCGATCTGGCTGCTTTTCTGTGCCGGTCTCGCCGTCCTCGCCTGGGGTTTCCAGGCGCCGTTTGCCTATGACCCGGTTGGCCCCCGCGCCTACCCGTTGTTACTGCTGAGCCTGATGGCTGCCGGTGCAGCTTGGCTGATTGCCAAGCCCGACCTGCTCGAGCAAGTACTCAACCCCCGTGCGATAAAGCGAGCCTGCCTGTGCACCGCCACCCTGCTTGCCTACGCCCTACTGTTTGAACCGCTTGGTTTCATCCTTAGTACCGCTCTGGCCACCTTCACCCTTGGCCTGTTGTTCACCGGACGCCTGCTGCCCTGCGCCCTGAGCGGCACACTACTGGGCGTCCTGCTGTACGGCCTGTTCGACCTGCTGCTGGACGTGCCTTTGCCGCTGGGCCTGCTTACCGTCTTCGTGGAGAATTGATATGGAAACGCTGAATTTCTTGATGCAGGGTTTCGACGTCGCCACCCGACCGGAAAATCTGATGGTCGCCCTGTTTGGTGCCTTCGTCGGCACCATAGTGGGTATGCTGCCAGGGCTAGGCCCGATCAACGGCGTGGCCCTCCTGTTGCCGCTAGCCTTCGCGCTCGGCCTGTCACCGGAAACCTCCCTGATCCTGCTCGCCGCCGTCTACCTCGGCTGCGAATACGGCGGACGCATCTCCGCCATTCTACTCAACGTACCAGGCTGCTCAGCCTCGGTGATGACCACCCTCGACGGGAATCCGCTGGCGCGCCAAGGCAAGGCCGGCATCGCCCTGTCGCTATCGGCGGTCAGTTCCTTCACCGGCAGTATCATCGCCACCTGCGGCGTGGTGCTGTTCGCACCGATCCTGGCCAAGTGGGCAGTGGCCTTCGGCCCGGCCGAGTACTTCGTGCTGATGATCTTCGCCATCGCGTGCCTCGGCGGCATGGTCGGCGACAAGCCGGTCAAGACCCTGTTGGCTGCCCTGATCGGCCTTTCACTGGCAACAGTGGGCGTGGACTCGACCACCGGCGTTTACCGCTTCACCTTCGGCAGCGTCAGCCTGTCCGACGGCATCCAGTTCATCATCGTGGTGATCGGCTTCTTCAGTGTCAGCGAAATCCTGATGATGCTGGAGAAGACCCACAGCGGCCAGCAAGTGACCAAGGCTGGCGGGCGCCTGATGTTCAACTTCAAGGAGTATTGCTTCACCTTCTGGACCATGATCCGCAGCTCGCTCGCCGGCTTCGTCATCGGCGTGCTGCCGGGTGCCGGCGCGACCATCGCCAGCGCCATGACCTACATGACCGAAAAACGCATGGCCGGTGCCAGCGGCAAGTTCGGCGAAGGCGACCTGCGCGGCCTGGCCGCACCGGAAGCGGCCAACAACGCCTCGGCCTGCGGCTCGCTGATCCCCATGCTGACCCTGGGCGTTCCTGGCTCGGGCACCACTGCGGTAATGATCGGCGCCCTGACCCTGTACAACATCACCCCCGGCCCGTTGCTGTTCGAACAGCAGCCGGATGTAGTCTGGGGCCTGATCGCCTCGCTGTTCATCTGCAACGTGATCTTGCTGGTAATGAACCTTCCGCTGGTCGGCCTGTTCTCCCGCATGCTCAGCGTACCCAACTGGGTGCTGGTGCCGGCGATCACCGCGATCAGCATGGTCGGCGTCTATGCGGTGCACAGCACCACCTTCGACCTGGTACTGATGATCGGCCTCGGCGTGTTCGGCTATATCCTGCGCAAACTGGACTTCCCGTTGTCGGCGGTGATCTTAGGCTTCGTGCTCGGCGAGCTCATGGAAGACAACCTGCGCCGTGCCCTGTCGATCTCGGCAGGTGAACTGAGTATCCTCTGGAGCAGCCCGATCAGCCTCGTCATTTGGGCACTGACCGCACTGATGCTTGGCATGCCAGCCCTGCGCTGGTGGCGTGCGCGGCGCATCGCTCGAGTAGTTAATGCTTAATGCCTCAACCCTGACCCAGTGGCGTCGCTACTGGGCCACGCCGCTGATCGGTTTGATCGGCGGTTACCTGGCCAGCCTGATCGGCTGGCCTTTGCCGTGGATCATCGGCCCATTGCTGGCAGTCATCGCCGCACGCTGCAGCGGCTGGCTGGTCACAGAAATCCCCGGCGGTCGAAAAACCGGGCAATGGCTGGTCGCCAGCGCCATCGGCCTGCACTTCACCAGCGAAGTGATGAGTGCACTGCTCGGCCACTTCGGCGTGATCCTGGCGGGCGCCCTGATCACCCTGCTGCTCAGCCTGATCGGTATTGCCCTGCTGCGCCGCGCCGGGGTTGACCGGGCGACGGCGTTCTTTGCCAGCATGCCGGGCGGCGCCAGCGAAATGGTCAATCTGGCACGCCGCCACGACGCCCAGGTCGCTAGCGTCGCGGCGGCGCACAGCCTGCGCCTGTTGTTGGTGGTGCTGCTGATTCCGGCCATCTTCACCTGGAGCCTGCCGCCCATCGAACCGCCGCCAGCAGCCGAAGTGAACGGACTCTGGCTGGCCATCCTGCTACCGGCCGGTGCGCTACTGGCACTGCTCTGGGGCAAACTCAAGCAACCCAACCCCTGGATGCTCGGGCCACTGACCGTGTGCGCTGTCGCCAGCGTCAGCTTCGATCTGCACATCGGCTTGCCGGATGGGCTCGGCCAGGCCGGCCAATGGCTGATCGGCTGCGCCCTGGGCTGCCACTTCGACCGCGGGTTCTTTCGCAGTGCGCCAGCCTTTCTCGCACGCATCCTGCTGTTCACCCTGCTCGCCATGGCCGGCGCCGCGCTACTGGCAACAGGCCTTGGCTGGCTGGCCAGCGAAGACCAGAGCTCGCTGATGCTCGGCATGATGCCCGGCGGCATCACCGAACTGTGCCTGACCGCCGAAGCCCTGCACCTGTCGGTGGCGCTGGTCACCGCATTGCAGGTACTGCGGCTGTTTCTGGTGATGTTCCTGGCCGAGCCGCTGTTCAGGCTATGGCAGCGTAGCTAGCGATCTATCCGCACATCTCGACCACGTTTAGCCCGCCCCGCGCGGGCTCTTTTTTAGCGAATATTTCAAACGGCCCTATGCCAGTCCGGGCGGGCGTAACCTGTGAGCCCGCGCCCAGCATCGCGTGACAGTTTCCAGGCACTACGGTGCAAGCACTGACCGATCACACACCGAGGCACCCCGTATGACCCTGCCCCGCTGGCCCCTGATCAAAACCCTGTGCCTTCTACTCGCCCTCAGTGTGCTACTGGCCGCCTGCAGCCGGGTTGGCCTGGCCTATCGCAACCTCGACTGGCTAATTCCCTGGCGGCTGGACGATTACCTGAGCCTGACCAGCACCCAGAAAACCTGGCTCAAGCCACGCCTGCAGACCCACCTGGCGTGGCACTGCAGCAGCGAGTTACCGCGGTATATCGACTGGCTGCAGCGCAGTGAACGCTTGCTCCAACAGGCCCACCCCAGCGCGAGCCAACTGAACGAACAGTTCGCCGAACTGGATGGCGCGCTCAAACGCGTCACGACCGAAATCACCCCAACCGCCATCGAGCTGCTACAAACCCTCAACCCCAGACAAGTCGCCGACCTGTATGCCGCCATGGATGAAGACAACCGTGCGGATCGCCAGGAGTTTCTCGAACCGCCCCTGACCATCCAGATCAGCCAACGCGCCGCGCGCATGCAGAAACGCCTGCGCCCCTGGCTTGGTCGGCTCAATGACACGCAGCAAACACGTATCGGCGAGTGGGCGCAGACGGCGGGCGAACAGAATCGCCTGTGGCTGGACAATCGCCTGCGCTGGCAGACGGAATTGCGCACGGCGCTCGATGCGCGGCGCAGCGCCGACTTTCCCGTGCGCCTGACGCATTTGCTGCAGGAGCGTGAAAGCGTCTACCAGGACGACTACCGCGCCGCCTACGCACGCTCACGGCAAGCGCTGGCCGAGTTGTTCAGCGACCTGCTCGCAAGCGCCGACAATCAACAGCGCGAACGCCTGAGCGCACGCCTGCGCGCGCTGCGTCGTGACCTTGCCGGGGAGGCCTGTACGCCTGCATCTAGAGTGGCGGCAAGCGCCAGTCGATAGGCGGCATGCCGTGTTGCACGAGGAACTTGTTGCAGCGGCTGAAGTGACCGTTGCCGATAAAACCGCGATGGGCCGACAGCGGCGAGGGATGCGGCGAGCACAGCACCAGGTGTTTGCTCGGGTCGATCAGGCGCGCCTTGCTCTGTGCATGCTTGCCCCACAACAGAAAGACCAGGCGCGCAGCGTGCTGACTGACCACCTCGATCACCCGGTCGGTAAACACCCCCCAGCCCTTGTCCGCATGGGAGCCGGCAATGCCGCGCTCGACCGTCAGCGAGGTATTGAGCAACAACACGCCCTGCTCGGCCCAGTGCTGCAAACAGCCGTGGGTGGCGATGTCGATATTCAGGTCGCGCTTGAGCTCCTTGTAGATATTCAGCAACGACGGCGGCGTGGCCACCCCCGGCTGCACCGAGAAGCACAGACCATGAGCCTGCTCCGGGCCGTGATAGGGATCCTGGCCGATGATCACCACCTTGACCCGCTCCAGCGGCGTGGAGTTGAGTGCATTGAAGATCAGCGCACCCGGCGGATAGACCTCCTTGCCGGCGGCCTTCTCTTGGCGCAGGAACTCGGCCAACTCCTGCATGTAGGGCTTGGCGAACTCCTCGCGCAAGGCCTCTTTCCAGCCGGCTTCGAGTTTGACGTTATCGGCGACGCTCATGCCTGAATCCTGCTTATCTCAACGGAGACGGCACGCTAAGGAAGCCGCCCAGGCAAGTCAAGGCGAACGGCTACATACACGGCGCATTGCTCGCAACGCCAGGCGTTATGTGGGGCAGCGGTATTTTCGTGAGCGATGGTATCGAGACGCAGAGGTTGCAATTAGCGGTAGCGGCCCGGGGGGACGGTCGCGATAGGCTATAACCGGCCAGAGGCGGTCCTTCACGACAACCAGTTTTTTCTTGCAAGAAGTTCTGATCTGCTGGAGCGTATTCATCTGGACAGCATTAATGGCACTGGGCTAGGCGCGCGCGGCGACGGCGAGCCTTGAAGATGTCTGAGCGTCTGGCTGCCGAGCTGCCTGCGAGTCTGTCAGCGAGTTTGCCCGTGAGTCTGCCGGACAGCATGCCGGCGAGCATTCGTGCGCAGGTGTCACTGGCAGACCCCGACAGCTGCACGTTCGTGGTCAGCCACCCCGTGCATCCGGGCTGCCCGTTCTTTTT
Organism: Pseudomonas sp.; assembly: GCA_030656145.1. GTDB lineage: Bacteria > Pseudomonadota > Gammaproteobacteria > Pseudomonadales > Pseudomonadaceae > Aquipseudomonas. The sequence goes on from JAUSOF010000066.1 coordinate 40,875, forward strand.
CGGCAATAAGCAGCGGGCCGCCGGTTCGCCGCTTGGTGAGCGACTGTTCGCACTGCTCGGCGTGGCCAACGTGCTGATTGCCGAGAACGTGCTGACCGTTGGCAAGGCACCGAGCGCCGCGTGGTCAGGGCTGAAAGCCAGCATCGGCACCGCCATCCGCACGCAGCTGTTGAGTGGCGTGCAGGCGATCTTGGAGGTGCATGTCCACAGCAGCACGCAAGGCAGGTCTGATGCAGCGCTTTATACGGCGGTTCAGGAGCTGCTGGACAAACAGGTGAATAAATCCATCGCCAATCACGGCGGCAAGATTTCGATTGTCGAGACCCTGCGCGGCAAGCTGTTTATCGTTATGAGCGGCGGCTGTCAGGGCTGCGCGTCCTCGCAGGTGACGCTGCGCCAGGGTTTCGACGTTATGCTGAAAAGAGTCGCCCCGAAATCGAAGAAATTGTCGATACCACTCACCACGCAGCGGGCAAACAGCCGTTCTTCCCGCGCCAAGAGGTGCCCTTATGAGCAATCGACTCGCCCTAGAAAGCGTCGCAGCGTCTGCCACCGTCGCCACGCTCGACGATCTCGCCACGTTGGCCAACTACTCGCTGATGGACACGCTCAACTGCGATCCTCAGGCGACAGCAGACGGCGACGACCATGCGCCGCGCCAAGTGTTCAGCGGCCACTATGTGCCGGTCAAACCCACGCCCATCGACTCCCCGGAGTACGTCGCACACAGCCAAAGCTTGTTCCGCGAACTGGGTTTTGCCGACAGCCTGGCGCAGTCGGCGGATTTCGTACGGATGTTTTCCGGCGACCTCAGCCAGGTTCCGCCGCCGCTGCGCAAGGTCGGCTGGGCGACGGGCTACGCACTGTCTATCTACGGCAAAGAATATTACCAACAGTGCCCGTTCCGCACCGGCAACGGCTACGGCGACGGTCGCGCCGTGTCTGTGCTGGAGACGGTCATCAACGGTCGCCGCTGGGAAATGCAGCTCAAAGGTGGCGGCCGCACGCCTTACTGCCGAGGTGCGGACGGTCGCGCCGTGTTGCGCTCGAGTGTCCGCGAGTTCCTCGCACAGGAGCACATGCATGCGCTCGGCGTGCCAACCTCGCGATCGCTGAGTTTGTACGTGTCGAAAAACGAGCAGGTCCAGCGGCCGTGGTACTCACCGGGCTCGTACGCGCAGGACCCCGACCGGCTGGTAACGGAGGCCGTCGCCATCACGACGCGGGTTGCGCCGTCATTTATTCGGGTCGGCCAACTCGAGCTGTTCGCTCGCCGTGCGCGCAAGCAGGAGCACCCGCAAGCGCTGCAGGAACTGGAGCAGTTGGTGTTGCACTTGATCGCGCGTGAGTACGCGGAGGTTATCGACCCGCAGCTTGGCACCCGCGCAAAAGTGCTGTTGCTGGCGCGTGCGTTCCGCAGCCGGCTGACCTCGCTGGTGGCCAACTGGATTCGCGTCGGCTATTGCCAGGGTAACTTCAACGGCGACAACTGCGCGGCAGGTGGTTTCACCCTCGACTACGGTCCGTTCGGGTTCTGCGAAGTGTTCGACCCGCACTACCAGCCGTGGACGGGTGGCGGAGAGCACTTCGCGTTCCTCAATCAACCGGTGGCAGCGGAGCGCAACTTCCAGATATTTTGCTCGGCGTTGCGGCCGTTGCTGAGCGCGCATCAGGGCGCTCTTGATCAGGAAGGCTTGGATCAGAACAGCGTGGTTCAGGACAGCCTGCAGCAGCTCGAGGAGATTCGCAGTGGCTTTGCGGCAGTGATGCAAACGCAAATGGAGCAGATGTGGGCGGCCAAACTGGGGCTGGATACGTTTCACCCCGCGTTGTTCAGCGAGCTGGAAACGCTTATGCGGCAAACGCCGGTCGATTACACCGTGTTCTTCCGCGAACTCTCGACGCTGCCTGACGACATGGGCCCACTGAAAAAAAGCTTCTATCCGGGCGCACAACAAAACAACGACGGGCTGCAGCAGCGTTGGTCCGAGTGGCTGATGTTATGGCAATCGTTGGTCGGCATCAGCAGTACCAGCAACACCAATACCGCAGCCCGCGACCGTGAGGCGCTGGCGAGGCAGATGAAACGGGTCAACCCGAAATACACGCTACGCGAGTGGTTTCTTGTGCCAGCGTATAGCCACGCGAGCGCGGGCAACTACGCGTTGGTGCGCGAGTTGCAGGCCATCATGACCCAGCCCTACGCCGAACAGGCGCAGGCGGTGGAGGACGGCTACTACCGGCGCAAACCGGCTGAGTTCTTTAATGTCGGTGGCTTGTCGCATTTGAGCTGCTCGTCATGACGTCTCGTGGAAAAAGGGGATTCTCAGATTTATTTATAGGTAACCCGTCCGCTTTTGGCCGAAAGCAGCAGTCCATTCCCTGAAAATTTCCGACTTAGCCCTGATGCAGCGCCCGGTAATGACTGGGCGCCATGCCTACAACATTGCGGAACAGCCGCGAGAAGTAATACACGTCCTCGTAACCCAACTGTTCGGCAACCTGACGGATGCTCTGCTGGCCTTCGTCGAGCAGGCGGCAGGCGTGGGCCATTTTCAGCTGGATAAACGCCTGGATAGGCGCATGGCCGGTCAGGGCGCGATAGGTCTTGGCGAAGTGGAAACGCGACAACTTGAACTGCGCCGCCAGTTCATCGAGATTCAGCGAGCCGTGCAGGTGAGCACGCATCACCGCCTGCACCGCATCGACATCCAGCACCCGCCCCGATTTCAACGTGGTTCGCGCCGGCAGCACCGCCAGGGAGGCCAGCAGCGCCTGCAACTGATGGGCGGCATAGATGAAGTGGGCCAGGTTCAGGCCCTGCTTGCGCAGGTTGAGCAGCGCATCGAACTCGGCCAACAGGCGCGGCTGCACGCCAATATGCCAGACCGGCCCCTTGTCCAGAGGACGCAAGAACTCCGCCGCCAGCTCGCCATCGAAGTGCACCCAGAACAGCGTCCAGGGCTTGCCGGGATCGGCGCCATAGGCATGGGGCATGCCTTTTGGCAACAGCAGCAGATCGCCACCAGCGACCGCAATTCGTCCATCCCCGGTGTCCAGCCAGCCTTGGCCGGCGCGGCAATAGATCAACAGATAATCCTCCGGCAGCGGGCGATTCATGCGATGCCCGCCCGCGTTCGGATAGAACCCGAGCGCCAGCGGATAGCAGCCAGAAGCCAGTGGGTGATGGCTCAAGAGGCGGCGCAGGCGCGGCGGCGTGATAAAGCGCACGCCATTGGCCGGCAATGGCCAGTTTGATGTTTCAACCCGATCGCTCATGCGCTATCCAACAATTCAATGCCAAGATAGTCCATTCATTGACCAAGATCGTCAATCCACAAGCGCGCTAGACCCGGCTATAACACTACGAATGACAAGGCCTGTCCTGGGCCGGAAGTGGAGAGCGCGATGAGCAAGGCAATCCCGCAGTTGATCGACGGTGAATGGCGCGAAAGCCGCGCCCGCGAATTTATCGAAGTCACCGACCCGGCGACCCAGCAAGTCCTGGCCCTGGCACCCAAGGCCACCGCCGAGGAAATTGAAGCGGCGATTGCCAGTGCCAAGGCGGCTTTTCTCACTTGGCGCGAAGTACCCGTTTCGGATCGGGCGCGGGTGATGCTGCGCTATCAGCACCTGCTCAAGGAACACCACGACGAGCTGGCGGAAATCCTCGCCGGCGAAACCGGCAAGACCCTGGCCGATGCCAAGGGCGACGTCTGGCGCGGCATCGAGGTGGTGGAGCAGGCCTGCAATATCGCCAGCCTGATGATGGGCGAGACCATGGAAAATGTGGCCCGCGATATCGACACCGCCAGCTGGATTCAGCCGCTGGGCGTGTGTGTGGGCATCACCCCGTTCAACTTCCCGGCGATGATTCCACTGTGGATGTTTCCCCTGGCCATCGCCGCCGGCAACACCTTTATCCTCAAGCCCTCGGAGCAGGACCCACTGACCCCCAATCGCCTGGCCGAACTGTTTATCGAGGCCGGTGCGCCCAAGGGCGTGCTGCAAGTGCTGCATGGCGCCCGCGAGGTGGTCGACAGCCTGCTCACTCACCCGGATATCCGCGCGATTTCCTTCGTCGGTTCGGTGCCGGTGGGCCAACACATCTACCGCACCGGCACCGACCACCTGAAGCGCGTGCAGGCCTTCGCCGGCGCCAAAAACCATATGGTGATCATGCCCGACGCCAACAAGCAGCAGGTACTGAGCAACCTGGTGGGCGCCAGTTGCGGCGCCGCCGGGCAGCGCTGCATGGCGATCAGCGTGGCGGTGTTCGTCGGCGAATCGAAGCAGTGGATCGAGGAACTGCAGGCGCAGATGGCTGACCTGCAACCCGGCTACTGGACCGACGGCCACGCCGCCTTCGGCCCGCTGATCAGCCAACAAGCCAAACAACGGGTGCTACGGCTGATCGCCGAAGGCAAAGCGGAAGGCGCCGAATGCCTGCTTGATGGCTCGCACTGCGCGGTGGAAGGCTACCCCAACGGCAACTGGCTCGGCCCGACCCTGTTTCGCGGGGTGACGAGCACGATGGGCCTGTACCGCGAAGAAATCTTCGGCCCGGTGCTGGTGTGCATGGAAGTGGACAGCCTGGAACAGGCGATCGAACTGGTCAACGCCAGCCCCTACGGCAACGGCACCTCGATCTTCACCCGTTCCGGCGGTGCGGCGCGGCGCTATCAGCATGCGGTGGAAGTCGGTCAGGTCGGCATCAACGTGCCGGTGCCAGTACCGCTGCCGTTCTTCTCCTTTACCGGCTGGAAGGGCTCGTTTTACGGTGACCTGCACGCCTACGGCAAACAGGGCGTGCGCTTCTTCACCGAAACCAAGACCGTCACCAGTCGCTGGTTCGATGAAGACGCCGTGGCCGGAGCACCGGCCGGACCGAACATGACCATCCAGTTGAAATGAGAACGGCATAGCAACTTCGATAGACCGCTGAAAAGGCAGTGCGTGATGGCAAGGGCCGTACGCGCTCCCTACGGGTAACGGCACTTCCCACATCCATGTGGCTCACAAGGCGAAACGCAGCATGGCACACGCGGCCCGCAGTAGCTTTCCAGCGACCTGTTAGACCAATAGACGATCTCGACAATTAGTCTAAGCGCGTAAAAAGTCCTCCTGCCCCAACAACAATAACAAGGAGAATTTCCATGCAACGACTGACGACTGCCCTGGCCCTATGGGCTGGATTAACCGCCTGCGCGCAGGCCGCCGAGCCGATTACCCTCGGCCTCAATTACCCGCGCACCGGCCCGTATAAGGAAGAAGGTTTGGCCCAGATGCGCGGCGCCTTGCTGGCCATCGACGAACTCAACGCCCAGGGCGGCGTACTCGGCCGTCTGCTGCGCCTGTCCAGTCAGGATACTGCTTCGCGTCCGGCCAAGGCCGAGCGCAATGTCGACAAACTGGCCAGTGAGGGCGCCGCCATGCTGTTCGGCGGTTCCTCCAGCGCGGTAGCGATCGCCTCCGGTCAGCGCGCAGCCAAACATGGTCTGCTGTATTTCGGCACCCTCACCTACTCCAATGACACCACCGGCAAGAACGCGCACCGCTACATGTTCCGCGAGTGCAACAACGCCTGGATGAGCGCCCGGGTGCTCGGCCAGTACCTGAGCAAGCACCTGCCGGACAAGCGCTATATATACGTAACCGCCGACTACACCTGGGGCCACACCACTGAAGAGTCGCTACGCAAGACCACCGGCAGCGCAGACACCGGCAAACACCCTGGGCTCAAGGTGCCCTTCCCCGGTGCGCGCCTGGCCGATTACATGGATGTACTGAACCAGGCCGCCGCGAGCAACGCCGAAGTGCTGGTGCTGGTGCTGTTCGGCGAAGATCTGGTGCGGGCCATGCGCATCGCCAAAGACCTGGGTTTGACCGAACGCATGCAGATAGTCGCGCCCAACCTGACCCAGAGCATCGTCGAGCAAGCCGGTCCCGGCCTGATGGAAGGTGTGCTCGGCACCGAGCCATGGACCTGGCGCGTGCCTAAACTGGAGAACTCCGCCCAGGGTGAAGCCTTCGTCCAGGCCTTCAGCCAGCGCTATGCCATGTACCCGTCCAGTTCCGCCGCCTCGGCCTACAGCATCGTCTATCAATGGGCCGATGCCGCGCAGCGGGCCAAGAGCCTGGACAGCGAAGCCTTGATCAAGGCCCTGGAAGGCCATCGTTACCAGCTACTCAAGGGCCCGCAAGAGTGGCGCGCCTTCGATCATCAGAACCTGCAGACGGTGTATGCCGTCAAAGTGAAGACCCGTGCCGAAGTGCTCAAGGACCCACTGAAACAGGACTATTTTGAAATCGTCGATCGCCTCGACGCCAACCAGACAACGCCCAGCCTGGCCGAATGGCAAGCCGAAAGACAGGCCGCCGGGCAACCCCTAACCCTGCAGTGAGGACTTATGGATTTCGAACTCAGCGACGAACAACACCTGCTAGTCGACAGCGCCCGCGCCTTCGCCAGCCGCGAACTGGCGCCGCATGCCGCCGACTGGGACCGCGACCACCACTTCCCGGTGGACGTGATCAAGCAAGCCGCCGAGCAAGGCTATCTGGCCCTGTACATCAAGGACGAAGACGGCGGCCTGGGCCTGTCACGGCTGTCTGCAGCGCTGATCTTCGAGCAACTGGCCGCCGGCTGCGTCGCGACCACGGCCTTCCTCACCATCCACAACATGGCAACCTGGATGCTCGCCTCGTTTGCCGACCAGGCGCTGAAAGACACCTGGCTGGCACGCCTGGTCAGCGGCGAATTGCTCGCTTCCTACTGCCTGACCGAGCCGGATGCCGGCTCCGATGCCGCGCACCTGCGCACCCGCGCCAGGCGTGAGGGTGACGACTACCTGATCGACGGCAGCAAGTGCTTTATCTCTGGCGCCGGTGCCACCGACGTACTGATCGTCATGGCGCGCACCGGCGAAGACAGCGGCGCCAAGGGGATTTCCTGCTTCCTGGTACCGGCCGACGCCGAGGGAGTGAAGTACGGGCGCAACGAGCTGAAGATGGGCTGGCGCGCCCAGCCGACCCGCACCATCACCTTCGAGGACGTGCGCATCCCTGCCGGCAACCGCATCGGCCCCGAGGGCCAGGGTTTCGTCTATGCCATGAAAGGCCTGGATGGCGGACGCATCAATATCGCCAGCTGCTCGCTGGGCGCGGCGCAAGCGGCGCTGGAGCAATCGCTGCGCTACGTCGAAGAGCGCAAACAGTTCGGCAAACCGCTCAGCGAATTTCAGGCACTGCAGTTCAAGCTGGCCGACATGCTCACCGACCTCACCGCCAGTCGACAGATGGTACGCCTGGCCGCACACAAGCTGGACCAGGGCCACGGCGAGGCCAGCCTCTACTGCGCCATGGCCAAACGCTTCGCCACCGATCACTGTTTTACCCTGTGCAACGATGCGCTGCAGCTGCATGGCGGCTACGGTTATCTAAACGACTACCCGCTGGAGCGCTGGGTGCGCGACAGCCGCGTGCACCAGATTCTCGAAGGCACCAATGAAATCATGCGGGTGATCATCGCCCGCCGCCTGCTCGACCAGGGCGGCATGCTTGATCGCTTGCTGTGAACACCCCGCCCTACATGACAATGAACAACCTGTAGGTGCGGGCCATGCCCGCGATGCATTTCGCGGGCATGGCCCGCTCCTACGAAAGCAGATCCGAGGATTCCTATGAGCCACGCCATCGAACCCTACCACCCAGGTGTATTCGACCTGACCCACAAGATCACCGTGGAAAAGCACGGCCACACCGCGCTGATCACCATCAATCACCCGCCGGCCAACACCTGGGACCGTGACTCGCTGATCGGCCTCAAGCAACTGATCGAGCACCTCAACCGCGACGATGACATCTACGCCCTGGTGGTGACCGGCCAGGGCAGCAAGTTCTTCAGCGCCGGTGCCGACCTCAACCTGTTCGCCGACGGTGACAAGGCCCGTGCCCGTGAAATGGCGCGGCGCTTCGGCGAGGCCTTCGAGGCACTGCGCGACTTTCGTGGGGTGTCGATCGCCGCGATCAACGGCTACGCCATGGGCGGAGGCCTGGAATGCGCCCTGGCCTGCGACCTGCGTATCGCCGAACGGCAGGCGCAGATGGCCCTGCCGGAAGCCGCCGTAGGCCTGCTGCCCTGCGCCGGCGGCACCCAACACCTGAGCTGGCTGGTCGGCGAAGGCTGGGCCAAGCGCATGATCCTCTGCGGCGAGCGCATCGACGCGGAAACTGCCCTGCGCATCGGCCTGGTCGAGCAAGTAGTCGACAGCGGTGAAGCGCGCGGATATGCCCTGCTGCTGGCAGCCAAGGTCGCGCGGCAGAGTCCGGTGGCCGTGCGCACCATCAAACCGCTGATCCAGGGCGCTCGCGAACGCAGCCCGAGCAGCTGGCTGAGTGAAGAACGCGAGCGCTTCATCGACCTGTTCGACGCCGACGACACCCGCGAGGGGGTGAACGCCTTCCTGGAAAAGCGTACGCCACAGTGGCGCAATAAATAAGCCCATTCCCCTAGGGTGCGCCGTGCGCACCAGGAACCCGCGACATGAATGTGATTTTCGAAGAGCACCACAGCCTGCATGGTTTTCGCATCGGCATCGCCAGCCTGAATGCAGAGAAGAGCCTTAACGCCCTGTCGCTGCCGATGATCGAGGCATTGGATGCCAAGCTCATCGCCTGGGCGGACGACCCGAGCATCGCCTGCGTGCTGCTGCGCGGCAACGGCGCGAAAGCCTTCTGCGCCGGCGGCGATGTGGTGCAACTGGTGCAGCAATGCCGCGAACATCCCGGCGAAGTGCCGCCCCTGGCGCGACGCTTCTTTGCCGATGAATACCGTCTCGACCACCGTATTCATCGCTACCCGAAGCCGCTGATCTGCTGGGCCCACGGCCATGTACTGGGCGGCGGCATGGGCCTGATGCAGGGCGCCGCTATGCGTATCGTCACCCCGACGAGTCGCCTAGGCATGCCGGAAATCAATATCGGCCTGTACCCGGATGTCGGCGGCAGCTGGTTCCTCAACCGCCTGCCGGGCAAGCTCGGACTGTTCCTCGGCCTCACCGCCAGCAGCATCAACGCCCGCGATGCCCTGGACCTGGGCTTGGCCGACCGCTTCCTGCTCGACGACCAGCAGGACGCCCTGCTCGAAGGGCTGGTGCAACTGAACTGGCTGGAGCAATCACAGCGGCAGCTGCACAGCCTGTTCAAAGCGCTGGAACACGAGGCACGCGGCGAACTGCCGGAGGCACAATGGCTGCCGCGACGCGAGCGCATCGACGCGCTGCTCGATCAGGCCGACCTGCCCAGCGCGTGGCGCGCCCTCACCGCCCTGCACAGCGACAGTGACCTGCTGCTGGCGCGCGCAGCCAAGACCCTGGCGGCCGGCTGCCCACTGAGCGCCCACCTGGTCTGGCAACAGATCATCCGCGCCCGCCACCTGTCAGTGGCCCAGGTGTTCCAGATGGAATACGCCATGAGCCTGAACTGTTGCCGCCACCCGGAACTCGCCGAAGGGGTGCGCGCGCGCCTGATCGACAAGGATCAGGCGCCGCGCTGGCATTGGCCGGATGTGGCGAGCATCCCTGCTGAGGTGATCGAAGCGCACTTCACCGCCACATGGGAAGGCGAGCATCCGCTGGCGGATTTATGAATGCACACGCGCAGGGTGGGCGGGGCCGCCTAGGCTGCGCGCACCAGAACCCGAAAGCCCGGTGCGCACGGCGCACCCTACAAGGAAAACGACCATGACCCAGATTGCTTTTATCGGCCTCGGCCATATGGGCCTGCCCATGGCCCGTAACCTGCTCAGGGCCGGCTTCACGCTCAAGGTCTTCGACCTGGTGCAGGCCGCAATGGACGAATTGACCAAGGAAGGCGCGCACGCCGCCGACAGCGCCGCCGATGCGGTGCAGGACGCTGACGTGGTGATCAGCATGCTGCCAGCCAGCCGGCATGTCGAAGGCCTGTACCTGGGCGACTCTCTGGGCAATCACGGCCTGTTCAAGATCCTCAAACCCGGCACCCTGATTCTGGAGTGTTCGACCATCGCCCCAGAATCCGCGCGCAAGGTGCACAAGGCCGCTGCCGAGCATGGCCTGGAGCTGCTCGACGCCCCGGTTTCCGGCGGTACTGCCGGCGCCGCCGCTGGCACCCTGACCTTCATGATCGGCGGTCAGGCCAGCACCCTGGAAAAAGCCCGGCCACTGTTCGCCGTCATGGGCAGCAACATCTTCCACGCCGGCCCCGATGGCGCCGGCCAGGTCGCCAAGGTGTGCAACAACCAGGTGCTGGCGGTACAGATGATCGCTACCGCCGAAGCCATGGCCCTGGGCGTGGCCAACGGCCTGGAGCCAGCGGTGCTGGCCGAGATCATGCGGCAGAGTTCCGGCGGCAACTGGACCCTGGAAAAGTACAATCCCTGGCCCGGCGTAATGGAAAACGCCCCTGCCAGCAGGGACTACTCGGGCGGCTTTATGGCCGAGCTGATGGCCAAGGACCTCGGCCTGGCCCAGGAAGCCGCACAACACAGCGGCAACAGCACGCCGATGGGCGCCCTGGCGTTGCAGCTGTATCGCCTGCTGCTCAAGCAGGGCAAGGGCAAGCAGGACTTTTCGGTGGTCCAGCAGTTATTCGTCGAGTAAGAGCGCGGCTTTTGTAGCCCGGATGCAATCCGGGCAGGAGCAAGCAGGATTTCTCGGCGGTTCAGCAGTCGTAGGGTGCGCCGTGCACACCAAGAAAACTCACCAGCGCCCAGGCGCGGCGCACCCTACACCGACGCACCCTAGCGCTCGCGCAGCGCCTCGGCACGGGCGCGGATGATCGGCTTGAGCAGGTAGCTGAGTACGCTTTTCTTGCCGGTGATGATGTCCACCGAGGCGACCATGCCGGGAATGATCAGCAACGGGTGCTCTTCGCTGCCCAGGTGGCTCTTGTTGGTGCGCAGCTTGATCACGTAGAAGCTGTTGCCATCATCGTCAGTCACGGTATCCGCGCCAATCTGCTCCAGTTCGGCCTTGAGTCCGCCATAAATGGTGTAGTCATAGGCGGTGAACTTGACCATGGCCTCCTGCCCCGGATGGAGGAAGGCGATATCCTGCGGGCGAATACGCGCCTCCACCAGCAGGTTTTCGCCCAGCGGCACGATCTCCACCAGGTCGCTGCCCGGCTGAATCACCCCACCGATGGTGTTCACCAGCAGTTGTTTGACGATGCCGCGCACCGGTGAGATGACCAGCGTACGGTTGACCCGATCTTCCAGCGCCTTGCCGGTCGACTGGATCTTGCTCAGATCGGTACGCGCCTCATTCAACTGGGTCAGCGCATCGCTGCGAAAACGCCCGCGGGTTTCGTCGATCTTGCGCTCGACTTCCTTGATCGCGGCCTCGGCGCGCGGCATCGCCAGGGTCGTGGCCTGCAACTGGCCGCGGCTCTCCACCTCGGCACGCTTCAAGCGCAACACTTCAACCGGCGAGATCGCACCCTCGGCGACCAGCGGCTCGGACATGCGAATTTCCTGGCGAAGCAGTTCCAGGCTGCTACTGAACTGGCTCTGCTTGGAAGCAAACTCACGCAACTCCTGACGACGCTGGGTCAGTTGTTCTTCCAGTCCGGCGACCTCGTCAGCCAATTGTTGGCGCCGACTGTTGAATAGGTCGATTTCGTTGTCTGCCTGACGCGGCACCTTCTCGCGCACTTCTTCGGCCACTAGCAATTCGCGATCCTGGACTTCTGCACTCAGGCGCTCGACCCGCAGCAGCAAGGCCAGACGATCCGCCTCAGTTTCGCCGACGTTGGACGCAAAACGGGTGTCATCCAGGCGCAGCAGCGGATCGCCGACATTGACGATCTGGCCCTCACGGACGAACAGCTCGGAAACGATACCGCCTTCCAGGTTCTGGATTTTCTGCAGCCGCGAGAAAGGAATCGCCTTGCCATCGCCACGGGTCACCTCGTCGACCACGGCGAAATGCGCCCACAACAAACAGAAGGCGACGAAGGCAATCAAACCCCAGATGGTCAGGCGAATGACCCTGGGCGCATCCTCGATCAACGCCTTGCTGACTTCCGGCAGCGGCTCGTCGCCCATACCGTCGTGGCTGCCGAAATACGCAGCAACGGCCTGACGCAGGCTCTTCTCAGGCGGCTTAACTGACACTGATCTGCCCCTTCTTCAGCGCTTCCATCACGCTACCTTTTGGCCCGTCGGCGATGATCTGCCCGCGATCGACGATGATCAGCCGGTCTACCAGACTGAGCATCGAGGCACGATGGGTAACCAGCAGCAGGGTCTTGCTGCCGATAACAGCAGCCAAACGCTGCTTGAGACGCTCTTCACCGGTGTTGTCCATGGCGCTGGTCGGCTCGTCGAACAGCAGGATTTGCGGGTCGAGCAGCAGCGCCCGCGCCAAAGCCACGTTCTGCCGCTGCCCCCCGGAAAGATTCTGTCCACGCTCGCCGACCTGCAGCTCGTAGCCCTTGGGATGCAGGCGCACGAACTCATGCACCCCAGCCAACTCGGATGCCTGCAAGACCAGTTCATCCTCCACGTAGCGCGCCCCAACGGCCAGGTTGTCACGCAGGGTGCCGGAAAACAGCTGGATATCCTGGGGCACGTAACCGATGTTGTGGCGCAGATCGCTGACATCCAGCTGGCGCACATCGACGCCGTCGACCAACAGGCTGCCGGCATCCGGCTGATACAAGCCAACGATCAGCTTGGCCAGCGAACTCTTGCCCGAGCCGCTGCGGCCGATGATGCCGATCTTCTCGCCGGGTCGTACCACCAGGTTGATGTTCTGCAAGGCAGCCTGCTGCTGGTCCGGATAATGGAAATCCAGCTGGCGAAACTCAATGGCGCCCTGCAATGCCTGGCGCTTGAGCGGACGCTCCTCTTCCTGACGCTCCTGCGGCAGGGTCATCATCTGGTTGACCGACTCCAGAGTGACGCGCGCCTGCTGGTAACGGGTCAGCAGGCCGGATAACTGGGTCAGCGGGCCGAGTGCACGGCTGCTGAGCATGTAGCAGGCGATCAGGCCACCCATGCTCAACTGGCCGTCGATGATCTGGTAGACACCGAAAACGATGACGATCACGCCGGCCAATTGTTGCAACAGCATGGTCGCATTCATCGCCAAGCTGGAGAGCATACGTGCGCGCAACTCCAAGCGACTGAGGGTGCCGATGGTCTGTTCCCACAGATACTGGCGCTCGCTCTCGGCATTATTGACCTTGACCGCATCCAGCCCGGCGAGGCTTTCGATCAGACTCGACTGACGCTCAGCTGCCAGCGCCATGGTGCGTTCCATAGTTTCCGCCAGCGGTCGCTGCAGCGCCCAACCGATCAGAGCGACCAGCGGAAAGGCCAATACCGGAATCCACACCAGGTGGCCACCGATCATGGCGATTACCGCCAGAATCAGCAGGGTGAACGGTAGATCGATGACACTGGCCAGGGTCAGCGAGGCAAGAAAGTCGCGCAGACTCTGAAACTCGTGAATGTTCTGCGCGAAACTGCCAACCCGCGCCGGGCGGTATTTCATGGCCATGCCGACGACGCGCTCGAACAGGGTCGCCGAAATGATCAGGTCGGTTTTCTTGCCGGCCAGATCCAGGCACAGGCCGCGCAGGGTCTTCAGCAGCAGATCGAACAGGTACACACCACAGATACCGATCGCCAGCACCCAGAGCGTGGCCTCGGCCTGGTTAGGCACCACCCGGTCATACACGTTCATGACAAACAGCGGCGTGGCCAGGCCAATCAGACTGATCAGGAAACTGGCCGCAATAGCATCTATATAGAGCCAGCGGGAACGTTTGAGGGTGTCGCGAAACCAGGAAGTGGCCCGCGGAATCAGCTCACCACGATTGAAGTCGAACTTGTGCAGCGGCTGGGCAAAAAACACCTGGCCACTGTAATCCTCTGCCAGCACCCGGGCACTGACGAGTACTTCGCCACCCTCGCTCTCGCTGGGCATGATCCGCGCACGCCCTTGCTCGTCCCAACCGAGCAAGACCGCACTACGACCTTCGCGCAGCAACAACAGCGCAGGCATGGCCAAGGCCGGGATTTTGTCCAAGGCGCGACGCAACCAGCGCCCCTGCAAGCCGGCACGAGCGGCCGCACGGGGCAGCAACTCGACACTCAGGCGCTGCTCGGGGAGTGGCAGGCCAGCCGTGAGCATGGCGCGGCTGACCGACTTCTGGTGCAAACTGCACAGTGACAGCAGGCTGTCGAGCAGTGGATCGTCGTAGCGATCACGCGGATCGCTACGGGGCGGGGCCTGGCTGAGGTCTACTGCCACAAAAAATCACTCATGTACGGAGAAAGGCCGCTCTCAGAGGCTGTGAAAACATCGAGCGCCTTCGCGAGCGTTTTTCACAGCTCAGTTCAGACCCGGCAGTGTCACCTTGGCCTTCACCACATCCAGCGGTGCCGCAGCCATGGGTGCAACTACACCTTGGCTCTGCAGCAGGGAGCCCATGGTCGCCTTGATCCGGTATTGAGTAAACAGTTCCGTGTAGCGCACCTCTTCAAGGCGACGAGCAGCGGTGAACAGTTCGTTCTCGCTGTCCAGCAGGTCGAGCAAGGTCCGCTCACCTAAACCGAACTGCTTCTGATACGAATCGCGCACCCGGCTGCTGTAGTCGACATATTGCTGAGCGATTGGCAGTTGCTGACGCGAGTTCTGCAGGGCGTTCCAGGCCAGACCGAGGTCTTCGTTCAATACACGCAACGCATTATTGCGGATATCCATGGCCTGATTCACCTGGTGCGCCTTGGACTGCATGTCGGCCTTGTTGCTACCGCCAGCAAACAGGTTGTAGCGCATGCGCAGCATCGCCTGCCATTCATTACTGTGGCCGGACACGCCGTCAATGTTGTTGTCGAGCCCCTGCGACAGCTCGGCATCAATGCGCGGATAAAACGTCGACTTGGACGCTTCATACTGCTGCTCAGTGGCCTGAACATCGGACTCGGCCGAGCTCAAGAACGGGTTGTTCGCCAGCATTTCCTCACGCGCGGCTTGCAGGTTTTCCGGCAAACGCCCGGACAACCCTTGCGGCATGGTCAGCTCGCTCGGGTCGCGACCAATCACGCTGTAATAATTAACCTGCGCATCGGCCAGATTAGTCTGCTCGGTGATCAGGTTGTTACGCGCTTGTGCCAGACGCGCCTCGGCCTGATCGAGGTCGGCCATACGCCCGACACCGCGTTCGCTGCGCAAGGAGATCTGATCATAGATGCGCTCGTGACTGCGCAGGTTATCCTCAGCCAGGCGCACCATATCGCGACGCTTGAGCACCTCCAGATAGACCTGCGCCACAGACAACGCGGTGCGCTCGGACGTACCCAGCAACTCATACGCACGCGCATTCACGGTAGCCCGCTGGCGCCCGACTTCACTGCTGGTGGCAAAACCGTCAAACAGCATCTGCTGCAGACGCAGGCTCGATTCGCTGCGGGTCAGCGTCTCGGTATTGTGCGTGGCGCCACGGGTGCCGGGGCTGTCGGTGCCCTCACGGCCATAACCGGCAAGCAAATCGACCTGCGGCAGATAACCACCCCTGGCGGCGTTCATCTGCTCCTCAACCGACAGGCGTGCATTGACCCCCGCCTGGATTTCCGGATGCACTTCGATAGCACTCTGCATGGCTTCGTTAAGGGTTTGGCCGTTGGCCGACAGGGAGATCGCCAGAGCGAGGGGAAGCAGGGCTAGAAAACGCATCGGAAGGTAGATTCCTTTCAGGCTAGGAAGCAGGCGGCGCGCCACACCGGGCCGCCAATCACTGCAAGGCAATCCAGTCCACGCTACCCTGCTCGACATTGCAAGGGCGACATGGAAACCGGATCAATATCAAAGTGACATCAAGGGTAGCGATTGTGTATCATCGCGAAAGAACGGTCAATAGTTTGGCACGTAACCGGAATCACTTAGGTCAAG
The DNA here is from genome assembly GCA_030656145.1 of Pseudomonas sp. Classification (GTDB taxonomy): domain Bacteria; phylum Pseudomonadota; class Gammaproteobacteria; order Pseudomonadales; family Pseudomonadaceae; genus Aquipseudomonas. The sequence continues at coordinate 56,816 of JAUSOF010000066.1, forward strand.
CCAGTTTATTGTCGCCAAATAAATGACATAAGGCCTTTGGTTTATACTGGCCCTGCCACATCAATCCAAGGATCACACCACGCCCTAGGCGTCTGGAGCTTACATATGAGCAATTTTGTCGCCGTTATTAAAAGCCTTGTGGGTCAAGTGTTTGTTGTCTCCCTCGACGGCCTGAAGCGGCAAGTGTTCGAAGGCGAGCGCTTGTTCCAGGGCGACCAGATAGTGACCGCTTCGGGCGGCTCGGCAGTCCTCGAATTGGCCAATGGCGACGTGATCGACATCGCAGCCAATGGCAATTGGCAAGCCGCCGGGGGCCAAGCCCCAGATCAAGCCGCTACCCCGCAGCAGCCCGCCTCAGACTTAGAACAAGCCATCGCAGCCGGCTTCGACCCAACGGCCGACCTAGAAGCCCCTGCCGCAGGCCCGGGCGCAGGCGGTTCAGGTGGCGCAGCAGGTGGCGGTCACAGCTTCGTGATGCTGGATGAAACGGGTCAGCAGCTTGATCCGACGGTTGGGTTTGATACTGAAGGATTGGGGTTTGCAGGCCAGCGGATTGAGGAAACAGGTGGGGCAAACACAAACGAAACGACCACCGTCTTGGTCGATACAACCGCACCGGTTGTTACGATCAGCATTGACGCCATTACGGCCGACAACACGCTCAATGCGGCTGAACTGCTTGGTGATTTCATCACCGTAACCGGCAGCGTTGGCGGCGAAGCCAACATCGGTGACAACATCACCCTAAACGTAGGCGGCAGTCTTTACGACGGCGTAGTAATCGCTAGACCCGACGGCACACCGGGTTTCTCGATCAACGTCGGCACCGGCGATCTGCGTGACGTCAGCAGCATCACAGCAACACTCACAAGCGTCGATCAAGCCGGCAATACTGGTACAGCGAGTTCGCTGCGTGATTACTCCTTTGACACTAGCGCACCGACCCTAACCATCAGCGTCGCCGACGGCAACCTGGCCGCCGGTGAAAGCACCCTCGCCACCTTCCAGTTCAGCGAGGCCGTTAGCGGCTTCGATGCAACCGACATGACCGTGGAGGGCGGCACCCTGAGCAACTTCACCCAGGTCAACGCCGAAACCTGGACCGCCACCTTCATCCAGTCCGGCAGCGACACTCCAAGCATCACCGTCGCGGACAACAGTTACACCGACCTGGCCGGCAACAACGGCAGCGGCGATGACCTGACCCTGGCCGTCGACCTGACAGCACCGACCCTAACCATCAGCGTCGCCGACGGCAACCTGGCCGCCGGTGAAAGCACCCTCGCCACCTTCCAGTTCAGCGAGGCCGTTAGCGGTTTCGATGCAACCGACGTGACCGTCGAGGGCGGCACCCTGAGCAACTTCACCCAGGACGACGCCGAAACCTGGACCGCCACCTTCACCCAGACCGGCAACGACACCCCAAGCATCACCGTCGCGGACAACAGCTACACCGACCTGGCCGGCAACAACGGAACCGGCGATGACCTGACCCTGGCCGTCGACATCAACGCACCGACCGTCACCACTGGCCAGAGCTTCGACTACGCCGAGAACCAGACCGCGGGGGCCACTGTCGCCACCGTCGT
>JAUSOF010000083.1 GCA_030656145.1 Pseudomonas sp.
GCGCAGCGCCGGCTTCCACAAGGCGGCGAGCGAGGTTTTCGGGTGTTGCTGGGCGCTGTTCAGCGCAGGTTCAGTACGGGCATTCATCATGGTTCTCCCTTAGAAGCCCTGGAATAGAGTCAGGTGCTCGGCAATCGGGCCGAGAGCCAGTGCCGGCAGGAAGGTCAGGCCGCCGATCAGTACAACGGTCAAAGTCAGCAGGGTGACAAACAGCGGGCCGTGGGTCGGGAAGCTGTTGCTGCCTACCGGCGAGCGTTTCTTCGCCGCCAGACTGCCGGCAATCGCCAGGATCGGCAGGATGTAACCGAAGCGCCCGAGCAGCATGGCCAGGCCAATCATCAGGTTGTGGTACGGCGTGTTGGCGCCAAAGCCGGCAAAAGCAGAACCGTTGTTGCCGGTGCCAGAGGTGTAGGCATAGAGAACCTGGCTAAGGCCATGTGCACCTGGGTTGGTGATGGATTCATCAGGCCCTGGCAGAGTGGCCGCAAGGGCACCCAGAACCAGCACACCAATCGGCATCACCAGCAAGGTAGCCACCAGCAGGCGTACTTCGCGGGCTTCAAGCTTCTTGCCTAGATATTCCGGGGTGCGGCCGATCATCAGGCCGGCGAGAAATACTGCGATCAGCACAAACAGCAGCATCCCGTAGAGGCCAGCACCGACACCGCCGAAGATCACCTCGCCGAGCATCATGTTGAACAGCGGGATCAGCCCACCCAATGCGCTGAAGCTGTCGTGCATGGCGTTGACCGAGCCGTTGGAGGCGGCCGTGGTGGTCACCGCCCATAGCGCCGAAGCCGTAGTGCCAAAGCGGCTTTCCTTGCCTTCCAGCGAGCCGCTCTGCTCAATCGGCAATGCGGCCAACGCAGGGTTCGGCTGATGCTCGGCATACAGAGTGCCGCCCAGACCGACGCTGAACAAAATCAGCATGCAGACCAACAGCGCGCGACTCTGACGCAGGTCTTTAACGTAATGACCAAAGGTGAACAGCAGCGCAGCGGGAATCAGGATGATCGATGCCACCTCGAACAGGTTGCTCCAGGCCGTGGGGTTCTCAAACGGATGCGCCGAGTTGACACCGAAGAAACCGCCGCCGTTGGTACCCAGCTGCTTGATGGCAATCTGGCTGGCTGCAGGCCCGAGTGGCACAACCTGATCGGTGCCACCGATGGTGTGCGCGGTGATGTATGCGAGGAAGGTCTGCGGCACGCCCTGCCACACCAGCAGCAGCGCCAGTACCAGGCAGAACGGCAGCAGGCCGTAGAGCGTGGCGCGGGTCAGGTCGACCCAGAAGTTGCCGACGCTGTTGCTCGAACGCCGGGCGATGCCGCGACAGAACACCACCAGCACGGCCAGGCCAACTGCCGGGCTGACGAAGTTCTGCACGCCCAGGCCAACCATCTGGCTGAAATAGCTCATCTGCGCCTCGCCGCTGTACGCCTGCCAGTTGGTATTGGTGACGAAGCTCACGGCGGTGTTGAACGCCAGCGTCCACTCCAACCCCGGCAATTGCTGCGGGTTGAGCGGCAAACTGCCTTGCAGCATCAGGATGGAGAACAGCGTCAGCAGGCTGATCAGGGTGAAGGCCAGCAACGCCAGGCTGTAGCTTTTCCAGTCCTGCTCGCGGTTGCTATCAACACCGGCGATCCGGTAGCACAGCCGCTCAACCGGCTGCAGCACAGGGCTGAGCCAGGTTTTTTCGCCTTCCATCACGCGGTACAGGTAACGCCCTATAAAGGGCGCCGGCAGCAGAACCAGGACGAAGAACGCCAGGATCAACGTGAAATCGTAACTGTGCATATGCGCCCCTACGCCTGATCAGCGCGCAGCAGCGCAACCAACAAATAGATGAAAAGTCCCAAGGCCAGGCCTAGGGACACCCCGTCGAGAATGCTCATGTGTTTGCTCCTTGTTACGGTGGCTACCGCTTGGAGCAAATTGTCGGCAACCAGGGCGTAAAGGAACGAGTGCGGGCGATGCCGCCCGGCATAAAGAAAGCGTAAATATCTGCGCTGCTGGTGAACAAAAACGTCCAGGCTCTTAGCTTGCCGGGGCATTTGGCTCTTGAGGAGTGTTGGTGGCGAGTGTTGTGGAGTATCTGAGCGAGTTGCTGCGTAAAGCTGGCTCGGGAAAGTGTATTTAGGATAAGTCCGCTTTTGGCCGAAAGCTGTCCATGGACCTATGGATGGATTAGCTCATTCCGCAGAATCTGGATCGTCCTCGGCGCATCAATCGAAACACGTACGCTGCCTGACTCAATCTGGCGGATCTCCACAGTGATGCCATCACGTAGGAATTGATGCAGCGCTTTCTCAAGGTCAGCACCAGGAGCAAGGGTCAGAACGATGGATTGGCCAGCGCGGCGGGTCAGCATGAGATGAGACATAACATTACCTTCCTTGGTGGTTAAGTCATTATGAGGATAGTCGATAACTCAGCCCTGCCGGCGAACCAGCAGAGGTGCCGCCCCTCAACCGGCAACTCTCTTTCGTGCTGGCCAGTATTACAGCCCAGTAACGCCCACTGCTCCTCGCCATCTACCATGTCGATTCCCCAAGGTACAACTACGCCACAGTAGGTTGCCATCCTGAAACCCTCGGGCTAGAGTGCTTCCGTCGTGGTAAGTCCCGCGACCGGGAGTCGAAACCCGTGTTTTGTCTGAGGCGCGGTAGCGTCATAGCTGTGTAGCCTGTGCTCGTTTTATCAGGTTACTGCATTTCTATGGCGGACCGTGCGGGGCAGGCTTTTGCCTGGCCGGTTCCCTCGGACGCCGGTATTTCGCCCCCCGTACGGTTCGCCACCATTTCCGAGTCGAAACGGCACTGGTGGCTCCTCTAACTGTCCGAGGAGCATAAGGAAAATGCGCTACCCCTTTTTTACCCAAGAGCTCCGCCTTGGTCTTCTGCCTTTGTCGTTCACTTCCACTCTGGAGGTGCGCCATGGCTGAGTTCGAAACCTGCGTTGTCCCTTTTCCACGGCGGCCGAGTCCGCTGCACGAATCCGAGCCCTCTCCTTTTCCAGTCGAGGCTGCCGCCGAGCTGCGCGCAACCATGCTGGGCAATCTGTTGGATCAAATAGCCGAACCGGATGGTTTTCAGGCACATAACTTACGCCTAAGGGTTACGGCCTACTCGGCCCTGGACCTGCTAGATGAGCTGGTGGTGCTGTACCGACGCGCGCTGTCCGAGGCGCGAGGAGGTGTCAGCCATGAGTAGAGGCATCATGACCTTGCTGCCCCCGCACGATGGTCATCCTGGCATGGAGATTACCTGGGCAGCGGATTGTCGGCAGGCCTTCAACCAAGGCGTGAGCTTCGCCCAGACCTGGCTCGACAATGCCCGCAGCGGCTGGCTTTGGGCCGTTATGATCGCCGAGCGCGATCTATTGCCTTGCGCCATAGAGAGGCGGGCCTTCGAAGTGGGCTTCCTCAGCCGCATCCATCAACGTTTATGCTCGCCACTGTGTAGCGATGAGCTAATCAAGGATGCGGCGTTGAGCAGCTGAGCCGGCATTGCCGGCATTCCCGTTGCTGATGCGCTTACTGCGCGCATCGTTTCCATATGGCCCCAGCAGGTCGATGCATCGACCTGCTGGCAGGGCTGTCACCACGCGATGGTGACGCTTCAGCATTCTATGAGCAGGGGTTCTTGCCCCCTCAAAATCAAGATAAATAGACGGTTTCCACCCGGCCGCTGCGCTGGGCGGAGCCTCCGCGATTTTTCTGGATTTTTTCACGACGGCCTTAGTCGCCCTAGTCGGCAGGGGGTCATGCGCGACGCAAAGCGCAGAACCCTGACGACGAAAGGAGCTGAAGACCATGAGCCAAGCAATCAGAATCTACGTAGCCGATCTTGCCGCCTATAACGCGGGCCACCTGCATGGCGAATGGATCGATGCGACCCTGGACACCGACGACATTCAGGCGCTGATCAACGCCATGCTGGCCAACTCCCCTGTGGATGGCGCAGAGGAGTACGCCATCCTCGATTACGAGGGCTTCGACGGTTACAGTCTTGGCGAGTACGAAGGCATCCAATCCGCTCACGAGATCGCCTGCTTTATCGAAGAGTACCCGGACTTCGGCGGCGCGCTGCTCGCCCACTTCAACGACCTTGATGATGCCCGCCAGGCAGCTGAAGAGTGCTATTGCGGCTGCCATGCATCGCTGGCCGACTACGCACAAGAACTGACCGAGGAAACCACCACCATTCCCCAGCACCTAAGCCACTACATCGACTACAAGGCCATGGCCCGTGACATGGAGTACAGCGGCGACGTGTTCACCCTCGAGACCGGCTTCGAGCAAGTGCACGTTTTCTGGAACAGGTAGGGGAAGCGCAGAGCACCGGGTTACCCCCGGTGCTCTTGTTTTTTGCGCCCCTGCCCTGCGACACCCGCGCCCCCCACCCATAACCTGATCCTCTGCCGCTGATGGCCAGGAGATCAGCTGCTGTCATCACATCCGCCAGATGGGTGAAGCAGCTAACCGAATCAGGCCGAGCATTCAGACATTTACGGTATTACGCATCCGCACAGATGCGCTAATCCGCTTTCACGGATCTACGGATTTGTGGGAATCCTGATTTGCGCTTCTACGGTTTTACGGAAAAGCGGGCAAACGTATTGCCGGCTTTGCACCAAAGCGTAAAGCCGCAGATCCGCAGGGCTGGTGATGTTTCAGTACAGCAAATACCTTCCGGTCATTGCCGTTCACATCACGCCTGAGCGTGCTCAGTCAGAGATCAGACTGAGCACGCATCAATCCAGGCTCCTTTCGTCCCCTCATTCGCTTAGACACAACCCGGCATGATCGAGCGCGACGACTGCCGCACGGTGCACCTCCCAGCTCAACGGAGGACTCACCATGTCGCATACACCCGAGTTGCACAGGCACCCTCGCCTCGTCGATCTAGACTCGCCCCACCACCGCAAAGCCGGGCCGACGTCGCATGCCATGAGCCCGTCAGCGCGCGATAACGCGGGAGAACCCCAGAAGCCCATTCAGGCCCCTCGCTACCTGACCAACGACGAAGCAGCGGACTTCCTGCGCCTCTCGCCGCGCACACTGGAAAAGCAGCGGGTGATCGGCGGCGGGCCGCGCTTTCGCAAGTTCGGCCGGCGGGTGATGTACGCCGTGGCCGATCTCGAAACCTGGGCGGATGCGCGCAGCTTTGAGACCACCTTCGATCCCGAGTACCTCGAGCGCCACCCGGGAGCGAGCCGCCATGACCAGTGAAGCCGTCTCTGCCCATGCACCACTGCAAGCGCATGCAGCAGGCGCAACGCGAACAGCTGGATCTATTCCGTGCCCTGCCGGGCGACATGGCTCCACGCGACGCCCAGGACCTGATGGCGCATCCGTTCTTCTCGCTGGCCAAGTCGCGGCGCACGGAACCCATCGACTTTCGAGCGGGCGAGGTGACGGTGCGGGTCGAGGGCACACTGGAGCATGGCATCGCCACGATCTGGGATGCCGATATCCTGATCTGGGCGGCCAGCCAGATCGTCGAAGCGCGCGATGCAGGAATTCCCACCTCGCGGCTGATGCGGGCAACGCCCTACGAGATCCTGCGTTTCATCGGTCGTGGCACCTCGCTGCGCGACTACCAGCGCCTGAAAGCTGCCCTGGATCGCCTGCAGTCGACCAGCGTGGCCACCTCGATTCGCGAAACCACCGGCCGACGGCTGCACCGTTTCTCCTGGATCAACGAGTGGAAGGAGCTCGCCGCGGCGGATGGCCGGCCACTGGGCATCGAGCTGATCCTGCCCGACTGGTTCTACAGCGGGGTGCTCGACCAGGCCCTGGTGCTGACCATAGACCCCGGCTACTTCCGCCTCACTGGCGGTATCGAGCGCTGGTTGTACCGCCTGGTACGCAAGCACGGCGGTCGCCAGGAGGACGGCTGGCAGTTCGACTTCCGGCACCTGTACCGCAAATCGGGCAGCACAGCGCGCTATTCGGACTTCGCCTTCGACCTGCGGGCGCTGGTGGTTCGTCAGCCGTTACCCGGGTACCTGTTGAAGATCGAGCGCATCCCACCCTCGACCGAGTTGCTGGCGTTTCGGCCCGTGCCGTACACGGCACGGGGATAACCTGGGCAAAAGCTGTGAATTCACTCGTGCTATCAGGCGCAAACCGGCTCGTGCTATCAGGAGTACGACTATCGTGCTATCAGGCGCACGAACGCCTCTACAGGCCACGACTGGCGTGGCCTCCAGCCTCCCTTAACTTAACTAACGTAAAAGCTCTAACTTGTTATTGGGGCAGCCCCCTGCTGTGGACAGGTGCTGCGCGACGGCATTTTGCCTGGAGGACCAGGCCATGATCGTCGCCCTGCTCAACCAGAAAGGCGGGGTCGGCAAGACTACCCTCGCCACCCATATTGCCGGTGAACTGGCCCTTCGCGGCCAGACCGTGATCCTGCTCGATGCCGACCCGCAGGGCTCGTCGCTGGACTGGACGCAACGGCGCAGCCAGCAGGGCTTGCCCAGGCTGTTCAGCGCCGTCGGCATGGCGCGCGAGACCCTGCACCAGGAAGCCCCGGAGTTGGCCAAACAGGCCGACCACATAATCATCGACGGCCCACCCCGCATCGCCGCACTGGCGCGCTCGGCGCTACTGGCAGCAGATCGCGTGTTAATACCTGTGCAGCCCAGCCCTTACGACCTGTGGGCCAGCGCAGAGATGGTCAACCTGATCCGCGAGGCGCAGGTGTTCAGGCCGTCACTGCGCGCCGCCTTCGCCATCAACCGTCGCGTCAGCACCACGGTGATCGGCCGCGAGGCCCGCGGTGCCCTCGCCGACCAACCGTTGCCCGCCCTGCTGGCCGAAGTGCGTCAACGCATCGTCTTCGCCGAGAGCGTGGCCGCTGGGCGGCTGGCACGCGAACTGGCCCCCGACAGCGCCGCCGCGCGCGAGATCAGCAGCCTGGTCGACGAACTTTTGAGGTGGACGACATGAATGCCAAGCGCATCGGCATAGGTGCGCGGCCACTGGCCGATCCGCAGGCCGAAACCTGGATACGCCAGGGTAGCGCCAGCGACACCAGCAAGAGCGTCCGCTTCACGGCTCGGCTGACCCTCGACATCACGCCCGCGCTACGCGCCCGCATCAAGCTCGCCGCCTTCAGCCGAGGCATCACCGTGGCCGAGATGTTGCGCGAGTTGCTGGAGCAACAGTTCCCGGAGGCCACACCATGACGACCAACACCCTGGCCCTGGCGGAGCAATCGCCACCAGTACTGACGGAGTGCGTGCACGACATACCGCTGACGCGCGTCTTGCTGGCTTATGTGGAGCAACGCTTAAACCTCTACCTGCGTTTCGGTCACCCAGCGCAAACCCGCCGGCTTGATCACAGGAGGAGCATTGCGCTGCTCGCGCCAGGCACCCTGTTCTGCCGTATTCGCTGGGAGGCCAACGACTACGGTACGACTCGCTGGCAGTTGTTAGTGCTGCAGGCCGGGACGCTCCACGAGCCGGTGCAACGCATCGCAGGCATCTGGCCCGGTGCGAGCGTCCTGCTGCAAGCAGATGGCGACAAACAGGTACGCGCCGTACTCGCACAGATTGATGCTATCGAGGCGCTCGGCCTCGACCCCACGCAGGTGCCCCCACGTTACTGGCGTACGTTGGGTAACCGCCTGCGCGCACGCATGCCACTGCCCGCATATACCTGCGCAAGGCATGCCGCCTGGATTGCGGGGAGTGCGCTGCATTGATGGCTCGTACTCACTGCAACTGGCTGCCGTTGCTACTGGTTGCTGGCAGCCTGGCTGCACTGGCCTGGTCGGCGTTTGGCACACCGTCACAGCGGATCATCTACAACGCCTCCGACAGCGTGCCGAAGGGCTGGTACCGCATCACGCTGGCTGACACACCGGTGGTCGGCGATATCGTGCTCACCCGACTTCCGCCGGCAGCCGCGACGCTGGCCGCCCAGCGCGGCTACCTGCCGACACACATCCCGCTGCTCAAGACAGTCTTTGCCGTCGCGCCACAGCACGTGTGCGTGAAGGGACAGCACATACTGGTCGACGGCCAGGTCGCAGCCGAACTGCGACCGCATGACCAACGTGGCCGCCCGCTACCAGCCTGGCGGGGGTGTCGCCCCCTTGTCGGAGATGAACTGTTCCTGCTCAGTGTCGACAACCCGGATTCGTTCGACAGCCGTTACTTCGGGCCTATCTCCGCCGCCACGGTGATCGGTCGGGCGCAGCCGTTGTGGTTGGAAACGCGGCCATGACTTTGCCTCCCTGGCGACAACCTGCCTGCCGAGCGCACGTGATCGGCTTGCGAAGTCGCGCGCCGCCAGCGTGCAGCCGGCACTCCCCTTGCCCACCGGCTCGGGCATCCGCTGGTGTGGTAGCTGAGCAACCTGAACACAGCTCTCAGGAGCACCAAGGCTTGGGAAAAGCAGAGGGCAAGATAAAAGGGGGCGGCACTCCGTGGCGCTTGAGGGCCGTCTGCACAGGGGGTGGAGGCGGCACAAGCCCGGCCTCGGCTGGGTGCCGAGCAGTGCCGCCTGCCTGCATCAAGCTTGGCAGAAACGCGTGCCTGGCACGCTGCAATACGATCACCTTGGAGGAGTAATCAAGATGACCAGGGAACGAGACAACGATGGCGAACAGCGCTTTCGCCCCCGGCCGGGGGCACCGAAGCAGCGCGGTCAGACCTTCATCAACCAGGTGCTGCGCCAGGCCAACAAGGCCGGTACCGGCAAGCCACGCAAGGCCGGACATCAGCCTGGCGCACGCCTCGGCCGCGGCCATGTCGCCGCACGCTTCAGCGCGCAGCAGGTGTCGCCCAGTTCGCGCCGGGTGACCATCAAAACCCGCCTGGTCAACCTGCGTCAGGCCGGCAAACGTTCGACCCTCAGCCACCTGCGCTACATCGAGCGCGACGGCGTGAGTCGCGAGGGCGAACCCGGCAAAGCCTACGGCCCACAGACCGATCAGGCCGACGTGGAGGCTTTCGAGCAGCGCGGCCGGGAGGATCGCCACCAGTTCCGTTTCATCGTCTCAGCCGAAGATGCCGAGCAACTCGATGACCTGCGCACCTACACCCGCCACCTGATGAGCCGCATGGAGGCCGACCTGGGCACCCGCCTCGACTGGGTAGCAGTCGATCACTGGAACACCGACAACCCGCACACCCACATCGTGCTGCGGGGCAAGGATGAGACGGGCAAGGATCTGGTCATTGCCCGTGACTACATCGCCGAGGGCATGCGCAATCGTGCCGCGGAATTGGCAACAGAATGGCTCGGCCCGCGCACCGAACTGGAGATCCAGCGCAGCCTGCAACAGGAGGTGCAACAGGCGCGCTGGACGAGTCTGGATCGCGCCTTGTTGCGCGAACTACGGGCCGATCTGGTGAGCCTGGACAGCCTAGCCGGCCACCCACGCCGGCAACTGTTGATCGGACGCTTGCAGCACTTGCAGAAGATGGGGCTTGCCGTCGAGGATCGACCTGGCCAGTGGAATATTGGTCGCGATATCGAGCCGACGTTGAGAGCCATGGGCGAGCGCGGCGATATCGTGCGGACCATGCAGCGCGCCATGGGCGGCGTACAGCGTGACTTCGCGATCTTCGAGCCAAGCATCGGCAGCGACGCTGTAGTCGGCCGGGTAATGGCAAAAGGGTTGGCGGACGAACTGCACGACAAGGGCTACCTGGTGGTGGACGGTATCGACGGCAAGGCCCACTACCTCGCCTTGCCCGCCCGCGTGGAACTGGTCGCCTACCCGCTCGGCGCGGTGGTCGAAGCACGAGGCTCGCTCGAGACACGAGCAATAGACCGCAGCATTGCCGCACAGGCCGTCGGCGGCCTGTATCGCAGTGACCATCACCTTGCTGTGGCCAGGGCGCAGGCCGATCCAGGCCGAGACCCACAGGCACAGGTCGAGGCCCATGTGCGGCGTCTTGAAGCCTTGCGGCGGGCTGGGATTGTCGAACGGGTTACCGAGGGCGTCTGGCGGGTGCCAGCCGACTTACCCGAGCAAGGTCGTCTGTACGATGCCCGCCGACTTGGCGACGTGTCGGTAAATATCCGAAACCCCCTAACCATCGAGCGACAGATCCGCGCGATGGGCGCTACGTGGCTGGATCAGCAACTGATTGATGGCGGTAAGGATTTGGCGGGCAAGGGCTTTGGCGCACAGGTGCGCGGCGCACTGCACCAACGTGCAGATTACCTGGTGGATCAGGGCTTGGCCGAACGCCGGGGGCAGCGCGTCGTACTTGCCCGCAACCTGCTGGCGACACTGCGTGGCCGCGAGCTATCAGCCACCGCTCAGGACATCACGGCGAATACGGGTATGCAGTATCGCCCGACTTTAGACGGCGAACGTGTCAGCGGGATTTACCGGCATAGCGTGCAGTTGGCCAGCGGCCGTTTCGCCCTGCTCGACGACGACCTCGGTTTCAGTCTGGTGCCGTGGAAGCCAGTGATCGAGCCGAAGCTCGGGCAGAGCATTTCTGCCGTCGTGCAGGGCAACAGCGTGTCGTGGCAGTTAGGACGACAACGTGGGCCGGCGATCGGGTGAGCGATGGTTCTGCGCTCACACCATCTCGGGCTCCTGCTGCAGCCATTGCTCAAACAGCCGACTCTCAGATTTGCCTTCCTTCGCCGCGTAGTACACCAGGCGCAGGTGGCGATCCTCGTCGATGGTCAGGGTGGTGTGCTCAAAGACCACCGGGCCAATCTCCTCGATATGCAAATGCCGTATGCCTTGGCAAGGGCCGTGGATGTCCTGCTGTCGCCACCAGGCTTTGAAGTCGGGATCGACCTTCTCCAGGTCCTTTACCAGCGCGGCAATGTCGGGGTCCTGGGTCGCTCGCACGAAGTCGCGACGAAAGCTCGAGAGGATCTGCAGCGCCTGCTCTTCCCAGGGATTGAATAGCTCACGCATCGCCGGCGTGGTGAACAGCATCCACAGCAGGTTGCGGCGATCTGCCGGGGGCGCGGAAAAGCCGAATACCCGATCCGCCGCCGCGTTCCAGGCCAGCACATCCCAGCGCAGGTTGAGCACGTAGGCCGGGCGCGAAGGGATGTCTTCCATCAAGCGGTGGATCAGCGGCGGCACGACGCACCAGGTCCTGCCTGGCTCCGGCGGCAAGCGCTGGTGAGCCAGCAAGAACAGATGCCGCCGCTCGGTTGCGTCCAGCTTGAGCGTTCGGGAGAGGTTATCCAGGAACGTGGAAGACACGCTGATATCCCGCCCCTGCTCCAGCCAGGTGTACCAGGACAGTCCCACCCCAGCCAGGGCCGCGACCTCCTCGCGGCGCAGTCCTGGCGTCCGCCGTCGGTTGCCGGCGGGCAGTCCCACATCCTCCGGTGAAATCCGCTCACGCCGGCTGCGCAGGAATTCAGCCAGCTCTTCCCGGGTGCGGTCGAGTGTGCGAGGCGCGCTCATCCAGTTACCTCCAGTAATAGCATAAACGGTCAAATTGTAACCCCTTTAAATCCAAACAAGAATACCTCCTCCCCGGCCGTAAAGGAGCGTGCCAGGGCTCTTGCTTGATGAGGAAAAGCACATCGACATGTCATCAACTGCTCAGGAGATATACGGATGTACCAGGCACTTCTTCGCGAACAACTGGAGACATTGAAGTCCTCCAACCAGTACCGCACTTTCACCACCCTCAGCCGCATCTGCGGCCAATACCCACTGGCCAAATTGAAAGGCACAAACCAGCGACCGGTGGTTGTCTGGTGCAGCAACGACTACCTCGGCATGTCCCAGCACCCCAGCGTGCGCGAGCAGATGCATAACGCGCTGGAGACCTACGGCGCAGGCTCTGGTGGCTCACGCAATATCGGCGGCTCCCACGAGGTCTATGCCCGCCTTGAAGAAAGCCTTGCCGACTGGCATGGCAAGGAAGCGGCCCTGGTCTTCCCTACCGGCTTCGGCTCTAACGACGCCACGATCCAGTGTCTGCTGCGACAGATCCCGGATTGTGTGGTGGTAAGCGATGAGTTGAACCATGCCTCCATCGTCAATGGCATTCGCTCGACGCCGAACGAACGCAAGATCTTCCGGCATAACGACGTTGCCCACCTGGAGCAGATACTCGCCGGCTACCCACTCGGCCAGCCAAAGCTTGTCGTATTCGAGTCCATCTACTCGATGGATGGGGACATTGCGCCCATCGCAGAGATCGTCGAAATCGCCAAACGCTACAACGCGCTCACCTACCTCGATGAAGTGCATGCCGTCGGCATGTACGGCCCGCGCGGCGCTGGTATCGCCGCCGAGCGTGGGCTGGCAGAGCGGGTGGATATTATCCAGGGCACGATGGCCAAGGGCATCGGCGTCATAGGCGGCTACATCGCCTCGACCCAGGTCATCGTCGATGCCGTACGCTCCTTCGCCACCGGCTTCATCTTTACCACGTCCCTGCCGCCTGCCATTACGGCCGGCTGCCTGGCCAGCGTGAATCACCTCAAGGTGAGCAGCCTGGAGCGTGATCTTTTGCGCACCAAGACTGCCACGTTACGCGAGCGCCTCAAGCACCACGACGTGCCAGTCATGCCCTGCTCGCAGACTCACGTACTGCCGGTGCTGGTGGGTGAGGCGCAGCGCTGCAAGGCTGCGGCAGAACGCCTGCTGCACATCCATGGTGTGTACCTGCAGCCAATCAACTACCCGTCGGTACCGATAGGCACCGAACGCTTCCGGGTCAACGCCACCCCGAACCACAGCGACGAGCAGATCGGGCATCTGGCGGCCTCGCTGCGCGAGACCTTCGAGCACTTCTCCATCCCACTGGCCTCCCAGGCCTTCGGCACGGAGGTGGCCTGAGATGGATCACACCTTCCTTACCGTGCGCCCCGCGACCATTACCGACCTGGCCAGCCTGGTCGAGTTGCGTGCGCACTTGCTGGACGGCACCACAGCCAGCTACTCAAGCCGGACTCCGGATGACGCCATGCGCTGGCGTGCGGCCTACCGTGCCTGGCTGACCAGCCGGCTGAGTGAAAGCGACTGCGTGCAAATCCTCGCGGCCGAACACCGGGAGTCAGGCCAGGTGCTCGGCTGCGCAACGGCGATTATCGACCAGCGCGCACCGGCTACCGGATGCCTCAATGGTCTTTCCGGCTGGGTGCAGTCGGTGGTGGTGGAGCCCCAGTGGCGCAACCGCGGCATCGCCCGGCAACTGATGCAGCACCTGCTGCGCTGGTTCGCCAACCGTGGCGTCAGCACCGTGGTATTGCAGAGCACCGAGGAAGCCGGTTCGCTGTACCAGGCCTTGGGTTTCACGGTCAGCGGTGAGCGCCTACTGATTCGTCAGGAGGCGCTGGCATGAGAATCCTCATCATTGGCCTCGGCTACGCCGGCCAGCGCTACCAGCGGGCTTTCGAGCACATCGCCGCCAGCACCGGCATGCCACTCACCCTGGCCTATGTCGGTCGCCAGAAAAAGCCAATCGACCTGCCCTACTTCGACAGCGTCGGCCGGGCGCTGGAGGCGTTCGCGCCCAACATCGTCGTGGTCAGCGTCAACGACCACAGCCATGCGCCCGTGCTGCAGCAACTGGCCGGCTACCGGGGCTTCGTGATCTGCGAGAAGCCGCTGATCACGCCTCAGGACGATCTGGCACATCTCTCCACTGGGCTGGGGCAAGTCAGTGGCTTTGCCCTGGATCTGGTTGAGCGCTACTCGGAGGTCAGCCGGCAACTGCGCGAGTGGGTCGAGCGGCATGACTGGCAGTTGGTGCGCGCCAACTTCCACTGGGGTAAGGATCGCATCAACGATTACCGCCCAACGTGCGGTGTAACCAGTGAAGTTATCCATGCCCTGGATCTACTTGGCTGGATCTGCCCCCAAGCAGGCCAGCTCAGGCTGCAGGGTGTGCTCGGCGTGCGCTCGGACTTCTCGATCTCCGGCAGCGAGGTGCTCGATACCGTGCTGCTGACTGCGAGCCTGGGTGAGGCGCAGGTGACCGGCTACAGCAGCTTCGTCAACATCGTCCGCCAGCGCACGGTCGACTTCAGCTTCGTCGACCGCGACGCTCGGCTGATCCACGCGCGCCTGGTGTTCGACACGCCGCGCTGGGACCACGACCAGTTGCGCATCTGGACGCGCACGGCCAGCGGCGGCGAAGAACTGTTGCACGAGCATACCTGCGCCCCCAGCGACCTAGGCCTGGACACCATTCACAAGCTGGCGCGGTTGTGCCTGCAGGTGGTGCGCTGGGTCACGCTCAAGGAGAACCCCCGCCAGGCATTCGCCGACTTCGACACCGCCGTGGCCCTGCAGCGGCTGCTTAACGAAATAGACACCCATGCGCAAACCCCGCCTCCGGCTCGCTACCTCCATGGCGAGACGCGCGCACTGCTGCCTGAAGACAGCGACCTGGAAAGTCTCGGGTAACCCAAGATCACAAGGAGAACTTTATGTGTGGAATCGCTGGATGGCTGTCCTACAGCCAGAACATGGAAACGCAACGCGACACCCTGCAGCGCATGACCGACACCATGGCCCTGCGCGGACCCGATGCCGGCGGCGTGTGGATCGACGGGCCGGTCGGCCTGGGCCATCGCCGGCTGTCGATCATCGACCTGGAAGGCGGCCGCCAACCGATGACGGCGCGCCAGGGCGGCCTGCGCGAAGTCGCCGCCATCACCTACAGCGGCGAGGTCTACAACTTCCGCGAACTGCGCACCGAGTTGCAGCGGCGCGGGCACCAATTCGAGACCCACAGCGACACCGAGGTGGTGCTGCGCGCCTATGTGGAATGGGGCGCGGCCTTCGTCGAGCGGCTCAACGGCATGTATGCCTTCGCCATCTGGGACCTGCGCACGCAGGAGCTGCTGCTGATCCGCGACCGCATGGGCGTGAAGCCGCTCTACTACTTCCCCACCGCGGATGGTGTGATCTTTGGCTCCGAGCACAAGGCGCTGCTGGCCAACCCCTTGGTACCGCGCAAGGTCCGCGCCGATGGCTTGCGCGAGATCCTGGAGATGGTCAAGACGCCGGGGCACGCCGTGTTCGCCGGCATGCGCGAGGTGATGCCGGGCGAGATCGTGCGGGTCAACCGACAGGGTGTGAGCAAGCGTCATTACTGGAAACTGGAAGCACGCGAGCACTGCCACTTGCTGGACGAGACTATCCGCCATACCCGCGACTTGCTGGAAGACATCGTCGACCGCCAGATCGTTGCCGACGTGCCGCTGTGCAGCCTGCTGTCGGGCGGCCTCGACTCCTCGATCATCACTGCGCTGGCCTCGAAGAAGTTGCTGGCTGCCGGCAAGGAGAACATCCGCTCCTTTTCACTCGACTTCGTCGACCACGGCAGCGGCTTTACCGGCGATGCCGTGCGTGGCACACCCGATGCCCCCTTCGTCCGCGACCTGGTGGAGAAGATCCGCTCCAGCCACCAGGAGATCGTGCTCGACAGCCGCGAGCTGGCTGATCCAGTTCTGCGCGCTAAGGTCGTTCGCGCCCTCGACCTGCCGCCAGCGTTCTGGGGCGACATGTGGCCGTCGCTCTACCGCCTGTTCCAGGAGGTGCGCAAGCACTCGACGGTGGCGCTGTCCGGCGAGAGCGCGGACGAGGTGTTCGGCGGCTACCGCTGGTTCCACGACCCAGAGGCGATCCAGGCCAACACCTTCCCCTGGCTGACCTCGGTCACCGGCAAGTACTTCGACGGCAAGCCACTGTTCGACCAGGGCCTGCTGGCTCAGTTGGACATGCACAGCTTCCTGCGCGACAGCTACGCCCAGGCCATCGCCGAGACGCCGGTGCTGCCAGGTGAGCGCGCGCAGGACCTGCGCATGCGGCAGATGAGCTACGTCAACCTGACCCGCTTCGTGCAGACCCTGCTGGATCGCAAGGACCGCATGAGCATGGCCGTTGGCCTCGAGGTGCGGGTGCCGTTCTGCGACCACCGCCTGGTGGAGTACGCCTTCAACATTCCTTGGGCGATGAAGGCCTTCGACGGCCGGGAGAAAAGCATCCTGCGCGCGGCGACTCGCGACCTGCTGCCGGAGTCGATCTCCGAGCGGGTCAAAAGCCCCTACCCCTCGACCCAGGATCCCGCCTACGAGCAGGCGCTGCGCAATGCGCTGGCGGAGATCCACGCCGATCGTAATGCGCCGGTCACACCGCTGCTCGACGCCAGCCGGATCAAGGACGCCCTGGACAAACCGCTAGGCACTGTCTCGCCCATGTACGAACGCATGGGTATGGAGCTGGCTGTCGGCCTCAACACCTGGCTGAAGGAGTACGACGTCAGCCTCGACCTCTAGCCCCGAACCGGATGTGGCCCCGGTTCGGGGCCGCATCCCTCAGCTGTACCACCTACGCGCCTCCACTAGAGCGCAAGCGAGCCTGAGCATGCACACACACAACCAGTCGCCCATCTACCTGATAGCGCTAGGAGCCTTCGCCCTCGGCATGGCCTCCTATGTCACCGCCGGGCTGATCCCGATGATCGAGGCGTCGTTCTCAGTGTCAGTCGCGGTCGCCGCCCAGTTGGTCACCGCCTTCACCCTGGCCTACGGCCTGGGTTCCCCGATCTTCGTCGCCCTGACCCCGGCGCATCGTCAGCGCACCGGCCTGCTGCTGGCTCTGGGCCTGTTCGTCATCGCCAACGCCGCCAGCGCGCTGGCCAAGGACTTCACCGTGCTGATGATCTGGCGAGCGATCGCCGGTATCGGTGCCGGCGTGTACCTGGCCATGGGCATCGGCGCCTCGGCGGCGGTGTCCACTCCGGAACGTCGAGGCAAAGCCATCGCCATCATCATGGGCGGCATGGCCAGTGGCGTGGTGCTGGGCGTGCCACTTAGCCTGTTCGTCGCCGAACAGATGGGCTGGCAGTCAGCCCTGTGGGTGGTCACCCTACTCGGTCTGGTTGCGTTCTTCGGCTTGTTGCTGAAACTTCCAGCTCTGCCGGCGGCCACTGCCACCACACTGGGCCAGAAGCTGGCGATCCTCGGCGACGGCCATGTACTGGTCATCCTGCTGGTGTCCCTGCTCGCGGCCATCGCCAGCCTGGGCATGTACACCTTCATTGCCCCACTGCTGGCTGATCCAGCCTATGGCGCGGTGCGCTCGGTAACCCCCTACCTCTGGGTATGGGGTATCGGCGGCGTACTGGGCAGTTTTCTGATCGGTCCGCTGGTAGATCGTATCAAGGGCCCAACCCTGACCTTCGCCATCATGCTGATCCTCGCCGTATCGCTGTTCGTGCTGCCGCTCTCGGCCGCGCTCAGCACCTGGCTGGTCATGCTGCCCATCGTTCTCTGGGGCGCTGTTGGCTGGGCACTGCAAGTGCCGCAGAACAACGAGTTGATCCTGGCGCGCCAGGCCCAGGGTGACGGCAACCTGGCCATCGCGCTGAACGAATCGGCCCTCTACCTGGGCAGTGCCATAGGCGCGGCGGCAGGTGGCTTCGTGCTGCTCCTACAGATGCCCACCTGGACACTGGCGACCAGCGCCGGTGGCGTGGCTGCACTGGGCGCCCTGCTACAGATCGTCAACTTGCGTCGCCAACCAAGCTGGACCGGCGACGTACAAACCGAACCCTACAACTGATTCAAAGGCAGGAGGAAAGGCCATGGAGTTGCGCCACCTTCGCTGTTTCATCGCCGTTGCAGAGGAACTGCACTTCGCACGTGCAGCCGTACGTCTGCATATCGAGCAATCGCCCCTCTCCCGGATCATCAAGGAGCTGGAGTATCGCCTAGGAGTGCAGCTGTTCGAACGCACGACGCGTCGCACACGGCTGACGTGGGCCGGCGAGGTGTTGCTGGAAGAGGCCCGGCGGGTGTTCGCTGTCGTCGACCAAGCCAAGGCCAGCGTCAAGAGCGCCGCAGCCGGATACCGCGGACGCCTGCGTGTCGCACTATCCGACGGCATACCGCAATCACGCCTGGCCACCCTGCTCGCCCAGTGCCGCGAGCAGGAGCCGGAGGTCGAGATCTGCCTGTCGGAGGTCACCTTCACCGAGCAGGTCAGAGGGCTGAATGACGACCTGTTCGATATCGGCTTTGCCCAGTCTGACGACGTTAACGAGGGGTTCGTGGCGGAGCCGGTCTGGTTCGATCCACTGGTAGTGGCGGTACCTGCACGCCATCCCCTGCTGACCTACCGGCGCGTACCGCTCGACGAAGTGGTGCGCTATCCCCTGGTGCTCTGTGATCCGCAAGTCTGCGAAGGCTTCTGGCAACAGTTGCAGCGGGTATTAAGCACCGTGGATACGCGGCTGACCATCGCCGACCGGGTACCGACATTGAACCTGATGATGGCGCTGGTGGCCGCGGGCTACGGCCTTGGCTTCTCCAGCCTTGCTCGGATCACTGAACTCAACAACCCCGACGTAGTGGCCCGCCAATTGGAAGGCAGCCCCACGACTCTGACCACCTACCTGATACAGCGCGAGACGGAGCCTTCTGAACAGCTACGCAGGTTCATCGACAGAATACGCCCCGCCGTAGACCCAGCCTTGTTACCCACCCAAACCCAACGAGAGGATATCGCCTGATGAACAGGACTCCATTGCTACTGATGGCGGCATTGCTGCTGACCGCGTGCGAGAAGCCAATGCCCTTCGAGTCGGCCGAAATGCTTGCCGAAAATCCCGAAAGACTGGAAGAGTTAGGACTCCAGTGCAGAGACAACTGGGACAAACTGGGTAACGCCCAGTGCAATGCCGTGACCAAAGCGCAGCGGATACGCTTCATGGGCAAGGGCACGCCTTACACCCCACACCCTGTTGAGTTCTACAAAGCCAAGCCTTCTGGTAGCAGCCAACGCAATTAGAAGGCCGGGGTGTCAATCATGGCCAGCCTGGCCAACACCGCTTGCGGCCATATTAAGCGGCTTTTGGATCAGGCTGGCATCGGCCATATTGGGTCACTGAAGTGCCAAGGATTAATCAGGCCCTATTTCTGGTATCAGCGAGTAATGAAAAGGGATTTTCTGGGCTGAAGTACGGCGCTTCTGACCTGAGTATTTCATCCAGCAGTACTTTGTCGTCCGTGACGTGGGCAACGGCTTTAAACGGCAGTTCGGCAAGGCCATCCAGGTCGATCTGCTACAGAAGTAAAATGACGGGGCACACCGCTCACACGATGCGGACATCGACCAAATTGGCAATCATGTGGCCCTGAAAAAGATGATCGTGCATCCCTAGAAAGGATGCTCAAGTTGAGCGAGACCTAATATGTTCGGCATCACAAAAGCTAAGACTGTCACCTCCACCCCCTGTGCTGATTTCATTCGTAACGCTTCTTCTGGCGAGAAGAAGCGTGTGTATGAGCGCGTTCTGAAAAAAGCCACCGAGCGTCAAAATCGACTGGGGAATTAAATCCCCTTTTCCCTTTTTCGCGGTATATACCTCGAGGCCAAGGCAGCGCAGGGGTTACGTCAGTAGGTTCTGTAGTGAAATTCGATGACGAGGATGGTACGGAATTCGAGTTCTCTGCCAAATAAGCTGTTCAGCTCATAGCAGCAGCTCAGAAGAAAATGCCACTCTGATTGCGGGGTAAAGAAAGCGACTGGCTGCTTTAGGGAACACCTCATTGGGTTCTGCGCAAAGCAGGAGATGTAAAGAGCAGGCTGAACCTTGTCCCCATCTGGTCGCTGCTGACACTGACCTTTCCTCCATGGGCCAGCATGATCGACCGCACTATCGCCAGGCCAAGGCCGCCGGAATCATCGGGCTGGTTGCGTGAAGGGTCGCATCGGTAAAACCGCTCGAAAAGATGCGGCAGGTTTTCAGCTGCAATCGCCTCCCCCTGGTTATGTACGCTGATCTCAAACCCATCAGCCTTGCTCACCGAGTGGATGGTCACTTGCGTATCAGGGGTCGCATAACGCAGCGCATTGGCCAGCAGATTGGCCAGCGCCCGACGCAGCAAGTCCGGGTCGGCATCCAGCTTACCGCTCGTCATGTTGATCAGCGCAAGGCCGCGTTCCTGGCCCATGCCCTCGAAGTATTCGCAGAGCTGCTCAACCATCGCGTGCAGTTCAATGGTTTCACGTCTGATCAGGGCATTGGGCTGTTCGGTACGAGCCAGGAACAGCATGCTGTCGATCATCCGGGCCAGGCGCTCGTATTCTTCCTGATTGGACACCAGCAGGTTCTGGTACTCCTCGAGCGAGCGACTGCGGCCAAGTGCATGCTGAGTCAGCCCCATCAGGTTGCTCAGAGGGGTGCGCATCTCGTGCGCCAGGTCTTCAGAGAAGCGCGAAAGCTGGGTGAAACCATGCTCCAGGCGCGCCAGCATCTGATTGAGGGCCTGACTCAGCCGGCTCAACTCGGCGACCTCCCTGAACTCATTTAGACGCACATGCATATGCTGCGTATCAATGGTGGCTGCACGCAGCGCGAGCTGGCGTACGGGTCTTAACCCACGCTGACTCACCAGCCAGCCAAGCAGGAAAGCCAGCAATGTCCCTGCCGTCACAGCCAGCACAACCTTTAGGCGATAGACCCCGAGCATCTGCTCACGCTCAGAGACATGCTTGCCGGCGATCAGGCGCAGCTGGCGCTGCGGGCTGGCTACATCAAGCCAGGCCAGGCGCAGTGATGGGCTTTCCAGGCTATCGGCCAGACTCGGTGCCGGTGCCGCCGGCAGGTTCGGCAGAGGCAGGGCGAGCGGGTTTATCTCGATCAGCAACTGTCCGCCGCCATCGACGATCCAAAGCAGGTTGTCACGATTGCCCAGCATGTTGTCATAGAGCTGAGGTCGCATGCGCAGTGCCTCGATGTCGATGCTTTCATCGATCAGCGTTTGCATGCGCTGCAGACGCCCGAGCAACGCCTGGTCATCGCGCCAGGCGATTTCGCGCTGCAGTGACTGGTACAGGTAGAGCCCCACTGCCCCCAGCAGCAAGACGCTGACCATGGCAAACATCAGTGCCAGGCGCAGGCTCAGTGTACGCGGCCACAGACTCATGGGTGCGCATCCAGCATGTAGCCCATACCACGCACGGTATGAATCAGCTTGAGCGAAAAAGGGTCATCAACCTTGGCCCGCAGGCGCCGGACGGCCACATCTACCACATTGGTGTCGCTGTCAAAATTCATCTGCCAGACGTGGGAAGCTATCAGCGTCCGTGACAGCACCTCACCTTCGCGACTGAGCAAAAGATGCAGCAGCGCAAACTCCTTGTTGGTGAGGTTCAGGCGCTCGCCAGCGCGGGTGACCTTACGCTTGAGCAAATCCACATGCAGATCGGCGACCACAAACTGCTCCACTTCTCGGGGCGGCCCTCGGCGCAGCAAGGTCCGGACACGGGCAAGCAGTTCGGCGTAGGAGAAGGGTTTGACCAGATAGTCGTCCGCCCCCAGCTCCAGCCCCTTGACGCGATCTTCGACGGCATCGCGGGCAGTCAGAAAGAGCACGGGGGTTTGCCATTTGCGCCGGATGATTTGCAGCAACTGCCAGCCGTCCAGCCCGGGCAGCATGACGTCGAGGATGATCAGATCAAACTCGCTCTCCTGCACCAGGTGCTGACCGTCCATGCCATTGAGAGCAACTTCGACCAGATAGCCGGACTCACTCAGCCCCTTGTGCAGGTAATCCGCTGTCTTCGCCTCATCTTCCACAACCAGGATACGCATCTTGTCCTCCAGCGCAGATGCATAGCCTAGGCCCATAACCACTTTCGTCCCATTACAAATTGGTAATGCGCAGGCAATCAGTCTGAGCGCATTGCCTGTGCAGTATGGCCGGCAACTGCTCAACCGAGCTTTGAACGGGAGGAACCATGCTTATCCGAACAACATTCACGTTGCCTCTGCTTGCACTGGCGCTGGGTTCGAGCGGCGTATTTGCCGAGACCGCAGCCGTAGTCCAGCGTGCGGATGTCACCCTGACCATGGCCAATCAACTGCTGGAAGCGACTCTGGCCGCCTGCCACGCCGAAGGGCGGACAGGGGTCGCAGCAGTGGTAGACCGCGGCGGCAATCTGGTCGCAGTGCAGCGCGACGACAATGTCGGTCCGCACAACACCCTGGCAGCGCAGCGCAAGGCCTATACCGCCCTATCGACCAAGACTGCAACCGGCCTGCTGGCAGAACGGGCACGCAGCAACCCGGACGCCGAAAACCTCAACACCCTTGATGAGCTGCTGCTTTTGGGTGGTGGCGTGCCACTGCGGATTGGCGATCAGGTGATCGGCGCCATCGGTGTTGCCGGCGCCGGTGGCGCCCAGATCGACGAGGGCTGCGCCCTGAAGGCCATCGCAAAAGTTTTACCCAACGACAAATAACCTGGAGAAGACCATGACCATGCTGAAAAATCTGATTGCCGCTGCCGTACTGGGCGGACTCACCTCGGCTACATTTGCCGCAGGCAACCCCCTGAGCGTGCACGTGCTGAATCTGCAGGATGGCCTGCCTTCACCCGAAGTGAGCGTTACCCTGGAAAAACAGAACGGTCAGGACTGGAGCACGCTCAACAGCGGCACGACCAATGAGCAGGGGCGCATCACCGCGCTGTACCCGGAGGGCAAAACACTGGAGAAAGGCACCTACCGTGTCACCTTCAAGACCGGTGACTGGTTCAAGAAGCATCAGTCGGCCACTTTCTTTCCTGAAGTGCCGGTGATTTTCGAAGCCGATGGCAGCGTGCCTCACTACCACATCCCGCTTCTGTTGAGCCCCTACGGCTTTTCAACCTATCGCGGCAACTGAGAATGCTGCAGCCTTGCCCCGACCATGGGGCAAGGCTGCACTCATACGAATGCCGACCCCAGGACAGGCGGCTCTGCAACGCTTGATACCTGCGTCTGATTGCGACCTGCCTTTTTCGCCCGATAAAGGGCCTGGTCGACACGATCGATCAGATCCGCCAGCGCCTCATCCGGCTGCAGTTCGCCCAAACCAATCGACAGTGTGACTGCACCGACATCCTCGTGCCGACTGTCCTGTATGGCCTTGCGACAGCGCTCGGCCAGCAACAGGGCATGACTCAGGTCACAGCCACCAAAGATCAGCAGAAACTCCTCACCGCCCCAGCGGATGACACTGTCGTTAGCCCTGAGCGCGGCAATCAGGCTGCTTGAAACCGTGTTGAGTACCGCGTCGCCCGTGCTGTGGCCCCACTGGTCGTTGACCTGTTTGAAATGATCGATATCTGCCAGGGCAATCGACATGGGCAGTTTGCTGCCGCGGGACTGCATAAAGGCATTCTCCAGTGCCAGCTCACCAGCCGTCCGGGTCAGCGCCCCAGTCAGGCCGTCAAAACGCACCATCTCGCGAAACATCTGCTCTTCCAGAACCCTAGTGGTCAGGTCACGAAAGATGCTGACGTAATGGGTGATGGCATCGTTCTCATCCATGAGCGGGGTGATGGTCTCGTCACAGTAGATCAGCTGGTTATTCTTGCCCCGGTTCACAAAGGTGCCCTTGTAGGAATGCCCCTGCTTCAGGGTGTTCCACATCTCCGTGTAGAACTCGGCATTCTGCTCCCCGGACTTGAGCATGCTGGGATTGCGACCGAGCACCTCAGTCAGCCCATACCCGGTGATTTTTTCAAAACCCTTGTTAACAAACTCAATGATGCCACGGCTGTCCGTGATGACGACGCCATCATCCGTGGCGTTAAGTACATGGGCGAACAACTGGGTGGTCTTTTGTGCGGCGATCAGGCTGCTGATGTCCTGCTGCAATGAAAGAAAATGGGTAATCTCACCGGACGCACTGCGCACAGGCGAAATATTCCACTCGACAACATAAGGGCGACCGTCCTTGCGATAGTTGATGGTCGAACCTTGAAAGAATGTGCCATCTGCCAGGCACTGGCGAAGGCGCCTGATGACCTCGCGGCACGTATCCGGCCCCTGAAGGATGCGCGGATTCTGTCCCAGAATTTCTTCTTCGTCGTAGCCGGTCATGCGCAAAAACGCGGCATTGGCATACACGATATGGTGCCCACCCTCGCCCGTGTGTGCATCGGTCAGCAAGACGGCATTGACTGACTGATCCAGTGCCTGGGCAATCACGCTGGGCTCAATGTAACTAGCAATACTCTTCATGCGAAACGCGACTCGTTGTAGGTTTTGTACTGATTGTGGCAGGTCGTCTGGGCGAATGAATATAGACCTTTCTGTCAGGATTTCAGTTTCCCAATTACCCGCATGCAACCGGCCTATCTCAGACTGTGCCCAAGGTTTGCCCTGGCCTGAACGCCTAAACGGTTACCCATAGATGCTGTAGGGCGGACAATCCTGTACAAGAATACAGTGATTATCACCATGTCCGCCCCTCTCCCCCTTGAGCTTTACTACCCCAGCAATTTCCGCACTGATCTCGCCTGGGTGGCTGAGCGCTATGCCGATTTGCTGTCGGATGAAGAGCAGGCCTTTCTCGACACCTTCAGCACCCTGGGCTGGCAGTATCAAGCTCTGCTGGTGCGCATGATCATGCGCAAGGGCTGTCACTTCCGCCTGAGCAAGCTCGAATACTCGGAAATCGACTACTGCCTGACCGCTAGTCCACTGCTAGAACATGGCCGGATTACCGAGCATGCGGCGCTGGCAGTCGATGAGATTGCCGAACTGCTGCGCAAGGATGAGGTACTGGCCCATCTGCCGGTCACCGACCACCGCGCCGCGCAGAAAAAGGCCGAGCTGCTCGAACAACTGCGCGCTCAGGCTTACCCGCCCAGACCGTCAGGGACTGGTGCCCTGGGCTGGATGATCAGTTACTGAGCCTTATGATGGACGAGCTGTGTGACCGCCTGCGCCTGATACTCTTCGGCAATCTGGCCCAGGACTGGTCCGAGTTCGTACTGGCAGACCTGGGCATCTAATGCTACGAATCGGTGGACATAGGCCCGGAGTCACGGGATTTCCAGTGCCGTTAGGACCTTGAGAATTCCCTGCACCTGCGCCAGTTGCGCCTCAGCGTTGAACAAGGAGCGGTCCTTTCGGACATTGTGCGGCCGCTGCAGGAGTTCAGTTCAGGTAACCCCTATCTGTGCAGTAGCTAGTCGCGCCCGCTGGCGGCAGATTCGTGTACTGGAACAACTGAGGCAGCATACCGAGGCCCGTGAACAGGCACTGGCCTTTAGCCAGGCCCAGGGCAGTGATGAGGAAAGCCCCCGATCTACCGTTTTGATAAATCAGCTCAGGCTGACAACTAGCCTGAAACCGGGGGCCAGAGTCATTCTTAACGTTCACCTCGCAGCTACTTTGGCTCGAAATCCTTTTGATGTAAGTGACAGCTTTTGGCTGGTTTCTGTCAATCCCCACTGGCGGCTTCGGGCCGTTTTCTGTCTGTTGCGAACGGCAGCTGTGGGTCGGTCAGTAAAAGCAAAAATCATGGGAGGACCGCACAACCGCAGCCCTCCATCTGCAATCTTTCCTTTACGATGAGCCAGGCATCCGCATCAGGCCGTGGAGTACCCCCATTCTCAAACCTGGCTCGGAGGGGATCATCTCTTCGATGCCTAACACTTTGAAAGCAGCGAGCATTACCGCCAGCCCACCCGGCAAAGTACTTAATCGTTGGGGTTGCAGGCCAGCCAGTTTCAACTGCTTGACGTGACCGGCCTCTAGCAAACAAATGGACAAGCGCAACAAGCCCGCATAGGTAATGCCGTCTTGACCATAGGCATTCAGGCCATTGGCTTTGAGAACCTTTGCCAACATCCTTGCCGTGCCGGAAGAGCCGATGGCTTGCTCCCAGCCCAATTTTCGATAGCGGTAGGCAACTTTTTCAATTTTCTCGCTGGCGATTCGTTCGGCCTCTTGGAGAGAGCGGCTGTCAATATAGCCACCGACAAAGTAGCGCTTGCTGAAACTGCCACTGCCGATCGCTATGCTTTCAGTCAACAGCGGACGATCACCCTGCCCCACAATGAGTTCGGTAGACCCGCCACCAATATCAACGACCAGTCGAACGGCTTGCGCACTTGGCATTGTGTGGGCCACACCCGCATAGACGAGTTTGGCTTCCTCACGCCCAGAAATCACATCGATACGAAACCCCAGGCGTTGTTCAGCACCCGCAAGAAACACGTCGCAATTATTGGCCTCACGGACTGCGCTGGTGGCCACCGCACGAACACGGCCAGCCTCGAAGTTACGAAGCTGCTTGCCGAATCGCTGCAAGGCGAGCCAACCCCGCTCCAACGCCAAACCATCTAATGCTTTACCTTGAAAACCTTCGGCAAGGCGCACCGGCTCGCGAAAGGTTTTCACTTCCTGAATAACCAGCCGTTGGTTCCGCTTGACCTGTTGGCCAATCATCATCCGAAACGCGTTGGAACCCAGATCAATGGCAGCAAACAGCGAAGCGTCACCCTTCATGCTGAATTCCTTTTGAGTTCACGAGCCGAGAGCACTTCGTCTGCGAGACCCTAAAAAGTAGGAAAGGAAGGGATCTTGCCACTGGAACCATGACACTCCGATGACATCCGCTGAGCTTGAATTCGAGACTGCTAACCTTTTATCTCAACTCAGCGCAGCGCGCCTGCCGGACAAGCTTTCCCTTATTTCAGAGCTGATGGTTATTGGTGACTATGGCGCACTTGATATGCCCTCCTAGCCCCGTGCGGGAGGACAAGGAAGGGACTCAGCCCGCTTCTGGCCCAAGACAGGCATAAGGAACCGACAGGCTGTCGCTCACTTAGCGATATCAGGCACGCTTAAGCTCTTGGCCGGCAATGTCATCACGGGCTACACGCAGTTGAAAAGCATCCAGGTTCATGCGATGGATCACATTGAAGAGTTGTTGCTTAAGCACATCGTCGCCAATTCTCTCGGCTGCGCGCATTACGGCTACTGCGGCAGCCTCATTGTTGGAGGCCACTTGGTCGAGCGTTTTGCAGATATTTCGTGTTGTACGGCTCACGAGAGTGCTCCTCCTAAAATCAAGCGTGCACTGTAGAGCCGCCACATGTCGTTTTGATTTCAGCTTGTCACGCCTGAAGAGTTCAGGGTCAGTTAAACTGAATCTTAGCTGTGACGGGAGGGATCTATGCGGCGCGTGGTGTTCAACCAAAAAGGGGGCGTAGGCAAATCCAGTATTGCCTGCAACCTGGCGGCAATCAGTGCGACAGAAGGTTACCGAACCTTGTTGGTCGATCTGGATGCTCAGGCCAACTCTACCCAGTATCTGACTGGCCTTACTGGCGATGCGGTGCCTAGTGGCATAGCCGACTTCTTCAAACAAACGCTTTCATCAGGGCCGACGCAGAAGAAACCCCGCGCCCACATTCATGAAACCCCTTTCGCAAATCTCCATCTGATTGCCGCATCGGCGGAGCTGCGCGAGCTGCAATCCAAACTCGAAGCACGCTACAAGGTGCAGAAACTGGGCAAGTTACTGAACCAGCTGGATTCGGACTATGAGCGGATATATCTAGACACCCCGCCAGGGCTCAATTTCTACAGCCTTTCAGCCTTAATCGCAGCGGATCGCTGCCTGATCCCCTTCGACTGCGACAGCTTTTCCCGCCAGACTCTTTACGCCGTACTCGGTGAAATTGAGGAAATCCAGGCAGACCATAATGAGAACTTGAGACTCGAAGGCATCGTGGTCAACCAGTTCCAATCCCATGCATCACTGCCTCGGCAGTTGCTCGATGAACTGGCTTTGGAAGGACTGCCATTGCTACCGGCCTACTTGATGAGTTCGGTGAAGATGCGCGAGTCGCACCATGCCTGCAAGCCGCTGGTTTATCTAGACCCGAGGCATAAGCTGACGCAACAGTTTCAGGCATTGTTCCAACTATTAGAGAGTTGAGCTAGCCTCTCGCAGTTCGATAGCTATGCTTCCAGGTGCCTCACTATTTGGTGTGAGCCTTGGCTCTTTCAACCTGACCCCACTCCATGCATGAGGGAAAGATGTCAATAGTCGACGCGGTCGTTGCTCATGTTTTTCAGATCGAAATTAGCCTCTACCACGCTTGCGCACGCCTCGATGGTAGAACCGATGCTGAAGCCCTGCATGACTTACGCATCAATGTGCGGCGTCTGCGGAGCCTGCTCAACCCCCTGCGTGGCAGAGACGGTGTGGAAGCGTTGGACGAAGCCGCCGCCGCAGTCGGACAGCTGACCACTCCGGTCCGTGACCTGGAGGTGTTGGCTGACGAGTTGCGCAAACGCGGTCTAAGCGGGCCGGCCAGCACCCGCGAGGCCATGCTGGCATCCCACTACGTTGAGATTCTGCAAAGTACAGAGTTGCGAGAGCTATTCGCCCGGCTGGACGCATGGCCGGAGGTCGCTCGCGCAGCTGAACGGGAGGGCGAGCTGCGCAAGTTGGACAAGCTACTTCGCAAACGGCTGCGCAAGCAGATGGTGCGTCTGCAAGAAGCGCTGACCAACATGCAACACGACCCACATCGCATCAGGCTGCTGGTCAAACGCAACCGTTACGCTGCTGACGCTTACCCGCAGCACTCGCCTATATCGCCGGAGGCGGTTAGCGTTCTGAAAGCCGTGCAATCGTCCCTTGGTGCCTGGCATGACCGCTATCAGTGGTCACTCCGGGCTTGTCAGGAGTCAGATCTTGAACCGCTCCGGCAGCAGTGGCAAAGCGAGGCGGTCAAGGCGCTAGAAGAGGCCGAGAGCAGGCTGCTTGTGCTGGCGGGCCTCTTTATTTCGGCGAACAAGTCCAAGACTAACGGTCCCGCACACGAGCACTCGTATTGGCAAAATTGGTCTATCGTCTAGGCGCATGCTAGTAAGCCATTGGAGATAGGTATGAGCGACAAGCTACGTATCCTTTTCATCTGTACTGCTAACGACGCGCGTTCGCCTATGGCAGAAGCATTGCTGCGTCACCTCGACAGCGAGCACTTCGAGGCCCACAGCGGTGGTCTTCAGCCTGGACAGATCGACCCACGGGCCATCACCGCGTTGGAACGTGCAGATGTTTCCGCTGCTGACCTGCGTAGCAAATCCATTGATGAGTTCAGTGGCCAACACTTCGACTACCTGATCGACCTGTGCGACAAGTCCTCCGACGAGGAGCAACTGCTGCCCAGTTCAGAACAGGTGCTGGTCTGGAACTTCGCCGACCCGTGCATCAGCGAACAACCGGATGCCTTTCGTCATACATTCCAGGAAATCAACGACCGGGTGCGGATGTTCTCGCTGGTGAAGAACAAGGGCTGATCAGCGTTCAAAGCAATTCCTAAGGATTGGCGGACGACTCCTGATTAGAGCGCGCCGGTTTTTCATTTGGCAGACTATGGGGTGCATCGATCCGCTCTTTGAGTTTGGCGGCAAACGTCAAAGCCGAAGCTTGACAGGAAAACGAGAAGGCCATGCTGTCAGCAGTCACCCGCCAGACCTCACTATCGCCCTGCAACAATTTCCCAGCTGTAATATCCATGACCGCTCCCCTCTGTGCGAGTGTTTCAAAGATGCTGGCCTTTCCATGGCGTTCAATCACGCAAAAAAAATGCCAACCAATGGTCGGCAAAAATATGAGCACACAACGAAGATCGTTGTGTCCCAGCAGACTGGGCTTGCTGCGTTACGTTTTTGTTACCCTTATGTGAACCTTTGTCACACGGAATCCCCCGGCTGCGTTTTATGTACCGATCGTCCGCAATTGGACAGATTACTGTCTGTCACGACTGACCGCTTTTGGCCGGTAGCTGCCTATCGCGACTGACCGTTTCTGGGCGATCCTGCCGTTCATCCCTCGCGGCTAAATACTAGATGGGTATTTTCGGCAGTGCTCCACCACTAAATTGTTTACTCAAGATGAGCATACTCTCTACGCCCTGCGCTGCAGTTCTCCTCTGCTCCATACCATAGCCGGAACTGTTGCCTGCCTGCACAAGATTACCCACCCAAACGGTCTTTGACCCCTTCTCCACCTTTGCCGAATCTCTCGCACGCGGCACATCTGCGTGCCGTGCATTTTGCCGGAGAGGTTGGGTTCAGGGATGCAAGCGACAACAGTGCTGTACGGCCATGTGCTGGCGGTTTTGGCCGTCACCCTGTCAGGTGTATGGACCGCTACCCAGTGGACGGCTGCGGCGCTCGGCTATCAGGCACGCCTGGGGTCACCTTGGTTCGAGATGCTGGGCACGCCGGTCTACCACCCCTGGCGGCTGTTCGAGTGGTGGTTCTTCTTCGATGCCTATGCGCCTGACATCTTCAACTTCGGCGGGACCATCGCGGCGGGAAGCAGCCTTGTGGCA
Source organism: Pseudomonas sp. (assembly GCA_030656145.1). Classification (GTDB taxonomy): domain Bacteria; phylum Pseudomonadota; class Gammaproteobacteria; order Pseudomonadales; family Pseudomonadaceae; genus Aquipseudomonas. The sequence goes on from JAUSOF010000083.1 coordinate 30,125, forward strand.
GTGCTGGTGGCAATCGGCATGGCCATCTGGCGCGCCCGTCAGGCACGGAGAGTCACCACCTACGGCTCGGCGCGCTGGGCCGATACGGACGAGGTGCGCAAGGCCGGGCTGACTGGAGCGGCAGGCGTTTTGCTCGGTCTCTTTGATGAGCAGTACCTGCGCCATGAAGGCCCCGAACATGTTCTGGCATTCGCACCAACACGCTCGGGCAAGGGCGTTGGTCTGGTGGTGCCCACCCTGCTCTCCTGGCCGGCCTCTGCGGTTATCCACGACATCAAGGGCGAGAACTGGAGCCTGACCGCTGGCTGGCGCTCACGCTTCTCGCACTGTCTGCTGTTCAACCCTACCGACCCGGCTTCGGCAGCCTACAACCCATTGCTGGAAGTACGCCGCGGCACCCATGAGGTGCGCGACGTACAAAACATCGCCGACATTCTGGTCGACCCGGAAGGTGCCCTGGAAAAACGTAATCACTGGGAGAAGACCAGCCATGCACTGCTGGTCGGTGCCATCCTGCACGTGCTGTATGCCAGCGATGACAAGACCCTGCGCGGGGTCGCCAATTTCCTCTCAGACCCGGCCTGCACCTTTGAGCTGACCCTGCACCGGATGATGACCACGCCTCATCTCGGCAAGGCGCCTCACCCGGTAGTGGCCTCCGCTGCTCGCGAGGTACTCAACAAGAGCGAAAACGAACGCTCGGGTGTGCTGTCCACGGCCATGTCCTTCCTAGGCCTGTACCGCGACCCCACAGTGGCCAGCGTGACCGCGCGCTGCGACTGGCGCATCGCCGACCTGATCTCGGCCAAACACCCTGTCTCGCTGTACCTGGTGGTGCCGCCCTCCGACATCAGCCGCACCAAGCCACTCATCCGCCTGATCCTCAATCAGGTCGGGCGTCGCCTGACCGAATCCCTGGACGGTGCCGACGGCATCGAACGTAGGCACAAGCTGCTGCTGATGCTCGACGAGTTCCCCGCGCTGGGGCGGCTGGATTTCTTCGAGTCGGCTCTGGCCTTTATGGCCGGCTACGGGCTGCGCGCCTTTCTGATCTCACAGTCGCTCAACCAGATCGACAAGGCCTATGGCCAGAACCACTCGATCCTCGACAACTGCCATGTGCGGGTGACCTTCGCCACCAACGATGAGCGCACCGCCAAGCGCATCTCCGAGACGCTCGGTACCGCCACCGAGCTGCGCGCGCAGCGCAACTATGCCGGCCACCGGCTGGCTCCCTGGCTGGGGCACCTGATGGTGTCGCGCCAGGAGACCGCTCGCCCTCTGCTGACGCCGGGCGAGGTGATGCAACTGCCTACCGACGAATCGGTGGTGATGCTCTCCGGCCACGCACCGATCCGGGCGAAGAAGCTGCGCTACTTCGCCGACGCCAACTTCCAGCGCCGGGTGCTGCCGGCCCCTCAACTGCAGCCCGGCGGGTACGCCGATGCACCAGCAACCCGGGCAGATGACTGGAGTGCCCTGGCCCTGCCGACAGCCGTTTCCGTCCCGCGTGCAGAAACCCAGAACAGCGAAGGCCTCGACGACGGCGGCCCACGTCGCCAGCCCGAGCTGACGGAAATCGATCACCTGCCGGATCCCGATAACCCGGCCAGCGATCTGTTTCTCCTCGACGAGGACGACGCTCCCGCGCCCTTCCCCTCCCAGCTCGAGCCGCGGCTGCAACGCGCGGCTCGACTGGCCGCCCTCGACCCTGACGACGGAATAGCCCTATGAGCCGAGCCCGCCTGAACCTGTTCATCCAACCGGAGCACGCCAAGCGCCTGAACGAACTGGCGATCAAGAAAGGTGTGTCGAAGTCCTCGATCATTGCCGCAGCGCTCGCCTCCTGGTTATCGCCGGACTCCGGTGACCAGCGTGAGGCGGCCATTGCCAAGCGCCTGGATCGATTGTCTCGCCAGTTCGAACGACTGGAGCGCGATCAGAACATTCTGATCGAGACCATGGCGCTCTATGTGCGCTACTACCTGACGGTCAGCACGCCAGTGCCCGAGGCACACCAGGACGCCGCACGGGCTCAAGGCAAGCTGCGCTTCGCCCAGTTCGTCGAGCAACTGGGCCGCCACCTGCAGCGCGGACGCAGCCTGGTCAGGGACGTACAGGAGGAGATCCAGCCTGACGCCCAGTGGTTGGACATCCCCCAAGGTTCGGGAGAGCAGCCATGACCGCAGCCCCGCACACAACGCTGGCGGCGGCCGCTACCGCCTTGGATCGCCGCACCCGCATGCTGCGCACGGCGATGGGCCCGCTGATCGCCGCGGCGCTGGAAGACCCCGATGTGGTGGAGGTCATGCTCAACCCCGACGGGGCGCTCTGGCTCGACCGGCTCTCCAGCGGCCGGGCAATACTGGGCACGCTTTCAGTCGACGACGGCGAACGCATCATCCGCTTGGTCGCCGCGCACATCGGTGCGGAGGTGCACCGTGGCAAGCCGCTGCTAAGCGCCGAACTGCCGGAAACAGGCGAGCGCTTCGAAGGATTACTTCCGCCCATCGTATCTGGACCGACCTTCGCACTGCGTAAACGCGCCATGAGCGTGATACGGCTGGCCCAATACGTGGCAGATGGCATTCTCACTCCCCCGCAAGCCGACTACCTGCGAGAAGCAGTACACAGTCGGCAGAACATCCTCGTGGCCGGCGGAACCAGCACCGGCAAGACCACCCTGGCCAATGCCCTGCTCGCTGAAGTGTCCAGTACGGGTGACCGCGTTCTGGTGCTGGAGGACACGGTCGAGTTGCAGTGCTGCGCACATGACCATGTTGCCTTGCGAACCCGTAGCGGCGTGGTGTCCATGGCCGACCTGGTACGCACCACCCTGCGCCTGCGCCCCGACCGTGTGGTCGTCGGCGAGGTGCGGGGCGGCGAAGCGCTGGACCTGGTCAAAGTCTGGGGCACAGGCCACCCAGGCGGTATTGCCACCGTCCACGCCGGCTCCGCCCATGGAGCCCTGTTGCGCCTGGAGCAACTGATTCTCGAGATCGCCATGACCGCCCCTCGCGCGTTGATCGCCGAGGCGGTCAACCTGGTGGTTTTTCTCGCCGGGCGCGGCCGCGCCCGCCATGTCCAGCAAATCGCCCGCGTCGTCGGCCACGACGAACACGGCTACCGGCTCGCAGCCATCGATACCGTTCAAGCCTTGCCCACTGCCTCTGGAGAACAGCAATGACCGCATCCTTTGCCCTGCCCATCCACCGTCAACTGACTGCTCGTACGCTGGCAGTGGGCGCGCTTTTGCTGGGCATTGCCTTGCCGGCTTTCGCAGCCGGCTCCGGGATGCCCTGGGAGGGACCGCTGCAGTCGATTCTCGACTCGGTGCAAGGCCCGGTGGCGCGAATCATGGCGGTGATAATCATTATTGTCACCGGCCTGACCCTGGCCTTCGGCGACACCAGTGGCGGCTTTCGCAAGCTGATCCAGATCGTCTTCGGCCTATCCATTGCCTTCGCCGCGTCTTCATTTTTCCTGAGCTTCTTCAGCTTTGCCGGCGGAGCGCTGATCGCATGACTATTGATAGCGATTTCATCGCGGGCTTCGAGGTGCCTCTGCACCGCTCGCTGGCCGAGCCGATCCTGCTTGGCGGCGCGCCGCGCAACGTGGCCATTCTCAACGGCACCTTGGCCGCCGTAGTTGGGCTGGGCCTGCAACTGTGGATACCGGGCTTGGTGCTCTGGCTAGTCGGCCACTCGCTGGCCGTCTGGGGTGCACGGCTGGACCCGCAGTTCCTGCAGGTCTTCGCCCGGCACATCAAACATCGCCCCTTGCTTGACGTATGAGGGGGACGCCATGCTGAACCTAGCCGAATACCGCCAGCGCCCTGCGCAACTTGCCGACTGGTTGCCCTGGGCCGGGCTGGTCGCCCCAGGGGTCGTACTCAACAAGGACGGCTCGTTTCAGCGCACCCTGCGCTTTCGCGGGCCAGACCTGGACAGCGCCACTGCGGGCGAATTGGTGGCCACCTCTGCGCGCCTGAATAACGCCCTGCGCCGCCTGGGTTCAGGCTGGGCTCTGTTCATCGAGGCCGAACGCCTGACCGCGGCCGGCTACCCGGCAAGCGCGTTTCCCGAGCCGCTGTCCTGGCTGGTTGACGAAGAGCGCCGCGCCGCCTTCGAGGCGCAAGGCAGCCACTTCGAGAGCGCCTATCACCTGACGCTGCTGTACTTGCCAAACGAGGAGTCGCGCTCGCGTGCTGCTGGGTTGCTCTACGAGCACAAGCCGCAACGCGGCGTCGACTGGCGCGAGAGACTGGTCGCCTTCATGGCGGAGACGGCACGCTTGCACGACCTGCTCGTGGGGGTGATGCCAGAAGTCGCCTGGCTCGAAGACAGCCAGACGCTGACGTATCTGCACGCCACGGTGTCGACCCACAGGCAGCGCATTGCTGTTCCCGAGGTGCCCTTCCACCTGGACGCCCTGCTGGCCGACTGCCCGCTGAGCACTGGTCTGGCACCCAGACTGGGCGAGGAGCACCTGCGCGTGGTCTCGGTGCGTGGTTTCCCAACCTCAACCTGGCCCGGCCTGCTGGACGACCTGAACCGACTGGGTATCGCCTATCGCTGGTCGACCCGCTTCATCTGCATGGACAAGGACGAGGCGGAGAAGGAACTGGTGCGCCTACGGCGGCAGTGGTTCGCCAAGCGCAAGGGTGTTCTGGCCCTGCTGCGTGAGACCCTGTTTCAGCAGGAAAGCCCGCTGGTCGACAGCGATGCCTCGAACAAGGCCAGCGACGCCGATGCAGCCCTGCAGGAACTCGGAGCCGATCAGGTCGCCTTCGGCTATGTGACCGTGACCGTTACGGTGAGCGACGCCGACGCACGAGTAACCGACGAGAAGCTGCGCCTGGTCGAGCGGGTGATTCAGGGCCGAGGCTTCGTCACCATCGCTGAAAGCCTCAACGCGGTGGAGGCCTGGCTATCGTCCATTCCGGGCAACGCCTACGCCAACGTGCGCCAACCGATCATCTCCTCACTCAACCTGGCGCACCTGATGCCGCTGTCAGCGGTGTGGGCTGGCCCTGCGCGCAACGCCCACCTCGACGGCCCGCCGCTGGTGGTGACCCGTACCGATGGGGCTACGCCTTTCCGCCTGGTCACCCACGTCGGCGACGTCGGCCACACCCTGGTGGTGGGGCCGACCGGCATGGGTAAGTCGGTGTTGCTGGCAACCCTGGCCCTGCAGTTTCGCCGCTACCCCGGCTCACGCCTGTTCATCTTTGACATGGGCCGCTCACTGCGTGCGACGGTCCTAGGATTAGCGGGTGAGCATTACGAGCTGGGCGGTGATGGCGACCTGGCCTTCCAGCCCTTGGCGCGCATCGATCAGGACAGCTATCGCACCTGGGCCGCCGAGTGGCTGGAAGGCCGTGTGCTGCATGAGGGTGTAGCCGTCGGCCCGGACCAGAAAGCGGCCCTCTGGACGGCCCTCACTAGCCTGGCCGGTGCGCCTGAGGCGCAGCGCACGCTTACAGGGCTGTGCATGCTGCTGCAGGACAACACCTTGCGTCAGGCCCTGCAGCCCTATGTGCTGGGTGGTGCTCACGGCAGGCTGCTGGACGCGGACACGGATCGCCTGGGTACAGCTGACGTGCAGTGCTTCGAGATGGAAGAACTGATGCACAGCAAAGCGGCAGTAGCGGCCGTGCTCGGCTACCTGTTCGCCCGCTTCGAGGCGCGCTTCGACGGGGCTCCTGCCCTGCTGATTCTTGACGAGGCCTGGCTGTTTCTCGACGACTCGCTTTTTGCCGCGTGCATCCGCCAGTGGCTCAAGACCCTGCGCAAGAAGAATGTCTCGGTGATCTTTGCCACCCAGTCCCTCGCCGACATCCAGAACTCCAGCATCGCCGCCGCGATCATCGAGAGCTGCGCGAGCCGCATCTTCCTGCCCAACCCTCAGGCCGGCGAGCCGCAGATACGCGGCATCTACCAGGGCTTCGGGCTCAACCACCGGCAGATCGAGATCATCGCCCAAGCCACACCCAAGCGTGACTACTACTACCAGTCGCGCCTCGGCAACCGGCTGTTCGACCTTGACCTGGGGCCGGTGGCACTGGCCTTCACAGCCGCTGCGAGCCCAACCGAGCAGCGCGAAATCAGCCAGATCCTGCAGGGCTCTGATGCCGCGGGCTTCGCCCCCGCCTGGCTACGTCATCGCCGGCTTGGCTGGGCCGCCGACCTGCTTACCACCCACACCTCGCAACGCAAGGAGCAACTGCCATGACGCCTCGCGCCCGCCTTACGCCCATCGCCGTCTTATTAAGCCTAGGTTTGCTGGTAGCCCAGCCGGCGACCGCAATGACCGTCATCGACCCGACCAACCTGGTGCAAAACATGCTGACCGCGGTGCGCACCCTGGAGGTGATCAACAACCAGGCCAGCCAACTGCAGAACGAAACGCAGATGCTGCTGAACCAGGCCCGCAACCTGGAAACCCTGGACATCAACGTGCTCAATCGCTTGCGCACGACCCTGGCCAGCACCGAACGATTGCTGGCCGAGGCCCAAGGTTTGGCTTTTGACGTACAGCGTCTGGACCAGGAATTTACCCGTCTGTATCCGGCCGAATACACCAGCTCCGTCAGTGACGAGCGCATAGCACAGGACACACACGCGCGTTGGAAGCAGGGGCTTGATGGCCTGCACACCGCCATGCGTATGCAAGCCCAGGTAGCGCAGAACCTGGCCCAGGACGAGAGCGTGCTGGCCGACCTGGTCAACCGAAGTCAGTCGGCCAGCGGCGCACTGCAGGCCAGCCAGGCCACCAACCAACTGCTGGCCCTGCAGGCCAAGCAGTCGATCCAGGCGCAGCAGTTGCAGATCACCCAGAACCGCACCATCGCCCTGGAACTGGCGCGCCAGGCTGCGGCGGTAGAGGAAGCCCGCGAACTGCGGCGGCGCTTTATGGGCAGCGGTACGCCCTATACCCCTCATCCCGTGCAGTTCTACCGGTAGTGGGGGTAGGTGCGATGAAAGCTCCATTGCTGATACCGGTCCTGCTCGTATTGGCTGCCTGTGGCCGCGGCGGCAAACCCGATGAAGCCAGGCAGCAGGCGTCCCTGCTTGAGCGCTTTTACTCTGGCTGCGCTCTGCCGGATGAGTTCCAGACTCCCGAAAGCCTGCCAGCCATTCCCGCGAGTTTCGAGGAGGACGTGCAGTGAACGATGTCAGCGTGATCGATCATTTCCTCGATGTGTTCTCGCTCTACATCGACTCGGGTTTTGGCCTGCTCGGCGGCGAGGTGGCTTTTCTCACCCTCACGCTGGTGGTGATCGACATGACCCTGGCCGGCCTGTTCTGGGCCATGGGCGGAGAAGACGTTATCAGCAAGCTGATCAAGAAGACCCTCTATGTCGGAGCCTTCGCCTTCATCATCGGCAACTTCAATACCCTGGCCGAGATCATCTTCCGCTCCTTCGCCGGGCTGGGCCTGCTTGCCTCAGGCTCCGCGCTGACCCAAGCCGAGTTTCTCCAGCCAGGACGGTTGGCGTCCATCGGCATCGAAGCTGGCCGACCAATGCTGGAGCAAATCAGCAATCTCAGTGGCTTCCCCAAAGTCTTCGGAAACCTTGACACCATCGTTGTCCTGCTCCTGGCCTGGACTGTGGTGGTGATCAGCTTCTTTATCCTGGCCATCCAGCTGTTCGTCACGCTGATCGAGTTCAAGTTGACCACCCTCGCCGGCTTCGTCCTGGTGCCCTTCGCGCTGTGGAACAAGACCGCCTTTCTCGCTGAGAAGGTGCTGGGCAATGTGGTTTCCTCTGGCATCAAGGTGCTGGTGCTGGCGGTGATAGTAGGCATCGGCTCCAGTCTGTTCGCTGAGTTTCAGACGTTGACGGACAAGCCCTCCATCGATCACGCGCTAGTAGTCATGCTCGCCGCCCTGGCGCTGTTGGGCCTGGGCATTTTTGGCCCTGGTATCGCCACCGGCCTGGTCTCCGGTGCACCGCAACTGGGTGCCGGAGCCGCTGCCGGCACTGCCCTTGGCGCCGCGGGGATGGCGGCTGGAGCTGCGGCGCTTGCCACAGGTGTCGGCGGTGCCGTGATGGCCGGCGCACGTATGGCTCCGGGCGCAGCACGCCTGGCCATGGGCGGCGCACAAACGGCGAACACCCCCATGCCCCAGGGAGCCCAGCCAGCAGGATCTATAGCAGGTAGCGCCTCCGCTGCGAGCGCCGCGCCAGGCGCGCCCGCCAAGCAACCCGACTGGGCCAAACGCCTACAGCGCAAGCAACAACTCACCCATGCCGCCACCACCGTTGCCCACACCCTGCGTGGTGGTGATGCCGGCGGTTCAGCTCCTGGACCACAGGTGCGCGACCCATCGAATTCGTAAAGGAGAACGAAGATGCGATTCAAACGCCCTCAGGTGCGCTACAGCGACACCCCGCAACCTGCAACGCCCTACCAAGCAGCAGCGCAGGTATGGGACCAACGCATGGGCACGAGCCTGGCGCAAGCGAAGAACTGGCGCTTGATGGCCTTCGGCTGCCTGAGCCTGGCCTTGCTGATGGCTGGTGGTCTGGTCTGGCGTTCGGCCCAGTCGATGGTCACGCCCTATGTGGTGGAGGTCGACAGTTCCGGCCAGGTGCGGGCCGTTGGCGAGGCGGCCAGCACCTACCAACCCAACGATGCGCAGATGGCTCACCACCTGGCGCGCTTTATCGGTCTGGTGCGCTCGCTATCCATCGACCCTGTTGTGGTACGGCAGAACTGGCTGGAGGCCTACCACTACACCACCGACCGGGGCGCTGCGACGCTCAACGACTATGCCCGCGCCAACGATCCCTTTACCCGAGTCGGCAAGGAATCGGTGACCGTCGAGTTGAGCAGTGTCGTGCGCGCCAGTGACAACTCGTTCCAGGTGCGCTGGAACGAGCGCCGCTATGTGAATGGCGCGGCTGCGGGCCTGGAGCGCTGGACCGCGGTGATATCGATCGTGCTGCAGCCTCCACGTAGCGAGGAAAAACTGCGCCGCAACCCCCTGGGCATCTACGTCAACGGCCTGTCGTGGAGCCGTGAACTGGACACTACGCAAGGAGCCAAGACCCCATGAAGACCTCTGCCTACCTTTACGCCTGCCCTCTCCTGCTGGCCATGCTGGCCGGTTGCGCCAGTCAGGGTAAAGCGCCGCCCACCATTGCCCTTGACGAGCCGGTGGAAGCTCAGCGCCTACCGGAACCACCCAAGCCCATCGAGGTGGTGGCAGTGCCGCAGCCACTGGCCTTGCCAGCGCAGCTGAAACCGCTTCCAGATACCAAGCCGACCACCCCTGCCAAGGAACCCGCCGATGAGCAGGTGCGTGTCTCACGTGCCAACCGGGACGCGCGCATTGCGCCAACCCGGGAGGGCTATATCAACGCCATTCAGGTGTGGCCGTTTTCCGATGGCGCGCTGTATCAGGTGTACACCAGCCCAGGCCGGGTGACGGTGATCAACCTGCAGGCAAGCGAAGAACTGGTCACCGTGGCCGCAGGCGACACCGTGCGCTGGATCGTTGGCGACACCTCCAGCGGCAGTGGTGAGGAGCTTCGCATCAGTGTGCTGGTTAAACCCACACGCAGCGACCTCAAGACCAACCTGGTCATCACCACGACGCGGCGCACCTACCTGATCGAACTGACGTCTACCGAGCAGGCCTGGATGGCCTCGGCGTCCTGGGATTACCCCAAGGATCGCATGCTCGCACTGCAGCGTCGGGCCAACGCCGCTCAGGCGGCAGCACCGGTCGAAGCCGGCCTGGCGTTGGAGCAGTTGCGTTTTCGCTATGCGATCAGTGGCAGCAATCCGCCGTGGAAGCCGCTGCGCGCGTTCGACGACGGTCAGAAGGTGTATATCCAGTTTCCTGCGGGCATCGCCCAAGGCGAACTGCCGCCGTTGTTCGTCATCGGCCCGGAGGGCGACGGCCAGTTAGTCAACTACCGCTTCCGCTCGCCCTACTACATCGTGGATCGGCTGTTCGGTGCCGCCGAGTTGCGCCTCGGCGCAGACAAGGGCGATGTGGTGAGGATCGAGCGCACCGATGGTGTAGCGCGGAGGCCCTGAGCATGAGCGCTGTCGATAACGTCCAGGATACCCAGTCCGCAGAGCTACCGTCCAAGGTGGCCCCGGAAAGTCTCGAACTGCGTGCCCAGCCGCGCCCGGTCACGCGCCTCAACCCGCGGATGCTGGCCGTCCTAGCGGGTGGGCTGGCCACTGCAGTGCTCGGCGCCATGCTCTGGTCACTGCAGCCGCCACAGCGCCGGCAAGGTGCAGAGCAAACCGAGTTGTACAACGTCGACCGCGTGGCCCGTTCCGAGGGGCTGGAGCAGTTACCCGCCGACTACTCGCAACTGCCGCCACCCTCGGCACCCGAAGTGCCGCAACTGGGGCCACCCCTGCCCGGCGATCTAGGCGGCCCCATCCTCAGGGCCGAGCAGCAGGCCCAGAGCTATGACTACCGCCATGCGGGCCCTGACCCGGCTGAGGCCGAGCGCCTGGCCAGGCTCAAGGAAGCCGAAGAAGCAGCGCTGTCCTCCGTATTTTTCCGCTCGGGTGGCGGGCGAACGACAAGTACCAGTGCCCCGACCGAAAGCCCGCCGATACATTCGCGACTGACCGGATTCGACCCCATGGCGGCCGGGCCCGCCTCGACTGCCGCAGTCCCCGCAAGCGCCGGATCAACGCAGAACAGGCAGGAACAGAAAGAGGCATTTCTCAGTAAATCCGCATCCCCACAAATCCGTAATTCCGGATTTGTGCAAATGCCCGACTCGCCCTACCAGGTCATGGCCGGCACCGTGATCGCTGCTGCCCTGGTCACCGGTATCAAGTCAGACCTGCCGGGCGATGTAATCGCCACTGTGACCGAGCCGGTCTACGACAGTGCCACCGGCCAGCATGTGCTAATCCCCCAAGGTTCGCGTCTGCTGGGCCGCTATAACAGCCAGGTGAGCTACGGCCAGAGTCGCGTGCAGGTGGTGTGGCAGCGGGTGATCCTGCCGGACACCTCGTCCTTCCAACTCGACAACCTAGTTGGCAGCGACACCGCCGGCTATGCCGGCCTAGAAGATGGCGTTGACTGGCACTGGGACCGCATTGCCGCCGGCGCAGCCATGACCAGCCTGCTAGGTATCGGCGCCGAACTCGCAGCTCCTACCAACCGCACCGACGGCGACCGAATCATCATCGCCGGGCGTGACAGCCTGCAGGACACGGTCAACCAGGTCGGCCAGGAAGTCACACGGCGCAATCTCGATATCCAGCCCACTCTGACCCAGCGCCCAGGGTTACCACTGCGCGTGATCGTCAACCGTGACCTGGCACTGCGCCCCTACCAACCCTTGTTCATTCAACGGAGGAACCATTAATGAGCATGAACAAGCTACGTCTCGGCCCCTTGCCCAAGACCGAGAACCTGAAAGTCACCTTCACCTGTCCAGCCAGCCTGAAGGCTGACCTTGAGCGCTATGCGGCGTTGCACGCGCAGGCCTATGGCGAAGAGGTCGATGCCCTGACGCTCATCCCGCACATGCTGGAAGCGTTTATGGCGAGGGACCGGGTGTTCAGAAGAGCCACCACGGGCTAAGGGCATAGACAGCGTGCCACTCGACCACCAGTAGGACGCCAAAAACAATCGGAGTCGGTATGCACTGCCATACGTGAATATCTGGTATCTGCAACTAGTTAAACCGTAGGAGTGGGCCGGGCTGGAGGTTTACCGCTGATTGCCTGGATGCCATTCAGGGGCCGCCATTTCCCGAGTCTCGCCCGGTTTATCTGCTGCAAAACGTGCGCCGCTCCCCGCATAATGCAGCCATTGTAGACCCGGCCTTCTCGCCAGAAAGGAATCGACGTACCCCCATGTTTGACACCAGGATGAGCATGACGGATCAGGAAAAGCAGCTGGAGGCCGAGGCCCTGGCGTTTGCTAAGGCAAACAAAAAAGCCATCGCCAAGCGCCTGACAGATCCGACCATTTTCCTGCCGGAAGATGACCCGGTTTCGGTGTTTATGGCCGGCTCGCCGGGCGCAGGCAAGACAGAAACCTCCATTGAGCTACTAGAGCTGTACCAGCAGAATGGCAACCGGGTGCTGCGGATTGACCCGGATGAACTACGCAACGAGCTGCCTGGCTATACCGGCGACAACTCCTGGCTGTTCCAGCGTGCGATTTCCATCCTCGTGGAAAAGATTCACGACCTGGCGCTGAAACAGAAGCAGAGCTTTTTGCTCGATGGCACCCTGTCGAACTATGAGGTGGCGGAAAAAAATCTGCAGCGTTCCCTGGATAAACTGCGTTTTGTACAGATACTGTATGTGTATCAGGAGCCGCAGTTCGCGTGGGATTTTGTCCGCGCGCGCGAGGCAGCTGAAGGGCGGCGCATCCGACCTGAGCATTTCATCCAGCAGTACTTTGCCGCCCGTGACGTGACCAACCGCTTGAAGCGGCAGTTCGGCAAGACCATCCGGGTCGATCTGCTACAGAAGGACAATGACGGATCACACCGCGCATACCATGCGAACATCGACCAAATTGACAACCATGTGGCCGAAAAATATGATCGTGCATCCCTAGAGCGGATGCTCAACTTGAGCGAGGCCTAATATGTTCGGCATCACCAAAGCAAAGACTGTCCCCTCCACCCCCTTTGCTGATTTCATTCGTAACGCCTCTTCTGGCGAGAAGAAGCGTGTGTATGAGCGCGTGTTGAAAAAAGCCACCGAGCGTCAAAATCGAGTGCTGGCAGAGGCAGCCAGCAAGTAACTCAGCGTCTTTCTGACTTCTATCCCCCCTTATTAATGGTCATATTCAACCCGCCACATCCCGGCGAAACGCTGCTCGAAGACGTGATACCCGAACTGGGCATCAGCATTGCCGAACTGGCCCGTCGCCTTGGTTTTGCACGTGAATCCTTGTCCCTCGTCCTGCACGGCCAGGCACCGATCAGCCCAGACCTGGCCGTTCGCCTGGAACGGGCCGGCGTTGGCAGAGCACGCACCTGGCTGGACGTACAAACCGATTATGACTTGTGGCAAGCAAGGCATCGCGAGCAACCCCATATCGAGCGCTTTGCCGCCATCGCTTAATGGCTAACCGGCAAAATACGGAGCAAGGCGGTGAAACGCTGGCGCAACACATGATCTCTGGGCTGCCAACGCCCTCGGACTCATCCACGGCCCGATCTACCGCGGTCGACACCAGACGTTCGGAAGATGCCGACCTATGACATTAAGAAAAAACCAATACAAACGCCTGAAATAAAGGTTTTCTTGCCTCAGTTAAGAAAAACTGAGGCTCAGAGTCGGCCTAAAGGATTTTTGACATGCACCTAGTCGGATATGTCTATCCCAGGTGCTCATCCAGATCCGCCGGCAAGGTTATTTGGTAGGTCGGGTTCAAGTGTCCCCCTGGGACCAAGCAGCGCTTTCCCTTGCCGAGATACACACCCTCCAGCGAGACATGAGCCAGCCAGGCATGCTGGTGACGTTCGGCAAGTGCTAGGAATAACCGCTTGGCCTTTATGCTGGTGCAATGCTGCAGCAGCATGCTGACCCGCTGGGGGCGCAAGGTATCTGCACCTTGCATCAGCGCATCGACCTCATAGACGAGTGATGAGTCCGAAACTCCATCACATAACTCCAGCATGGCACGTTCGGGCGTTGCGAAGACCACACGACCAAGATCGCCATCGACGTCTATCCACTCGAGTCCTAGCGCTCGAAGCTTCTCATCTGTCGCGTCAGCATTGAATGGCGGTGCAGTCAGATCGAATGGGCTTTTCCCGCAGACTACTATCCTGCTCTTGAGCGGCAACTTGTCCACCCATCCTGGAACACCGTCGACCCCATACAGCGTTACAGTCTCGGAATCCCCCAGTCGAAGGTAGTGCTCGTGCCCGTACCAGGCTAAAGCAAAGCGCCCACCGACATACAGGGGCAGTCCTTCACCCTCCTGCAACGCTCGTACGACACCGGACCAACTAAGTCGTCCGCCTTTACGCAGGTACACCCCGCGCGCAGGGGAGTCCAGCCAGCCGCTCGCGACGTACCGCGAAACGAGGCTACTGCCATAGCTACGAGCCTTGAGCCAGCGACTTGTGACCAGAGTCCTGTCGCTGAGTCCCGCAAGCAGAGATTTTAACTTTTCTGATTTTTGCACACTCATAGTGAGCAAAATATGATTTATTTAAACCAAACGCAAGCCATTGGTTTATATAAGCAAAAAATAACTCACTCATAGTGAGCATTTATAACAAAAACTAAACCAACGGGATGCTCAGGCACCCACTCCACCGGTGTAATGGCACCCCTGACCCACGCACACCTACGCCCCCATTTTCTACAGCTGGTTTTCATCATGACCTCTGCCTCTTAGGCTGCGAATAGGATAATCAATGAGGCACGTGGAGTGATGAAGACACTGTTTTTGCTAATGACTCAATACGACGGACAAGCTGTCATCCCCATCGACTGGGTTTGCCGCGACTTTCTTGGATTGTCGGTGGACAAGTTCAAACGCAAAAGGCTCATGGGTGAGATTGATCTGCCGGTAGTGCGCCTCGGCGCAAACTCCCAGAAGGCAAACCTTGGAATACACCTCGAGGATCTCGCTGCCTATATCGACAGGCAGCGAGCGGCAGCGATCAAAGAAAGGGATCAGTTGACGGGACGGCGCTTAGCCTGAACCGCCCTGGCCAAGCCAGGATCAGCCTCACTTGGCACCCGAGCCCCAAGCTCTACAGGGGCGGCGATGATCTTGCCCAGCCAAGTCCATTCCTTGTATGGATCCCCTCGACCATTCAAATGCGTATACCGACGCATTGAGTTCCAGTCACGATGCCCAGAAACACTGGCTACGCGAGGAATATCCCAGTCCATCTCAAACAACCGACTCACACCATCATGGCGAAGGTCATGGAAATGCAGGTCTTTGATCTCGAGGAACTTGCAGGTACGGGTAAAGGAAGCCGAAATTGAGTCCGAGCAATAGGGGAAGATCTCTCGGCACGATTTAGGCATGCTCTGCAGGATCTTCCAGGCTTCATCCGGCAGATGACACCAGACGTTGTTGCCGATCTTCTGCCCAGGATTCTTCATATCCCTGACGAGAACCGACTGGCGTTGCTCATCCAGGTCTTCCCAACGAATCCTGGTGATTTCCTCCTGCCGACGGGTCGAGAAGATCGCGAAGGCGATCACCTTGGGCATGTGGATAGCGCTAGGTCTACGGTCTTGTAGCTCAAAGAAGCAGGAAAGTAGCTTATCCAGTTCGTCCTTGCTCGGCCGCCGATCACGCTCGCGGCTCCGACTGACCATACCCAGCTTGCGCAGAACCTTGCGGGCATCACTCATCGCGACTGAATCGACCTCATAGCCCCAAGCAGGCCTGGCAACACCCATCACCGCCCCCAAGTGCGAAAGGTCATTGCCGACAGTCTGAGCTTGCACGCCGCCGCCCTCCTTGCTTATGCGCCACTGCGCATACTCGACCAATTTCTGACTTGTCAGCTCGCTATCAAGGACACCGCCCAACCAAGTCTCACTGATCGCGCACAAGGTCGCACGCTTAGTCTTGCCCAGCGGCCGGATCCTTTCGTACTCCTCAAGGTAGCGCGCGATGATGTTCTTGAGCGGCACGGCCTTACGTGACGCGCTATCGAGAGCGCCAGGTTGTGCCAGCTCAGCCTCCCGCCTGGTCATCCAGGCACGGGCCACCTGTTTTCGGTCGAACGATTGGCTTTCTTGGTAGACTATTACCCCTTTTCGTCGCAACCGAATCTGGGCCGTGTACTTGACCTGCCCGCTTTTGTTCAAGCGCTTAGTGATCGTTCCCACTGCGCTCACCTCCAGTGCTAAAAGCTGATCATCCAGTGCTAAATTTTAGCACCAAGCTTGCGAAAACAGGCAAAAACAAGCTTTTTCGGCCACCAATTGACATGAACTGATGCCCCTAGAATCAGCCTCAGACCCAACAAACACGCCACCTACAGTGTCTCGACGCTTCTCCGTTGCGCCGATGATGGATTGGACGGACAGGCACTGTCGCTTTTTTCTGCGTCAGCTATCGCAGAACGCCCTGCTGTATACCGAGATGGTCACCACTGGCGCCCTGCTGCATGGCGATACAGCGCGTTTTCTGCGCCATAGCGCGGCGGAATACCCACTGGCACTGCAGCTGGGAGGCAGCGTGCCGGCAGATCTGGCGGCCTGTGCCAAGCTGGCACAGGAGGCGGACTATAACGAGGTCAATCTCAACGTCGGCTGCCCCAGCGATCGGGTGCAGAACAATATGATTGGCGCCTGCCTGATGGGCCATCCGCAGTTGGTCGCCGACTGTGTCAAGGCCATGCAGGATGCGGTGAGCATTCCGGTGACGGTCAAGCACCGCATCGGCATCAATGGCCGTGACAGCTATGCGCAGCTGTGCGATTTCGTCGGTACGCTGCGCGATGCCGGCTGCCAGAGCTTTACCGTACATGCGCGCATCGCCATTCTCGAAGGCCTGTCACCCAAGGAAAACCGCGATGTACCGCCACTGCGCTACGACATCGTCGCGCAGATCAAGCGCGACTTTCCAGACCTGCAGATCATCCTCAATGGCGGCATCAAGACCCTGGAGCAATGCCAGGAGCACCTGCAGACCTTCGATGGCGTGATGCTGGGTCGCGAGGCTTACCACAATCCTTACCTGCTGGCGCAGGTCGATCAACAGCTGTTCGGCTCGCTGGCACCGGCGCTCAGCCGGTTAGAGGCGATGCAGTCGATGCGCGGCTATATCGCCGCGCACCTGGCCGAGGGCGGCAGCATGCACCACATCACCCGCCACATGCTTGGCCTGGCCCAGGGGTTCAATGGTGCACGGCGCTTTCGTCAGCTCCTGTCGGTGGATATTCACCAGACCAGCGAGCCCCTGGCGCTATTCGATCAAGCGGCGCAATTGCTGCAAGGGCGCTGACTCGGGTAAGGTCATGGCATCAGTAACGATAAGGCCAGGTCATGACTTCCAAGCTGGATCAACTCAAGCAGTTCACCACGGTGGTCGCCGATACCGGCGACCTCGATGCTATCGCCCGCATGCAGCCGGTCGATGCCACTACCAATCCTTCACTGCTACTCAAAGCCGCCGCCATGCCCGGCTACGCTCAGCTACTGAAGAATGCAGTCAGCACCAGCCAGGGTGACCTGGGTCTGGCCTGCGACCGCTTCGGCGTAACAGTCGGCCAGGAAATTCTCAAGATCATCCCGGGTCGCATTTCTACTGAAGTCGATGCTCGCCTGTCCTTCGATACCGAGGCTACCCTACGCCGTGCCGAGCGCTTGATTGACCTGTATGACCAGGCCGGCATCGGCCGCGAACGGGTGCTGATCAAGATCGCCTCGACCTGGGAAGGTATCCGCGCCGCCGAGCAACTGGAAAAAGCCGGCATCCAGTGCAACCTCACGCTGCTGTTTTCCTTCGCCCAGGCCCAGGCCTGCGCCGATGCCGGGGTGTTCCTGATCTCGCCGTTCGTGGGCAGGATCTACGACTGGTACAAAAAGGCTGAAGCGCGTGATTTCGCCGGCGCAGAAGATCCAGGCGTGCAGTCGGTGACACGTATCTATAACTACTACAAGGCTAATGGCTACAAGACCGTGGTAATGGGCGCCAGCTTCCGCAACATTGGCCAGATTGAGCAATTAGCCGGCTGCGACCGCCTGACCATTAGCCCGGAACTGCTGCAGCAACTGGCCGATGACCAGGCTCCGCTCGAACGCAAACTTAGCAGCGGCCAGCCCGCCGAAGCCCGACAAAGCCTTGAACAGAGCCAGTTCCGCTGGGCGATGAACGAAGACCCGATGTCCACCGAAAAACTCGCCGAAGGCATTCGCCAATTCGCGCGCGACCAGGAAAAACTGGAAAAACTGCTCACCGACATCGCCTGAATGCAATACGGGGCGCCGATTCTCATCGCGCGCCCCGCCAGTTTTGACAGCCTATAGTTTTCTTACAAACCCTAAGGTCGATCAGTGATGTTCTAACGCACTGACCAAGTCATGAAAGGCTTCGCGATTAGAGTCATTCAGGTCCATCAAGATACGATGCGCCTCTAGCACCTTGGCTCGCACCACCTCTTCCGATTGGTCCTGAGATGGCAGGTCGTCGAGACAGTCCGGACATGGAATTGGCGTATCGACAATATTGAACACCTGATCGAAACCCATCGACTGCAGTAGCCGGGTGATGTCCGGGTGGGTTGTCACTA
Source organism: Pseudomonas sp. (assembly GCA_030656145.1). Taxonomy (GTDB): domain Bacteria; phylum Pseudomonadota; class Gammaproteobacteria; order Pseudomonadales; family Pseudomonadaceae; genus Aquipseudomonas. The sequence continues at coordinate 48,360 of JAUSOF010000083.1, forward strand.
CGGTCGGTAACAAGCCAATTTTCTGCCTGGAGAGAATCGACAGCTTAGCCAGCAGGCCCAGGGTAGTGCTGTCGATACTGCGCGTCTCGGTCAGGTCAATAACGATGGCGGAGAAATTCAGCGCGGTAAAAATCTTTTCAATCGTGGAATCCAGCGCCGAACACAGGGTCAGGCGCACTTCACCGACAAACTTCAGTATGAAGGTACCATCTTGTTCGGCGAACTGGATTCTACCGGGGCTCATCCCAAGGTTCATGCAAGGTTCCTGCTTAACACCAGCAAGGCAATATCATCCGGCATATCCGCCAGCTTGGCCAGCCCAAACACTTTCCGCAAACCGTCCAGGGTTCCACCCGCCGAGCTGATCAAACGGGGTAGCGCGAGTTCTTTTTCGTACAAGGTGTCACCCGGCAGCAGATCAAGAATGCCATCAGATAACAGCGTCAAACTGAACGAGTCAGGTAATTGAAGCACATGATCGCTGTACTCGGCCTCATCGAACAAACCGACCGGTAGACCACGCCCCGTGAGGTAGTGCGCTTCACCTTCGCTGTACAGCACTGGCAGCGGTAGATGCCCTCCGACACTGTAAGTCAATTGGCCCAGCTGCTCGTCAATCACCCCGCCCAGCATGGTGACATGCTTGCCCAGCTTGCAATTGATCAAGCCACGGTTGATATGACCAAGGACTTCCGAAGGCTTGAACTCCGGAAAACTGCCATTGCGTCTTAACTCATACAGCAGGCGGGTGGTCATGAACTTCAGCAGCACGGTCACGAATGCCGAAGAAGCACCATGCCCAGATACGTCCGCGAGATAAAAGGCGATACGGCGCTCATCGACACGAAAGTAGTCGACAAAATCCCCGGACAAATAGAGTGACGGAATGATCTGGTGAGCGAACTGCAATCCATCGGCGTGCCAGGGAGTGACAGGCAGCATGTTCATCTGTACTTGCCGACCCGCGTTCTGGTCTTCCTGCAGCAGATGCAAACTGGCTTGCAGCTCGCGATTGGCCGCCTCCAGTTGCTCCCGGTAACGCTGGTTCTCAAGACGCAGATGAACACGGTCCAGCGCACGGCGAACCGAATGCTCGAGAACTGCCAGATCTTCCAGGGGTTTTATCAGATAATCGGCGGCGCCAAGACGCAAGGCTTCGACCGCATCATTCATCACGCCGGCACCCGAAACCACGATAATCGGGGTTTCGACCTGCAGCTGGTTGATCCGCCGAATCAGCTCAAGACCGTCGACCTGCGGCATGCGCAAATCGCAGATCACTACGTCAGGCTGTTCGCGCTGGAAAACCTCGAAGCCTTCCAAGCCATTGCAGGCTTGCAGAACATTGAAGCCGCTGTCTTCCAAGTAGGCCGCGAGACTCGCACGCACCACTTCGTCGTCATCGATAATCAACAGCGTGGCACTGGTTTTGAGCATTAGATATCCAGGCAAACTGCGCCGGGGCAAGGCTGGGCAGAAACGCCAGGCCATTGGCCTGTGCGCACGTACTCGGTTGGTCTCAAGCCGCTGACGGTACTCCCATACGCACCTCGATTCAAGCTTAGGCCACTCATCGCTGCGCGACTTTACACCTCAAATCGACGAAGGTTATAAGGAAGCACAGGAGAACCCTACAACAAAGAGGATAGCGTCCATGAGCAATAGTAATCACGATTACAGTGAAAAGCGCGATTACATCCGTATGCGGCTGGAAGCACCAGTGACCGTACAGCATGCCGGAAGGGAAATCCCCTCGCTGTGCCTCGACCTATCGAGTACCGGCATGCAGCTGGAAGTCGAGTGCACGCTGAAAGTGGGGGACAAGATCAAGGTGCATATCGCCTCTGACCACAATCAGCTCAAAGGACTGATTGCCGAAGCCGAGGTGGTTCGTGTCACCGATCTCGACAACGGTCGCCAGAACCTGGGCCTGGCGATTTTATCGATGAGTTGAGTCCGCACAACCCTATACGCAAACAGGCGACCAAAGATGGTCGCCTGCATCAACGTATTGCGCACACGCCCGGCAATCAGAAGTCGTCTTCAACATCACCGTCGCGCACCTTGAACTCACGGTTCTGCAGGTAAGCGTTACGAATGAAGATGTATTTGTCGCCACTGATCATTCGCTCAGCCGACAGCAAATTGGCGCGGGTATCGATAACGTCTAGACCGCGCGTGACGTTACGGGTCGGCACGTGCCCCATATAGCGGTATGGCTGGAGCAGGCTGTCCGGCACCTTACTGAAGGTGTCGCGCACCGTACTGGGACCGAGCAAGGGCAGCACTACATAAGGACCGCTGCCCAGCCCCCAAGCGCCAAAGGTCTGACCAAAGTCTTCGTCATTGCGCTGCAGGCCCATTTCCTTGGCCACGTCGAAGAAGCCTAGTACGCCAAAGGTGGTGTTGAATATCACCCGACTGGTGTCAACGCCGGCGTCGTGTAGCTTGCCTTGCAACACGTTGTTAGCCAGATTGCCGACATCGCCGATATTGCCGAAGACGTTACGCACGCCGTCTTCCAGAAACTGCGGGGTTACTGCCTGGTAGCCCTGCGCCAGGGGCTTGAGCGCATAGGTGTCAACCGTGTCATTGAAGCGAAAGATCGTGCGATTGAAGCCTTGCCACGGGTCATCCTCAGCGCCCTGAGCCACCAGCGGAAGCAGTACCAGGCTGGTACAGGCAAAAAATCGGCCCAGCCGATCGATCCAGTTCGCACCGATTACAGGCATTAGGGGTCTCTCCTTGAGAAAAGTTGTAGGCGGCTGCAGGGCAGCCATAAAGGTCGCCAGTATAAAGCCTGATGCCGCCAAATAGGCAGCCAGGAAAGATCGCAAAGTGCAAGAAAACACCTGACCCAAGGTAGCTCACCCCTCGCCCTGCGGGCGCTGGCAACCATCATGAGCACCGATTGATCGAACGCCAAGCGCTACCCCAGAAGGATCGAGCGCCCTTGTCGCCGGCTGTCACAACTGCTTCATCACATTGTCACAAGCAGCCTGCAAACTGGACACGATCAACTCAAGGATGACCCCCTATGTCAGCCGCCCCTCCCGTCTTCAGTGCATTGCTTTTCGGTTTATCTGGCTGCCTGGTGGACTTTGGCGCACGTACATTGCCTGCGACCATGCAGCGCCTGTACCCGCAATGCCGCGACGAACAAATCTACGTCACAGCTACCGCTCTGGAACAACAGCTGGGCCGCATGCCTAGTAGAGACGAGCGACAGGCTTTTGAGCAGGCCTTGAGTGAGACAGCCTGCGAGCATGCCAAACCCACCCCTGGGGCAATGGAGCAGCTGCAACACCTGCATCAGCAAAATGTGCCCTGCGCCTGGATCGATGAACTGCCTTGCGACGCCAGCATTGCCCTGGCAACACCACTGCCCGGCTGGCTCGCCGCAGCACCGAACAGGGCTGCACGAGCCTGGCCGGCGCCGGATGCCTGCTGGCAGGCGCTGACGGACTTGCAAGTAGCGCAACTCGATGGCTGCGTGCTGATCAGTGGCGAGCCGCGCCTGCTCCAGACCGGCCTCAATGCAGGCCTGTGGACCATCGGGCTGGCGGCCTGCGGATCACTCTGCAGCCACGCACCAGCAGCCTGGCAGGCTCTTGCCTTAGCCGAGCGCGACCGCCTGCGCACTCAGGCAACCTTGACCCTGTATCGCCTCGGCGTGCATGCAGTAATCGATCAACTGACCGAACTCGGCCCCTGCCTCGCCGACCTCAGTGCACGCCGGCACAAGGGCGAAAAACCCTGACCCTTGTGAGAAAGTCCTCGCCTGCAGCGACCCATCACCTCGAGCTATCCGTAAGCCGTCACGGCAGTGCACCGTCGATCACGGGCACCACGCACATCCAGCCGGCTGTCGTTTCGCTGCGGGGCCGCCCTACCCGCCGGGAACTGCTGCGGGCGATCCGCTAAAGCTGCTTGAGGCAAATCGGACCGATGGCGGCGCGCCAAAAGCCGCTGAAGATTTGATCTCGGGCAAGCAAAGCAACGCCGCTTGGATTACCCTATCGGCATATAAAGACCTTCGCCAAGGCGCAGGGTCAAAAGTTTGTCAATCTGATAAAGAGAGCGTTTTATGCCTGCAAACCGCCTACAGCAACAGTTGGAAGAGCTGCGCGATCAGCTGGCCCAAGACCTGCCACTGACTGAAGAAGAACGAGCATCGCTGTTTGTTTTGACTCAGGAAATCGAACTCCAGCTGGCTCGCCAAGCAGCGGCCGCGCCGGATGCCACCCTGATCGATGGTGTCAACCTGGCGGTAGAGCGCTTCGAAGCCAGCCATCCAACCGTGGCCGGGACTTTGCGCAACATCGTACAGAGCCTGGCCAACATGGGCATCTGAGCAGCCGTGACAAACTCGCGCTTACTGCAGCCGCCTCCACGCACCCGCTCCTCGCAGCGGCAATCGTTACCGCCGCGCCGCTACGCGAAACGTAAGCGGCGTAGCGCAGCAGAAGCGCTTGCTTGCCCCCGCTACTGGCGCACCAAGCGCCGATTGTCCGGCGCTATCGCCGCCGTACTGCGGTAGGGGTTGATGTCCAGGCCGCCGCGCCGGACATAACGGGCATACACCGTCAGGTATTCAGGTTGGAGCAGGCGCTGCAGGTCGAGAAAGATTCGTTCCACGCACTGCTCGTGAAAATCTGCATGCTGGCGAAAGCTGACCAGATAGGCCAGTAAACTGGCGTGATCCAGCGCCGCACCACGGTACTGCACCACCACACTCCCCCAATCCGGCTGACCGGTGACCGGACAGTTGGATTTCAGCAGATGGCTGTGCAGGCTTTCGTCAACGATGCGATCTGCCGTGCACCGCAGTAACTCGGGCTGCGGCTGCGCATAGTTGCTGATGATCACATCCAGCTCATCGATGCACGGCCCAGGCAACGTCGCCACCCCCTCAGCCGTCACCTCGGCCAAGCTGCGAACGCGCACCCCCACCGGCTTGCCGGCCGCCTCTGACAAATCGCGCTGCAGCAAGGCAAGCAATTCACCCACATCATTGAACACAGTCTGATTCAACGAGTTGAGGTAGAGCTTGAAGGATTTCGACTCGATGATATTAGGTGAGTCCGCAGGTATGGCGAACTCGCCAATGGCCACCACCGGCTTGCCGGAAGGCAACAGCCAGGACAGCTCGAAGCAGTTCCAGAAATCCACCCCTTGATACGGCAACGTCTCGGCCGTGAGGCCTAGCTCGGCCCACTTGGCGGCGCGCGCAATCGGGAACAGCAATGACGGTGTATAGGTGGCGATATACTCGCTGGACTTACCCAGTGGCGAATCTTCGGCGGCGGGATGCATGGCAAAAACCTGCTTAATCAAAGGGAACAGTGCATAACGCGGGGCAGAGCTGAATAATGGTGCAAGTACGGCGACTCTCGCCTATCCAGCGCCCGTTGTTGGCGTTGCGCTAGGCCAGCTCAGCCACAACCGCAGCCAAGGCCTGCGCCGGATCGCTGGCCTGGCAGATCGGCCGACCGATGACCAAGTAATCGGAACCGCCATCCAGCGCCTGACGCGGCGTCAGAATACGCCGCTGATCGTCCAGGGCACTGCCAGCCGGACGAATGCCGGGAGTGACCAGCTGCAACGCCGGGTGAGCGGCCTTTAGCGCCAAGGCTTCCTGAGCGGAGCACACCAGGCCATCCAGCCCGGCTTGCGCGGCCAGCCCGGCGAGGCGCAGCACCTGCGCCTGCGGCTCGACATCCAGGCCGATGCCGGCCAGGTCTTCACGCTCCATACTGGTCAGCACGGTCACGCCAATCAGCAGTGGCTTGGCACCGCTCAGCTTGTCCAGGGTTTCACGACAGGCCGTCATCATGCGCAGGCCTCCCGAGCAATGCACGTTGACCATCCACACGCCCAGCTCAGCAGCGGCCTTGACCGCCATCGCCGTGGTGTTGGGAATATCATGGAATTTCAAGTCAAGGAACACCTCGAAACCCTTGTCCGCCAGTGCGCCCACGATGTCGGGGCCGCAACGGGTGAACAGCTCCTTGCCGACCTTGACCCGGCACAGCTCGGGGTCCAGCCGGTCTGCCAGCGCCAGCGCGGCGGCACGGGTGGGGAAATCCAGGGCAACGATGATCGGGGTCTGGCAGGCGGACATGGGCGGACTCTCGGACAAGACAAATTCGGCGCGCATTGTAGCGGAACCCGCCCACAATTGCCGGCTCGACGGTTCGACGGCTCGACGACTCGGCTGCCGGGTGGCGGTATCACCTGACCGCGCAGTACATCGGCACAGACGAAGATCTGTCCAGCATGTCCTCGACCTGCATCGTACTGCTGCGCACCGCTCGCCCACGATCGTCGGTCACCGAAGTCAGTTCGCCGAAGGCTTCAGACTCAGAGGCCGAGCAGTAACGCGCAGAGCAACAGGAAACCAGCGAACAGCACACGCAACAGTCGTTCGGGCAAGGCATGGGCGAGCCTCACCCCCCAACTGATACTGAGCAGCCCGCCAATTGCCAGGGGGATCGCCAACGCCCAATCAACATGGTCGTGCAACGCATAGGTCACAAGAGTCACCCCGGTACTCGGCGCCGCTAGCGCCAGCGCCAGGCCCTGAGCCATCACCTGGGTGGTACCGAACACGCCGGTCAGAACCGGTACGGCCAACACCGCACCACCAACCCCGAACAGGCCGCCAAGCAAACCGGCAGCACTGCCCAATGCCGCCAGCCAAGGCCAGGGCTGACGCAGCTCATTGCAGCCCGCCACAGGGCGCCAATACATACGCGACAAATTGTAGAGCGCCAACACAAGGAGAAACGCAACGAAGGCCAGACGCATGCGCTCGGCATCCACCGCCACCGCCCAACCTGCCCCCAGCAGGGCACACAAGAAGCCGCTCAGCGCCAAGGTCAGCGCATGGCGCAGGTCGATGCGGTTGCGCTGGTGATAGCGCCACAGTGCCAGCAGTACATTCGGCACCACCATCACCAAGGCCGTGCCCTGGGCCAGTTGCTGATCGAGCCCGAACAGCACACCCAGAGCTGGAATCGCGATCAAACCGCCACCAATGCCGAACAGGCCACCCAGCGCACCCAGCAGCACACCGAGGATCAGATTCAGGGCAAAGTCGATCAGGTTCATCGGTGGCTCCATTAGCGTCGTGCTCATCCTAGCCAGTCAACCCTAGCCCGGAAACGCACAGCAGCGCACAATCGCTATGCCGATCACGCATAAGCGAGCCGCAGATGAACCCCGACGCCCTGACCGACCAGCTCAGCCTGTTTCTTGACGTATTGGAAACCGGCAGCTTCTCCGCTGCCGCCAGGCGCCATCCGCTTACCCCTTCTGCCGTAGCCAGGCGCATTGATGCACTGGAGCGCTCGCTCGGCAGCAGCCTATTCAGTCGCAACACTCACGCGGTACGCGCCACCCCCGCCGGACTGGCCTTCGCCGAGCGCGCCAAGCGCATCCTCGCGGAGCTGCACCTGTCCCGTGCTGAGGCTGTATCGCTGAGCAGCGCACCGGAGGGATTGATCAGCATCGACGCCCCTGCGCCCTTCGGACGGCGCCACCTGGCACCGGCGATTGCCGAGTTTCTCGTCGCCTACCCGGGGCTGGATGTGCAACTGCGCCTGATCGACAGTTTCATCGACCTGCATGGCGCCCACCTCGGCGAGGTCGACCTGGTGTTGCGCATCGGCCCGCTGGCCGACACCCGCCTGGTAGCCACTGCCCTGGCGCCACTGGTGCGGGTGGTCTGCGCCAGTCCGGATTACCTGGCACGACATGGCGTACCCCGTTCGCCCAGCGACCTGGTGGAGCATGACGGCCTCGACTGGGATAGCCTGGCGCCGCCCTACGCCTGGCGCTTCGAGGTCGACGGCAAGCTGCAGATCTGCCGCCCGAAGCGCCTGCGCATGACCGCCAACAACGCCGAAACCCTGCTATTCGGCGCCCTCGCCGGCCTGGGCATCGCCCACCTGCCAACCTGGCTGATCAGCGATTACCTGTTACGCGGCGAACTGCTGCCACTGTTCTGCGAAGACGGCCTGCCGGCGCCGGAACCGAGCGGCATCTTCGCCCTGCGCCTGGAGCGCGAAACCAGTTCGCGCAGCCGCTTGCTGCTGGAGTTCCTCAAGTCCCGCTTCGGCCCGCTCGCGCCTTGGGACCTCGCCCTGAAAAGCGGCCTGAATCGCAACTGACCCAAGCAGGCCAAGCAGATAGAGGGCGCTGCGCAGATCAACCCGAACGCCTGCGCCAGCAGGCCATATACCCATCAACATCGCACGGCGCCCCGCACACAAGTCCACAGTCGCAGCACACGCCCTCACATTGACCTGCCTTTGAGCAAGCAAGATTGGCAATATCTGTGGGGTTATTGACCTTGTTGCCAGCCTTTCGCTGAGCGCAGACTGCATCCACTGGTTATCGAGAGCTCGCCCATGGATGCGCTAAAAACCATTGCCTGCCTGCTTTACCCGGATGTAATGAGCCTGGATGTGACGGGGCCGCTGCAGGTCTTCGCCTCGGCCAATGTCGAGCGCCAACGCCAGGGTTTGCCGGCGCTCTATCGCCTTGTCGTGCTCGGCCAACAAACCGGGGCCATCGCCACTTCAGCCGGCTTCCAACTGGTTGCCGAACAACGTTGGTGCGAAATCGACGCGGCACAGATCGACACCCTGCTGATCCCCGGCGGTCTGGGCGAGCAGGTCCAATGCCAGAATCAGGAATTATTGACCTGGCTGCGTGCCGCCGAACCACAGGTGCGCCGCCTGGGCTCAGTCTGTTCCGGCGCACTGATCCTCGCCGCCGCCGGCCTGCTCAAGGGCCGCAGGGCAACTACCCACTGGGCCGATGCGGAAAATCTGCGTCGGGAGTATCCCGACGTCATGGTCGCTGCAGACTGCCTGCACACCTATGACCCGCAGGATTTGCATGGTGACGGCCATATTTTTACCTCTGCAGGCGTAACTGCGGGTATCGACCTGGCCCTGGCCCTGATTGAGGCCGACCTTGGACGCGTCACCGCACTGGCGGTGGCGCGGCGCCTGGTGATGTTCCTGCGCAGGCCGGGCGGGCAAGCCCAGTTCAGCGCCCTGCTCACTCCAGAGCCAAGCCGCATAACACGCCTGGCCACGTTGCTGGAGTGGATTGCGGTGCACCTGAGTGAAGACCTGTCGCTGGATGCACTGGCCGCCCAGGCGCACATGACACCGCGTACGCTGTCGCGAGTGTTTGTCCAGGAACTGGGCATGGGGCCGGGGCGCTATGTCGAACGTATTCGCCTGGAAGCAGCGCGCCATTTACTCCAGGGGCCTCAGGCGTCGATCGCTACGGTGGCACGCCTAACCGGTTTCGCTCACCCAGAAAACCTGCGCCGCACATTCCACAAGCACCTGGGCGTCAGCCCCCTGGAATACGCCGCGCGGTTCACCTGACGCCTCATCATCCAATCAGGAATCAAGCATGCTGCAACTGCGCCCCAACTGTGAATGCTGCGCCCGCGATCTGCCCGGCGACTCGAGCGAGGCGCTGATCTGCTCGTTCGAATGCACCTTCTGCCGTGACTGCAGCGACAACATTCTGCACGGCAGCTGTCCTAACTGTGGCGGTGAGCTGGTCAGACGACCCATCCGCCCGACGGCCAAGCAGCCCGACAGCACCGCATCGACTGAAAGCGGCTGGCGCCCACCTCTGCCGCCTTTCACGCGGGCAAGCGCCATCGAAAAAGTCCGCCTGGCCGAGGACGGCTGGAACAGCCGCGATCCGCAACGGGTATCACAGGCCTATACCCTGGATAGCAAATGGCGCAACCGTGCAGAATTCGCAGTCAATCGACAAGAAGTCGAGCGCTTCCTCATCCGTAAGTGGGCCAAGGAGCTCGACTACCGCTTGATCAAGGAACTTTGGGCGTTCACCGACGAACGCATCGCCGTGCGTTATGCCTACGAGTGGCATGACGACGCTGGGAACTGGTTTCGTTCATACGGTAACGAGAACTGGGAATTTTCTCAAAACGGGCTGATGAGCAAACGCTTCGCTTGCATCAACGACACGCCAATCAAAGAATCCGAACGCAAATTCCACTGGCCCCTGGGCCGTCGCCCCGATGAGCACCCTGGCCTGTCCGAGCTGGGCCTTTGAACGCTTACCGCACACATTTAACCTACTCAAGCAGCGAGAAAAACAGTGCAGGTAAACCTAAGGCAGGCACGCCGCAGGCTCAGGTCAACGGCACTGACGCGACCTGATTACTGAGGTAAACCTTGGTCTGATTGCGACCTGCTTTCTTGGCCGCATACAGCGCCTGATCAGCCCGTTCGATCAACTGCTGGTAGCCCTCGACGGGAGCGCTCAGGTCGGCCACACCCAAGCTGATGGTGAACGGAATTACCTGCCCCTCGTAGGTTACCAGCAGCGATTCAATGCGTTGGCGCAGGCGCTCGGCAAACAACAGGCCGCCAGCACTGTCGATATCCGGCAGCAAAACCACAAACTCCTCGCCGCCATAGCGCCCCGCATAATCCGTGTCGCGCACCTGCTCACGCACCACATCGGCGACGGCCTGAATCACCTTGTCACCAGCCGGGTGGCCATGGGCGTCATTGACCTGTTTGAAATGATCGATGTCGAACATCACCAGTGCGGCCATGCTTTGATAACGCCGGTGCCGGGCGTATTCGCGCTGCAGGCACTCTTCCCAATAACCGCGATTGTTCAGGCCGGTCAGGCGATCGGTACGCGAGAGCTGTTGCAATTGCAGGTTCGCAGCCTGTAGTTGCAGCTTGTTTACCGCCACAGTGGTCACGTCATAAATGATCAGGCAGATATGCTCGATACTGGTGTTGATGGCCTGCAGCGGCAAAATAGTGGTGTTCTGGAACATGAACTCTTCCTGCCCGGTGATTGGCTGGTAGTTCTTGAACTTCATCAGGTAAGGTCGCTGCTCCCAAATGGTGAACGCAGGGGTACCCAGCGTCACGACCCCTTCAACCTTGTGGCGGAACCAGTTCTCCTCGATTTCAGGAAACAGGCTGAACAATGACTGCTGGTGAACTTCATGGGGCTGCAGACCAGAGCGGTTCTCCATAAAGGTATTCCAGACGTGAACGCGGTATTCGCGATCCAGCACCACGACGCCGACATCGATGCTCTGCACCACGGCCAGCAGCCAGTGAAACTCGTTAAAATCCAGGTTTTCGTTCATGTTCAATTCATCAGGTGAGCAAGCTTGTTGGAAAGCAACGCCACCGAGTCTTCAGTGAACAACAGAAGCAAGTCGAAATGGATGGGGTGGCCCTCGATGCTGTAGCTGATTTCCACCGCCAGGGTGGTCTTCCAGCGTGGTCGATTGAGCTTGATCAACTCATCGATCGAAGCATGTTCGCCCAACACGATTGGATGGCTTTGAGAAAACTGCACATCGATCTGCTCGGCAATACCATTCAGGCAGGCGCCTATCAACAGCGTCGACAGATCTAAGAGCATTTCAATTTCGGAATACTCGGAGGAAAATCCGCTCATCAAACCGGCCATGTCACCCACTTCCGAGTCATGGAAGATCAGCAGTGCCTCGCCGGCGATGCCACCGCCGATAAACCCCTGGCATACGGCCGTGAGTCCGTCCCCGCGCTGAGCATCCGCCAGGGCCATATGCAACTCGCCAACTTCAAACAGGCTGGCATTAGGTACAGGCAATTGCACAAACACACCCAGTAGCTTGGCCAGCAAGGCCGCAGCATGGCCCATGGCAACGTTGACCACCTCACGAAAGGCATCGAGAAAGTTGACCGCCGACTCAGTCCCGGCCGCACGCACAGCCAGACCATTCCCGCTACCAACAAGCAACCCCAGATCTTCCAGGGTTTGCCTGAGCAGCTCCGGAGCCGCGGGCTTCTGCACAAAGGCCAGCGCCCCGAGCGCCATGACCCGCTGCACAGCCTGCTCCTGAACATCGCCAGAGACCACTATGACCTTGCAGGACAGGCCCTCATCGCGCAGGGCCGTCAGCACCTGATAGCCATCCATCTCGGGCATGGTCAGATCGAGCAACATCACATCGGTCTGACCTTTGCGCAAAACCGCCATTGCCTCAATGCCGTGGGTCGCCTGCTCTATGGTGACAGGCCACTCGACAGGTAACGCGCGCAATAATTGCTTGCGCGCCATGCTTGAGTCATCACAGATAAGCAGCGTACTGACAGTCATGCGCACCACTTATTATCAGGTTGTTTGTTGGCTTGACGTCTGGAGTCCAGCCCCGTCAGCTCTCAATATGCCACGTTCTTGGCGTTGCACTTAAACGATGGCAGGCAGCATTAGGCAGAGGCTGCGTGACTGCTGGAAGGTATAGAAACAAAAAGGTGGCCATTTGGCCACCTTTTGCAGAGCAGAGAGGTTATGCCCCTCTACAACGATCGATATGTTCACAGCTTCTTACTGAGCACAGGCTTAGTAATAGGCGTTTTCCTTGTTGGAGTGATCAGTCACATCACGCACACCTTTGAGTTCCGGGATGCGCTCAAGCAGGGTTTTTTCGATCCCTTCCTTGAGGGTAAGATCGACCTGCCCACAACCCTGGCAGCCACCGCCGAACTTCAACACCGCAATGCCGTCGTCGACTACATCGATCAGGCTCACTTCACCGCCGTGACTGGCCAACCCGGGGTTGATCTCGGTTTGCAGGTAGTAACTGATGCGTTCGTTGATCGGGCTGTCTTCGTTGACCATTGGCACCTTGGCATTCGGCGCCTTGATCGTCAGCTGCCCGCCCATACGGTCGGTCGCGTAATCGACCACCGCATCTTCCAGAAAGGGTTCGCTGACCGCATCAATCCAGGCCGTGAAGCTGGCCAGGGCAAGCGCGTTGTCGTCTGGCTTTTCTTCGCCCGGCTTGCAGTACGCAATGCAGGTTTCGGCGTACTGGCTGCCCGGCTGAGTAATGAAAACCCGGATGCCGATACCTGTAGTGTTCTGCTTGCTCAGCAGATCAGCCAGATAATCGTGGGCAGCGTCAGTAATTATAATGGTGCTCATGGCAACTCCTCGCAAACATGGCAGCAGTGTACGCCAACCATCGGGCTTCGATAAAGCCCGAGTGTTTATCTCGGAATAGTTTTACCTCGCACCATGCTTACCCTTGGAGCGCTTGCAACAAACAGACGAGCCGCCAAACAGAGGGCCAGAGCACCGGCAATTACAGGTTTTCATAGCGATTCATATCCAGCACGCCGGCTTCAACTGGTTCGGTTTCGCGGATATACGCCGACAGGTCATGAAAATAGCGCCAGAACTCCGGATGGCTGCGACGAACCCCCCAGCGCTCCACAATCTTGCCGAACGCCTGATCATCACTCGCCAACTCCATGCTGCGCACGAACTCCGGGACCTGCTGCGCGGTGAGGCTGAACATGAAGTTCGGGTAGCTGGTCAGCACCCCTGGGTACACGGTCAGGGTATCCAGGGCCGGCTGATAACGCAGTTCCTCGCCATACATAAAGGCCACGTTGCTGTGCGCGCGGTTGCGCAACAGGCTATAGACCTCGCGTTTGCCATCAGCCAGTTCGACGCGCAGCAGGGTAGCTTCCGGCAGTTGGTGAATGACCTTTAGTCCGCCTGCAGGCTTACCGGTCAGACGGCTCAGCGCCTGTTCGGCCGCCTGCACATCGGCCGGCTGCCCAGAACGATGGCAGTATGCACCCCGGCAACGATTGATCGGATCAGGTCGCGCATTGAGGCTGCCGTAGCGCGTCAGCAAGGCCTCGGCAAAGTCCCGTTTAGGGTCTGTGGCAGATAATTGCAGGGCTGTCCGGCTAGCAGTATCGATACGCTGGTAGTCCAGCCACAACTTGAGCTGGCCGCTGTACTGATACCAGTCATTGAGAATCGTCTGCCGGGAATCAGCCGGCATCAAGCGCAGGAAGTTCTGCTCAGCGCCGTTGCGGATCAGATCGAAGTACAAACGCGTCTGCGCCTGATGCGACAGAGTGCCAAACACATCGAAATTGACCACCAATTGGTAATACGCCCGCTCCAGCAACGGATAGTCCATCCACCAGAGGGTCTGCGGGATCTCGCCGACCAGGCCCTTACGCACCGAGGCGCTATCGTGCTGGCGGAAGATACTCAACAGCGCATTGTCGTTGCCGGCCCAAATGTGAGACCAACTCGGCGCGGCGGCATCAGCGTAGCTGTCCATGCGCAGAGCTTCATAATCATTGCGCCGATTGCGATAAGTTCGCCACCGGCTGAGCAGATTGCCGATGTCGTCGAACTGGCCGGGCATGGCCAGCAGCGGCGTCACCTTGGCGCGGTAGTTGGCATCGACCATGTACAGATCATGGCGAGGGTCCTGGAACACCACCCAGAAGTTGTCACGGATCACGTCGGTGGCAATCTGGCCGCGGCATACGGGACCACGAATAAAGGTGCGCACGAAGTATTCAGCGTTATCCAGCATGAACTGATAGCGCGCCTGCGGCGGAATCGCAGCGAACGTCTCGAATGGATTGGCGCGGCGCTGGGCACCATACCCAGGGAGCGTATCAACCTGCCAATCGTCGGTAAAAAACAGCTCTTTGACTCGCGCCAGCTTGTTCGCACTAAGCGCATAGGTGATGTGAGTCTTGTGCACGATCACGCCCTGAATCGGCGCCAGTCGATAGTAGAATGTGGTGCCCGGGTCATCGTTGGGCCGGCGCGTGGCGATAGGATCGATCGGCTGGCCACTGGGGGTACGTGAACGCAACAGCTGGAAAAAATGCCCCGCCTCGCCACCGCTGAAATACAGATGTGCGATAAACAGATGCTCATACAGCCAGCGCGCAACCAGGCTTTCACGCGCACCCGGCGCATTGAGAAAGCGCTCCCAGACCTCGACCTGCTGCGCCTCGGCCTCACTCGCCTCAACTGCCTGCTGATCGACAGGTGCCCCTTGCTGCAACCAGTGCTGCACGGTCTGATAATCCACTTCGCTCAGGCCGGTGACCGCGAATGGCATACCCGCTTGCGGGTTTTTCCGGGCGAAGTCAGCGAACTGGTCGGGCCGTGGACACTGGTTGTCACGCTTGATGCTGACGTCCAACCCCGCGGGCAGCTTGGCATTAGGTGAGAGCGTTTCAGCATGCCCCAGCTCGAGCATGCGGGCCAGCAATGCCGCCTGACTGCCCTGTTGCTCCAGCACTGAAAAGAAATCCTTGCGCCGCCAGGCATCGCTGCCATGCGCATCGAGAAACAGGCGCGTGGTGGCCTGCGCTTTGAGGCGCTTGGCGTCATAAACCGGCAATGTGTTCGCACCCCGCTCGACGCCCTCGGCGCTACCAAGATTGAGCTGGCAAGGCGCGTCGTAACAGGCATGGCAGGCCACGCAATACTGGGTAAAGATCGGTTGTACATCGCGACTGTAGGAAATCGGCTCTGCCGCCAGCAGCGCGCTGATAACCCACAAGCAAGCACCGAGCATGGCGCGATAAGGCATGTATCTATTTCCCTGGACGCCCTTACTAGCAGGCCGTTTAAATAAATAAGTTTAGTTGTCTTGCGGATCGCAACATGAGCGCTATTCATGCAAAAGACCGGGGCACTGCAAAAGCGTACAGCTTTGTTATGATTGCGCCCCCCATTGTGTCAGCTTTGCTCAGGTAGTTCCGCCCATGTCTCCGTCCGATCGTAGCGCCCGCCTCCACGCCCTTCAGCAAGCACTGAAGGAGCGCATCCTGATTCTCGATGGCGGCATGGGGACCATGATCCAAAGCTACAGGCTGGAGGAAGAAGACTACCGCGGTACTCGCTTCGCCGACTGGCCCAGCGATGTGAAGGGCAATAACGACCTGCTGATCCTCAGCCGACCGGATGTAATTGGCGCCATCGAGAAAGCCTACCTGGATGCGGGCGCCGATATTCTCGAAACCAACACCTTTAACGCCACCCAAGTATCCCAGGCCGACTATGGGATGGAAGCGCTGGCCTATGAGCTTAACCTCGAAGGTGCTCGCCTGGCACGCCGGGTGGCCGATGCCAAGACCCTGGAGACGCCGGATAAACCGCGTTTCGTTGCCGGCGTGCTTGGCCCGACCAGCCGTACCTGCTCGCTGTCGCCGGACGTTAACAACCCCGGCTATCGCAACGTCACCTTCGACATATTGGTGGAGAACTACAGCGAAGCGACGCGCGGCCTTATCGAAGGCGGCGCGGACCTGATTCTGATCGAGACCATCTTCGACACCCTCAACGCCAAGGCGGCGATCTTCGCCGTGCAGCAGGTGTTCGAGGACGATGACGTCGAACTGCCCATCATGATCTCCGGCACCATCACCGACGCCTCCGGTCGCACCCTGTCCGGGCAGACCACCGAAGCCTTCTGGAACTCGGTACGCCACGCCAAGCCGATTTCCGTAGGCCTGAACTGCGCGCTGGGGGCCAAGGACTTGCGCCCCTACCTGGAAGAACTGTCGAACAAGGCCGAAACCTTCGTCTCCGCACACCCCAATGCCGGCCTGCCGAACGCCTTCGGCGAATACGACGAAACCCCGGCAGAAACCGCGGCAGTGATCGAGGAATTCGCCCAGAGCGGTTTCCTCAATATTGTCGGTGGCTGCTGCGGCACCACCCCCGCGCATATCCAGGCGATTGCCGAGGCAGTCAGCAAATACCCGCCACGGGTTATTCCGGATATCCCCAAGGCTTGCCGCCTGTCGGGCCTGGAGCCCTTCACCATCGACCGCAACTCGCTGTTCATCAACGTCGGCGAGCGCACCAATATCACCGGCAGTGCCAAGTTCGCCCGCCTGATCCGCGATGACAACTACACCGAAGCCCTGGAAGTCGCCCTGCAGCAGGTCGAAGCCGGTGCCCAGGTGATCGACATCAACATGGACGAGGGCATGCTCGATTCGCAGAAGGCGATGGTCACCTTCTTGAATCTGATCGCCGGCGAACCGGACATTTCCCGCGTGCCGATCATGATCGACTCCTCCAAGTGGGAGGTGATCGAAGCCGGCCTGAAATGTATCCAGGGCAAGGGCATCGTCAACTCGATCTCGATGAAGGAAGGTGTCGAACAGTTCAAGCACCACGCCAAGCTGTGCAAGCGCTATGGCGCCGCTGTGGTGGTGATGGCCTTCGACGAAGCCGGTCAGGCCGACACCGCCGCGCGCAAGCGCGAGATCTGCAAGCGCAGCTACGACATTCTGGTGAATGAAGTCGGCTTTCCGCCGGAAGACATCATCTTCGACCCGAACATCTTCGCCATTGCCACCGGCATCGAGGAACACAACAACTACGCGGTGGACTTCATCGAAGCCTGCGCCTATATCCGCGACCACCTGCCCCACGCCCTGACTTCGGGCGGCGTGTCCAACGTCTCGTTCTCGTTCCGCGGTAACAACCCGGTGCGCGAGGCGATTCACTCGGTGTTCCTCTACTACGCGATCCAGAACGGCCTGACCATGGGCATCGTCAACGCCGGTCAGCTGGAAATCTACGACCAGATCCCCAAAGAGCTGCGCGATGCGGTGGAAGACGTGGTGCTCAACCGCACACCCAACGGCACCGAGGCGTTGTTGGCGATTGCCGACAACTACAAAGGCGATGGCAGCGTCAAGGAAGTCGAGACCGAGGAATGGCGCACCTGGCACGTCAACAAGCGCCTCGAGCACGCACTGGTCAAGGGCATCACCACCCATATTGTCGAAGACACCGAGGAATCGCGGCAGGGCTTCAAGCGCCCGATCGAGGTGATCGAAGGCCCGCTGATGTCGGGCATGAACATCGTCGGCGACCTGTTCGGCTCGGGCAAAATGTTCCTGCCCCAGGTAGTCAAGTCCGCACGGGTGATGAAGCAGGCGGTGGCTCACCTGATCCCCTTTATCGAGTTGGAAAAAGGCGACAAGCCGGAAGCCAAGGGCAAGATCCTGATGGCCACGGTCAAGGGCGACGTGCACGACATCGGCAAGAACATTGTCGGCGTGGTTCTGGGCTGCAACGGCTATGACATCGTCGACCTGGGCGTGATGGTGCCGGCAGAAAAGATCCTGCAGACCGCGATTGCCGAAAAATGCGACATCATCGGCTTGTCCGGACTGATTACTCCATCGCTCGATGAGATGGTGCATGTCGCCCGCGAGATGCAACGCCAGGGCTTCAGCCTGCCGCTGATGATCGGCGGCGCCACCACCTCCAAAGCCCATACAGCGGTGAAGATCGAGCCCAAGTACCAGAACGACGCGGTGATCTACGTCACCGACGCCTCGCGTGCGGTCGGCGTGGCCACCCAGTTGCTGTCCAAGGAACTGAAAGCCGGTTTCGTCGAACGCACCCGCCTCGATTACATCGAGGTGCGCGAACGTACGGCAAACCGCAGCGCCAGAACCGAACGCCTGAGCTACGCCAAGTCGGTGGCGAACAAACCCAAATTCGACTGGGCGACGTATCAGCCGAGCGTGCCGAGCTTTACCGGGATCAAGGTGCTGCAAGACATCGACCTGAGTGTTCTGGCCGAGTACATCGACTGGACGCCGTTCTTTATCTCCTGGGACCTGGCCGGCAAGTTCCCGCGCATCCTTACCGATGAAGTGGTCGGTGAAGCCGCCACCGCGCTGTATGCCGACGCCCGGGAAATGCTGAAGAAACTGATCGACGAAAAACTAATCAGTGCGCGCGCCGTATTCGGTTTCTGGCCGGCCAATCAGGTGCAGGACGACGACCTGGAACTGTATGGCGAGGACGGCCAGCCGCTGGCCAAGCTGCATCACCTGCGCCAGCAGACGATCAAGCCGGACGGCAAGCCGAACTTCTCCCTGGCCGACTTCGTCGCCCCTAAAGACAGCGGCATTACCGATTATGTAGGCGGTTTCATCACCACCGCCGGCATCGGTGCCGAAGAAGTGGCCAAGGCCTACCAGGACGCCGGCGACGACTACAACTCGATCATGGTCAAGGCCCTGGCCGATCGCCTGGCCGAAGCCTGCGCCGAGTGGCTACACCGCGAAGTGCGGACAACGTACTGGGGTTACGACCCGGAAGAAGCACTGAGCAACGACGAACTGATCAAGGAAGCCTACAAAGGCATCCGCCCAGCCCCCGGCTACCCGGCCTGCCCGGATCACACCGAGAAAGGCACCCTGTTCGAACTGCTCGACCCTGCCGCCAAAGAACACCAGGCTGGCCACAGCGGCGTGTTCCTTACCGAACACTACGCCATGTTCCCCGCTGCCTCAGTCAGCGGCTGGTACTTCGCCCACCCACAGGCGCAATACTTTGCTGTCGGCAAGATCGACAAGGACCAGGTCGAAAGCTACACGGCGCGCAAGGACCAAGCCCTGAATGTCAGCGAACGCTGGCTGGCGCCCAACCTCGGCTACGACAACTAGCCCCTCCTCACCAGGCCCGCCAATGCGGGCCTGGCTGTTTGCGACCTGATTAAACCTGCCGAGCACAGGCCACACCATTGCGCGGGGTTATCGCTACAATCGCCGCCTCGCGCATTTCGATATGGAGCCTTATGTCGACCCTGGAAATAGTTGCATCGATTATTGGCGTTGTAGCTGTCTGGCTGACGGTAAAGCAAAACCCGTGGTGCTGGCCCATCGGCCTGGTCATGGTGGTTATGTATGGCTGGATTTTTTACGACGCCGCCCTGTATTCGAACATGCTCCTGCAGGGCGTGTATGCCGCGCTGCAACTCTACGGCTGGTGGCAGTGGACGCGTGGCGGCGATGGCCAAACCGGCGTACAGGTCAATCGGCTCAACCGCTACGGCGTGCTATTGAGCCTGGCTGCCGGAGCGACAGGCGCATTGCTGCTGGGCTATCTGATGGTGGTATTCACCGATGCCGCTGCACCCTGGCAGGACGCAACGCTCAGCGCGTTCAGCCTGGTTGCACAAGTCTGGATGGCGCAGAAGCGCGTTGAGTGCTGGCCGCTGTGGGTCATCCTCGACGTACTGTTCGTGGCGCTGTTCCTGCAGCACGGCCTTTATCTGACTGCCGGGCTGTATGCACTATTCACCTTGCTTGCGCTCAATGGCTGGCTGACCTGGCGCCGTGACCGCGCCTTGGCCCCGGCATGAAGGTGCTGGTCTTGACGGGCCCGGAGTCCAGCGGCAAAAGCTGGCTGGCAGACAAACTCCACCGCGAGTTTGGCGGTGTTGTGGTCGGCGAGTACGTGCGCCACTTTATCGAACAGACCCAGCGCGACACCTGTTATGCGGATATCGAGCAAATCGCACGCGGGCAACTGCAATGGGAAGACCAGGCGCGCGCAGCGCGACCGGAGCTGCTGATACTCGACACCCACCTGCTCAGCAACATGCTCTGGAGCCAGGAACTGTTTGGCGACTGCCCCACCTGGCTGGAACAGGCGCTGCTTGAGCGCGAATACCACCTGCACCTGCTGCTCAGCCCAAACCAGGTGCCGTGGGTAGAGGATGGGCAGCGCTGCCAACCAGATTTGGCCCAACGCCAGCAATTTCACCTGCGCTGCGAACGCTGGCTGCGCCTGCACCGCCAGCCACTGCAGTGTATCCAGGGCGACTGGCAGCAGCGCCAGACCCAGGCCGTACAGGTGGTACGGCAGTGGTTTGAGTCGAGCTGAGGCGATCATCACCAGACAGCGGGACTCGACCTACTCCGCGTCAACAGCGACCTGAAGCGCACAACTACCCCTGCCTCGACTAACCAGAACCGGACTCACCGCTTAAAAGGATGAGTGCTGCAGGGCTCAATAGTGCTCACCTGATTTTCGCCACCCAGACTTTTCAGGAACGCAACAACCGCATCCGCAGGCACTCTTGCCGGTGAATTACCCTGAGAACATGCGAACAATTGCTCACCACTAGGCACCACCCTATCCAGGGTGTCCGCGGGCAAACCGCTGTAAAGCGACTCATCTGTCTGCACTACCAGCACCAGGGCAGCCACTGACTTATTCGCCAGTAGCGCGGTACAACGAGCAAACAACCCCTCCAGCGCCATGGGCAGCACCTGCCCAGCAGCATTGAGGGTGAAATTATGACTCGTCACATAGCAGGCAATACCCTGCTCCTGGAAGGCCTGTTGCCGTTGGCGGGCCATCTCCATTGCCTTAGCCGTACCGACGAATGCCTCTATGGCAATACGCCCACGCGCTACCAGCAAGCGTTGCAAAAGTTGCGGCATGGCCCGCAGTGAACTGAGGCTCTGCCCCAACACGGGCGCCGAGTTGACCTCATTGATGACTGCACCGTTTTCGTGCCAGGGCCGGGTTATGTCGGGCGAAATGATATCGATGCCCGCAACATCGAGACAAAATAGCGCAGCCGCCTGACGCGCAATGGCTGCATTATCCGGGTGCAGGGTCGCAGAGTAGTCCTCATCCAGGCCGCCCCACTCGGTTGACTCAATTCGCCGCAGCGCCGCCCAGACGCCCAACAGCGGCACACTATCAAGGCTGTAGCCGGCCTGTTGCAGGCACGCCACGGCTAGCGCATCGGTCGGATACAGCGGTTCCCTTTTCCAGCTTGGTAGCGCCATCTGCGTGGCATTGACCGCCGCTATAAGCTCGCTGATTGTGCGCCGCCCATCGCCCTGCACGGCTATTGGCTGTAGTGGTCAACTAATCCCGGACACGACGTTGAGTTTTTTCTCGGCCTGAGCGGGCGCTAGCCCGCCGTTGAATTGATGGGGCCGAATCCAGTTGTACCGATGCATCAAAAAGTGACTGATATCCCGCTGGGCCTGCTG
>JAUSOF010000094.1 GCA_030656145.1 Pseudomonas sp.
TAGACACCGCCGAAGAGCGCTGCCGTGCAGCCTTGTTAGAGACTCCTGAAACGCTTTGAACCTCGGTCGCCGCTCAATCCAGAGGCGCGCGCAAGGCTGCCTGCAGGGCGCTCAACGCCATGTCGCGGAACACCCCGAGACGCGCAGGGGCGCTTAGTTGTGGTGCCTCGACCCATGCTGGTAACTGATTGAGCAAGGCCACTATGCCGCTCAATGCAGCGCGATGATTATTACCGACTGGCTTGCCGGTGACGCGCTCCACACTATCCACCAGATGCTGTTGGTATCGAGCGCGAAGCGCGTTGACCTGTGCCTGCTGCTCGCTGTTCAGGCAGTGACTGTCATATTCGGCTAAACGAAAATGCGCTCCCATGCTCTCGTGCAACCGCAGGTGCGCATCGAGCATGCCATGCAGTCGCTCAGAGGGTGTGGTAGCGTGCCGCTGCACCTGTCCGGCGCCGTGCAGCAGTTGTTCATAAAGCTCCTCGATCAGCTCGAACAGAAGCGCTTCCTTACTTTCGATGTGGTTGTAGATTGAGCCTGGTTGGATGCCTAGATAGTTAGCCAGTTCGCGCATGCTTACCCGGCTGAAGCCGCGTTCGGCAAACAGGCTGAGGGCCTTGTTGCGTGTGGACTGATAGCGCGAGGTGGCGGAGGTAGGCTGGTAGGCGGGCATGGCGGTGTTTGGCACGTGGTGGGCGAGCGCCAGCGTGGCGCCCGTGGGGGTGAGAATCCAGGTCGCCAGCGCTCTGTTTGCTTGAGCGATTTGGCCAGTGGCCGTTTACAGAGGGTAGTTGGCTAGTTCGCGGGCGATAAGTAGGCGCTGTATCTCGCTGGAGCCTTCGTAAATCTGGGTGATTCGCGCGTCGCGGTAGTAGCGCTCGACCGGGTAGTCCTCCAGGTAACCGTAGCCGCCGTGGATTTGCACAGCCTTGGAACACACCCGCTCTGCCATTTCCGATGCGAACAGCTTGGCCTGCGATGCCTCTGACAGGCATGGATGTCCGGCGCTCTTCAGGCGTGCCGCATGGAGTATCAGCAGACGCGTTGCGTTGAGCTGGGTGTGCATGTCAGCGAGCATGTTGGCGATGCTCTGGTGCTCGCTGATCGGCTTGCCGAACTGCACGCGCTCGCGAGCATATCCCAGGGCGGCCTCGAAGGCCGCGCGGGCAATGCCCAGTGCTTGGGCTGCGATGCCGATGCGGCCTCCTTCCAGGTTGGAGAGGGCGATAGATAAACCTTTGCCGCGAGGGCCGAGCAAGCTAGCTTCAGGTATCTTGCAATCGCTCAAGGTAACCGCGCAGGTGTCGGAGGCACGTATCCCCAGCTTGCGTTCGCTGCGGTCGACACTGAAACCTGCGGTGTCGGTGGGTACCAAGAAGGCCGACAACCCCTTCTTGCCCAGCTCCGGATCAGTGACGGCGAAGACGATGGCAAGTCGGGCGCGTTTGCCGTTGCTGACGAATTGCTTGGCGCCATTGAGTACCCATTGGCCATTATGCAGTTCGGCACGGGTACGCAAATTGTGTGCTTCGGAACCGGCCTGTGGTTCGGTCAGGCAAAAGCACCCGATCGCCTGGCCGCTGGCCAGAGACGGTAACCAGCGTTCTTGCTGCGCCGGGCTGCCATATTTCAGAATGGGGCCGCAGCCCACTGAGTTGTGGATGCTCATCAATGCACCAAGGGCACCATCACCGGCGGAGATTTCCTCCACTGCTAGGGCGTAGGCGACATAGTCGGTATAGCTGCCCCCCCATGTGTCCGGTACAACCATGCCTAGTAGGCCCAGCTCACCCATCTGCGCTACTACGGTGTCATCTATCCAGCCTGCTTTCTCCCATGCTTGGGCATTCGGTGCAACTTCGCTGCGGGCGAAGTCGCGTGCCATATCGCGGATCATGCGTTGTTCTTCGGTCAATTGACTGTCGTGCATTGCAGTGGTCTCCTCTGTTCTGGCTGCGTTATTCAGGCGCGGGGCAGGGGGTTGCTGGCAGCGGGGCGAAAGCCGCTGAAGAAGGCCTGCACACGCTGCGGATCGAGTTCGGTCAGGGTGGATGGGTTCCAGCGGGGGGCCTTGTCTTTGTCGATTATCAGCGCCCGTATGCCTTCGATCAGATCGCCGCTTTTGAACCACTGGTAGTCAAGGTGCAATTCCTGAGCGAAGCAGTCTGCTAGCGGCAAGTGCTGACCCCGCTGCAGCAGTTCCAGGGTCACCGCCATTGCGAGTGGCGAGCGGCTGTCCAGCACCCGCACGGTGTCTTGAGACCAGGCCTGCAACTCTGGGCGGCTCTCGCTCAGCAGGGCGGCGCGGATCGTCGCCAGGTCGGGTAGGGCGAAGTAATCGTCGATGGCCTGGCGCAGGGCCTTGAGCTTGCCACCGGGCAGATCTCGGCAGGTCATGTTGTCGAGCAACTGCTGCAGGTTCTCCAGCGGTGCTGCCGACCAGCTCAGGTTGTCCAGCGCCTGGTCAAATTCGCCTAGCCGTTCGCTGGCCAGGCAATGGTCGGCCAGCTGGGCATAGAGCGCGTCGGCGGCGCCCACATGGAGGCCGGTGAGGCCTAGGTAGAAACCCAGTTGACCGGGCAGCCGGGGCAGGAAGTAACTGCCGCCGACATCCGGAAAGAAGCCGATGCTGACTTCCGGCATGCCCATTTTCACCCGCTCGGTGACTACCCGCAGGGTAGCCGCCTGGGCCAGCCCCATGCCACCGCCGAGGACGAAACCGTCGAGTAGCGCCAGCACCGGCTTGGTATACGCGTGTAGGTACTGGTCGAGGCCGTATTCCTCCTCGAGAAACAGCTCGTGCTGATTGCTGCCGCAGGTGTAGCTGTCGTACAGCATGCGAATATCGCCACCTGCGCAGAAGGCTTTTTCGCCGTTGCCACGCAGAACGACAGCGAGTACTTCAGGATCCTGCTCCCAGGCATGCAGGTGCTGCAGGAGCAGACGCACCATGGGCAGGGTCAGAGTATTGAGGCCGCTCGGCCGGTTCAGGGTTAGGTGGCCGATGCGGTTGCGTACCTCGGCCAGAACCACAGCTTCAGCGCCGCTCATGCCTCAGTGTCCCGCCGGTACAGCTTGATGATGGCAGAGAAATCCAGGCCGCCATTACCCTGCTGACTGAAGCTCTGGTACAGCTGTTGTGCGGCGGCGCCAAGCAGTACTGGTTGGCGCACGTGCTTGGCCGCTTCGGTAGCCAGGCCGAGGTCCTTGAGCATCAGGTCGGTGCCGAAACCGCCGCTATAGCCCCGCGAGGCCGGGGCGTTTTCCAGCACGCCGGGAAACGGGTTGTTGATCTCCGAGCTCCAGCAACGGCCGCTAGACGTGTTGATGATGCCGGCCAGCACCTTGGCGTCCATGCCTAGGGACACGCCCAGGGCCATGGCTTCGGCGACGCCGATCATGGAGATGCCGAGCAGCATGTTGTTGGCAATCTTGGCCACCTGGCCGTTGCCGCTATCGCCGCAGTGGACCAGGTTCTTGCCCATGGCCGAGAGAATTGGCCCGGCCTGGTCGAATGCACTGGCCGGACCGCCGACCATAAAGGTCAGGGTGCCAGCCGCGGCGCCAGCGGTGCCGCCGGAAACCGGTGCGTCGAGCATGGGATTGCCTTGGGCGAGCGCCAAGGTGGCCACTTCACGGGCACTGAGCGGGTCGATGGTCGAACAGTCGATCAGCAGCACGCCTTGGCCGATGTTCGCCAGCAGGCCATCTTTGCCTTGGTAAACCTGTTTCACCTGAGCCGCCGCCGGGAGCATGGTGACGATCGCGTCGACGTCGGCTTGGGCCACCGAAGCTGGGGAGCTAGCACTCGTAGCACCGACCTCTACAAGGGCGGCGACAGCTTGGGCGCTGGGGTCGAATACGGTGACGCGGTGGCCGGCCTTGAGCAGGTTGCAGGCCATCGGGCCGCCCATGTTGCCGAGACCAAGAAAACCGATATGCATGGTGGATACCTCTGAAATTAGGGGGGACTCAGCGGTGCTGAAACTGCGGTTGGCGTTTTTCCACGAAGGCGCGCATGCCTTCCTTCTGGTCGTGACTGGAGAACAGCGAATGGAACACCCGGCGCTCGAAGCGCACGCCCTCGCTGAGGCCGAGCTCGAAGGCACGGTTTACGCATTCCTTAACCAGCATGCTGGCCGGCAGCGATTTAGCGGCTATACCCCGGGCCACTTTCAGGGTCTGCTCCAGCAGCTCGGCTGCGGGGAAAATCTGCGCTACGAGGCCGGCGCGCTCGGCTTCTTCTGCACCCAGTTGGCGGCCGGTGAGGCACAGTTCCATGGCCTTGGCTTTGCCCAGGGCATGGGTCAAGCGCTGGGTGCCACCGATCCCCGGGGTCACGCCCAGGCTCAGTTCAGGTAAACCGAAGCGGGCGTTGTCGGCGGCGTAGATGAAGTCGCACATCAGGGCCAACTCGCAACCACCGCCCAGGGCATAGCCGGCGACCGCCGCAATCAGTGGCTTGCGCCGGTTGCCGATGCGGTCGGCAGCGGCGAAGAAGTCATCGAGGTAGATCGACGGGTAGTCCTTATCGATCATCTCCTTGATGTCGGCGCCGGCGGCGAATGCCTTGGCCGAGCCAGTAATGACCATACAGCCGACCTCAGGGTCTGCTTCCAGTCTGTCGAGGACCGAGTTGAGTTCGTTGATCAGTTGGCTGTTAAGAGCATTGAGTGCTTGCGGCCGGTTGAGGGTGATCAGGCCGACCCGTTCGCGTACGTCGACCAACAGGGTTTGATAGTCCATGGCGATGTCTCCCAGAGGGCCGGCTCAAGGCCGGCCTGTCAGCTTTACTTGAGGGTGATGGTGGTGTTGACCACGCCGCTGCTGTCGTCCTCGTCGAACCAGCGCTGGGTGACCGTCTTGGTCTGGGTATAGAAAGTCACAACTTGCTTGCCGTAGGGACCCAGGTCGCCAAGCTTGGAGCCGCGCGAACCGGAGAAGGAAAACAGCGGTACTGGTACCGGGATGGGCACATTGATACCCACCTGGCCGACGTCGATTTCTTCCTGGAAGTGACGGGCAGCGGCGCCGGAGCGAGTGAATAGGGCGGTGCCGTTGCCATTCGGGTTGGCGTTGATGATCTCGATTGCTTCGTTGAGATTGGCGGCGTGCATGACGCACAGCACCGGACCGAAGATTTCTTCGCGGTACACCGACATTTGCGCAGTGACGCCGGAGAAGATGGTCGGGCCGACGAAATTACCGTCCTGGTAGCCGGGCACGATCGGGTTGCGGCCATCCAGTTCAAGCTTGGCGCCTTCTTCGATGCCGCTGGCGATCAGGCTGTTGACGCGCTCCAGGGCCGCACAGGAGATCACCGGGCCGATGTCAGTGCCGGGCTCGGTGCCGCCATTGATCTTGAGGGTTTTGGTTCGTTCAATCAGGTCTGGCAACCAGGCCTGCGCCTCGCCCACCAGGATTACCACCGGTAGGGCCATGCAGCGCTGACCAGCGGCGCCGAAGGAGGCGCCCAGCAGGCTGTTCAATGTCTGGTGCTGGTTGGCATCGGGCAGGACGATAGCGTGGTTTTTTGCGCCCATCATGCACTGTGCGCGCTTGCCGTTCTGGGTCGCACGGTTGTAAACATGGGTGCCAACCTTGGTCGAGCCGACGAAGGATACGGCCTTGATGTCCGGGTGGTCACAGATCAGGTTCACTGCGTCGACGCCGCCGTGGATGACGTTCAGTACGCCCTTGGGTACGCCGGCCTGCAGTGCCAACTCGACCAGGCGCATGGTCACCAACGGATCCTGCTCGGACGGCTTGAGGACGAAGGTGTTGCCGGTGGCAATGGCCATGGGGAACATCCACAACGGGATCATCGCCGGGAAGTTGAACGGGGTGATGCCGGCGCACACGCCCAGTGGCTGCATCAGGGTGTAGGTGTCGACGCCACTGGCGACGTTGTTGGCCAGTTCGCCCATCTGCAGGTTGCCGATGCTGGCGGCGTGCTCGACAACTTCCAGGCCGCGGAATACATCTCCTTCGGCGTCCGGCAAGGTCTTACCTTGCTCGGCAGTTAGCAGGGCAGCCAGCTCTTTGATGTTCTCGCGAATCAGCTGCTGGTACTTGAGAAAGATCCGCGCACGCGCACCTATAGGCGTCTTGCGCCAGGTCTTGAAGGCCTCGGCGGCGCTGGCCACGGCGGCGTTCATTTCCTCGGCAGTGGCGAAGGGGACGCGGGCCAGTACTTCCTGGGTGGCCGGGTTGACCACGTCGCGCCATTGGGTAGTCTTGGATTCGACGAATTCGCCGTCGATGAGCAGTTTGACGTTAGGGATGCTTGAAGAGGTCATTTTCGGGTCCTGTTGGCTATCGTAGGTCGAGGGCGATCCCTCGGCGTTGTTGGCCGAGTGAGCGGGGGAGTGGTTGGCTGGGCCGGCGTGGCGGCCCGGTTTCAGGTCTTGAGTTGGGGGAAGTCTTCTTCGAAGTGTTCCTGCGGCCCGCGGCTGTCGCCCTGACGGCTCTGCAGTTCCATCTGGCGCAGTTCCACACGGCGGATTTTTCCGGAAATGGTCTTGGGCAATTCGCGGACGAACTCGATTCGTCGCACCCGCTTGTAGGGCGCTAGGTGTTCGCGGGCGAAGGCGAGGATGTGCTCGGCCAGTTCGGCGCTACCTGGCTGGTCATGGGCCAGGATCAGGAACGCTTTGGGCACCGCCAGGCGCAACGGGTCGGGGCTGGGCACCACGGCCACCTCCATCACTGCCGGGTGCTCGATCAGCGCGCTCTCCAACTCGAAGGGGCTGATGCGGTAATCGGAGGCCTTGAACACGTCATCGGCGCGGCCGATAAAGGTGATGTAGCCGTCGGCGTCGATGGCCGCGGTGTCGCCGGTACGGTAGAAGCCATCACGCATCACCTCGGCGGTCTTCTCCGGGCTGTCTTCATATCCGAGCATCAGGCCCAGCGGATTGGAGTCCAGTGGCAGAGCGACCTCGCCTTCATTGGCAGGCTGCCCATCCGGGTCGAGCATACACACGCTATAGCCGGGCAACGGTCGGCCCATAGAGCCAGGTTTGAGCGGCTGGCCGGGGGTATTGCCAACCAACGCTGTGGTTTCCGACTGGCCGAACCCATCACGCAACGGCAGGCCCCAGGCTTCCTGGATTTGCTCGATGATCTCCGGGTTTAGTGGCTCGCCGGCACCGACCAGCTCGCGCAGGCGCAGACGTTCGCGGCAACCGGCCAAGTCTTCCTGAATCAGCATGCGCCACACGGTGGGCGGCGCGCACAGGCTGGTGATACCGTAGCGCTCCAGCGTCTCGAGCAGTGCCGGGGCACTGAAGCGCGCAGTATTATGGATAAACACGCATGCGCCGGCGTTCCATGGGGCGAACAAGCAGCTCCAGGCATGCTTGGCCCAGCCCGGCGAGGAAATGTTCAGGTGCAGGTCGCCTGGCTGTAGGCCAACCCAGTACATGGTGGAGAGGTGGCCTACCGGGTAGCTCTGGTGGCTGTGCAAAACCATTTTCGGCTTGCTGGTAGTGCCGGACGTGAAGTACAGCAGCAACGGGTCACTGGCCTTGGTGATGTCATCGGCGTGGAACTGGGTGGCATGCTCTGTGGCGCTGTCATGATTGATCCAGCCGCTGACGGCTTCGCCGACACAGATGCGTGTGCAGCCTAGGGCCTGGTCATCGAACTTGCCGGTATGGTCGCTACCCACCACTAGGTGGCGCACGCCACCGCGCTCGATACGGTCGCGTAGATCCTCGGCGGTTAGTAGAGCGGTGGCCGGGATCACCACTGCGCCTAGCTTGAAGGCTGCGAGCATGGTTTCCCACAGGGCGATATGGTTGCCCAGCATCAACAGAATGCGCTCGCCGCGGCGTACGCCCAGCTTGCGCAGATGATTGGCCACGCGATTCGAGCGCTCGGCCAGCTCGGCGAAGCTGTAGCGCTGCTCGCTGCCGTCTTCCTCGACAATCCACAGCGCTGGGGCTTTATTGCCCTCAGCCATGGTGTCGAAATAATCCAGTGCCCAGTTGAAGGTGTCGAGCTGCGGCCAGCGGAAATCGCGTACGGCAGTGGCATAGTCAGTGCGGTTGGCCAGCAGGAAGTCGCGGGCAGCGAGGAAGGGTTGGCAGTTGCTGTTCATGGTTCCGGCCCTATCTTGTAGTTGTGGGGGTACGGTGCAATCAAGCTTGTTGTCCGAGTATAGATAGGCGTTTGCACCATAAGAAGGTGCAAAAAATCCGGATCGTTATGCATAAATGTCTTAATTGTGAAAAGGTCTCCGGCGTTACGAGGTGCGGGCCAAAGCGCTTGACACCTTCAGCATGCACTTGACCTCGGGAGGCTAGTCACGGCACGAGTCATGGCGTATACCTATGCGGCATTACCTCAGTCATAACAATAAAAGCATGGATAGATATGCAAAAAGGCACGATGGGCGACAAGCTCAACTGGGATGACCTGCGCTTCTTTCTCGAGGTGGCGCGTACCCGCACCGCCAGTGCCGCCGCGCGCCGCCTGGGGGTGGACTACACCACGGTGTCGCGCCGTATCCGCGCCCTGGAGCAGAGCCTGGGGGCGCTGCTGTTCGAAAAATCGCGCGCCACGGGCTTCGCCCTCACCGTCGAGGGTCAGCGCCTGCTGGGCCATGCTGAGACGCTGGAAAGCACCCTGCAGGCCGCGTGCGAGCAGGTCTCCGGCACCAGCCTGGCTCTCTCCGGGCACCTGCGCATCGCCAGCACCGAAGCCTTCGGCTGCTGCTTTGTCAGTGCGCAGATGAGCGGCTTCCTCGAGCGCTATCCGCATATCTCTCTCGATATCCTGCCAGTGCCGCACTTCGTCAGCCTGTCGCGGCGCGAGGCGGATATCGCCATTACCCTGGAGCGCCCGGAGCGCGGGCCCTACGTCTGCTTCAAGTTGTGCGATTACCGCTTGCGTCTGTACGCCACCCCCGAATACCTAGCCAGCCATTCGCCGATCTGCTCGCGCGACGACCTGGCCGGCCACCCATTCGTTACCTACGTCGACGATCTGGCCTTCAGCTCTAGGTTGCTCTACCTCAACGATCTGCTACCAGGAGCCATCAGCCACCTGCGCAGCACCAGCGTGATCGCCCAGTATCACGCTGCGCTCCAAGGGCGGGCGATGGCTATCCTGCCGAGCTTCCTGGCCGGGCCCGATCCGCGCCTGCAGGCGGTACTTCCGGGCGAGGTGGACGTGATCCGCCAGTTCTGGCTGTCCTACAGCGAGGACTTGCGCAGGCTCAAGCGGGTCACCCTGGCTGCCGACTACCTGCGAGCCTGCGCCGAGCTCAACCGCCCGTTGCTGATGGGTGAGTCTACGGAGATGCACTACTTGACTATGGACTGAACCTGACTGTTCCGGTTACTCAAACGCTCAAATCCGGACTGCCCTGCGTTCTTGCTCGAGACAAGGCGTGTGACTAGCCAATTTAGGTGCTGGCGCTTGATCTATGCGACCTATAGGTAGCTGGACGGAAGGCTCTGCTGTGATATAGCTTGCCGTTAACGTAAGGGCAGGACAGGGTTGGGCTGGATTTTTGCCTAGGCCTTTAAGCGTTGTAACGCTCCCCACGATAATTACAAGAAGCGAAAGCCATGAATCATTCCAGCTATACCCGCGGCCCTCAAGACAAGCCCCTGCTGGCCATGACCATAGGCGCGGCGTTCGATCAGACGGTGGCGCGTTTCGCCGAGCGCGAGGCGCTCGTCGTTCGTCATCAACACCTACGGTATAGCTGGGGCGAACTGGGTGAGGCGGTGGATCGC
>JAUSOF010000095.1 GCA_030656145.1 Pseudomonas sp.
GCGCAACGCCGCGATGCGTGGCGCGATCTGCGCCGGGTCGATCTGATCCGGCCAGTCGCCCATCAGGCCCATGATCACCGCTGTGTCGCTGCCGTGACCGATGCCGGTGGCCGACAACGAGCCATACAGGCGCACTTCCACACGCTGCACCCGCTCCAGCAGGCGGCGCTCACGCAGCGTGCCGAGAAACAGCGCGGCGGCGCGCATCGGGCCGACGGTATGCGAGCTGGAAGGCCCGATGCCGATTTTGAACAGGTCAAACACACTGATAGCCACAACAATCTCCTGCAGGTATTCCAGCGGCCATCATCGGGATTTGCGCAAAGTACAGGCGCCCCACACCGACGCGCTCGTATCCAAATCCGTCAGCCGGGGAATTGAGCAGCCGAATGGGCAGCGCATATTTCACCGCCCCTGACTTGCTGCGGCGTCGCCCAACGCGTCCGACCGCCGCAAGCTAGCGAGCTCCTGCATGCCCGCGGCGCAGCATCGCGAGCAAATGCGACAACTGTGTTCTCCCTGCGACCCGGCGCATAGGCAGCGAGCAGGTCCCGGCGCAATGATCCGCTGCCCATGCGCCAGCCATCTCGCCAGGTTCATGGCCAGAACCCCCGAGGGGATCCGCCACCCGCTATAGGATAAGCCGATGAAATTTCCTCAGAACTGCCTGCTGGCACTGGCCCTGAGCACCCCACTGTTAGCCCAAGCCGTGGAGCCTGCGGCCTGCGACCTGGTGCGCTTCGCCGACGTCGGCTGGACCGACATCACCGTCACCACCGCCGTCACCCGCGTGGTGCTCAACGAGCTTGGCTACCGCACCCAGGTCAAACGCCTGTCGGTGCCAGACACCTACAAAGCCCTGCAGGAGCAAAAGATCGATGTCTTCCTCGGCACCTGGATGCCGACCTCGGAGGCCCATATCAGGCCGTACCTGGACAGCGGAGCGGTGGAAACCGTGACCGCCAACCTGGAAGGGGCCAAATACACCCTCGCGGTAAACCAGGCCGCCCACTCCGGCGGACTGACTAACTTCGCCGATATTGCGCAGTACAAGGGCGAACTTGGCGGCAAAATCCACGGAATCGAACCAGGCAACGACGGCAACAAGCTGATTCAGCAGATGATCGATAGCAATGCCTTCGGCCTGGCCAACTTCAGCCTGGTGGAGTCCAGTGAGTCGAGCATGCTGGCCCAGGTCAAACGCGCCGAACACCTCAAGCAGTGGGTGGTGTTTCTCGGCTGGGAACCGCACCCGATGAACAATCAGGTACAGATGCACTACCTGGGTGGCGGCGACGATTACTTCGGGCCCAATTATGGCGGCGCCACGGTGTATACCAGCGTGCGCAAGGGCTATACCGAGCAGTGCCCGAACGTCGGCCAACTGCTGCGCAATCTGCGCTTCAGTTTGGAGATGGAAAACCACCTGATGGGCGCAATTCTCAACCAAAGCACCAACCGCCGCCGCGAAGCCAAAGCCTGGCTCCAAGCAAACCCACAGGCGCTTGAGCAATGGCTGAAAGGCGTCACCCACCGCGACGGCAGCGTGGCGCATTCGACCTTTGACAGCAAAAAAACGCTCTGAATTTCATTTTTTTTCATTGCGCCACAGCCCCCGGCATACGGCGGCTACACTCTTGTCAATAGCTGAAAACCACGGCTGGCGCGGGCTTCAGCCTTGGCCAAGGGCTAAAAAACTCTGTTATGGTTTTTAAGGCCAGCGTCATGTCGTCGCCCAATACGTCAACGTCGCAAACCGACAATTGCCAGGACTTTAAGCCTATATCGTTGAGTCAGCCGATTTCGTCGCTGCCACCTCCAGGGGAGATGGCAGACCGGAGCCCCACCGCTCTGGACCGAAGAACATATAAGCGCTGGCAGCATTTTTGAGCGCCAGCCCAACAAGAAAATTTCGGATGTACGCGCACCTCGGTTCGAGGTGTGAACCCCCAAGGATTGGGCTTCTTAACGCTGCCAGAGAGCTAGAAAAGCAGTTTGCAGTACGGCAAAGATCACTCAGCAGTTGGCCTTAGCAACGTCCATGACCCACGAGGTTGTGGGTGTGTGTTACGGGCGGCTGTCGGCAGCCCGGCAAATGCATTTCCAGCACTCGAAACCACGCACATACCTACAGGCAAGTACAGTCGGCATCACCTGACGAACGCCCCGATGGCGCGCGGCGGGTTCCATGTAGCTGATCTGGATGTCTACTGAAGGGGAACACCCATGCAGTCTGGAAAAATCGTCGTCAAAAACCTCTACAAGGTTTTTGGCAACAAACCGCAAGAAGCCATCGCCCAGAGTAAGCAAGGCTGGAGCAAGGATAAAGTCCTCGCCGAAACCGGCGCGGTGATCGGCGTTAGCGACGTGTCATTCAGCGTCGAAGAAGGCGAGATCTTCGTCCTCATGGGCCTTTCCGGCTCAGGCAAATCTACTCTGATCCGTTTGATCAACCGGCTGATCGAGCCGTCGGACGGCGATGTGTTCATCGACGGCCACAACGTGGCCAAGATGTCCAACGCGGAGCTGATCAGCCTGCGACGCCGTGATATGAGCATGGTGTTCCAGTCCTTCGCCCTGATGCCTTCGCGCACCGTCCTGGACAATGCGGCTTTCGGCCTGGAAGTAGCCGGCGTAAGCCGCAAGGAACGGGAAGCCCGCGCCATGGCGGTACTCAAGGAGGTGGGCCTGGATACATTTGCCCAGATGCACCCCCACGAACTCTCCGGCGGCATGCAGCAGCGCGTCGGCTTGGCCCGCGCCTTGGCCGTCGACCCCTCGATGATGATCATGGACGAGGCGTTTTCCGCCCTCGACCCGCTCAAGCGCCGCGAAATGCAGGACTTACTGCTCGAGCTGCAGAAAGTACACCGGCGCACCATCATCTTCGTCTCCCACGACATCGAAGAGGCCATGCGTATCGGCAACCGTATCGCCATCATGGAAGGCGGCAAGCTGGTACAGGTTGGCACCCCACAAGAGCTGGTCGACAACCCGGCCAGTGACTATGTGCGCAACTTCTTCGACACCGTCGACACCAACCGCTACCTCACCGCCGGCCAGCTAATGGCCAATAGCGTACCGATCTTCGTGCACAACGGCGTTGCCCCGGACGCCCAGGTGGTCTCGCAAAAGCTGCAGGAACTGGACAAGCATTACGCCTTCATTGTCGATGAGAACAACCGTTTCTACGGTTCAATCAGCCTGGAGAAAATCGCCCTGCTGGTCGAAGGCGGTCAGTCATGCACGCTCGACCAAAGCGTGGTCAAGCACATCACCCCTGTGCCGGAAGACATGCCGCTGGATAAGGTCATTGAGCGCCTGGTAGACAACGAAGGGCCAATCCCGGTTGTCGGTGCCAACGGCCAATACTCTGGCGCCATTAGCAAGGGTCGCCTGCTGACCCGCATGCAGGGAGAATGATATGAGTGACAAGAAACTCGACCTGGGCACCTGGGTCAACGACGGTGTTGAGCACCTGCTGGACAACTACAGCGAAGGCTTCGACAGCATTGGCGGCGTGGTCAGCTCGTTTTCCGAAGGCATTGAGGCCATCCTCATGCTGCCGCCGGCGTGGCTGCTGATTGCGATCTTCGTCGGCCTCGGCCTCTGGCGTATCGGCGCCCGGTTTGCCGCCTTCACCGCAGTTTCATTCATCCTGATTGTCCTTACCGGCTTCTGGGAACAGACCGTGGTAACCCTCGGCCTGACCTTCTCAGCGACACTGATCAGTCTCTTGATGGGTATCCCCTTGGGTATCTGGGCGGCCAAGAGCGAGCGAGTGGCGATGATTATCCGCCCCATTCTCGACTTCATGCAGACCATGCCGGCATTCGTCTACCTGATTCCGGCGGCCATGCTGTTCGGCCTCGGTCGAGTGCCAGGGATCATCGCCACGGTGATTTTCGCCATGCCACCCGCGGTGCGCCTGACCAGTCTGGGCATCCGCCAGGTCAACAAGGAAATCGTCGAGGCTGGCCAATCCTTCGGCTGCAGCAAGACCCAACTGCTGCTCAAGGTGCAACTGCCTAGCGCCATGCCGTCGATCATGGCCGGGGTCAACCAGACCATCATGATGGCCTTGTCGATGGTGATCATTGCTTCGATGGTCGGCGCCGGCGGCCTGGGCAACGATGTACTCGCGAGCATCCAGCGTCTGGATATCGGTCTAGGCTTCGAAAGCGGCATGGCCGTGGTACTGCTGGCGATCATTCTCGACCGCATTACCGAAAGCTTCGGCACCAAGCAAAGCGAAAAACGCGGCACCCTGATCAGTTGGGTAAGCGCGAAATTGCAACGCCAGTAAGACTTTCACCTTATCCGTTCATAGAGGGATTCATACATGATCAAGCTGAAAACCATCGCTGGCGTTGGCCTGCTGTCTTGCACGCTGCTGCAAAGCGCCTGGGCCCAGGAACCTGAAAGCTGCAAACAGGTGCGTTTCGCCGAAATCGGCTGGGCCGACATCGCCGCCACCACCGGCGTGGCCATGACCCTGAGCGAAGGCCTGGGCTACCAGACCCGCAAGATCATGGCCTCGGTACCGATCGCCTTCACCGGCGTGCAAAAGGGCCAGATCGATGTATTCCTTGGCTACTGGGCACCCTCGATGGACGCGGTGATCGAGCCGTTCACCAAGGATGGCGGGGTCAAAGTGCTGCCAACCGCGAACCTGGAAGGTGCCAAATACACCCTCGCCGTACCGACCTACCTGGCTGAAGCCGGCCTGAAAAGCTTCCAGGACATCGCCAAGTTCAAGAAGGAACTCGACGGCAAAATCTACGGCATCGAGCCAGGTAACGACGGCAATCTGCTGATCGATAAAATGATCAAAGAAGACCAGTTCGGCATGGGCAGTTTCCGCATGGTTGAGTCCAGCGAAGCCGGGATGCTGGTACAGGTGCAACGTGCGGTCAGGAAGAACAAGCCGGTCATCTTCCTCGGCTGGGCACCGCACCCAATGAACACCCAGTTCGACATCACCTACCTGGACGGCGGCGACGACATCTTCGGCCCGGACTACGGCGCGGCCAAGGTCTACACCGTGGTACCGCCGGACTACGAAGCGCGCTGCGCCAACATGGGCAAACTGCTCAACAACCTGCAGTTCAGCGTCGAGATCGAAAGCCAGCTGATGGAAAAAGTGCTGGAGAAAGAAGACCCGGCCACAGTCGCGAAAAACTGGATCAAGGCCAACCCACAGATGCTCGACAAGTGGCTGGCTGGCGTCACCACCTTCGACGGTCAGGACGGCATCGCCGCCGTGAAGAAGCACGTCGGACTGTAAACCCGCTGGCCCGGCTGGCGTTCGCGCCAGCCGGCTAGAGGTACGAACACCTGGCATCGGCTAACCGGCCAGCGCAACACCTGCACTGCGCACGAACGAGCAACACAGTTGAACTGAAACTCTCACTGATGGAGCACTAAATCTATGCGTAACCTTTCCACCTTCTGCCTGAAAAGCCTTGGCGCCGCTGCACTCGCGCTGGGCATGTCAACTGCCATGGCTGCGGACAAGCCCACCCTGACCATCGGCTTCGTCAACGGTTGGGACGACAGCGTCGCCGCCACCCATGTCGCCAGCGAAATCCTCAAGAGCAACCTCGGCTACAAGGTCGATCTGAAAGCGGTTGAGCCGGCCATCATGTGGCAGGGCGTGGCCCGCGGCGACCTCGACATCACCCTCTCCGCCTGGCTGCCAGCCACCCACGGCGAATACTACGAGAAGATGAAAGACAAGGTTGTGATCCTGGGCACCAACTATGCTGACGCGAAAATCGGCTTGGTGGTTCCAGATTACGTCGAAGCCAAGAGCATCGAAGACCTGAACAAATACACCACGGAATTTGGCGGCAAGATCACCGGCATCGACGCTGGCGCTGGCGTCATGCGCCGTACCGAAGAAGCCATTGAGAAATACAAACTGGACTACAAGCTCATGCCAAGTTCCGGCCCAGCCATGGCTATCGCCCTGGGTCGCGCCGAGAAGAAGCAGGAAGCCATCGTAGTCCCGGGCTGGATTCCACATTGGATGTTCGCCAAGTGGAAACTGCGCTTCCTGGAAGATCCACAGAACGTCTTCGGCGCAGCTGAGCACATCGACACCGTCGTCAGCATGGGTATGGAAGCCAAAGCTCCAGAGGCCGCAGCCTTCCTCAAGAAATTCTCCTGGGGCCCTGAAGACGTAGGCGCGGTGATGCTGGCCGTCAGCGAAGGCGCCAAGCCAGAACAGGCTGCCAAGGACTGGGTCGCAGCAAACCCTGAACTCGTGGCAGGCTGGTTGAAATAAGCACGACTAGCGCACTAGCAGAAAGCGGGCTTCGGCCCGCTTTCTGCTTTCTGCTTTCTGGTATCTGTGCTTAACCGCAACCGTGCAATCAGACGGCGCGGCACAGCGCTCTGCGCCCAGCCTCGAACGCGAGGCAGGGCCGGCAGTTACAAATGGACCTCTGCGTTCTTGATGCCCAGTTCGCGCAACTCGTCGACCAGGTCATCCAGCTGGACGAATGATTCGACCTCCTCGTTCTCATCGACCAGAAAGTAGCTTCTCCCTGCGTCTTTTTTGAAAAACACGATCCACTCCTTGAGGTTGGTCGGGTTGGCTATCACGTGGGTGTCAAAGGTGACGCCCTCGGCATGTTTGCTTTTAACGTCGTTACGGTTCATCTCGGTCACCCGCTTGTTGGTGCTCACGTACGCCTGTGCACTCAGTGTCGAAGAAGCGCTTTATTATCACCACATGATAATATCACGCACATACACAGACCGAGGAGCTCACCATGATTGCGCTACGTGAAGCGTGGAATGCCGGTTTGCTGGGGCGCAAGCACTGGCTGAACAACCTGGTCGCCGGGGTAATCGTCGGCATAGTCGCACTGCCGCTGGCCATGGCCTTTGCCATCGCCTCCGGGGTCAAGCCCGAACAAGGCATCTATACGGCGATTATTGGCGGCGTGCTGGTATCGCTGTTTGGCGGCAGTCGCGTGCAAATCGCCGGACCGACCGGCGCGTTCATCGTGATTCTGGCGAGCATCACCGCCGAGTACGGCATCGACGGCTTGCAGATCGCCACGATGATGGCCGGCGTCATACTGCTGTTACTGGGGATTACCCGGCTGGGAACGGTGATCAAGTTCATTCCGGCGCCGGTGATCGTCGGCTTCACCGCCGGGATCGGGGTGATCATCTGGGTCGGCCAGTGGAAGGACTTCTTCGGTCTGCCCAAGGTCGGCGGCGAACATTTCCACGAGAAGGTCTGGAATTTACTCCAGGTGCTGCCGGATCTGCACCCGGCTACCACGCTGCTGGCCCTGCTCAGCCTGGGTTTGGTTTTGTTCTCGCCAAAGCTGCCGGGGCTAAAACGCGTACCCGGGCCGCTGGTAGCCATGCTGGTGGTCACGTTGACCCAGGCGCTGTTTCAGTTCGATGGCGTGGCCACCATCGGCAGCGCCTTTGGCGGCATCCCCCAGGGCTTACCCGAGTTTGGCCTGCCTGACGTCAGCCTGCCGCGGGTTATCGAGCTGATCGGTCCGGCCTTTGCGATTGCCATGCTCGGCGCCATCGAGTCGTTGCTGTCGGCGGTAGTAGCCGATGGCATGACGGGCACCAAGCATAATTCCAACCAGGAGTTGATTGGCCAAGGCATCGCCAACATGGCCACGCCCTTGTTCGGCGGTTTTGCCGTGACTGGTGCGATTGCCCGCACCGCGACCAATATCCGTAACGGTGGCAGCAGCCCGCTGGCCGGGATCATGCACGCGGCCACCCTGCTGCTGATCATCCTGTTCCTGGCTCCGCTGGCTTCCGACATCCCGCTGTGCGCGCTGGCGGCGATTCTGTTTGTGGTTGCCTACAACATGAGCGAGGTGCGCCACTTCAAGCGCATGGTGCTGCGCGCGCCACGGGCGGACGTGGCAATTCTGTTGATCACCTTCGGCCTCACGGTGTTCAGCGACCTGGTAGTGGCAGTGAATATCGGAGTGATCCTGGCGATGCTGCATTTCATGCGGCGCATGGCCGCCTCGGTGGGCGTGCAACAGGTAGTCGAGCAGGAGCTGGAAGCGGAGTTACGGCTCGGCGGCCATGCCCATCTGCCGCCAGGCCTGATGGTGTACACGATCGAAGGACCGCTGTTCTTTGCCGCGGCAGAGAACTTCGAGCGCGCGCTGGCTCAGACCCATACCGACCCGCAGATACTGGTGATTCGCCTGAACCGCGTGCCCTTCATGGACATTACCGGCTTGCAAACGCTGGAGGAAGTCATCCGGCAACTGCTCAAACGCAAGATCGTGGTGAAACTCTGCGAGGCCAACAGCAGGGTGCTGACCAAGCTGGACAAGGCGGGCATCCTGCTGCAGATCGGCGCGGATAATTACCACGCGGGCTTCAACGCCGCGCTGAACGCCCAAAAGGAGCGCGAGCACGCGCCAGGCTAACGCTGGCGGGCGACTCGGCGGCTCATGACTTGGCGACAGGGCCGCGCTTGCTCTGGGTGTCGTAGGTCGCACCGTGGGTTTCGAGGTAATCGCGAATCAATTGGCGCACAACCTGGGAAGGCGTCAGGTCCTGCCCGGCGCACAGTTCCTCAAATGCCTTTTTCTTGACCGGATCGATCAATACGGTGAGGCGCGCTGTCTTGTTTTCCATAAAATTGCCAACCATTCAGTTTTGATGTTAATCAAATTGTAATAGCCTAGTCGGGCGCTGTCACGGCGCAGAGGGGTTGTCAGGCCCGTGGCAAGAGCTGCTACGACCAATACCTCGCCCGGCACGCTGGATATGTGATTGATCGTTCAATAAAAACCGGCCTAGACTGCGCCCCACCCAGGGACAGCCCTGAACCCACGGAGACACCGATGCCCAAGGTCGGAATGCAACCGATCCGCCGCTCGCAATTGATTGCGGCCACCCTCGAAGCCGTCGATCAGGTCGGCATGGGCGATGCCAGCATCGCCTATATCGCCCGGCTGGCAGGGGTGTCCAACGGCATCATCAGTCACTACTTCAAGGACAAGAACGGCCTGCTCGACGCCACCATGCGTCACTTGATGCTGGCCCTGAGTACTGCGGTGCGCGCCCGCCGGGCCGCACTCAAGGACGACAACCCGCGCGCGCACCTGCGGGCAATGATCGACGGCAACTTCGACGACAGCCAGGTCAATGGTCCGGCGATCAAGACCTGGTTGGCGTTCTGGGCCAGCAGCATGCATCAACCATCCTTGCGCCGCTTGCAGCGGGTCAACGACCACCGCCTGGATTCAAACCTGTGCTGCCAGTTCCGCCGCGTCCTCCCCGCGCAGCAGGCCCGCGCCGCCTCGCGCGGCCTGGCCGCCCTGATCGATGGCCTGTGGCTGCGCGGCGCGCTGTCCGGCGGCAGCTTCGATACCCGGCAAGCGATCCAGATCGCTTACGACTACCTGGACCAGCAACTGAGCAAGGCAGGCTGAGCGCCACGCTGCCTATACATGGCGACGGAACGACGCTGATCGCCGTGTAGGGTGCGCCATGCGCACCATTAACAACCCAGTCCATACCTATACCCTCGGTCGCCGGCGCGCACGGCGCACCCTCCGGACCGCAATACCGCTTCCCCCTCCTCCAGCAGGCTGCTTGTCGCATCCAGACCAGCGTGGGTCGCTCTCGATTATTTTTGTTGATTGATCGTTCAATAAAAATAACGTAGGCTGATTTTCATTCTTTCCGGCCTGGACAGTGTTGCCGCGCGCGACACCCTGACCTGCCGCCCCATCTGGCCAAGGCCTACTGAAGCCGCCGGCCAGCCTTGCGAAGACAACCGACAAGAGAGGATTCTCCCCATGGCCCGATTCGACGAACAGCAACTCTACATCGGCGGCCGCTATGTCGATTCGACCAGCGGCGCCACCTTCGAAAGCATCAACCCGGCCAATGGTGAAGTGCTCGCCAACGTCCAGCGCGCCAGCCGGGAAGACGTCGAACGTGCCGTCGCCAGCGCGACCGCCGGGCAGAAAGTCTGGGCGGCGATGACTGCCATGCAGCGCTCGCGCATCCTGCGCAAAGCAGTGGACATCCTGCGCGAGCGCAACGACGAACTGGCTGAACTGGAAACCCTCGACACCGGCAAGCCACTGTCGGAAACGCGCTTCGTCGACATCGTCACTGGCGCCGATGTGCTGGAGTATTACGCCGGCCTGGTGCCCGCCATCGAAGGCCAGCAGATCCCTC
Organism: Pseudomonas sp.; assembly: GCA_030656145.1. Lineage (GTDB taxonomy): Bacteria > Pseudomonadota > Gammaproteobacteria > Pseudomonadales > Pseudomonadaceae > Aquipseudomonas. Next base: position 10,204 of record JAUSOF010000095.1, read on the forward strand.
TGCGCGAGAGCGCGTTCGTCTATACCCGCCGCGAGCCGCTGGGTGTGGTCGCCGGCATTGGCGCCTGGAACTACCCGATCCAGATCGCCCTGTGGAAGTCCGCCCCGGCCCTGGCCGCCGGCAACGCGATGATCTTCAAGCCCAGCGAAGTCACCTCACTGACCACCCTCAAGCTGGCCGAGATCTACAGCGAAGCCGGCCTGCCGGATGGCGTGTTCAACGTGCTCACCGGCAGCGGCCGCGAAGTCGGCCAGTGGCTGACCGAGCACCCGGGCATCGAGAAGATTTCCTTCACTGGCGGCACCGTCACCGGCAAGAAGGTCATGGCCAGCGCCTCCAGCTCCTCGCTCAAGGAAGTGACCATGGAGCTGGGCGGCAAGTCGCCGCTGATCATCTTCGAGGATGCAGACCTCGACCGCGCCGCCGACATCGCGGTGATGGCCAACTTCTACAGCTCTGGGCAGGTCTGCACCAACGGCACCCGGGTGTTCGTGCCCCGCATGCTGCAGGCGCGCTTCGAGAGCAAGATACTGGAGCGAGTCAAACGCATCCGCCTGGGTGATCCGCAGATTGAAGCCACCAACTTCGGCCCGCTGGTCAGCTTCGCCCATATGGAAAGCGTGCTCGGTTACATCGAAAAAGGCCGCAGCGAAGGCGCGCGCCTGCTGATCGGTGGCGAGCGGGTGACCGAGGGCGACTACGCCAAGGGCGCCTACGTGGCACCGACCGTGTTCACCGATTGCACGGACGCCATGACCATCGTCCGCGAAGAGATCTTCGGCCCGGTGATGAGCATCCTGGTCTACGACACGGAAGAAGAAGTGATCCGCCGCGCCAACGACACCGACTACGGCCTCGCCGCCGGCGTGGTGACCCGCGACCTGGCCCGTGCGCACCGGGTCATCCACCAGCTGGAAGCCGGCATCTGCTGGATCAACACCTGGGGCGAGTCGCCAGCAGAAATGCCGGTGGGCGGCTACAAGCAGTCCGGCGTCGGTCGTGAGAATGGCCTGAGCACCCTGGAGCACTACACCCGCATCAAGTCGGTGCAGGTCGAGCTCGGCGGCTACGCCTCGGTGTTCTAACAACTTACCTGAAGGAGCGGGGGGACGCCCAGTTCCATGCCCGCGAAGCGCTATCGCGGGCATGGCCCGCTCCTACAGGGTGATCCGCAAGCCCAGTAGCCCGGATGCAATCCGGGAGCAGTCACCGTATTCCCCCCGGATTCGATCCGGGCTACAGGAGCTTTTATGCCCCAAGAATTCGACTACATCATCATCGGCGCCGGCTCGGCCGGCAACGTGCTGGCCACCCGCCTGACCGAGGACAAGGACGTAAGCGTGCTGCTGCTGGAAGCTGGCGGCCCCGACTATCGCCTGGATTTCCGCACCCAGATGCCCGCCGCCCTGGCCTTCCCCTTGCAAGGCCGGCGCTACAACTGGGCCTACGAAACCGAGCCGGAACCCTTCATGAACAACCGGCGCATGGAGTGCGGGCGCGGCAAGGGCCTGGGCGGCTCGTCGCTGATCAACGGCATGTGCTACATCCGCGGCAATGCCCTCGACTACGACGGCTGGGCCAAGGAAAAGGGCCTGGAAGACTGGACCTACCTGGACTGCCTGCCGTATTTCAGAAAAGCAGAAACCCGCGACAGTGGCGCCAATGCCTACCACGGCGGCGACGGGCCGGTCAGCGTGGGTACGCCGAAAGCCGGCAACAATCCGCTGTTCCACGCCATGGTCGAAGCCGGCGTGCAGGCGGGTTACCCGCGCACTGACGACTTGAATGGTTACCAACAGGAAGGCTTCGGCCCGATGGACCGTACGGTGACCCCAGGGGGCCGACGCTCCAGCACCGCACGCGGCTATCTGGACCAGGCCAAGGGCCGGCCGAACCTGACCATCATCACCCACGCCCTGACCGAACGCATTTTGTTCAGCGGCAAGCGCGCCATCGGCGTCGACTACCTGCACGGCGACAGCAACACGCCAACCACCGTCAATGCACGCCGCGAAGTGTTGCTGTGCAGTGGCGCCATCGCCTCGCCGCAGATTCTCCAGCGCTCCGGAGTCGGCCCGGCCGCCCTGCTGCGCGACCTCGAGATTCCGCTGGTGCACGAACTGCCCGGCGTCGGCGAGAACCTTCAGGACCACCTGGAAATGTACCTGCAGTACGCCTGCAAGGAGCCGGTGTCGCTGTACCCGGCGCTGCAGTGGTGGAACCAGCCGCCGATCGGCGCCAAGTGGCTACTCCTCGGCAAGGGCACCGGTGCCAGCAACCAGTTCGAGGCCGGCGGTTTCATCCGCTCCAGCGCCGAGTTCGAGTGGCCGAATATCCAGTACCATTTCCTGCCGGTGGCGATCAATTACAACGGCAGTAACGCGGTCAAGGAACACGGTTTCCAGGCCCACGTCGGCTCTATGCGCTCGCCGAGTCGCGGACGTGTCCAGGCCAAATCGAAAGACCCGCGCCAGCACCCGAGCATCCTGTTCAACTACATGAGCAGCCCGCAGGACTGGCAGGAGTTCCGCGACGGCATCCGTATCACCCGCGAAATCATGAACCAGTCGGCACTCGACCCGTTCCGCGGCCGCGAACTCAGCCCCGGTGCCGCGGTGCAGAGCGATGCCGAACTGGACGCCTTCGTCCGCGATCATGCGGAAACGGCCTTCCATCCGTCCTGCTCCTGCAAGATGGGCGAAGACGCCATGGCGGTGGTCGATGGCCAGGGCCGGGTGCACGGCATCGAAGGGCTGCGGGTGGTTGACGCGTCGATCATGCCGCTGATCACCACCGGCAACCTCAACGCGCCGACCATCATGATGGCCGAAAAGATCGCCGACAAAATCCGCGGACGCACCCCGCTACCGCGCAGCACCGCACCCTACTACGTGGCAGGCGGCGCACCGGCACGTAACACCCCGCAGCGCGGCTGAGCGGCTGAGCGATTTTCAATGGCGATGCCTAAGCTGGCTTGTCGAGACCCGTGGCTCTTGCAGGAGCGGGCTTGCCCGCGAATCGGGGCCGACAGGAACCCGTCGCGACCAATAGCCAAGTGCCCCAGCGCACTCACAGGTGCCTACGTGTGAGTGGGCGCTGAGCCACGCAGGCCGGATTCTTGGTGCGCACGGCGCACCCTACTGGCGGCAGGCGTGGGGCGCAGACTATTTGGCAAACAACTGGCCGATGTCCTTGAACGCCTTGAACTCCAGGGCGTTGCCGCAGGGGTCGAGGAGGAACATCGTGGCCTGCTCGCCGACCTGACCGGCGAAGCGCACATAGGGCTCGATGACAAAGCGGGTGTGCCTGGCCTGCAAGCGCTCGGCCAGTTGCTGCCAATCGTCCCAGCCCAGCACCACACCGAAATGCGGCACCGGCACCTCGTGGCCGTCCACCGGGTTGCTGTGCGCGGCTTTTTGGTAGTCCATCTGCGGCGTCTGGTGGATCACCAACTGATGGCCGAAGAAGTCGAAATCGACCCAATGCTCGCTGCTGCGACCCTCGGCGCAGCCGAACACCTGCGCATAGAAGTGCCGGGCGGCGGCCAGGTCGTGAACGGGAATGGCCAGGTGAAAAGGCGCGAGTGCCATGCTGTGGCTCCTTGTACTGAGTGTTCGCCGATTCTCAGCAACAGCGATACTGATTAAAAGCGAATATCCTTGCTCGCAAGCACACACAAAATTGATCAGTCGAGGCGGCCATGTTGCGCGAGTTGAGAACCTTCCTGATGGTTGCCCGCCACGGCACCTTCGCCGCCGCTGGCCAGCAGGTCGGCCTGACCCAGTCGGCGGTTAGTGCGCAGATGCGCGTGCTGGAAAACGGTCTGGGGGTGCGCCTGTTCGACCGCAGCGGCCGCGCCGCCGTACTCAATGCCGCCGGCAGGCATGCCCTGCCTTTGGCCGAGCAGATGCTCGCGCTCTATGCGCAGATGGCCCAACCGACCACGGCGGCCGAGTGGCGCGGCGAGCTGAAGGTCGGCGCCATCGCCAGCGTGCAGACCGGCTTGCTGCCAGACGCCTTGCCACGCTTTCGGGTACTGGCGCCGCGGGTCGAATTGAAGCTGGTGCCCGGCGTTTCACTCAACCTGCTGAGTCAGGTGGATGCCGGCGAACTGGACCTGGCATTGCTGATCAAACCACCCTTCGAGCTACCCAAGGAGCTGCTGCAGATCAGCCTGGCGCGTGAACCCTTCGTGCTGATCACGCCACTCAGCGTTGCCGGCGATGAGCCGCTGCAGATCCTCGCCGAACAGCCATTCGTGCGTTACGACCGACGCTCCTTCGGCGGGCGGCTAGTCAGTCAATTCCTCCGCGAACAGCACCTGAGCGTACATGAGGCGCTGGAATTGGACGAACTGGAGGCCATAGTACGCATGGTCGAGTGCGGCCTCGGCGTCTCGCTGATTCCGCGCGCGGGATTGTGGCTGCAGCGGCCGACCCAGCTGCGGGTGTTCGAACTGGGCGAATTGACCTTCCACCGCGAACTGATCGCGGTGCTGCGCCGGGCGCAACGCCAGCCGGCGCTGGATTGCCTGCTGGAGTGCCTGCGCGGAGAAGCTGGCGCGCATGGCGCACCCAACCCTGCACCACAACGAACCTTTCGGTAACAAAAAGCCCGCACGAGGCGGGCTTCCGATGCGTTACGGCAAGCGCTTAGAACGCCGGCACGACTGCGCCCTGGTATTTCTCCAGGATGAAGGCTTTGACTTCAGGGCTGTTCAGCGCCTTGGCCAGTTTCTGCATGGCGGCGCTGTCCTGGTTATCCGGGCGGGCGACCAGGATGTTGACGTAGGGCGAGTCGCTGCCTTCGATGATCAGCGCATCCGCGGTCGGGTTGAGCTTGGCTTCCAGGGCGTAGTTGGTGTTGATCAGCGCCAGGTCGACCTGGGTCAGTACACGCGGCAGGGTCGCGGCTTCCAGCTCCCGCACCTTGATCGCCTTCGGGTTCTCGGCGATGTCTTTCGGCGTGGCGAGGATGTTGCTCGCATCCTTCAGGGTGATCACGCCGGCTTTTTGCAGCAGCAGCAGGGCACGGCCGCCGTTGGTGGCGTCGTTGGGGATGACCACGTTGGCGCCTTGCGGCAGATCCTTGAGGTCCTTGATCTTGCTCGAGTAGGCACCAAAGGGTTCGACATGCACGCCGGCGACGCTGATCAGCTCGGTGCCGCGGCTCTTGTTGAACTCGTCGAGGTACGGCTGGTGCTGGAAGAAGTTGGCGTCCAGGCGCTTCTCGGCGACCTGCACGTTGGGCTGCACGTAGTCGGTGAAGACCTTGATATCCAGCTCGACGCCGTCTTTGGCCAGGGCCGGTTTGACGAACTCGAGGATTTCCGCGTGCGGCACGGCGGTGGCCGCCACGCTCAGGGATTCAGCCTGGGCAGCGCTGGAAAACGCGGCGACGACGGCGATGGCAGTCAGTAATTTTTTCATCATGAAGCTCCTTATGGGATGGATGTGGGGGATCGGCGGATAGCCGCTATACAACAGGGCGCAGGAGCCAGCTTGCTGTGGTCCTACAACAAACCGTTTATTTTCTGGAGAAATGCACCACCAGCTTGTCGCCGGCGGTCTGCAGAATCTGCACCAGCACCAGCAGCAGGATCACCGTCACCGCCATCACGTCCGGCTGGTAGCGCTGGTAGCCGTAGCGCACCGCCAGATCGCCCAGACCGCCGCCGCCGATCAGGCCGGACATGGCGGTGTAGGACACCAGGGTGATGGCAGTCACCGTCACCGCGGCAAAGATGCCCGGCAACGCTTCGGGCAGTAGGGCGTTGACCACGATCTGCCGGGTGCTCGCCCCCATGGCCTGGGTCGCCTCGATGATGCCGCGATCGACTTCGCGCAACGCGGTTTCCACCAGGCGGGCGAAGAACGGCGTGGCGCCCACCACCAGCGGCGGGATGGCCCCGGCCACACCCAGCGAGGTGCCGGTAACCAGCACCGTGAAGGGGATCATCACGATCAGCAGGATGACGAAAGGCACCGAGCGGAGGATGTTCACCAGCAGCGACAGCACGCCGTACAGCGCCTTCTGCTCGAACATCTGCCGTGGGCTGGTGAGGAACAGCAGCACGCCCAGGGGCAAGCCGAGAATCACGGTGAATAGCAGCGAGCCGCCGAGCATGCTCAGGGTGTCGAGGCTGGCGTAGCCGATTTCCGCCCAATCGACGTTCGGCAACAGGCGGGTCAGTAGAGCCTCCATCAGCGCAGCACCTCCATGTGCACGTCGGCGGCAGCGAAGCGCGCCAGCGCGGCGTCCAGGTCGCCGCCGGTCAGGGCCAGGGTCAACTGGCCGTAGGGGGTGTCTTTGATGTGATCGATGCGCCCGGCGAGGATGCTGTAATCCACCCCGGTTTCACGCGCCACGGTGCCGAGCAGCGGCGCGTAAGTGGCCTGGCCCTGAAAGGTCAGGCGCAGGATGCTGCCGGCCACGTGGGCGAAGTCGTCATGCAACTCGTCTTCGTCAACTTGCTCGGTTTCCTGGACGAAGCGTTTGGTGGTGGCATGCTGCGGATGCAAAAACACATCGGCTACCGAACCCATCTCGACGATCGCCCCGGCATCCATCACCGCCACGCGGTCGCAGACCCGACGGATCACGTCCATCTCGTGGGTGATCAGCACGATGGTCAGGTTCAGCTCGCGGTTGATCTGCGCCAACAGTTGCAACACCGAGGCGGTGGTCTGCGGGTCGAGGGCACTGGTGGCCTCGTCACACAGCAGAATCTTCGGTTCGGTAGCCAGGGCGCGGGCGATGCCGACGCGCTGCTTCTGGCCGCCGGACAGCTGCGCCGGGTATTTGTTGGCGTGATCCTGCAGGCCGACCCGCGCCAGCAACTCGGCGACGCGAGCATTGATCGCGCTGCGCGGCAGTTCACCCGCCAGCTTCAGCGGCAGGGCGACGTTGGCGGCGACGGTCTTCGACGACAGCAGGTTGAAATGCTGGAAGATCATCCCGACCCGCTGACGGAAGCGCCGCAGGCCAGCTGCATCCAGCGCGGTGACGTCTTCACCATCGATCTCGATGCGCCCGCCCGAGGGCTCTTCCAGGCGGTTGATCAGGCGCAGCAGGGTGCTCTTGCCGGCACCGGAATGGCCGATGATGCCGAACACTTCGCCACGGGCAATCTGCAGGTCGCTCGGCTGCAAGGCGGGGATATCCTGGCCACTGACGCGATACGCCTTGTGAACCTGATGAAAGTTGATCACGCATTAAACCTTTTGGGTTTGTAAAACGGCCGGGTGGGCACAAAGGCGCCTAGTCTACCCGGCACGCTTTAGGCCGCAAAAATCTTTGTGGGCCTATGGTTATAGCTAAAAGGCATGAGCAAGGGCGGCACCAACCGCTAGTGTTGCCACGGGCAGCTGCCAGGTCTAGGGTTGCGGGCTCAGCAGCAGTTGCGGCGCCTGGTCGGGTTCGATTACCTGGCTCATGACCGGGCTGAAGTCCGGGTCGAGACGCTCGATCCGCGCCTTGAGCAACGGTGCGAGCCACAGATAGTCGCCGGCCTGACGAACCTGGATAACCACTGTGCAGCGGAAGGTGACCACATCCGCAGCGACCGCATCGAGCAGCCGGTACAACGCCTGGTTGTCCCGGCTATCGAGCATCGGCAAGGCAATCGCACTGCTGGACGCGGCCGGATCGATCAGTTGGGCGTGCGGCACGGGTGCCTCTTCGGGCAACTGGATCGCCCTGAGTGCAGCGGCCTGGCGCTCGGCGGCCTGGCGCAATTGGCGCGCCTGCTCACCCCGCGCCGCCTGGGCTTGGGCACCTGCCTGCTCGGCGGCGTTGCTCGCAATATCTGCTGCATCGAGCTCGGTTTGTCGAACCTTGGCAATCGCGCCACCCAGCCCGGTGGTCAATGCGGGCGCCTGCGGCATCAACATACGCGCCCGGCCGAGGGCCTTGGCCGCACGCTCCAGGTCACCGACCTGCAGGGCTGCTTGCCCTTGGCGCAGATAGGCTTCGGCCAGCTGACGCTGATACACCTCAAGGCGAGCGTCGCCGCTGGCGCGCACGTTTAGGGATTTAAGCTGGCTTTCGGCTGCGTTTAACTGGTCTTCGGCCAGGCTTTGCTCGAGCAGGCGAAAGTCACCGAGCAGCTCGTCGGTGATCGGGCCTGGCCCTTGCGGCGCGCTCTGGCACGCGGCCAACAGCAGCGAAATAGCGAGGATGGAAAGACAACGTGAGGCGTACGAGATCATTTCTGCGAGTCTCATGTTGGGCAAAAAACGGCCAATTCTACACCGCCGAGCCGAGCGCAACCAAACCTTGCGGTGACGGTGTAGCCTGGGCCTTACGCCGTGCGCCGCGGCAGGGCGAAGCTGAGCAGGAACAGGCTGGCCGCCGAGACCACGATCGAGGGCCCGGCCGGGGTGTCCTGGAACCACGACAGGCTGAGGCCACCGCACACCGCGACGATGCCCAGCAGGCTGGCGCCCAAGGCCATCTGCTCCGGGGTGCGCGCGTGGCGCTGGGCGGCTGCGGCGGGAATGATCAGCAAGGAGGTGATCAGCAGCACGCCGACGATCTTCATCGCCACGGCGATCACCACGGCGATCAGCAGCATCAGGCTCAGACGGATCGCCGCCACCGGCAGGCCTTCGACCCGCGCCAGTTCCTCATGCACGGTGATCGCCAGCAGCGGCCGCCAGAGCAACGCCAACAGCACCAGCACCAGGGCGCTGCCGCCAAGAATCCAGGCCAGGTCGCTGGGACCGACCGCCAGCAGGTCGCCGAACAGGTAACCCATCAGGTCAATCCGCACATCTTTCATAAAGCTCAAGACGACCAGACCCAAGGACAGGGTGCTGTGCGCGAGAATCCCGAGCAGGGTGTCAGAGGCCAGCGGCTGGCGGGTCTGCAGGGTCACCAACAGCACCGCCAGCAGCACGCAGCCGACCGTCACCGCCAGGGTCGGGCTGACGTCGAGCATCAGGCCGAGCGCTACACCGAGCAGCGCGGCATGCGACAGGGTGTCGCCGAAATAAGCCATGCGCCGCCAGACCACGAAAGAGCCGAGCGGACCGGCGACAATGGCCAGGGCCAGGCCGGCAAGCAGGGCGTTGAGCAGAAAATCAGCCATGCTTGCAGCCATCTCCGTGTACATGGGGTTGCAGCGGGCCTTTGATATTCAGGCCGGCGCTCGGTTGCTTGACCACGGCGCCATGCAGGTCGTGCTCATGGTCGTGGCGGTGGTGATAGATCGCCAGGCTCTGGGCGTCCTGGCCGAACAGCTCGACGAAGGCCGGGTCAAAGCTGACCTGCTCCGGGTGACCGGAACAGCAGACATGCCGATTGAGGCAGACCACCTGGTCGGTGGTGCTCATCACCAGGTGCAGGTCGTGGGACACCATCAATACGCCGCAACCATGGCGGTCGCGCAACTGGGTGATAAGGCGGTACAGCTCGGCCTGGCCGCTGACATCGACGCCCTGCACCGGCTCGTCGAGCACCAGCAGTTCAGGCTCGCGCAGTAAGGCACGGGCCAGCAGCACCCGCTGCAGCTCGCCGCCGGAAATACTCTGCAAGGGGCTATCGATCACCTGGCTGGCGCCGACTTCGGCCAGCGCCGCCTGAGCGCTGGCGCGATCGACGCCGGGCACCAGACGCAGAAAGCGCAGCACACTGAGCGGCAGAGTGGCATCGACATGCAGTTTCTGCGGCATATAGCCGATGCGCAGCTTCGGCTTACGCCAGACGCTGCCGCTATCGGGCTTGAGCAGGCCGAGTACGGCGCGCACCAGGGTGGTTTTGCCGGCGCCATTGGGGCCGATAAGGGTGACGATCTCGCCGGGTTTGACGCTCAGTTGCACATCCTGCAGCACGCTCTGGCCGCGGAAGCTGACACCAATCCCCTCAAGGCGAATCAACGCATCGCTCATGCGCCCTCCTGGCAACCCGCGCAGAGACCAACTACTTCCACGGTCTGCCCTTCGACCACAAAACCGACGCTCTGCGCGCCACTGACGATCGCGTCACTGATCGCCGCATACTCCAGCTCGATGGCCGCATGGCAGCTGCGGCAGATCAGGAACTGGCCCTGGTGGGCATGCGTCGGGTGACTGCAGCCGACAAAGGCGTTGAGCGAGGCGATGCGGTGCACCAGGCCGTTTTCCAGAAGAAAATCCAGCGCCCGGTACACGGTCGGCGGCGCGGCGCGGCGGCCATCCTGCTCGCTCAACACAGCGAGGATGTCGTAGGCGCCGAGCGGCTTGTGGCTCTGCCACACCAGCTCCAGCACGCGCTTGCGCAGGGCGGTCAGGCGCAACCCCTGCTGCGTGCAGATACCTTCGGCCTCGGCCAGGGCATGGCTGACACAATGGGAATGGTCGTGGGGACGTGAGGCGAGCGGTGGCTGAGTCATTGGGCGAGGACGGCAAGGGCGGGAGACGTTATTATATTACCCGTTCCTTCCAACCTGAGTGTCCTTCGTGTTGCGTCTTTTTTCCGCTATCAGTCTGTTCTGCGCCCTTTTGCTCACCAACTCTGCTGCACTCGCCGAGGTGCGTGTGCTGACCAGCATCAAACCCTTGCAGCTGATCGCCGCGGCCGTGCAGGACGGTGTCGGCAGCCCTGAAGTGCTGCTGCCGCCAGGCGCCTCGCCGCACCACTTCGCGCTGCGACCCTCCGATGTGCGGCGGGTACGCGAAGTGACACTGCTGTACTGGGTCGGCCCAGACCTGGAGAGTTTCCTGCCGCGGGTACTGGCCGGGCGTAGCCAACCCGACGTCGCGGTGCAGGACCTGCCCGGCATGCACCTGCGTCACTTCGGCGACAGCCATGCCGCGCACGACGACCATGATGACCATGACCTGGGCCATGATGATCACAAGGCGCACGCCGCGCCTGACCAGGAGGCCGCCGACCAGCACGATCACGATCATCGCCCCGGCAGCCTGGATGCGCATTTGTGGTTGCTGCCAGCCAACGCCCGGGTAATAGCCGCGAAAATGGCCGCCGACCTGGCCAGCGCCGACCCGGCCAACGCCCCGCGCTATCAGGCCAATGCCAACGCTTTCGGCGAACGCCTCGAGGCCCTTGATCAGCGCCTGAAAACCCGCCTGAGCGGCCTGGCAGGCAAGCCCTACTTCGTCTTCCACGAGGCCTACGACTACTTCGAGGCGGCCTACGGCCTCAAGCACGCCGGCGTATTTAGCGTGGCCAGCGAAGTGCAGCCGGGCGCACGCCATGTCGCCGCCATGCGCACCCGCCTGCAACAGGCCGGGCCGAGCTGTGTATTCAGCGAGCCGCCGATGCGCCCGCGTCTGGCCGAGACCCTGACCGCCGGCCTGCCGGTAACTTTGGCTGAACTCGATGCCATGGGCGCGATCCTGGCCGTGGACGGCAGCGGCTACGAGGCCTTGCTGGATAACCTGGCCAATGGCTTGGTCGACTGTTTGAGCGCTTTATAAGGCCTCGCAGACCGCCAATGCTGCGCGCGTGACAACGCTGGAAGTCATGCGCGGGCTGGGTCATGCTGGCCGAAATGCGCTCGCAAGCCACAACAACAAACCAGGAACGCCAATCAACACCCCTGCCCAGGCAAAACCGTAGCCGTACCGCCCTCATTTCTTTGTGAAAATTTCGACTAATGGTCTTTCGCTGAGGGCATCTCTGCCGATAGCCAAGACAGTCCCTCAAGGAGCGACACCATGTTGCGTTTCTTCGCTGACCTCGGCTTTCGCTGGAAAATCACCCTACCGATCGGCTTCCTGGCATTGCTGCTGGTACTGATGGGCTGGTCAGGCATGCGCGGCATCGACCAGGTAACGGAGTCCAGCACTCAGCTGACCAAACGCTACCTGCCGGCCATCAGCCTGCTGCTCAATGCCGATCGTGACCTCTATCAGGCTTTTGTTGCCGAGCGCAGCTTGCTCGACCGCAACGTGGGAAGCCACGCGCAAGCGCTGCGGGCCAGTCATGCGGAAAATCTGCAGCAAGTTCATGACCGCGTGCAACGCTATGCCGCGATGCAGCCTGGGGCCGAGGCACTGGCTCTGGTCAGCCAGTTCAATAATGGTTTTGCGCAGTGGACGCAGGTCTCGCGGCGCGTCATCGAACAGGTCGAGAGCGATCCACAGGCAGCCAGCGCCCTGAGCTTTGGCGACAGCGAACGCCTGTTCGATGCCATGCGTGATGTCATCGACAAGCTTGGCGAGCTGGAAGACCAGGCAGCGCTTCGCGAGGGCCAGGCAGCGATCGACGATGGCGCTGCCGCCGACCTGCAACAGGTCAGCATTCTGCTGATCGCCCTGCTCGGTTGCGTGCTGCTGGTTATCGCCCTGCCACTGGTAGTGCTGCGCCCAATGCTGCAGCTGCTCAATCGTGTCGAGCAGATTGCCGAAGGTGACGGCGACCTGCGGACACGCATGGACGCCCACTCGGCTGACGAACTGGGCCAGCTCGGTAAAGCGTTCAACCGCTTTCTCGACAAGCTGCAACCGCTGATTGCCGAGGTCGGCCGGGTTACCGGGGAAGTCGATTCGGCGGCCCGCGCCATGGCCAATATGGCCGCGACCAATGATCAACTGATCAGCAGCGAGCATGCTGCACTCGACCAGGTCAGTACCGCCGCAACCGAGATGAGCGCCGCCGTGCATGAGGTGGCGCGCAATGCACTGAACGCCTCGGACGCTGCGCAGCAAGCCACCAGCCAGTCCCGCGATGGCGCCCAGGTGGTCAGCAGCACCATCCAGTCGATCCGCCAACTGGCCCAGGAAGTGGAAAGCGCATCGGAAACCATTGCCGCCCTGGCCCAGGAGACCTCCAGCATCGGCGCCGTACTCGAAGTAATCCGCGGCATCGCCGACCAGACCAACCTGCTGGCCCTGAACGCCGCCATCGAGGCCGCGCGGGCCGGTGAGCAGGGCCGCGGCTTTGCCGTGGTGGCCGACGAAGTCAGGGCGCTGGCGGGACGCACCCAGGACTCGACCAAGGACATCCAGGTGCGCATCGAGCGCCTGCAGGCCGGGGTCGACAAGGCCGTACACGCCATGCACGCCGGCAGCAGCAAGGCCCGCGACAGCGTCGAGCGTGCCGCCGGGGTCGATCAGGTGCTCAGTGACACCAGCACTTCGGTGCTGCGCATCAACGACATGGCGGCCCAGATCGCCACCGCCTGCGAAGAGCAGAGCAGCGTCACCGAGGAAATAGCACGCAACATCACCGACATCCGCGACCTGTCCAACGACGCCGCCGCCAACTCCGCCCAGAGCATGCAGGCCAGCCAGCAACTTTCCAGGCTATCAAAGACCCTGGCAGAACTGGTCGGCCGCTTCCGCGTCTGAGCCGGAGGCGATCAGGCAGAAGCGTAACGGTAGCAAGACCACGATTCACCCTTGAACGCCACGGAGAAGTCCGTGGCGTTTTTGCTGATTTCTGAATAGCAAAAAATGGAGAGGGGGTCGCGGAAGATGGATCAGGACGATTTCGGCCCTTGGTGACTGGAGCCGGTCGTGACAGGCCGGAATCGACCCAGAAGCGGGCGCTTGGAGTAGGGGAGATAAACCTCTAGCCCCTCCTTTTGCTACTGCCTGCCGCATTCAATGCGGCAGGGCTGTCGGGGGATCTGCTCAAAATCAGCTTCAGTAACCGGTCATTTCCAGAAACCCACGCCCTACCAGGCTGCCAGAAAGGCTGACCGGACCTTCCCAATAGGGAAACAGCGTGGCCATCCATGCCTGCGGCTGTAGCGCTGTAACCTGCACATCCACAGCATGCTCGGGCACTTCAACCCGCCATGCTGTCGGCACCTTGCGCCCATGCTGCTGAACCGTCCAGGTCACTGGCGTGAGCTTGATCTGCGTTGCATCAAGAGGCGTGGGAACACCCTCGGCGCTGATCCAGGTTCCTGCACGATAATGGTCGCCTTGGGCCTGCCGAACCTGAAACAGCATCAACTTGGCGCCATTTTGCAGATGCAGGGAAAACCAGTCCCAGCCCTGCTGGTCGGCGGCCAGTGGCTGGCTGCTCCACTCGCGATCCAGCCAGGCATTGCCGGTGACGTTGAAGCGCTGGCCGGCACTTTGCACTTCACCGGTAACCTGAAAAAAAGGCTGGCTGAAATAATAAGACGCTTGCCCCTGCCCGGACTTCTCGCTGTAGCCTTGATCCCCATGGGCGACCAGCGGGCCCTTGCTGCTGAGTTGCAGCGCATAGCTGAATTGCTTTCCAGACGCCTGCATGTGCAGGTTCTGCAACCCTGCACCGGCGCTGCTATGCAGCGACCAGTTATCGATCCATGCGCGAAAAGGCTCGGCTTGCACCCCGGCCTGGCCAATCCCTCCGCGGGCCAGCGTCTCGGTATGCTGATGCCCCCAAGGGCTGGTCAGGCCAGCATGCCCCATCCATACATTGGGGCTGTTCCAACCCACTTGTTCCTCACCCGGACGCAGGGCCGTGCGGAACAGCGTCCACTGCGCACCCCATTCACGGCCTTGTTCATCGGTCAAATTAGCGGTGACGTACCACCATTCAATGCGATAGCCGTCATGGGCAGCATGATCCTGCGGGAAAACCAGCGGCCGGCCACGGCTGACCGTGGCAAACGCATCGGATGCCTGACCAAGGCCGGCAAAGCCTGCCGTGACGGATGGTTTTTCTTCGCAAGCGGCCAGGAGCACAAACAGCATCAACACGAGTAACCGCTTAGCGTTCATCGGCAAATTGCCTCAATAGATCAGCCGGCTGACGCCTGGACAGTTGCCACAAGGGGCCGGCAGCGGCCAGTAAACTGGTCAGCAGGCCCAGCAAGCAGAGTTGCAGCAATTGCCCGGGGAAAACATACAGCGGCAGGCGCCAGCCGAAGGCTTGCACATTCACCACCGCGACCAGGCACCAGGCCAGCAGCAAACCAAGTGGTATAGCCAGCAACACGGTCAGCCCGGCCAGCAGGACGGTTTGACTCAGGCTCAGCCAGGCCAGGTGCCGGCGCTCAAGGCCCAGCGCCCAGAGCGGCGCCAGTTGCCCAAGTCGACTCTGGCCCAGGGTCAGCAAACTGATGAACAAGGCTATCCCGGCCACCCCCAGGGTCAGGCTGTTCAGCGCAGCAGTGGCGGCAAAGGTGCGGTCGAATACCTGGGTCGACCAGCGTTTCAGGGAAGCCTGGTCAATCAGCCGCGAAGGCTCCAGGCCAAAGCGCTTTTCGAGCGCTTGTTTGACATCATCTGCCCGATTCACTGGCATACGCAGGCTCAAACTGCTCAGACTGGCGTGCGCCCAGTATTGTCGCAGCCAGTCGGCACTCACCAGTATCTGTCCCTTGGGGTTGCCGTAGTCCGCGTACAGCCCAACCACCGGTAGCGCCTGATCACCGCTCGGAGTAACCAGCGTCAGGCTGTCGCCAACACCCAGTTTGAGTTGCCGCGCGAGCTGTTCACTGAGCATCGCCCCCTGCCCGGCATCCAGCTTTTGCCATGCTTGGCCGTGCTGTTCCAGCAAGGGCCAGTGCTGCCGGTAACTGACATGGCTGATGATGCCTTGCACCTGCACGGGGCTGCCTTGCAGGCGCACGTCGATAAGCCATTGCGGCAGGATCGCCTCGATATCCGGCTGCGTGCTCAGCCATTGACTGATTTGCACACCCTGACGGGTATCGCGCGGATTGATGAACAACTCTGCAGACAAACGCTGATCAAGCCAGCCGATAAAGGTCTTGCGAAAGCCCTCGGTCATGCTGCCAACCCCGACGCTCGCCGCCAATGCCAGTAACAACGCCATCAGTGCCAGCGACAAAGCCGGCAGCTGTTGGCGACTGTCTGCAACAAACCATTCAACCAATGGGCCTCGACAATAGCGGGCCAGCCCGGCCAGCACGCCGTCAAGCAACGCCGGCAGCAGTAAAGCCGCCGCGAGAAGCAGCGAAGCCAGCATCACAAATGCAATGAGCAGGCTATCTCCCAGCTGCCAACAGGCCAGTGCAAGGCCCAACAAGCCGATCGCCAGCAGCGCCTGACGCTTCAGCCAGCGGCTCTGGGCCAGGCGCCAGGCCTGCGGTTTCGCCACTTCCAGCAGTGGCAGGCGGGCCGCGATTAACAGGCTCTTGCCGCCGGCCAGCAATGTTCCAAGCAAACTGATTGCCAGGCCCGCCAGCCACCATTGCGGCGACAAGCTCAGCTGACCGGCGATTTCCGCACCATACAACCCACGCAAACTGGCAGCGACATCGCTCAGCAAGGCACTGGCCAGCAAGTAACCGCTGACCACTCCGGCCAGCCCCCCGAGCAGGGCAAACAGACCTAACTCCACCGCCAGCGCTGCGATCATTGCACTGAGGCTTACCCCGCACGCACGCAAATTACGCAGCAGGCCGCGACGCTGCTCGAGTGCCAGCCCGATAGAGGCATGCACAATCAGCAGACCGACCATAAAGGCCAACAAACCCAGTGCGGTGAGGTTGAGATGAAAACTCTGGGTCAGGCGCTGCAGATCATCCCCGGGCAACTCTGCCTGAGCTTTCAGGGCCTCCGCCAGTTCGACCGGCAAGGCCGCGTCAGCAAAATCTGTTGGTAACAGCAGCCATGAGAGCTTTCCCGGCAGGTTGAGTAACGCTTGCGCTCGCCCGATATCCACCACGACCAGACCAGGCGCGAGCTGAGCATGAACCTGCAATGGCGGCAGGCGCTGACCGTCTGCCGTCACTGGCTGCTCGCCAGCCAGGAAACCCATGCGTTCGAGCGTATCGGCGGCAATCCAGGCAACGCCCGGCTGGCCGAGAAAACCACCAAGGTCAGCATTGCCCAATGGTTGCCCGGCAACCTCACTGCCGGAGGGTAAGGTCATGGGATCAATACCGATCAGGCGCAGGCTCCGCAGATCGTCGCTGGCAAAACGTAAACGCCCCTCGAGGATCGGGGAAACCGGCCAACCCTGCAGTCGCAACTGGATATAGGCCCACTGGTCAACATGCAGGCCCTGGCGCGCGACCAACCGGGCCGGCGCCGCATTGCTGATAATCGAACTGGCCCGGGCGTAATCTGCCCGCGCCTGACTATTGAGCGCCTGCACGCCAGTCCAGAGCATGGTGGCCAACCACAACCCGGTAAAAATGCTGAAAAACTGCAACGGATGCCTTCGCCAATGACTGAGCAACGCCTGCAAGCTGAGAGCAAAAACACCCATCAGCCTTGCTCCAGCTGGACACGGCCCTGATGCAAGGTCAGCCGGCGTGAAAGTCTTGAAGCCAATTGTGCGCTGTGCGTAACCATCAGCAGGCTGCTTCCGGCTTCGCCGACCAGCTGCAGCAGGAGATTCATCACGGCATCACTGCTGGCCTCATCGAGGCTACCGGTTGGCTCATCTGCCAACACCAGCGAGGGACGCGAGGCCATGGCCCGCCCGATGGCCACCCGCTGCTGCTGGCCACCGGAGAGCTGCTCCGGGAAGCGCTGCAGAAAGGGCTGCAGGCCAAGCTGCTCGGCCAGATAGTCAATCCACAGGGGGTCATGCCGCCCTGCCAGGCGTGCCTGAAACGCCAGATTGGCAGCAACACTCAGGCTGCTGATCAGGTTGTATTGCTGAAAAACCAGACCAATGCCCTCGCGGCGCCAGCGCGCCAGTTCGGCCTCACCGAGCCCATGCAAGGGCTGATCGTTGACCAGAATGCGACCGCTGTCAGCGCTCTCCAGCCCGGCGATAAGGTGCAGAAGCGTACTCTTGCCGCTCCCCGACTCGCCCATCAACGCCAGACTGTCTCCACCAGCCAGTTGCAAACTCACCCCGCGCAAAACCGCAAGGCTGCCTTGCACGTTAACAAATGACTTGTGCAGATCTTCGACGATTAGCATTGGCTATGAGAACTCCTCAACGGGCCGGCACTCTGGAACAGGGCGCAATCATTGCGCGTCGGCTGGCGGCGCTGCAAAGCCCATCATCCGGCTTTGCACTGCACTAGGCCAGCCGCGTGAACAACAACCCCGCTCCGCCCTCGCCCTCGCTGGGCCGCCTCCCCGCGCCCAACCGCCAGCCCTGCGGGCACCCACGATAGCCGGGCATCGTGGCGCCTGCGCAGACTGCTAAGGTGAACTACACAATATGCGGCAGGAGGACGGTAGATGGCCAAGCGAGCTGCAGGTGGCTCGGCGGCCGCAGGGATTGCCCTGCAGGCGGCGGCGCTGGATATCTGGGCGCAGAAGTACTGCCTGCGCGACCGTGACGGCCAGCCGCTGGATGCCGATATTGATGGCACCTGGCAGCGCATCGCCCGCGCCCTGGCCGAGGTGGAGGCGCCACCGCTGCGCGAACACTGGTATGCGGAGTTTCTCTGGGCGCTGCGCAACGGCGCCATTCCCGCTGGACGGATAGTCGCCAATGCCGGTGCCGAGGCCTACAAGCCGGCGACCTCGACCATCAACTGCACGGTCTCAGGAACCATCGAGGATTCGATGGAGGACATTCTCGGCAAGCTGGTCGAGGCCGGACTGACGCTCAAGGCCGGCTGCGGCATCGGCTACGAGTTCTCCACTCTGCGCCCGCGCGGCGCACTGGTTTCCGGCGCGGGGACGCAGACCAGCGGGCCACTGTCGTTTATGGATATCTTCGACAAGATGTGTTTCACCATCAGCTCGGCAGGCGGCCGCCGGGGCGCGCAGATGGCCACCTTCGACATTGCTCACCCGGATGTGCGCGCATTTATCGCCGCCAAGCGCGAGGACGGCCGGCTGCGCCAGTTCAACCTGAGCCTGCTGGTTGGCGACGACTTCATGCAGGCGGTGGACGCCGACGCCGACTGGCCGCTGCTGTTCCCCGTGCATGCCAAGGAGCACGCTGCGCTGGATCTCGATGACCCGGCCCAGGTGCGCTGGCGCGACTGGCCGCTGCACGACGGCTATTGCGTGCGCGAAGACGGCCTGGTGGCCTGCAAGGTCTATGGCACGCTGCGCGCCCGTGAGCTGTGGGACACGCTGATGGCGGCCACCTACGATTACGGCGAACCGGGCTTTATCCTGATCGACCGGGTCAATCAGCAGAACAACAACTGGTGGTGCGAGGACATCCGCGCGAGCAATCCGTGCGGCGAACAGCCCTTGCCGCCTTACGGCGCCTGCCTGCTCGGCTCGCTCAACCTGACTGCCTTCGTCGAGGCGCCGTTCACCGCCAACGCGCGCTTCGATTGGCACACATTCCGCCGCGTGGTGCGCATTTTCACCCGCCTGCTGGACAACGTGGTGGAGATCAACGGCCTGCCGCTGGCGGCGCAGCGTGCCGAGATTTTCGCCAAGCGTCGGCATGGCATGGGTTTTCTCGGCCTGGGTTCGGCACTGACACTGCTCACGCTGCGCTATGGCAGCCCGCAGGCCTGCGCATTCACCGAGGCGGTGGCGCGCGAGATGGCCCTGACCGGCTGGCAGGTGGCCCTGGAATTGGCCGAGGAGAAAGGCCCGGCACCGCTGCTGACGCAGGAGTTCGAGGTGAGCGCGGCGATGCTGCGCCAGCGCCCCGAGATGCTTGCCGATGGCCATAAGGTCGGCGATCGCCTGCCGGGCCGGGTGCTGCACGCCAAGTATTCGCGCTATATGCAGCGCCTGGCCGAGCATGCGCCGCAACTGGTGGCGGCGCTGGCCGAGCGCGGCGCGCGCTTCACCCATCACAGCTCCATCGCGCCCACCGGCACCATCAGTTTGAGCCTGGCCAACAATGCTTCCAACGGCATCGAACCGAGCTTCGCCCACTGTTACTCGCGCAACCTGATCCGCGCCGGGCGCAAGGCCAAGGACAGGATCGAGGTGCTCAGCTACGAGCTGCTCGCCTACCGCACGCTGGTCAACCCGCGTGCCCGGCCCGGCGCGGACGACCCGGCCGAGCAGCTGCCGGACTACTTCGTCAGCAGCCAGGAGATCAGCCCCAGCGAGCATGTGGACATCCAGGCGGCAGCGCAGAAGTGGGTCGACTCGGCGATCTCCAAGACTGCCAACGTGCCCGCCGATTACCCCTTCGCGGCGTTCAAGGACATTTACCGCTATGCCTGGCGCCAGGGCCTCAAGGGTTGCACGACCTTTCGCTTCAACCCGGCGGCGTTCCAGGGCGTGCTGGTCAAGGACGCGGACCTGGCGCGCACCCGCTACCGCTTCGAACTGGAAGACGGCAGCCTGGTGGAGTTGGCGGGCAACGAGGAGGTCGAGTACGACGGCCAGGTGCACAGCGCCGCCAACCTGTTCGAGGCTTTGAAAGAAGGCTATTACGGCAAGTATTGAGCGGGTTTGTCGCGCCGCTTCAGGGGCGGTCGGCCACCCGCAGGGAGCGGCTCATGGTGGTGAAGATCGAGCAGCGCATCAAGGGCTACCAGGTGGTCGACGAGGTCGAGGCGCTGCAGCGTGCGGCGGCTGCCGAAACGCCGGTGCAGCTGGACGAGACCCTGCAGCGCCCGGAGAGCCTGCTCGGCGTCACCTACAAGATCAAGTCGCCGCTGTTCGAGCATGCGCTCTACGTCACCATCAACGACATCCTGCTCAACGCCGGCACGCCCCAGGAGCAGCGCCGACCGTTCGAAATCTTCATCAACTCAAGGGGCATGGAGCATTTTCAATGGATAGTGGCGCTGACGCGGATCATGTCGGCGGTGCTGCGCAAGGGCGGTGACTGCACCTTCCTGGTCGAGGAATTGAAGGCGGTGTTCGATCCGCACGGCGGCTACCTCAAGCGCGGTGGCGTCTACATGCCGTCGCTGGTGGCCGAGATCGGCGCGGTGCTGGAGCGTCACCTGATCGCCATCGGTTTGCTCAAGGGTCACGAACTGGATGAAGGACAGCGCCGGCTGCTGGCAGAGAAGCGGGCGGTCTACCAGGCCAGCCAGAACGCCAGCGCGGTGGAGCCGGGCGAGGGTTTCCCGCTTGGCGCGCAGCTGTGCAGCACGTGCCAGACCCAGGCACTGGTGCAGCTGGAGGGCTGCGCCACCTGCCTCAACTGCGGTTATTCCAAGTGTGGATAAAGCCGTTCTGGCGCACGGATGAGAAAGTAGCATGGCGAACCCGCAGTGCGCGCCCGCGGGCGTGCTTCGGCCACCCAATGGCGTGAGCCTGTGGCATCATCGTTTCTTTATCTGCCCCCCTGATAGCCGTTCTGCTCGCCGCGCTGCCGGTAGCGACCGCGCACCAGACATGGAGTCTGCATGAATCCTTCGACGCTGATCGGCATGCTGACCGGTATTTTGCTGCTGGTGGTGGTGCTGGGTTTCTCTGCCGAAAACCCGGCGCTGTTTCTCAACTTGCCCAGCCTGGGCATTGTGCTGTTCGGCACGCTCGCGGCCACATTCATCAGTTACCCGCTGAAAGAAGTGCTGCGCATCTTCGGCCTGTTGGGCACGGTGCTGCGCAACGAGCGGCTGTATGCGCGCGCCGATATGGAAGAGCTGGTGAGTGTTTCCCGCTTGTGGATGGCTGGCGATCTGCGGGCGGTTGAGAAAGCCATGGAGCACGTGGCCAACCCCTTCCTCAAGACGGGTTTGCAGCTGGTGGTGGACCTGACCCCGGAAGAGGACATCATCGACCTGCTGCAGTGGCGAATTTCCCGCCTACGTGCCAAAGAACATGCCGAAGCCCAGTTGTTTCGGGTGATGGCCAATTATGCGCCGGCCTTTGGCATGGTCGGCACCCTGGTCGGCCTGGTTAACCTGATGTTCCTGCTGGGTGACGGCGACATGACCGCCATCGGCCAGCAGATGGCGATTGCGCTGATGACCACCTTCTATGGCGTGCTGCTTGCCAATTTGCTGTTCAAGCCGGTGGCGGTCAAGCTCGAGCGACGTACCGAGCAGCGTGTCGAGCTGATGAACATGGTGCAGCAGGGCATCGCCATGATGTGCCACAAACGCAGCCCGGCGCTGATGCGCGAAACCCTAAACTCGTTTATGGCGCAGTACCCCGACGAGATCCATGACGGCAGTCGCACGGCGCCACGGCGTGACAAACCCACCGCCGGCCAGCGCTGAAGGAGATCGCCATGCCCGACAGCCTCGGCAGGCCGATCCTGCCTGCTGGCCATAAGGTCACGCTGCAGCAGCAACTGGAACGCCGGGTGCGCCAACTGGAGGGGCAGCTGCAGCATGAGCACAAGACCGTTGAGCTGAGCCGCCGCGAGTTACGCCGCCGAGCGATTGGCCAGGAGACACCGCGTGAGCCAGAGGAAGAGGGTTGGCTGACGGTCTATCTGGACATGATGACCTTGATGCTGGTGCTGCTGGTGGTGCTGCTGGCGTTTGCCGGCAAGGCGCCGCAGAACAACTTCAAGGACATGCTTGGCGAGCCACTTGCGCCCATGGCCGACGCGCCTGCCCTGCCGCTGCCGGAAGATCCGCTGGCGGGGCTGGATACCAGCGGGCTGGGCAAGGATATCGAGGTCGTCGTCAATCAGGGCTCGGTCAGCTTCCGCATCAGCAGCGAGATCATCTTCGCCCCGGCCCAGGCCGACCTCAGTCGTGCCGGGCTGGCGGTACTGAGAAAACTGGTGCCCTTACTGCTGGCCAGCGGACATCGCATTACCGTCGCCGGGCATACCGACGCGGTGCCGATCCGCAACGTGCGCTACCCCTCCAACTGGGAACTTTCGGGAGCGCGGGCGGGGAGCGTTGTGCGCTACCTGGAGGCCAATGGCATCGCCAGCGAGCGCTTGACTGCCGTCGGCCATGCCGACACCCGCCCGCTGGCGGCTAACGCCAGTGACGCGGGGCGGGCTATCAATCGGCGGGTCGAGTTGATCCTGGAAAAACCACAGCCATAAAACAGGCTCGCTGCCGGGCCAAAGCCCGGCGGCGGATTACAGGGCGAACGGCAGCGCCACCTCGACCTGCTGGCGATGCAGCAGGCGATGCTGGAACTCGCCTGGGTCGTGGATCAGCACCTCCTGCCCGGCGAAGGAGTCGACGGCGATCAGCCGTGACAGCCAGAAGCGTACGCAGGCAATGCGCAGCATGGCCGGCCATAGTTCGGCCTCGGCCGGGGTAAAGGGACGCAGTGCGGCATAGGCGCCGAGCAATGCCTGGGCACGGTGCGCATCGAGACGGCCATCGGCGTCCGAACACCAGTCATTCAGGGCGATTGCCAGGTCATAGAGCATCGGCCCGGAGCAGGCGTTGTAGAAGTCGATCACGCCGGCCAGATGATTACCATCGAACAGCACGTTGTCGCGGAACAGGTCAGCGTGCAGGTTGGCCCGCGGCAAGGCGAGGATGCGCGGTTTGAGCGCATGGATCTCCGCCAGGGCATCGCGCAACAGCGGCAATTGCGCCTCCGGCAGTTTCAGTGCCAGGCTCGGCCCCTCTTCGAGCATCCAGTCCAGACCGCGATCACTGCGCCGCTCCAGCACATGCCCACGGGTGGCCAGGTGAATGTGCGCCAGCAGCTTGCCGACTTCCTGACAATGGTGCGGGTTGGCCAGGCTGACGTGCTTGCCCGGCAAACGCGGCTGCAGCAGCGCCGGCTTCTCCGCAAGGCTGCGTAATGCCTCGCCATCGGCGGTGCGCAAGGCATAGGGCACCGGCAAGCCGGCCTGATGCAGGACATCGAGCAGTTCGATAAAGAACGGCAGGTCGGCGCTGGGGCCGCGCTCGATCAGGGTCAGGACGAACTCGCCCTGCTCCAGGCTGACGAAGAAATTGCTGTTCTCGCTGCCCGCGGCTATGCCCTGGAAATCGCGCAGGCGACCCAGGCCATAAGGCGCGAGAAAGACTTCCAGCTCGTGACGCTCTAAGGGGGTGAATACCGACATATCAGAACCGCCGACTTTCCATTTGCTGCCTTACCATTTGAAGATCTCCCAGGACGGGATCAGCATGTCCGGCGAATCCGAACGGACGAAGTTGCCGTCACTGCCGTCGGCGCGCACCAGAAAGTAGGGCTTGCCGGTCTTGGGGGTTATTTTGATTGCATAGAGGAAGCCATTGACCCGGTATTCCTCAATGGTCTTGTCGCCCTCCTGGCGAATGGTTACGTCCGGATCGGCGGACGGTGCATCGTCGGCAAAAGCCGCGAGCGAAGTGACCGTCAGCAGGCTGGCCAGCAACAGGCGATTGAGTGTGCGCATGGTAACCTTGTTCCTTTGTTTTCAATGGTGCGGTCATTCTAACGCCGCCCCCGCCGAAAAGGTTGATCCTGCTCATGAGCCAAGCCCCTCTCGTCCTGGTCGACGGTTCCTCGTACCTGTACCGCGCCTTCCATGCCCTGCCGCCGATGACCACCTCCAAGGGCTTGCCCACCGGTGCGGTGAAGGGCGTGTTGAACATGCTCAAGAGCCTGCGCAAGCAGTATCCCGACAGCCCCTTCGCGGTAGTCTTCGACGCCAAGGGCGGCACCTTTCGCGATGCGCTGTTCGCCGAGTACAAGGCCAACCGACCGTCGATGCCCGACGATCTGCGCGTACAGGTAGAACCCTTGCACGCCAGCGTCAGGGCGCTGGGTTATCCGCTGCTGTGTGTCGACAACGTCGAAGCCGACGACGTGATCGGCACCCTGGCCCGCCAGTGCGCCGGCGAAAGCCGCGACGTGGTGATCTCCACTGGCGACAAGGACATGGCCCAGCTGGTTTGCCCGCACGTTACGCTGGTCAACACCATGACCGGTAGCGTGTATGACATCGATGGCGTGAAAGAGAAATTTGGTGTCGGTCCTGAGCTGATCATCGACTACCTGGCACTGATGGGCGACAAGGTCGACAACATTCCGGGGGTGCCTGGGGTCGGCGAGAAAACCGCGCTGGGCCTGCTGGTCGGCATCGGTGGCGGCCTCGACGTGATCTACGCCAACCTCGATCAGGTAGCCGGGCTGCCGATTCGTGGGGCCAAGACCCTGGCGGCCAAGCTCACCGAGCACCGTGACATGGCGTACCTGTCCTACGAGCTGGCGACCATCAAGCTCGATGTACCCTTGAACCTGGAAATCGACGCACTGCATCCCGGTGCCGCCGACGTGCCCGCCTTGATCGCCCTGTACGAAGAGCTGGAATTCAAGGGCTGGCGCGACCAGTTGTTGCGCCAGAATCCAGGCCAGGAACAACCTGCCAAGGCCGCTAAGACCGCCAGCGTCGCCCCGCCTGCCGCCGACCTGTTTAGCCTGACCGCCAGCGCTGCGCCGCCAGCAGAGCCGGCAATAGTCGCCCCGGCACCGTCACCGTCACCGTCGGGCTATCAGACGATTCTCGATCAGGCCCAGTTCGACAGCTGGCTGGAGAAGCTCAAAGGCGCCGAACTGATCGCCTTCGACAGCGAAACCACCGGCCTCGACGCACAGAAGGCGCAGCTGGTGGGCTTGTCGTTCGCGATCACGGCGGGCGAAGCAGTCTATATTCCGCTGGCCCACTCCTATATGGGCGTGCCGGCTCAGCTCGATCGCGACCAGGTGCTGAAGGCGCTCAAGCCGATTCTCGAAGACCCGCACAAGGCCAAGGTTGGCCAGCACGCCAAGTACGACATCAATATCCTCGCCAATGCCTCGACGCCGATCCTGGTGCAAGGCGTGGCCTTCGACACCATGCTCGAATCCTATGTGCTCGACTCCACGGCAACCCGCCATGACATGGACAGCCTGGCGTTGAAATACCTCGATCACAGCACCATCCGCTTCGAGGACATCGCCGGCAAAGGCGCCAAGCAGCTGACCTTCGACCAGATCGCCCTGGAGCTGGCCGGCCCATACGCAGCAGAAGACGCCGACGTGACCCTGCGCCTGCACCAGTGCCTGTGGGCCAAGCTGGAAGCCGAACCAAGCCTGGCCAAGGTCTTGCGTGAAATCGAGATGCCGCTGGTGCCGGTACTGGCGCGGATCGAGCGCCAGGGTGCGCTGGTCGACGCCAAGTTGCTTGGCCTGCACAGCGTCGAGCTGGGCGACAAGCTGGTGGCGCTGGAGCGTCAGGCCTTCGAGATCGCCGGCGAGGAGTTCAACCTGGCGTCGCCCAAGCAGCTCGGGGTGATCCTCTACGAGAAACTCGGCCTGCCGATCATCAGCAAGACCGCCAAGGGCCAGGCTTCCACCGCCGAAGCGGTGCTCGCCGAGCTGGCCGAGCAGGACTACGAGCTGCCCAAGGTACTGATGCAGTACCGCAGCCTGAGCAAACTCAAGAGCACCTACACCGACCGCCTGCCGGAGCAGATCAACCCGCGCACCGGACGCATCCACACCAGCTACCACCAGGCGGTAACTGCCACCGGGCGCTTGTCTTCCAGCGATCCGAACCTGCAGAACATTCCGATCCGCACCGCCGAAGGCCGACGTATTCGCCAGGCCTTCGTCGCGCCCGCGGGCTACCAACTGCTGGCGGCTGACTACTCACAGATCGAGTTGCGCATCATGGCTCATCTGGCCCAGGACGAAGGCCTGCTGGATGCTTTCCGGCATGGCCGCGACGTGCACAAGGCCACGGCTGCCGAAGTATTCGGCGTGGCTCTGGACGAAGTGACCAGCGATCAGCGGCGCAGTGCCAAGGCGATCAACTTCGGCCTGATCTACGGCATGAGCGCCTTCGGCCTGGCCAAACAGATCGGCTGCGACCGCAAGCAGGCGCAGGCCTATATCGACGTTTACTTTGCCCGTTATCCGGGTGTCCTCGCCTATATGGAGCGCACCCGCGAGCAGGCTTCGGAGCAAGGTTATGTCGAAACCCTGTTCGGCCGCCGGCTGTACCTGCCGGAGATTCGTTCGAGCAACCAGGGCCTGCGTAAAGGCGCCGAACGCACGGCGATCAACGCCCCCATGCAAGGCACCGCCGCGGACATCATCAAGCGCGCGATGATCGCAGTAGACAACTGGCTGAGCGAGTCGGGGCTGGATGCCAAGGTCATTCTGCAGGTGCACGATGAACTGGTGCTGGAGGTGCGCGAGGACCTGATCGAGCAGCTGCGCGAGCAGATCAAACAGCTGATGAGCGGCGCGGCCGAACTGGATGTACCGCTGCTGGTGGAAGTGGGCGTGGGCAATAACTGGGACGAGGCGCACTGAGGCGGTGGTTTGCCGGTGTGACATCGGCAGTAGATAGCCCGGCCGCGTGCTTTAAAAGCCCCAGGAATCAAGCCTAGGCACTTTATGACCAATAGAATCTAAGAAGCGGCTGAACTTTGCGTTTGCACCGGGAGTCAGAACTTACGAATGGCCTAGAAAGCCTTTCAATGCTCCTTGTTGTGTTAAGTGTTGGCAGATATCTGAACCCCGCCCTAGCGGTTCAGAACCTTAAGCCCCGAGTCTCTCTCTCCCCATATGAGGCTCGGGGTTTTTTTATGGCTGCGTGCCCGTTAGCTGTTGCGAGCAGAATAAGCCGAGACGGAGTCGGGCCGCCCAGCAGGGTCTGCGCTGATTTAATTTCCACATAGCGTTTTTTGCATGTGGAGGGCGGCGAGGACACCTGGTTATTGGCCGCAGTGTTTTTCTACTGACCTCGATTCGCGGGCCAGGCCGTCACCATGAGTCGACAGCAGTCAACTCATGCATGGCCTACAAAGTTCTCCTGGGATTATTTATCCCGCATCCCGAATCAAGCCTCGGCTTGCGGCTCGTCCTGTTCTTCATCAATGGCGAACTCACCCAATTGCAGCCACTCGGCCAGCACCGCCTGGGCATCTTCGATACCCACGCGCTTGGGCGCCGAGAACAACTGAATACTGACCAGGTCGCCCCAACGCTTGTGAATATCCTGCTGCACCTTGAGCAAGGTGGTCTTGGCAGCGCCGAAGGCCAGCTTGTCGGCCTTGGTCAGCAGGATGTGCATGGGCATCTGGCTGGCTACCGACCAATCCAGCATCAGGATGTCGAACTCGGTCAGCGGCTTGCGGATATCCATCATCAACATCAGCCCGCGCAGGCTCTCACGGCTCCCCAGATAAGCCTCCAGGTGCTTTTGCCAGTGCAGCTTCAGCGGGATAGGAACTTTGGCGTAGCCGTAACCGGGCAGATCCACCAGGCGACGCTCATCGTCCAGGCGGAAGAAGTTGAGCAGCTGGGTGCGTCCTGGGGTTTTCGAGGTGCGCGCCAGGCTGGCGTGGGTCAGGGTATTCAGCGCGCTGGACTTGCCAGCGTTGGAACGACCTGCAAACGCGACTTCATGGCCCAGATCGTCAGGGCATTGATCAACTTTGGCGGCACTGATTTGAAAGGTGGCTTGTTGGCACAGGCCGATAATGGGGTTCTTAGCTTGCATCAGGGTATCCGGTGAGGGCGGGCATAATGGAAATTACAGGTGCGCAGCCCTTGCGACATTTGCGCACATCCTGCCGGGCACTGCGCAGCGCGGCAAGCTGCATCGTTTCCGTTTCAGTGGTGCCAGTATATAATGCCGTAGAATTTGTGTGCGCTTTGTCCCACTCGCAGGATAAGTGTTCATGGGAACGATTGAAATCTCTGCCCTTAGAAGCAGCACGTTTCCCTCCCCGATGAGGCCGATCTGATGAAAAAAATGCTGCTTGTAGCTGGTGTGCTGATGTTGTCATTCAATAGCCATGCCGCCCAAGATCCAGAGGCTGTCTATGCTCGTGCCTGTGCAGCGTGTCATAACGGACAGCTGCCGATGTCGCCACAAAAAGGTGACAAGGCTGCCTGGGAACCACGTCTGGCCAAAGGCATGGACGTGCTGGTGCAAAGCGTCACCAACGGTTTGAATGCCATGCCAGCTCGTGGCTTGTGCATGGACTGCACCGCCGAGGACTACCAAGCCGTCATACAGTGGATGACCGAGTAAATCCGGCCCATAACTCTTTCTCTTAGCCGTAGTTGGATTAGTTGATGAACAAAATACTCGTGAGTCTACTGTTGACCCTTGGCATCACCGGTTTGGCCCAGGCCGCTGGTGATGCCGCCGCTGGCCAAGGCAAGGTTGTCGTATGTGGCGCCTGTCATAATGCCGACGGCAACAGTGCAGCACCGAACTTCCCGAAACTGGCGGGTCAGGGTGAGCGTTATACGCTCAAGCAATTGAACGACATCAAGTCGGGCGCACGCCCGATCGTGGAAATGACTGGCTTGCTGGACAACCTCAGCGACCAGGACCTGGCCGATATTGCCGCGTATTACGCCAGTCAGAAAATGAGCGTAGGCGCAGCCGATCCGAAACTGGTCGAGCGTGGTGAAGCACTGTTTCGTGGCGGCAAACTTCAGGAAGGCATGCCGGCCTGCATCGGTTGCCATTCGCCTGATGGCGCAGGCCTCGCCGCAGCGGGCTTCCCGAAAATCAGCGGTCAGCATGCCGCTTATGTGGCCAAACAACTGACCGATTTTCGTGAAGGCAATCGGACCAATGACGGCGACAGCATGATCATGCGTGGCATCGCAGCCAAGCTGAGCAACAAGGATATCGAGGCAGTATCCAGCTTCATCCAGGGCCTGCACTGAGCCTTGCCGTGGGTGATGTAAGAACCTGCAAAGAAAAGGGTGGCCGTGGCCACCCTTTTTCGTTTGTCAGGCCGCTACAATGGCCGGAACCTGGCCCGCAGTGCAGAGTCTGAGTACCGACTCGTCGCTGAGCGACGCCTAGCATCCAAACAATGGAGTACCCCATGCGTAAACTGATCCTTGGTGCCGCCTTGGCTATCAGCAGCCTGTTTGCACTGGCTGCTCAGGCAGAGCCCGAAGCAGGCAAGCACTATGTCGAGCTCGCAAGCCCTGTGCCGGTCGCCAAACCAGGGCAAATCGAGGTTGTCGAGTTGTTCTGGTATGGCTGCGGGCATTGCTACCAGTTCGAATCGGCAATCAATCCGTGGGTAGATCAGTTGCCGGAAGACGTCAATTTCGTGCGTATTCCGGCGTTGTTCGGCGGCTTGTGGAATGTCCAGGGCCAAGGGTTCATCGCCCTTGAAGCGCTGAAGGTGGAGCCTGCAGTGCACGCTGCCATATTTGACGCGATTCACAAACAAGGCAAAAAACTGGCGACGGCAGGAGAAATGGCTGAATTCGTCGCTACCCAAGGCGTCGACAAGGATGCCTTTCTCAAAGCCTATAATTCATTTGGCGTAAAGAGCCAGATGGAAAAAGCCAAGAAACTGGCCATGGCCTACCAGATCAATGGGGTGCCGGTGATGATCGTCAACGGCAAGTACCGCTTTGACATCGGCAGCTCAGGTGGCCAGGCGCAGGCGCTGCAAGTCGCTGACTTCCTGATCGACAAAGAGCGCGCCGCGCAGTAGGCGGCCTCGAGCGTCGGGCATGCTACGGCGTTGGCCGAGTAAGCGCCGGGTTGACCTGTGCGACCCACAGGTCAACCCGCAGTGTGCTGCTGCCAGCGACTGGCCCTGCGGCGGGCGCCTACGCCTGCTCAGTTTCAATATCCAGGTTGGCATCAACACCCAGCGCTACCACCATTACCTGACGCGCAGCTGGCAGCATCTACTGCCCCATCAGGGCCGGGCCGGCAACCTGCAGCGCATTGGTAATCTGATCGCCGATTACGACCTCGTCGCCCTGCAGGAGGCCGATGGCGGCAGCCTGCGCTCCGGCTATGTCAACCAGGTCGAACACCTCGCCCACCTCGGCGCCTTTCCTTACTGGTACCAGCAACTCAATCGCAATCTTGGCCATCTGGCCCAGCACAGCAATGGCGTGCTTAGCCGGCTGCGCCCCAGCCTGCTGGAAGATCACCCATTACCCGGCCCGCGCGGCCGCGGGGCGATGCTGCTGCGTATTGGCGATGGCGACGATGCCATCGTGGTGGTGATGATGCACCTGGCTCTTGGCGCGCGTACCCGCACCCTCCAGCTGGCTTATATCCGTGACCTGATCGGCGGCTACCGGCATCAGATCCTGATGGGCGACATGAACACCCACGCCAGCGACCTGCTGCTAAGCTCACCACTGCGTGACCTCGGGTTGGTTGCACCGCAGATCGAAGCGACTTTTCCAAGCTGGCGACCACAACGCTGCCTTGACCATATCCTGCTCAGCCCCGGCCTGCTGCTGGAGCGATTCGAGGTGTTGAACCTGCCAATCTCCGACCACCTGCCAGTGGCCGTGGAGATTCGCTTGCCCCAGGCACTGGGTGGCCCGCAGCTACCCATGCCAAATCTTCCAGTGCGCGGAACCCCACAATGAGCAACGATGCCCAACGCTGGAAAGACAAGTATCTGGCTGGACTTGAGCAGCAGGAGGCTCTTGAGCAGCGCTGGGATGCGCGGGTCGACCTACTGCGCCGCGGCCTGGTACGCAGCAGTCTGGCCGCCGAAGGCGCCGATAAAGCGGTCGACCAGTGCATGCAGGAGCTGCGCGAAATCCTGCGCCGCGACGACATGGATGCCGGCCTTTCGGCACTGATCCCACGGCTGGAAAAGGCCGCTCTTGATTCCGAGCAGCGCCGCCAGCAGCGGGCCGCGCAAGCGTCCACTGCGCTGACTGCACTGGTCAGCCAACTGCTCAAGCTGGATCTACCAGGCGACGTACGCAAACCACTGAAAAACTATGCCAAGCAGCTCGCTGGCCGGGCCGAGCAGGTGCGTGAGTTGCCGCTGTTGCTGGCAGAGTTGAGCCTCCTGCAGCAGCATGCCCTGGCAGTGCTGGGCCACGAGCAGAAAGACCGCCCAGGCTTGCTCCAGCGCCTGTTCAACGGCCGCGCCCCAACCGCTGATCCCCTGCCGACTGAGCTTTTACCGCAAGAGATTGCGCTGCAGCAGGCAACAGCGCCACTCGTAGCTACGCCACTACCGGAACAGGCAGTCGCCGAGCCTCAGACCAAACCAACGCCAGCCGCTGTCGACAATGCGCTGCCGGGCGCGGCTGTATCGACAGTGACAGCCACAGCCGCGAGCATGCTCGACAGCCTGCCACTACCAGCCGGCCTATTGCCGCAGGCGGCACCGCCAGCAGGGCCGGACTCTGACGAAGAGCCTGCCGAGGCGGATCCTGAGTACGCCCTGCCTGCGCCGCCAGAGCCTGGTTACAGCGCAATCGCCAAGCATGTCGAAACAACCCTGCTCGGCCTGCTGGACGAGCTGGTCTTGCCAGAGCGCCACCAGGCTCAGGCCGACCTATTGCGCGAGCGCATTCTGGCCGGGCTGAATATGTACGAGCTGGTGCCGGTACTGGACGACCTGGCCGTGTTGATGCTGGCCGTCGCCGATATCGGGCAACGCGAGTTCGAGGGTTACCTCAAGCAGCTCAATGAACGCCTGGCGACCTTCCAGGGCAGCTTGCAGGACGCCCGAGATGGCTATGCCGACTCGGTCAGCGCCGCGCGTGAGCTGGATAGCGAACTGCGCCAGCAGGTCGACGGTCTGCACAGCAGCGTGCAACACGCAACCGACCTACCAAGCCTCAAGGGGCTGGTAGAGAACCGCCTGAATGGCTTGTTGGGCACCATGGAACAGTATCAGCGCCAGCGTGACGAGCGCGAGCAACTGGTGGCTGGGCGCATGCAAACCCTGGTCGAGCGGGTGGCGAACATGGAGCAGGAGGCCAAGGGCTTCCGCCAGCACATGGAGGAACAACGGCAAAAAGCCTTGCTCGATCCGCTCACCGCACTGCCCAATCGCGCGGCCTGGAACGAACGCCTGGAGCTGGAGATGGCGCGCTGGCAGCGTTACGGTGGCGACCTGTTGTTGGCGGTGGTCGACATCGACCATTTCAAGCGGATCAATGACGAGTACGGCCACCTGGCTGGCGACAAAGTGCTGAAAGTTATCGCCAGCGAACTGCACAAGCGCCTGCGCAAGACTGACTTCATCGCCCGCTTCGGTGGTGAAGAGTTCGCCTTGTTGATTCCAGCAACCCCTATGGCTGGCGGCTTGCAGCTGCTGGAAACCCTGCGTAGCGGCATCGAAGAGTGTCCGTTCCACTTCAGGGGTGAGCGGGTCACGATTACCCTGTCAGCCGGGATCAGTGCATTTGCCAGCACTGAGCATAGCGAGCAGGTATTCGAGCGGGCTGATCAAGCGCTTTACCGGGCCAAGCGCGGTGGGCGCAACTGCGTCGAGGCGGGCTAGCCGTCTGTCGCGCAGCAAACTGTAGGAGCCAGGGGGACGCCTAGTCCTTGCTGCGGTTCGGCGCTCCGACAATGCTTTTGAGCTTCCAAAATCGCCAGATCGCCGGAATACCGAACCACAGCAAGCGGGCTCCTACAGGGTTCATATTTAATTTCTACATATAAAACAACGAGTTATTTTTTGATGAGAACGGCGGCCGGGACGCCCAGCCCCATGCCCGCGATGGGTTTCGCAGGCATGTAACTAGCCGCCCCGCTTCTACAGAAAACGTTATAACCCATAAAATCAATTACATACGTGTTGATAAGAGAGCCACGCCTCTCCCAGGAGGGAGCCCGGCTCACTCCCCGACACCCGAAACTTCGGGCCTCAGGCCGCCTTGGGCAGATAGGGCCGCCAGTTTTCGGGAATATTCTCCAGGCGCGGGTAGCTGAGGGCGTCCAGTTGCAACTGCGAGAGCAGGAACGGGGTATGCCGCAGATGCTGCGGCAGGTGGCGCAGCTCCGGCAGCCAGAGACTGACAAAACTGGCGTCCGGATCATACTGGCGGGCCTGGCGCAGGGCATTGAATGCACGCTGGTGCCGCGGGTCGCAGCCGACGCCCGCCAGGTAGGCCCAATTGCCCCAGTTGCTCGCGGGGTCGTAGTCGATCAAATGTTCCTCGAACCAGGCGGCGCCGTATCGCCAGTCCTGCTGCAAGTCGTTGATCAGGTAACTGGCGACCACTTGGCGGCCACGGTTCGACATAAAGCCGGTAGCGGCCAATTCGCGCATATTCGCGTCCACCAGCGGCATGCCGGTGCGACCGTGGCACCAACGCTCGAAATCCTGATCAACTCGCTTGGGAGCATGCTCTGTCGCTTTCAGGCCGCCGGCTTTGAACAGTGCGCTACCGTGACGAACCAGGGTCCAGCGAAAGAAGTCGCGCCAGAGCAGCTCCAGCCACAACCAATAGGTTGAATCGTTGCCCCCGTACTGCGCTTCATAACGCCGCAACTCGGCCATCACCCGCCGTGCCGAGAGGCTGCCGTTGGCCAGCCAGGGGGAGAATTTCGACGAGTACTCACTGCCCAGCATGCCGTTGCGCGTCTCTTTGTATTGGCGTACGCCCTGACTGCTCCACAGGTAATCGCGCAGGCGTGCCTGCGCTGCGGTTTCGCCACCAGAAAACGGGAAGGCGCTGGCCGGTACGCTGAGCGGCTCGCCAAGACCCAAGCGCGACAGGCTAGGTAATGGCTGCAGCAACGCCTGCGCACCATCCGGCAGAGACGGCAACCGGTCCGGCGCGGGGCGGGGCTGGAACACATGCAGGCGTTCCTCAACCAGGTTCTTGAACTGGGTAAACACCTGCGGCAGCTCCTCGAGCGAGCAGGGCAGCTCCTCAACATGGAGCAGGTTATTGCCGGGCACTTGCTGCAGCGCGACACCGGCAAGCTGGTCTTGCACGCGGCTGAGCTGCGCACGCTCGTCGGGGGCGATTTCCTCCAGGGTCAGTACCCGGTCCAAGCCGAACTGACTGACCAGCCGAGGGATAACCTGCTCTGGCGTGCCCGATACCACCAGCAAGTGCGAGCCACGCTGGCGTAGCGCACCATCCAGCGCCATCAGGCTCTCCAGAAGAAAACGGGCACGGTGCACACCGAGCCGACGGGTGCCGAAAGCACAGGTCTGCAACTGCGCCGGATCGAAGACAAACACCGGCAGCAGGCACTGCGCACTCAGTGCCGCCTGAAGCGCCGGATGATCGTCGAGGCGCAAATCCTGTTTGAACCACAGCAGCGCGCGCATGCAAAGTTCCTTAAACGGCAGCCAGGCACAATAGCCCGGCTGCTGGGTGGTGGTAACGCAGCCTGTGTACAACTGCCGCCAATTCGCCTGACGACGGCGTTTTGCCGACAGACTGGCGCCTTCTACAACATTAGACTGTAGCGATATGTGAAGGAGTGCTACATGGATATTTTCGGTATCGCGGTGTTGATCTTCCTGGTTACCGACCCGTTCGGCAATATTGCCATTTTTATCGCCGCCTTGAAGAACGTCGCCCCCAAGCGCCGGCTGTGGGTCGCGGGGCGCGAGTTGCTGTGTGCCCTGGCCTTGCTTCTGCTGTTTCTTACCTTTGGTGACAAAGTACTCAGCGCCCTTGGCCTGTCGCGGGAGGCAACTGCGATTGCCGGCGGTATCATCCTGTTCGTGATTGCCATGCGCCTGATCTTTCCCGGCCCGCAGGGCGTGCTCGGCGATGTGCCGGATGGTGAGCCAATGCTGGTGCCGCTGGCCACACCTGCAGTAGCCGGACCTTCGGCACTGGCGGTGTTGATGACCTTGCGCAATACCCATGAAGGCCCGCTTTGGGAACTCTACCTGGCGGTCATCCTGGCGTGGGCGGCGACCGCCTTTATCCTGCTGCAGGCCTCGTTGCTGCAGCGTTTCCTCGGCCCCCGCGGGCTGACCGCAGTGGAGCGACTGATGGGTATGCTATTGATCATGCTCAGTGTCGACATGCTGCTGGACAACCTGCAAAGCGTGTTGCATATCCGCCCATGAGAATTGTTTGCCTTACCCTGTTACTCACCCTGCTCGCCGGCTGCACCAGCGGCCCGCAGATCGACGACCGTTACACCGCGATCGGCCAGAACAGTCGGGTGCAGTACATCATCCTCCACTACACCTCGACCGACCTGCCGCACTCCTTGCGCCTGCTGACCGAGGAAGAAGTCAGCAGCCACTACCTGATCGGTGATGCGCCGCCGACCATTTACCGCCTGGTCGATGAAAATCGCCGCGCCTGGCATGCGGGCGTCAGTCAGTGGCAGGGCCGTACCTGGCTCAATGGCACCTCGATCGGCATTGAATTGGTCAATCAGGGCTATTCCGACGGACCTGACGGGCGTCACTGGCACCCCTATGCCCCGGCGCAGATCGAGGCCCTGGTCGAACTGCTCCAGGACATCGTACAGCGCCACCAGTTGCCCCTCGGCAGCATCATCGGCCACAGCGACGTGGCGCCACAGCGCAAGGTCGACCCCGGCCCGCTGTTCCCCTGGAAACGCCTGGCCGATGCTGGTCTGCTGCCCTGGCCAGATGCCGCAGCGGTAGCACAGCAGCAGGCGCTGTTCAGTACCAGCCTGCCCAGCGCGGCCTGGTTTCAGGCGCAACTGGCGCGCCAGGGATACGAGGTGGCGGAGCATGGCGAGCTGGATAAGGCCACGCGCAATGTCCTGGCCGCCTTCCAGATGAAGTACCGCCCGGCCAACTACGACGGCGAGCCAGATGCCGAAACGGCGGCGCTGCTGCTGGTACTTAACAGCCAGTGAGCGGTTGTGAAAAAACTGTCGCCTACTGTGGCCGCCGCCAAGCGCCAGACGCGTCGAGCAAACGCCTCAAGCAGTCC
Organism: Pseudomonas sp.; assembly: GCA_030656145.1. Classification (GTDB taxonomy): domain Bacteria; phylum Pseudomonadota; class Gammaproteobacteria; order Pseudomonadales; family Pseudomonadaceae; genus Aquipseudomonas. Next base: position 46,476 of record JAUSOF010000095.1, read on the forward strand.
GCGATCCATAGAGGGTAATCACCGCAGGCAGTGCACCATTGGTATATCGGCGCGGCACAACCGCTGGTGGGCGGTCGCTGCGCCTTGCCGTGCACGCCTGCCGGCGGCCTCGCGGCGATACTCGATATATTCACAACCGCCGAGCACTTGCCGGCGGTTTGAGTCAGAGCGGTAACTCCAGGTAGAAGCGCGCGCCCTGCCCCACGCGCGACTGCACGCCGATGCGCCCGCCGTGCAGTTGGACAATTTCCTTGCACAGTGCCAGGCCGAGGCCGGCGCCGCCGGTCTTGCGACCGACCTGGACGAACGGCTCGAATATCCTCGCCTGCTGGCTGTAGGGAATCCCCTCACCCTCATCCTCGACCGCCAAAATCACCCGCTGACCCTGGCGCCGTGCCTGTAAGCGAATCTGCCCATTGGGGTGACTGTGGCGCAGGGCGTTGCCAAGCAGGTTGTCGAGGGCCCGCTCGATTTGCAGGCGATCCACATCAATCTCTGGCAACACCCCACCGACCTCAACACTCAGCGTGACCCCGCTTTCGGCAGCCTGGCCAGTAAAGCGCTGCTGCGCCTGCCGCAGCAATTGCTCAAGGTCGCAGGGGTGCACATCGAGCTGCTGCAGGCCGTTCTGATAACGCGAGAAATTCAGCAAGTCGTTTATTAACAGAAGCAGTCGACGCATCTCCTCGTCGACCGTTTCCAGCAGTTCGCTCTCGCGCGCCTCCGGCGGGAAGTGCAGGCGCTCCTGCAGCAGGCTGAAAGCCATGTGCATACCCGTCACCGGGGTACGCAGCTCATGCGAGGCGCGCAGCACGAACTCGCTACGCACGCGCTCGAAGGCACGCTGCTCGGTAACGTCGTGCAACACCATCACCGCACCATGGATCCGTTCGTCGCTGAGGCTGACCGGAGTGAGGCTGTACGTCAGCAAGCGGGTTTCGCCGTCGGCCTCGACCTGCAAGTCTTCCTGCTCCTGCTCAAGACCTTCGCCGCGCATGACCCGCTGCAGCTGCTCATCCAGGCCCGGCCGTTGCAGGGCCTGGCTGATGCTTACGCCGCGCGGCTGGTCGTACCAACCGAGCTGGCGCTGGGCAACCTGATTGAAGTGATCGAGCAGACCGCTGCGGTCGAAAATCAGCAAGCCGTCGTCGATGCTGTCGAGCACCGCCTGCAAACGGCGCTGCTCGGTAAGCAAGGCCTCGACATCGCTGTTCTTGAATTGCCGCAGCGACTCGGCCATCACCCCGAAACGCTGACTCAAGGACGACAGCTCGGCAACCGGAGACGGCGGTAAATTAACCTGGAAATCGCCTTGGCTGATCCGTTCGACCGCCAGGGTCAGGGCCTCGAGCGGCTGGCCGAAGTGCTGGGCAATGCTGTGGGCAGTGACGAACCCGAGCAGCAGCACGGCCAGACCAATCAGGCCGAGTAGCGCAGCAATCAGGGTGGCGCGCTCCTGTGAGCGATGCTCGGCGCTCTGCAGCGCTGCAAAGTAGCGTATCTGTACGGCATTGATGCGCTCGCGCAGCGCCTCCACGGACTCGCCGAAGGCGACAGAGCCCAGCAGCTCCTGACGCACCGACAAAGGCTTGTCCATCAGTGCTTCATAGAGCGCATAGGCACTGCCAATCTCGCTCACGGCCTGGCGATCAAGGTCATCGATCGCGCCTTCACGAGCCTGCTCAAGCCACTCGTTAAAGCGCTGATCGGAGGCCTGCAAGGCCTGGTGGTCGAGGTTTTCTGGCAACAGCAGAATCAGCTGTTTGCCCAGCTCCAGGCGCAGGCCGAGAGTGGCATCAAGAATGCTCAGGTTATGGGTCATTGCCTGGCTTTGCGTCTTGGTCAGCTGTAATACGCTGAACATGCCCAAGAGCAGGCCAAGCAGGGCCACTGTGATCAGCGCGCTGCTGTTGAGGAAGAGCCGGCTGCGCAGCTTCACAGGTTGAACTGCTTGCGTTTGCGGTACAGGGTCGAGGCATCGATGCCGAGGGTTTTGGCCGCCAGCTCGAGGGTTTCGCTGCCAGCCAGTACCGCGCCGATATGGGCTTTCTCCAGTTCTTCCAGGCTCATCGCACCGCCGACGCGCGGGCCATTGCCAGCCGGCTGTTCGCCCAGGCCGAGGTGGCTGACCTCGACCAGTGCCTGGGTGCAGATGATGCTGGCGCGCTCGATCACATTGCGCAGCTCGCGAATATTGCCGGGCCAACGGTACGCCAGCAATGCTGCGCGCGCCGCATCGCTGAAGCCGCGCGCCGGACGGGCATATTCCTTGACGAACCGCGCGAGGAAACGCTCCGCCAGGGCCAGCAAGTCTTCACTGCGCTCGCGCAGTGGTGGCAGCTTGAGGGTAATGACATTGAGGCGGTAGAGCAGGTCTTCACGGAATTGCCCGCTCTTGACCATCTCGTCAAGGACGCGATTGGTCGCGGCGAGGAAACGCACATCGGCACGACGCGTTACCGGGTCGCCAACCCGCTCGTACTCTTTGTCCTGGATAAAACGCAGTAACTTGGGTTGCAGAGTCAGCGGGAAGTCGCCGATCTCATCAAGAAACAGGCTGCCGCCGTCGGCCTGATTGACCCGACCGAGGGTACTTTCGCTAGCGCCGGTGAAGGCGCCGCGGCTGTGACCGAACAGCTCGCTTTCCATCAGTTCGGCGGTCAGCGAGGGGCAGTTGATGGTCACGCAGAATTTTTTCGCGCGCCGGCTCCAGCCATGAATGGCCTGGGCCAGCTCACCCTTCCCCGTGCCAGACTCGCCGAGAATAAGGATATTGGCGTCGGTAACAGCGACCTGCCGCGCAGTCTCCAGGATTGCCATCATCGCCGGATTGTTCGAATCGAGATCCTGTTTGCTGTTGCGCACTTTGCCCTCCAGGGCTTCCAGGCGCGTGGACATGTGGCGTATTTGCAACTGCTTGATCGCCGCCATGCGCAGCTGTTCGGGGCTGCACGGTTTGACCAGATAGTCGGCCGCTCCAGCCTGGATGGCGTCAACCGCGATATCCACCGCCGACAGCGCGGTGACTATCACTACATGCATCCATGGCGCCTGCACGCGCATTTGCGCCAGCACGTCGAGACCGTTGTCCTCGCCCAAGCGCAGATCGAGGAAACACAGGTCGAACACCTGGCGCTGCAACAGCACGTCTGCCTGCTTGGCACTGCTGGCCGTGGCCACCTGATGGCCAGCGTCCTCCAGGCAGTAACGGAAGGTGCGCAAGATCGCCGCCTCGTCATCGACCAGCAGAATGCGCCCGCCTGGTTGTGCTGCGTCCATGTCCATCTCCAGATAATTGAGGGGCTGCAAAAACGTGCGCTACGGCGCGCGACGCTTTCACCACCGTCGAGCGCAAGGCTTGGTCCCGGCGATTTCGTGCAGGTTGCACGACGAGTATGCGGCGATCCTGCAAGCTGCATGCTGCCTCTCTTCGAGAGTTTTGATAACCAATTGATTTATATGCTTTAAATTTTTAGCCCTGGACTGGCACGCGCCCTGCAACTGTCCAGTTAATCGTTGCCCTAAGTGGCACGTAACTGGATTCAATAGGAGTTCTGCCATGCATAAGTTGAAAGCTCTGGCCCTGGCCACCGCATCCGCAAGCCTGATCGCCTTCATGCCCTTGGCGGCCCATGCCGAGCAGGGCGATCTGAGCAGCCAGCTCAGCGAAGCCCGCCAGGAAGGCTCGATCTGGACCGCGTTCGCCCTCAATCGTCATCTCAGTCCGTTCAAAATCGATGTCGATGTCGAGAACGGCAAAGCACTGCTCACCGGCAGCGTAGAGACCGCGGTCGAGCGTGAGCTCGCCGAGCAAGTCGCGCTGGGCATCGAAGGGGTGAACACGGTCGATAACCAGCTGCAGGTCGATCCGCAGATCGAACCCACCGCCAGCAGCGAACCAACCCTGGCGCAGCGTTTCGATGACGCCACGCTGGTCGCCACGGTGAAATCCAAACTGCTGTGGAACAGCAACACCGAAGGCCTGGATATCAAAGTGGCCAGCAACAACGGTGTGGTAACCCTCAGCGGCAGTGCACCGACTCCAGCGGCCAAGGAACTGGCTGGGCGCCTGGCGGCCAACACCAACGGCGTGCGCCAGGTGCAGAACCAACTGACCGTCAGCGCCGCCGACACCAACGCGGCAAAGGCGCAGCAGGCCGCAACTGACGCCGGAGCGGCGATCAGCGATGCCTGGATCAGCAGCAAGGTCAAATCCAGCCTGCTGTATAGCCGTAATCTCGACGGGTTGAACATCTCGGTGACGACCAAGGCCGGTCAGGTCACGCTCGGCGGCAGCGTGCTGAGCGAGGCAGAGAAGCAATTGGCTATCGAGACCACGCGCAATATCCGCGGTGTGCAGGCAGTGGAAGCGGCGGGCCTGAGCATCGCTGACTAATCCGCCAATAGCTGTACGTCCACCTATTGGGCGCGACAGGGATGTTACGCCTCAGGCCATCGTGCAAAACGCCCGACGACCAGACAGCAATCGTGCAGGACGCCCGTATCTGCTGCTGAATATATTTTTATCTTGTTGATTTTAAAGAATTTTTATTATCAACATGAATGGCATGCTCACTGCAACAGTCACGTTATCAGCACCCAGCGCCAGCACCCAGGCCGGCCGGGCACCGGACAACCCAGGCAAGACTGGGAGGAGTTTCAGGATGAGTCGCCGTCATTTCGATCTCGCGTTAAGCGACAAGCTTTTGTTGGTTGGCAGCGCACTCCTGTTGATCGTGATTGGGTTGGGGCTGGCATTGAGCCGAGATGCCGAAGAAACCGAACAACGCACCAGGCTATCGGCTCCGGCTGCACCGGCAGGCGCTGCGGCAGCAGACACCAGAACAGCCCCTCAGGCACAGCAAGCCAGCAGCCATAGCCGGGCGCCGGACAACAGTGCCCCATCACGTCAATCCAGTTGGGTGTTCTAACCATGAGCATGCAACTGCAGGCAAGCAAAGCGGCGCTCTGCGCGAGCGTCCTGCTGCTGGCTGTGCTGCTGGCGCTGCTCAGCGGCGCAGCACTAGCCCTGTGGAGCAGTCGCGCCACGACAACTATCGAGCCAGGATCGCATCAGCCGTGCAGCGTGCGTCGCGTCTGGCCAGTGAACGCCGGCCAGACGCCGGAGCTGGAACGTCCACCCCTGCATTCGAGTCAAATACAGCAAGACCTTACATACCTAGGAGAAACACCATGTTGAGTTGGGCCATAACGTTTCTGATCATCGCCATCATCGCCGCCGTACTGGGCTTCGGTGGTATCGCTGGGACCGCTACAGGTATCGCGAAGATTCTGTTCGTCGTATTCCTGGTGATGTTCATCGTGTCGTTCATCATGGGTCGTCGCCCAAGAGGCTAGCATCCACATCGCTGGCTGGCGCCCTGCAATTGGGCGCTGGCTTGCCGCTGCGGATCTGCTCGAATCCAATACCCGTGACAGGCTACGGCAGAGCCATGTCAGGTTGATTCCCGCCAGGCACTACACAACCTCGACGCCACCACCTTGAGCCGCGTTATCATCCGCGCATCGATTGGGGGTGGATGATGCTTAACGGTTTGTGGCTGGGATTTTTTGCGGTGGCGGCAGTAGCCGGATTGTCGCGCTGGTTACTGGGTGACGACCCAGCGGTATTCGCCGCGATGGTCGAAAGCCTGTTCGCCATGGCCAAGCTGGCGGTCGAGGTGATGGTGGTGCTGTTTGGCACCCTGACCCTGTGGCTGGGCTTTCTGCGTATCGCTGAGAAGGCCGGGCTGGTCGACCTCATGGGCCGCGCACTGGGCCCCTTGTTTGCGCGACTGATGCCCGAAGTGCCACGCGGCCATCCGGCGCTGGGTTTTATCACCCTCAACTTCGCCGCCAACGGCCTGGGGCTGGACAACGCGGCCACGCCAATCGGCCTGAAAGCCATGCGCGCGCTGCAGGAGTTGAACCCGAGCAAGGTGGTGGCGAGCAACGCGCAGATCCTGTTCCTGGTGCTCAACACCTCGTCCCTGACCCTGCTGCCGGTGTCGATCTTTATGTACCGGGTGCAGCAGGGCGCCGATGACCCGACTCTGATCTTTCTGCCGATTCTCTTGGCCACCAGCGCCTCGACCCTGGCCGGCCTGTTGGCGGTAGCCCTGATGCAGCGGCTGCGGCTGTGGGATCCGGTGGTGCTGGCCTACCTGATTCCCGGTGCATTGCTGCTCGGTGGCTTCATGGCGCTGCTCGCCGGCCTGTCGGCCACGGCGCTGGCGGCACTGTCCTCGCTGCTCGGCAACCTGACCCTGTTCGGCCTGATTTTACTGTTCCTGCTGGTCGGTGCGTTACGCCGGGTGCCGGTCTACGAGAGCTTTATCGAAGGCGCCAAGGAAGGCTTCGACGTGGCCAAGAGCCTGCTGCCCTACCTGGTCGCCATGCTTTGCGCAATTGGCGTGCTGCGCGCCTCCGGCGCCCTGGACTTCGGCCTGGATGGTGTGCGTGCAGTAGTCCAATGGCTGGGCTGGGACACCCGCTTCATCGACGCCCTGCCCACTGCACTGATGAAACCATTCTCCGGCAGCGCGGCGCGAGCCATGCTGATCGAGACCATGCAGAGCTTTGGCGTGGACAGTTTCCCCGCCCTGTTGGCTGCGACCGTGCAGGGCAGCACCGAGACCACCTTCTACGTACTGGCGGTGTATTTCGGCGCGGTCGGCCTACAGCGCGCGCGGCATGCGGTGGGCTGCGCATTGTTTGCTGACCTGGCCGGGATCATCGCCGCCATCGGCGTGTGCTACTGGTTCTTCGGCTAAGCGTTCAGCCGCGATTTGCTGCACAGATAGACCCTGGGCTGCGGAGCAAAGCGCCGCAGCCCGACGCAGATGCCGATACCCGCTGGGCTCGCCTACCGGCTACTCAACCACCTTGAAGCGCAGCACACCGATCATCTGCCCGGCCTCGGTCATGACCTGCACCTGCCAATTGCCGACCGGATCGGCGGGGAAGTTCTGCTTGTGGGTCCAGGCGCGGTAGCCGTTCTTACGGCCGCCCTTGATGTCCAGGGCAATGTGCTCGCCCGCCCGGCCGTTGTGGCGCCAGACGTGGTAGATGCGCTCATTCAGACCGCGCGGGGCGTTGATCGCGGTGTAGGCGAACAGGCCCTGGCTGCGCAGTTGCGCAGCACTGAGTTGCTTCAACGTTGCGCCCGGCGCGCGGTTGCGGTTGTCGAACTCGCTGGTCACCGCGACCTCGGTCAGCCACAGCGTCGCCGGCGGCACCCAGGAGCGGGCCAGCCAGCCGGTTGCACCCAGCGCCGGAATCAAGCCGACCAGCAGCACGCCGCGCCACCAGCGGCGGATGGTGATGATGCCGACCAAGCTGGGAAACGACAGCAGCGTGGCAATCGCCAGGGCCAGCTGGTAGCTCTGCGGGGTGGTCAGCTTGAAGATGATCGGCAGGGCGGTAAGCAGCACGGCGAATAGCGTGAACGAGTGATAGATGAGGAACAGCCAGCGCCGCGGCGCCAGCCTTTTGTAGTACAGCGGGTCGATGATCGACACCAGTGCGGCCGCCGCCAACACCCCGGTGAACAGCGCCTGACCGCTGTTCCAGGTGGTGGTAATGATGAAGAACGGCAGGACGAAGAACAGGCTTTCCTGATGGATCAACTGGGTCGCATAGCGCAGCAGCGGCGGCGGCAGCTCGAAGCCGAACCAGCGGGCGATCTGCGCGCGCAAGACGTTTTCCAGAATCAGCCACAACCAGCTGACCAGCATCACCGTGGCCAGCACCTGGGCCAGTTCGGCCTGACGCTCGACCAGCAGAAAACTCGCCAGCCCCGAGGCAAAACCGAAGATCGCCACCAGCCCTGGGTTGCGCTGGATCAAGGCGAACAGGCGGCGCAGCGGGGGTTTACAGGACTCGAGTAGGGACAAGGGCAGGCTCATGGCAGTAGCCGAAATCGGCGAATAGTCGAGAATACTCCTTGTGCCCCGCGTCTGTGTCCAGCGCCGCCTGCGGTTCTTCAGTGGCTGCGCTTCTGCCCCCAGAAATGTTCGACCAGCGCCTGCAGGCGGTCAGCCAGGGCGCGGACCTGGCCGGCACTGCTGCGGCTCTGGCTGCCGGCCACCACGTTGCTCTCGCTGGCCAGGCGGATACTGTTGAGGTTGCGCTGGATATCGTCACCGACGGCGCTCTGCTCCTCGACCGCAGCGGCGATCTGCAGGTTCATGTCGCTGATCTGGCTGACCCGCTGGTTGATACCTTCGAGTGCCTGGGCGGCTTGCAGCGCGTGGGCAACGCTGGCTTCAGCCTGGTGCTGGCTGCGGCTCATGGCGGCCACGGCGTTGCCGGTGCCCTGCTGCAGGTTGCTGATGATGCCGTGGATTTCCGCAGTGGACTGCTGGGTACGCGAAGCCAGGCCGCGCACTTCGTCGGCAACCACCGCAAAACCGCGTCCGGCCTCACCGGCCCGTGCCGCTTCGATGGCGGCATTGAGGGCGAGCAGGTTGGTCTGTTCGGCAATGCTCTGGATGACTTCCAGGGCGCGATTGATTTCCTGACTGTGCAGCTCCAGCTGGCGGATCACCGCGCTGCTCTGCTGCACTTCGCTGGCCAGGGCCGCGATCGAGTGGCGGGTCTGCTCGACCAGCTGCAGGCCGCTACCGGTTTCCAGATCGGCGGCGCTGGCCGCGCTGGCGCTGAGCTGGGCGTGCCGTGCCACTTCCTGCACGCTGCTGGCCATCTGGCCGATCGCGCTGGCGACCTGATCGGTTTCGCCCTGTTGCTGCTTAGTGGCCTGAGCGCTGCTGTCGACGGCGGCGACCAGTTGCCCCGCCTCGACACTCAACTGCCAGGCCGAGTCGGCTATTCGACCAACCACGGCGCCGGTTTCGGCCTGCAGGCTGTGCAGGGCGAAGGCAATCTGGCCGAAGCAGTCGCTGCGCCCGGTATACACCAGCTGGCTCAATGGATTATTCGCAATCGCCTGGGCCTGGCGGGTCAAGCCCGCCAGTGGCCGCAGGCCGAGGTGCAGCACGCCGGCCAGCAACATACCGAGCAGCGTCGCCGCGCCGAGGGCGGGCAGCAACGGCAGGGCGCCGCTGACGCCGAGCAGCAGCGCGACGAGCAGGCCAGGCGTTGCGCACAACAGGCTAAGGCGTTGGGCCAGGCTCAGCCGCGGCGGCCGCAGCGGATTGCGGCCGCCGCGCAGTTCGCCATACAAACGTTCGGCCCGCGCAACCCGTTGCGGCGAAGCCTGGGTGCGCACCGATTGGTATTCCACCACCTGGCCATTGCGCAGCACCGGAGTGACATAGGCGCTGACCCAATAGTGATCGCCATTCTTGCAGCGATTTTTCACCAGCCCCATCCATGAGCTCCCGGCCTTGAGCGTACGCCAAAGATCGGCGAACGCCTGCGGCGGCATGTCCGGGTGGCGCACGATGTTGTGGTTGTGACCCAGCAGCTCGGCTTCAGTGAACCCGCTGATGGCGATGAAGTCCGGGTTGACGTAGCTCACCGCGCCTTTGAGATCGGTGGTTGAGAGAATATTGGCCTGGGCATCGACTGCGACGGCGCGACCGCTGACGGGCATATTGAGTTTCATTGGGCTGTTCTCTCGATTTTCTTGTTATGGAAGGGAAAGTGCAGGCTGCAACAGGCAACAGAGGCCTTCGAAGCAGTCCTCGCCGCTGAATAGCCGCTCCAGCTCGGCCGGTGGGCGCGGCCGGCTGAACCAGTAGCCTTGCGCCAGACGGCAGCCTTCGGCGCGCAGAAAGTCGAGGTGCTCGCTGTGCTCCACCCCTTCGGCCACCACCTCCAGACCAAGGCTCAGGCCCAGACCGATGATGGCGCGACTGATCAGCTGCGAGTCACCATCGGCGGACGTGCCGCTGATAAAGCTCTTGTCGACCTTGAGGATGTGCAGCGGGAAGCGCTTGAGGTAGCCGAGCGAGGAGTAGCCGGTGCCGAAGTCATCCAGCGCCAGCTGAATGCCCAGGCTGGCCAGCTCGCGCAAACAGGCCAGGGTCTGAACACTGTCTTCCATCAGCTGACTTTCGGTGATCTCCAGCACCAGGGTGGTGGGCGGCAGGCCGCTTTCGCGCAGAATATCGGCCACCCGCGCGGCAAAATCGGCCTGCTGCAGTTGCCGGCTGGACAGATTGACCGAGCAGCGCAGTGCCGTCTGCCCGCTCAGTTGCCAGTGGCGCACCTGCGCGCAGGCCTGACGCAGCACCCAGTCGCCGACCGCCTGGATCGCCCCGGACTCCTCCAGGCAGGGAATGAATTCCAGCGGTGAAACCGGCTGCCCCTTGTGTTGCCAGCGCAGCAGCGCTTCCACGGCCACCAGGTACGGCTGCTCCCGATCCAGCTGGCAGATGGGTTGATAGACCAGGCTGAACTCGTCCCTGGCCAGCGCGCGACTGAGTGCACTCTGCAGCTCCAGTTGATGCAGGGCCTGGGCCTGCATTTCCGTGCTGTAGCGGGCGAACTGCGCCTTGCCGGCAGCCTTGGCGCGGTACAGGGCAAGATCGGCGGCTTGCAGCGAATCGAGCCCGGCGTTTTCCTCGCTGAGTGCGGCGATACCGATGCTGATGCTGACGACCAACTGGTGCTCCTGTATCTGCAGGGCCGGCTGCAGACTGTCGAGCATGCGCTCGGCCACCCGCTCGGCATCGGCGGTACAGGCAAGGTCGTCGAGCAGCACCACGAACTCGTCGCCACCGAAGCGGACCAGGTGATCGCCGGGGCGCAGGCAATGGCTGAGGCGGCGGACCACTTCAACCAGTACCTGATCGCCAATGTGATGACCGAGGCTGTCGTTGATCAGCTTGAAACGGTCCAGGTCGATGAACAGCAGCGCCGACTCGCGCGCACCACCGCGACCCTGGCGAAGCAAGGCCTGATCCAGCAGCTCGGTCAGGCGCTCGCGGTTGGCCAGGCCGGTAAGTGGGTCGTGGCGCGCGGCATGCTGCAGTTGCTCCTGGACGGCACGCCGCTGGCTGATGTCAGTCTGCGAGCCGGCCATGCGCCGCTGGCCCTCAGCAACCTGCTCGGCCACGCCGCGCACCAGTACCCACAGGTAGCTGCCGCTCTGCCGACGGATGCGGTACTCATGGTGCAGCGAAGGTGTGTTGCCTTGCAGGTGCGCATCGATAGCCCGACGCAGGCCACCGAGGTCGTCCGGGTGGACGCGGGCGAACCAGCCGGCACTGCCGCTGCCGAGCTGGTCGCGGTGCAGGTCGAGCATGCCCGCCCAGCGCTCCGAGAGGTACAGCTGGTCGTGGTCGACATGCCAGTCCCAGAGCCCGTCGTTGGCGCCGCGCAGGGCGCGGGCGAAGCGGGCCTCGCTGTCTTCCAGAGCCTTGCGTTGCGCAGCGCTGTAGGTGTCCAGGGCCAGACCGATATCGAAGAACACCGCCTTCAGCAGACTGGCAAAACCGGCGCTGGCCGGCTGCTCGCCGAGCAGGCCGTTGAGCATCTCATCCAGGTACAGGCGGTAGGCGCCCAGGTACCACTTGAGGTCGACGCCGATCTTCTGGTGCACCCAGCCGATGCGCAAGCGGTTGAGCACGTAATCCTGGTCGTAGGGGCCATTCCACAGACGCTGGTAGTAGTCGCTCTGGCTGTGCTTGAGGCGGGTGATAGTGGCCGGGTCGTTGAAGATGGCGGCAGTCGCCGGGAACTCGCCGAGGCGCTGATAAAGATGGTCGAGAAAATCGGAGTGACCCGACTGCAACGCTGCGCCGTACCGGCTGAGCTGTTCGATATCGGCGGCGCTCCAGTCGAGAAAGCGCAGACGCTGGATGATTTCGTCGCGGTCGAGACCGACGTGCTGGAGCAGTTCTTGGAATTCTTGTTCATTGCCCATGGCGAGTCCTTACTTTTTTTGGCGCAAAAAAAAGCGCCGAGGCGAGTCATCTATAAAAAATGACTACCCTCGACGCTCTGTCTTGCAGGTCCATATGCCCTACCCGGCAAAGCTGGTTGTAGCCGAAGCGACAACCATTACTCAGTGTGGGGTTTTACCCGATTCGCAATTATTCGACAAGCTCTCAAGCATGCGGCTCAGGCGTTTACGCAACTGCGCCAGTTGCGCCGACTTAAAGGCATGCCGGGTCTGCTCCAGCACTTCCACGGCATCGCTAAGCAGGGCCTGCACTTCACCGGCCTGATCCTGCGGCAGCGCCTGCAGCCAGCGACAACTGGCCGCCTGGCTGCAGTCGCTCGGCTGGCCGAGAACTTCGCAGCCTGGCGCCTGGGTTTGCAACAATTGCCGAACCCGGTCGGTGCATTCCGGCTTGGGCAAGGTCACGAGTAGGCAGGTCTGGTTCATGGCGGCAACTCAGTGGCGAATTGCCATGAAGGCTAGCGCGCCTGGCTAGCGGTTCTATTGACCAGGATCAGTGTCGCGCGGACTTGCGCCAGCGTCTGTGCAGCCGCTCGCCAACCATCAAGGACAACGCTTCGGGGGCATACGCGCATTGCGCCGGCGGATCACCCGCGCACCTGGATCGGCTGGCAGATTTCCCCGCGCACCAGGCGCAGCTACATACCCGGTTACCAGCTAAAAATGCATTGTTCCGTGCAAATTTTGTCTGAACGGTTAGAATTTCTCACTTCCGGCCACGCAACCCACGAGGTTAGTGCGGCTTAACAACAAGCAGAAAAGGAGCTATCCCATGAAAGGCAAATCCTTGGCATGGGTTCTGTCGGCGGCACTCGCAGGTATCACCCTGAGTGGCGCAGCACAGGCCGAAGAAAAATTCGTCACCATCGGCACCGGCGGTCAGACCGGGGTTTACTACGTGGCTGGGCAGTCGATCTGCCGCTTCGTCAACCGCGGCGCCAGCGCGCACAACATCAAGTGCAACGCCCCGGCCAGTGGCGGTGGCGTGGCTAACGTCAACGGCCTGCGCAGCGGTGAGTTCAACTTCGGCATCATGCAGTCGGATCACCAGTTCAAAGCGCTCAATGGTGTGGCACCGTTCCAGGCTGAAGGCGCGATGGGTGATATCCGCGCACTGTTCTCCTTGCAGAGTGAAGTCTTCACCGTACTCGCCCGCCGCGATGCCAAGATCACCAGCTTCGACGACCTCAAGGGCAAGCGCGTCAACGTTGGCAACCCGGGCTCCGGGCAGCGCGACACCCTCGATGAAATCATGCAGGTAAAGGGCTGGGACAAGTCGGTATTCGCGCTGTCCGCCGAGCTGAAGCCGGCTGAGCAGGCATCGGCCCTGGGCGACAACAACATCGACGCCATGACCTATTTCGTCGGCCACCCCAATGGCGCGATTCAGGAAGCCACCACCACCACCGACGCGGTACTGGTACCGGTGACGGGCGCCGAGATCGACAAGCTGCTGGCTGAGAAGAGCTACTACACCAAAGCCGAAATCCCGGGCGGCGTGTACAAGGGCAACGACGCACCGACCCCCTCGATTGGCGGCAAGGCGGTACTCTCCACCACGGCCCAGGCCGATCCGGAAGTGGTCTACCAGCTGGTCAAGTCGGTGTTCGATAACATTGAGCGTTTCAAGCGTCTGCACCCGGCATTTGCTGACCTCAAGGAAGCCGACATGATCAAGGCCGGTCTGACCGCGCCACTGCATGACGGTGCCGTACGTTATTACAAGGAACGTGGCTGGATGTAAGCCACGCTCGCAGCCTGGAAAAGCCTCGGCAAAACCGGGGTACGCAACCCCGGATGGCACTGGTGCTGCTCCAGCCTGCGAGATGAAACTGCACTACCCTAAGTTTGAAACAAGCCCGCGCGTCGCAAGGCCGCGGGCTTTGCCGTTGTCCGATTTCTCGAATCCAGGTTGCAGCCCATGCATGACAAGCGACTTTCAACCCCCGAGCTTTCCACCGAAGAACTGATCGCCCAGGACGTCGGCGCACGCACCCCTGCCGGCGCCATGGCTCGGGTAATAGCAGGCCTGGCCCTGCTCTGGTCGCTATTCCAGCTATGGATCGCCTCGCCCCTGCCCTTTATTTTTGGCATTGGCGTGCTCAACAACACGGAAACCCGCGCCATCCACCTGGCCTTCGCCCTGCTTCTGGCGTTTCTCGCCTTCCCGGCGTTCAAGCGTTCGCCGCGCGACCGCGTACCCCTGCTGGATGTCGCCCTCGGCCTGGTGGCCGCAGCCAGTGCCGCCTACCTGTTCATCTTCTACCAGGATCTGGCGCAGCGTCCCGGCAGCCTGACCACGGCCGACCTGGTGACCGCCTGTATCGGCATTCCACTGCTGCTCGAGGCCACCCGCCGCGCCCTCGGTCCGCCACTGGCGATCATCGCCCTGCTGTTTCTCGTTTACAGCCTGGCCGGGCCTTATATGCCGGGCCTGCTGTCGCACCGCGGGGTGAGCTTCAACGCCCTGGCCAACCACCAGTGGATCACCACCGAAGGGGTGTTCGGCATCGCCCTCGGTGTGTCCACCAGCTTCGTGTTTCTCTTCGTGCTGTTCGGCGCCCTGCTCGAACGCGCCGGCGCCGGTCACTACTTCATTCAGCTGGCCTTCAGCCTGCTCGGGCATTTCCGGGGCGGCCCGGCCAAGGCGGCGGTGGTCGCCTCGGGTATGACCGGACTGATCTCCGGCTCCTCGATTGCCAACGTAGTGACTACCGGCACCTTCACCATTCCGATGATGAAGCGCACCGGTTTCTCCGCAGAAAAGGCCGGCGCAGTCGAAGTGGCCTCCTCGGTCAACGGCCAGATCATGCCGCCGGTGATGGGCGCCGCGGCCTTCCTGATGGTCGAATACGTCGGCATTCCCTATGTCGATGTGGTCAAGCACGCCTTCCTGCCCGCGCTGATTTCCTATATCGCGCTGGTCTACATCGTCCACCTGGAATCGCTCAAGCTCGGCCTCACCGCCCTGCCGCGCAGCAGCCCGGCGCTCCCCTGGCTGCGCCGCCTGACCGGCCTGGCCTTCGGCGCGGCGCTGATCAGCGGTATCTCTCTTGGCGTTTACTACGGTCTCGGCTGGCTCAAACCAGCCCTCGGCGAAGGCTTCAGCTGGGTCGTCGGCGTGCTGCTGGCGACACTCTATATCGGCCTGCTGAAGATTGCCGCCAGCGTACCGCCGCTGCCACCGGAAGACCCCGACGCGCCACTGGACAAGCTGCCCGAAACCCGTGCGGTACTGCTCAGCGGCCTGCACTTCTTGCTGCCGGTGGTGGTGCTGGTCTGGTGCCTGATGATCGAGCGTCTGTCCCCCGGCCTGTCGGCTTTCTGGGGCAGCGTGATGCTGGTGTTCATCCTGCTCACCCAGCGCCCGCTACTGAGCTGGCTGCGCACCGATGGCAGCCATGAGCACGGTAGTTTCATGGATGGCCTGGTCGACCTGCGCGAGGGCATGACCGCCGGCGCGCGCAACATGATCGGCATCGGCATCGCCACCGCCGCAGCGGGGATCATCGTCGGTGCAGTGTCACAGACCGGGGTCGGCCTGGTGCTGGCCGATGTGGTCGAGCTGCTGTCGATGGGCAACCTGCTGCTGATGCTGGTGCTCACCGCGCTGCTCAGCCTGATCCTCGGCATGGGCTTGCCGACCACGGCCAACTACATCGTGGTGTCCAGCCTGCTGGCGCCGGTGGTAGTGGCCCTGGGGCAACAGAACGGGCTGATCGTGCCGCTGATTGCGGTGCACCTGTTCGTCTTCTACTTCGGCATCATGGCCGACGTCACCCCGCCGGTGGGCCTCGCCTCGTTCGCCGCTGCCGCGGTGTCCAAGGGCGATCCGATCAAGACCGGGCTGATGGCCTTCTACTACAGCCTGCGCACCGCGGCGCTGCCGTTCCTGTTCATCTTCAACACCGACCTGCTGCTGATCGACGTGGACTTCTGGCACGGGGTGCTGATCTTTATCGTCGCCACCATCGCCATGCTGATTTTTGCTGCCGGCACCCAGGGTTACTTCCTGGTCAAGAGCCGCTGGTACGAGAGCCTGCTGTTGCTGCTGATCGCCTTTACCCTGTTCCGTCCGGGCTTCTGGATGGATCTGCTGCACGACCCCTACCGCGACATCCCTCCGGCGCAGCTGGTGCAGGCGCTGGGCGAAGTCGAGGGCGGCAGCCAGTTACGTTTGCGTATCAGGGGCGAGGACGCAGTAGGCGATCTCCGCGAGTTCGCCCTGCTGCTACCAGTACCGGATGGCAACAGCGGTGAAGAACGCATGGAGAAACTCGGCCTGCAGACCTATGAGGAAGACGGCAAACTGCTGATCGACAGCGTCACCTTCGGCAGCCTGGCGGCCGATGCCGGTCTGGAGTTCGACCAGCAGATTCTCATCGTACGCGCCCCGACCGAGCGCTGGACCAAGGAGCTGATCTGGCTTCCGGGCTTTATCCTGTTCGGCCTGGTGGTCTGGCTGCAGCGCCGGCGGCGTGAGCCAGAGATCGTTGCCGCAAGCGGCTGATTGGCACTACTCCACAGCAAAAGGCAGCTGCGGCTGCCTTTTGCTTATGGGTTACTCACCACCCACTTCCTCCGCGTGCAGCGCGCCGGTTGCCCCGGACTCCAGCACCGCATAGGCACTGCTGCAGAACAGCGAGTTGAGGCGTTTCATGTCGCCGATCAGTTCCAGGTGCAGCGAGCTGGTCTCGATGCTTTGCACCACCTGGCGATGCAGGCGGCCGACGTGGGCGTGCGCCAGGCGGCGTTCCTGGGCGCGGAAGCGGCGTTTTTCACGGAGCAGCTGACGCGCGCTCTCGGGATCGCCGGAGAGGAACACCGACAGCCCCAGGCGCAGGTTGACCAGCAGTCGCCCGTGCAGGTCGGCCAGCTCCTCCAGGCCGCTGTCGGAGAACGAATGGCGCTGCGCGGTCTTCTGGTCCTGCACCTTGCCGAGCATGCGTTCGATGATGTCGCCGGCGCGCTCCAGGTTGACCGCCAGCTCGATGATCTCCGCCCAGCGCCGGCTGTCCTGTTCGCTGAGCGCCTCGCGCGGCACCTGGGCCAGGTAGAGTTTGACCGCGCTGTAGAGGGCGTCGACGTCATCGTCCAGGCGGCGCAACTCCTTGCTCAGCGCCGGCTGGTTACTGCGCAGCACTTCCAGCAGGTGGCTGAGCATGGTCTCGATCAGGTCGCCGATGCGCAGGGTTTCCCGCACCGCATTGACCAGCGCCAGGCTGGGTGTGGCCAGGGCTGTGGCGTCGAGATGGCGCGGGCGGGCAACGCCGCTGGTGTCGGGGCGATCCGGCAGCAGCCAGTTGCAGAAGCGCGCCATCAGCCCGACGCTGGGCAGCATCAGCACGCAGCGCAGGCTGTTGTAGAGCAGGTGGAAGCCGATCACCAGCTCCGCCGGGCGCCAATCGAGGCTGTCCAGCCAGCTCACCAGCGGGTTGAGCAGGGGGATCACCAGGATCAGGCCGAGCACTTTGTACAGCAGGCTGCCGAGGGCGACCCGCCGCCCCGCCGGGGTCTGCAGGCTGGCGGTGAGGAAGGCCAGCAGGCCGCTGCCGATATTGGCGCCGATCACCAGGCCGATGGCCACCGGCAGGCTGATCAGGCCGGCGCCAGCCAGGGTCGCGGTGAGCAGCACGGCGGCCAGGCTGGAATAGGAAATCAGGGCAAACAGGGCGCCGATCAGCGCATCCAGCAGCAAATCGCCGGTCAGCGAGGCGAACAGCACCTTGATCTCGGTGGCCTGGGTGATCGGTGTGGCGGCGGCGACGATCAGCTCCAGCGCCAGAAGCATCAGGCCCAGGCCGATGCCCACGCGGCCGAGCTGGCCGGCGCGGGTCTGTCGGCGCGAGAGGAAGAAGATCACCCCGAGAAAAATTAGCAGCGGTGACAGCCAGCTCAGGTCGAAGGTCAGCACCCGCGCCATCAGCGCCGTGCCGACGTCGGCGCCGAGCATGATTGCCAGCGCCGGTGCCAGGCTCATCAAGCCCTGGCCGACGAAGGAGGTGACCAGCAGCGCGGTGGCGTTGCTGCTCTGCACCAAGGCGGTGACGCCGATACCGGCGGCGAAGGCCATCGGCCGCTTGCTGACGTTGTGGCTGAGCACCTGGCGCAGGTGCGAGCCGTACACCCGCAGGATGCCGGTACGGACGATATGGGTGCCCCAGATCAGCAGGGCGACAGCAGACAGCAGATTGAGCAGGGTCAGCATCATGCATCTCCCTGACAGCGACCGCAGCAGATGGGGCGGCCAAGGGTGGCGACACTCCAGGCGCGATGCTCATGCGCCGGCCGGTGCCGCTTCTGCGTGAATGGTCGAAGCACAATCATTATGGGTCAGGCCTGTAGTTTAGCGTTAGTCGGCGAATGGCTGCGACGCCAGCCTGGTTGATCGGGTCATCCGGGTTATCCGGGCCAGCGCTTGGCCAACTGGCGCAGATCGCTCACCTGCTGATCCGCGTCGATGCCCCAGGGATCGAGGATTGTCGGCGCCGCGCGGTTGCAACTGGCGTACCGTCAGCTGTCGCGCAGCACCTTGAGTTCGCCATCCTCGGCGCCAAAGCCGCGCTCCAGCTTGACCTTGAGGCTGAGGTCGGTGCGCGAGTCGGCGAATTTGAGCGCTTCGCCCAGAGTGATTCGACCGGCTTCAAGCAGTTGATAAAGGTGCTGATCGAAGGTCTGCAGACCCTGCTCCAGCGCGCGCGCCGTGGCTTCACGGAGATCATCCAGCTGGTCGCGCTGAATCAGGTCGCGGATATAGGGCGTGGCCAGCATCAACTCCACCGCCGCCACGCGTTTCTGCGCCACGCCAGGCACCAGGCGCTGGCCGATCACCGCCAGCAGGTTCTGCGCCAGGTCGGCCAGCACCTGCTTGCGCGCCTCGTCCGGAAAGAAGCGCACGATCCGCTCGATCGCGTGGCTGCTGCTGGTGGCGTGCAGGGTGGCCACGCACAGGTGCCCGGTTTCCGCGTAATGCAGGGCGTGCTGCATGGTCGCGGCATCGCGGATCTCACCGAGCATGATCACGTCTGGCGCCTCGCGCAGCACATTGCGCAGCGCGTCGGCGAAACTGTGGGTATCCAGCCCGACTTCGCGCTGGTCGATGATCGACTTCTGGTGCTTGTGCAGGAACTCGATGGGGTCTTCGATGCAGACGATATGTCCGCTCTTGTGGCGGTTGCGAAAATCGAGCATGGCCGCCAGGGTGGTCGACTTGCCCGAGCCAGCCGCGCCAACCATAAGGATCAGCCCGCGGTCCTGCATGCTGAGTTTTTCCAGCAGTTTAGGCAGGCCGAGCGCCGTGAAGTCGGGGATCTGGCTCTTGATCAGGCGCACCACCATGCTCACTTCGCCGCGCTGGTAGTAGACGTTGACCCGGAAGCGCCCGGCATTCTGCACGCTGACCGCCAGGTTCATCTCCAGATCGCGCTCGAACTCCATGATCTGTTTCTGGGTCATCAGCTGGTAGGCTTGCCGCTGCACCTCGCCGGCTTTCAGCACGCGCTCGTCGACCGCCTGGCTATGGCCCTCGATCTTGATGTGCGGTGGCGCGCCAACACTAAAAAACAAATCGGAACCGCCGCGTTCGTAGAGCAGTTGCAGATAGGGGAATACATCCACCGCGTCATCAGTCGTGTCGTTCATCGCGCCTCCTCGCTTTGTGCGTTGTCATCCTAGCACTGGCGGTCGCCCCGCACCGCCAGACTGGTTACCCTAGCGCTTCGCCACGGATGCAGTGCCCACCATGCTCACTCTTTATCATGCTCCCGACCTGGAAACCCTCGGCGAACTGGCCACCACCCTGCTGGCCCAGCCGCTGCGTGAACCTTTCGCCCCCGCCTTGGTGGTGGTGCCGAGTCAGGGCATGGGCCGCTGGCTGACCCTGGAACTGGCGCGCAAACAGGGCATCGCCATGCAGCTCGAGGTGCAGTTGCCGGCCAAGTTCGTCTGGGATCTGTCGCGCCTGGCGCTCGGCCAGCTGCCGGAGCAATCGGCGTTCGCGCCAACCACCCTGGCCTGGCGCCTGTACGACTGGCTGTGCGAGCCGCTCAACCTGGCCGAAGCGCCGCGCCTGGCGCATTACCTGGACGGGGGTGACGAGCGCCGCAGGCTGTCGCTGGCCAGCAAGATCGCCGACGTATTCGACCAATACCTGCTGTATCGCGACGACTGGCTGGCTGCCTGGGAGCGCAACGAGCTGCTCGACCTTGGCCCGGACGAAGCCTGGCAAGCGCTGCTCTGGCGCGAGCTGACCCGCGATGGTCACCCGCACCGCGCGCGCCTGCTCGAAGACCTGCTGCGCCGCCTGTACGATGCTGCGCCCATCGATGGTCTGCCCGAGCGGCTGCTGGTGTTCGGCATCAGTAGCCTGCCGACTCACCACCTGCGCGTGCTCGAAGGCCTGGCACGGCACACCGAGGTGGTGATCTTCGCCCTCAACCCGTGCCGCGAAGCCTGGGGCGAGATTCGCGATATCCGCGAACTGGCCCGGCAACCTGAGCTGAGCCCCGACGATTGGTACCTGGACGTCGGCCATCCGTTATTGGCTAGCCTGGGCAAGCAGGGCCGCGACTTCTTCGACAGCCTGTTCTCCCTGGCCTCCGCCGAAGGCAGCCAGGAAGTCGGCCTCTACTCCGAAGACCCGGACCTGCACGACAGCAGCCTGCTGCAAGCGCTGCAGAACGACATCCTGCGCCTGCGCACTCGCCAGCCCAATGAGCGCCTGGTGTTGCGCGAGGACGATCGCTCGCTGGAGCTGCATATCGCCCACTCGCCGCTGCGTGAAGTGGAAATCCTGCACGACCAGTTGCTCGCGCGCTTTGCCGCCGACCCGCAGCTGACCCCCGATCAGGTGGTGGTGCTGACCCCGGATATCGAGCGCTATGCGCCCTATATCGAGGCGGTGTTCGCCTACAAGGCGGGTGCCCATCGGGAGGGTACGCCCTGGATTCCCTTCAGCCTGGCCGACCGCAGCCTGCGCGCCGAAGTCCCGTTGATTGAGGCCTTCCTCAACCTGCTGGCTCTGCCCGACAGCCGCTTCGCCGCCGAGGAAATCCTTGCCTGGCTGGAGCAACCGGCGCTCGCCCGCCGTGCCGGCATCGAAGCCGAAGACCTGCCGCTGCTGCGCGACTGGCTGCGCGACGCCGGTGTGCGCTGGGGCCGCGACGGTGAGCATCGCCAGCAACTGGGCTTGCCGGCAGACAGCGCCTTTACCTGGCGCCAGGGCCTGGATCGCCTGCTGCTGGGCTTCGCTGCGCCGCCGCAACTGGCCGGTTCGCACGCCCCCTTGCTCGGCGACAGCTGGCCGCTGGATGCCCTGGAAGGCGCTCGCGCCCAATTGCTTGGTCGCCTGGCTGCCTTCGTCGAGCGGCTGGCCGCCCTGGCGCAGAGCCTGCAGCGCCCGCGCAGCCTGAGCGAATGGGCCGAGACCCTACTGGCACTGGTCGACAACCTGTTCGACGAGCGCGAGGCCGGTGACACCCTGTTATTGCTCTCCCGTGCCTGCGCGGCCCTGCAGGATCAGGCCACGGCTGCCGGTATCGAGCGGCCGCTGGAGCTGGCGCTGATCCGCCAGCAGCTGACCTCTGCCCTGGAGCAGGGCAGCGGCGCCTCGGGCTTTCTCACCGGGGCGGTGACCTTCTGCACCATGGTGCCGATGCGCAGCCTGCCGTTCCGTTTGGTCTGCCTGCTCGGCCTGGACGACGGCGCCCTGCCACGGCGCACCCCAGCCGCCGGCTTCGACCTGATCGGCCAGAAACCGCGACGTGGCGACCGCGCCCGACGCCTCGACGACCGTTACCTGCTGCTCGAAACCCTGCTCGCCGCACGTGGCGGCCTGTACCTCAGCTACGTCGGCCGCGACCCGCGCAGCAACGCCGAACTACCGCCCTCGGTGCTGATCAGCGAACTGCTGGATGTCATCGACCTCACCGCGATCTGTGGCCCCCCCTGTAGGAGGGGCCTTGGCCGCGAAACAGACGCCGCCGATCCGTCAGCGCCTGCCAAAGCCAGCACCCACATCACCCATCAGCACCCGCTGCAACCCTTCGCTGCCGGCAACTTCGCCAGCGGAGCGCAGGCCGGTTTCGCCGCGCCCTGGTTCCGCGCCGCCCAGCGCCTGAGCGAGGCCGTCGAAACAGCGCAGCCATTCGCCAGCACCCTGGCCACGCCAAACCAGGACGGGGCGGGTGGCGACCCGCTAACCATCGAGCCCAGCCAACTGATCCATTGCTTCAAGCACCCGGCGCGCTACCTGCTGGAACAGCGCCTCGGCCTGCGCCTGGCACAGGGCGAAGAGGCACTGGCCGGTGACGAACCCTTCAGCGTCGAATGGACCAGCCAACACGGCCTGCGCCAACTCGCGCTGCAGGCCATCGAGCAAGGCTGGAGCGAGCGCGAGGAACGCAGCATCGCCGCCGCCTCCGGCTGGCTGCCGGTGGGCGAACTGGGCCAGGCCCACTGGGGGCAGATTCGCGGACCGATCCGCGCCTTCGCCCCGATCCTGTTCGACGAGCGCCCTGAAGCCGCGCCACAACCGCTGCTGGTGGATATCCAGCTGGCCGGCGTGCGCATCCACGGCTGGCTCGACGGCGTCAGCGCCAGCGGTCTGTTCGACTACCGCCTGCGTGACCTCGGCGCCTGGGAGCTGGCGCCATTCTGGCTGCGCCACCTGCTGCTCAACTGCGCCGCCACCCCGGACATCGCCCGCGATAGCCGCCTGCTGTCGCCGAAAAGCGAATGGCGGCTGGGGCCATTGGCGAATCCGCTGCAACTGCTCGAACCCTGGCTCGCCGCCTACCAGAGCGCCCTGTGCGAACCGCTGCCGGTGCTGGCCAAGTGCAGTTATGGCTTCGCCAAAAAATGGCGCAGCCCCGGTAAAAAGGAGCCAATTGACGCGGCACGCAGCGAAGCGCGAGTGATGTGGCAGGGCAACGACTACATGAACGGCGAAGGCCAGGACCCCTGGAACGCCCTGGCCTTCCGCGACCGTGAGCCGCTGGATGAACGCTTCGAGGCCTTGGCCCAACAACTTTACGGCCCGGCCCTGGATGCCCTGCACGCAAGCGAAGAGGACGAAGCATGACAGGCGCACCGTTGGATCTGCTGCAGGACAGCTTCGCCGGCCGCTCACTGATCGAGGCCAGTGCCGGCACCGGTAAGACCTGGACCCTCACCGCTCTGTACGCACGCTTGTTGCTGGAGAAGCGGCTCAACGTCAGCCAGATTCTGGTGGTGACCTTTACCACCGCGGCTACCGCCGAATTGCGCGAACGGATTCGCCTGCGCCTGGCCGAGTTGCTGGCGGTCTACGACGACGGCCCTGGCAACGATGAGCTACTCAATCGCCTGCACGCCCAGTACCCGGACGCAGCCAGCCATCGGCGCCTGCTGCTGGCGGTGCACGGTTTCGACGAAGCGGCGATCTTCACCATCCACGGCTTCTGCCAGCGTGCGCTGCAGGACGCCGCATTCGAGGCCGGCGGCGACTTCGATAACGAATTGACCCACGACGACCGCGAGATTCTCGACGCCCTGCTCGCCGACCTCTGGCGCCATGAACTGGCCGCCGCCGAGCCGCAGTGGGCGGCCTTCCTGGTGCAGCAAAAAATCACCCCGCAAAGCCTGCGCCAGCGTCTGCGCAATCACCTGGGCAAGCCCTACCTGCGCATCGAACCGCAGCCCGGCGCCAGCAGCGAGATGAGCGCCCTGCGCGACGCCTGGCAGCACGCGCGGGACTGCTGGCAACGCGACAGTGGTTGCTGGTTGCCACAGCTCAAGGGCTTCGCCGGCTTCAAGAGCAATATGTGCAACCCGGCCAAGCTCGGCGCCTGGCAGGTCGAGCTGGACGGTTATTTCAGCGACGCCGCCGCGCTGTTCAGCAAGACCGAGGCGCATCAGCGCTTGTCCCGAGAAGGTCTGGTCAAGGCCAGCAAGAAAGGCGAGAGCGCGCCGCACAGCCCGCTGGCCGATGCCCTGCAAGGCCTGTGCGAGGCGCTGCAGACTGCGCTACCCGAGGCCGAGCAGCGCTTGATCGACCTGCAGGTGCGCCTGATCGGTCAACTCAACGAGCAGTTACCGCAACGCAAGGCTGCCCAGCGCCTGCTGGCCTTCGACGACCTGCTCAACAAACTGCAGCAGGGGCTCTATGGCGAGGGCGGCGAACACCTGGCCGGCAAACTGCACGAGCAATACCCGGTGGCGCTGATCGATGAATTCCAGGACACCGACCCGGTGCAGTACCAGGTGTTCCGGCGCATCTACGAAAACCAGGGTGACCTGTGTTTTGTCGGCGACCCCAAGCAGGCCATCTACGCGTTTCGCGGCGCGGACCTGGCCACCTACCTCAAGGCCCGCGACGAGGCGGCACGGCAATACAGCCTGGCCACCAACCATCGCTCCACACCCGAGTTGATCGCCGCGCTCAACCAGTTGTTCGACCGGCCCATGCCCTTCGCCGAGCCGGGCCTGACCTATCCGCAGGTCGGCGCCAGCCAGCGCGCGCGACCGCAGCTGGTACTGCCGGTTAGCGATGACGAGCAGGACGCACCGCTGGCGCTGGTCTGGCTGGCCGACGATTACCTCGGCAAGGGCGAGGCCGGCGCCCTGGTGGCCCGCGACACGGCCCGGCGCATCGCCGCGCTGCTGACCGCGAGCGGCCGTGGCGAGGCCTATTTCGAGGCACCGGACGAACGCACGGCGCTGAAAGGCGGCGATATCGCGGTGCTGGTCGCCAGCCACCGCCAGGCCGCGGAAGTCGCCGCCGAGCTGGCGGCGCGCGGCGTGCCCAGCGTGCGCCGCGGCAAGGAAAACGTCTGGCACAGCGAAGAAGCCGGCGAGCTGGCTGCGGTGCTCGCCGCCTATGCCGAGCCGGGCCGCGAAGGCGCACTGCGTTATGCCCTGGCCAGCCGTTTGCTGGGGCGCAGCGCTGCCGATCTGGCCGCCTGCCAGGACGATGCCCAGGCCTGGGATACCGAGCGCGAAGCCGCCGAGCGCTACCACCAGCTCTGGCAGCAGCAGGGCTTTATGCGCGCCTTCCGCGCCTGGCTGGACGAGCAGCTAGTGGCGCCACGGTTGCTCGCTCTAGTCGATGGCGAACGCCGCCTGACCAACCTGCTGCACCTGGCTGAACTGCTGCAGAGCGAGAGCCTGCAACGCTCCGGGCTGGAACAACTGCTGAGCTGGTTCAACGCCCAGCGCAGCGCCGAGGCCCACGGCGAAGAAGCCCTGCTGCGCCTGGAAAGCGATGCCGAGCGGGTGCAGATCGTCACCATCCACACCTCAAAGGGCCTGGAATACCCGCTGGTATTCTGCCCCTACCTGTGGGACGGCGCGCTGCTGCGCCAGAGCGAAGACATCACCTGCCACGCCGACGACGGTACGCCGCTGCTCGACCTGGGTGGCGAGCAGCTCGACGCGCACCGCGAGCGCGCCCGCCACGAGCGCTTCGCCGAGCGCCTGCGCCTGACCTACGTGGCCCTGACCCGTGCCCGCGACCGCCTGTGGCTGCACTGGGGGCCGGTGGACTGCAAGCCGAAAAAGGACGGCACGCTCAGCGAAGCCGGCCTGCACAGCAGCGCCCTGGCCTGGCTGCTGCACGGTCGCCAGCTGCCCGGCGAGGATGCCCTGGGCGACCTCGCCGGCCACCTGCAAACCCTCAGCCCTACCGGTCTGCGCGGCGAGATCGAGCAGCTGGTGGGCGCCAGCCACGGCCATATGGCGGTGCAGGCGCTGCGCGAAAGCGAAGCCAGCGCCGCCGGTGAACGCCGCGCGCCGCCGCCCCTGCAGCTGCAGCAGATGAACCGCAGCCTGCACAGCGCCTGGCGTATCGGCAGCTTCTCCGGGCTGGCCTCTGGCATGCACATGGAAGCGCCGGATCGCGACGGCTTGGCACTGCCCGCCGCCAGCGAGCCGGGCAGCGGCTTCTTCGCCTTTCCCCGCGGCGCCCGCGCCGGCACCTGCCTGCACGCGATTCTGGAAGACTGGGCGCGCGGCAAGGCGCCATTGGCCGACTTGATCGAACCGGCCCTGCGCGGCCATGGCATCGACAGCGACTGGCGCGAGGTGGCGCTGAACCAGTTGCAGCAGGTGCTCGACAGCGACCTCGACGGCAATGGCCTGACCCTGGCCAGCCTGCGCGCGGCGCGGCGCCTGCCGGAGCTCGGCTTCACCTTCCCGGTAGCCAACCTCGACCTGCAGCGCCTGCGCGCCATCCTCACCGACCCTGCCTTTGGGCTGCCCGCGTCGATGCGCGAAGCCGCGGCGCGTCTGGAGTTCGACAGCCTCAAAGGCTTCATCAAGGGTTTTATCGACCTGACCTTCGAGCATGACGGCCGTTGGTACATCGCCGACTATAAGTCCAACTGGCTCGGCCCGGACGTCAGCTACTACGGCGGCGATCGCCTGCTTCAGGCCCTGGCCGGCGAGCACTACTACCTGCAATACCTGATCTACCTGGTGGCGCTGCGGCGCTTCCTGCGCCAGCGCCTGGCCGACTTCGACAACAGCCAGCTGGGCGGCGCCTACTACCTGTTCCTGCGCGGCATGCCAACGGCCGGGGTGTATTTTTCCCGCCCAGCGGATGGCTTGCTGGACGCGCTGGATACCTTGTTCGAGGAGGGCAGATGATGGAATACCACGCCGTAGGATGGGTTGAGCCTGCGATACCCATCGATGTGCAGGCCTGCCACTTGTTGGGTATCGCTGCACTCAACCCAACCTACCAATCTACGGCCGCCCACGCGCTCCCCGTAGGGTGCGCCGTGCGCACCATGGTTATTGCACGTGGTGCGCACGGCCTAGGCGGCCCCGCGATACCCTACGGGGGTATCGCATGAACCTCGCCGACCTGCCTCTCGGCCCGCTGGAACGCGCGCTGGTCGACAGCTTGCGGCGCCTCGATCCGGCCGCCGAACCGCTGGTGCTGGCCTCGGCGGCGCTGCTCTGCATGGCGCTGGACAAGGGCGATGTCTGCCTGCCGCTGGCGCGTCTGGCTGGGCAGCGACCCTGGCCGGAACATGAGTTGCGTTTGCCGCCGCTCAGCGAATGGCAAGCACAGCTGCACGCCTCAAGCCTGGTCGGCGGCGATGGCGACTTCACTCCGCTGATCCTTGACCACGGCCGCCTCTATCTGGCGCGCTACCAGGCTTACGAGCGCCAAATGGCCAGGCAACTGCTCAGCCGCGCCGCCGATCTGCCACCGGTGGACGAGGCGCAACTGGGCGCAAGCCTGACCCGCCTGTTCGCCTTCAACGCCCAACAACCGGACTGGCAGCGCCTGGCCGCCGCGCAAGCGGTGCGGCGCCGGCTGGCGGTGATTTCCGGCGGTCCCGGCACCGGCAAGACCACCACCGTGGTGCGTCTGCTCGCGGCGCTACTTGAGCAGCCCGGTGGCGAACGATCGGGCGGCGCTCCGTTGGCCATCGGCCTGGCCGCGCCGACGGGTAAAGCCGCAGCACGCATGGCCGAGGCGATCCGCAACGCCAAGGCCAGCCTGCCGGTTAGCGAGGCGATCAAGGCGGCGCTGCCGGACGAGGCGCGCACCCTGCACCGCCTGCTCGGCAGCCGTGGCGACAGCCCGCAGGTGCGCCATAACGCGAGCAATCCCCTGGCGCTGGACGTGCTGGTGGTCGACGAAGCCTCAATGGTCGATCTGGCGCTGATGGCCAAGTTGATCGATGCTTTGCCGCCCGGTGCCCGACTGATCCTGCTCGGCGACAAGGACCAACTCTGCGCGGTGGAAGCCGGCGCGGTATTCGCCGAACTCTGCGAGGGCCGCGGCTTCGACGCCCAGGCCGCCGCCGACCTGCAACGCATCACCGGCCAGCAAGTGCCCGTCGCCCAACCAACATCGCGCCTGGGCGATGCCGTAGTGCTGCTGACCCATAGCCACCGCTTCGCCGGCGACAGCGGCATCGGCGAGCTGGCGCGACGGATCAACACTGGCGACGCCAGCGGCACCCTGGGGTTACTCAAAGAACAGCGCAGCGATCTGGCCTGGAATGCCCAACCGACCCCCGCCGATCTACTGGAACGGCTGGATCAGGGCTACGCGCCCTTTCTCGCCGCGGCGAAAACAGGCGATCCGCAGGCCGCCTTTGCCGCCTTCAACGGCTTCCGCGCGCTCTGCGCCCAGCGCGAAGGCGCCTGGGGCGTGGCCGGGATCAACGAAGCACTGGAAGCACGGGTGAAAAGGCGCGGCCAGGTCGCCAGCCGCGAACGCTGGTACGTCGGCCGGCCGGTGATGGTGCGGCAAAACGACTACGCCCTCGGTCTGTTCAACGGCGACATCGGCATCTGCTTGCACAGCGAATACGGCTTGCGGGTGTTCTTTGAAGGAGAGGGCCAAAACGAAGACGGCTACCGCCCCTTTGCCCCGGCGCGCCTGCCCAGCCACGACAGCGCCTTCGCCATGACCGTACACAAGAGCCAAGGCTCGGAATTCAGCGAGGTACTGCTGGTCTTGCCCGAGCAACCCAGCCCATTGCTGAGCCGCAGCCTGTTCTACACCGGCATCACCCGGGCCAAACACAAGGTAGAAATCTGGGGCCTGCCGGCACGCCTGAGCGAGGCGGTGACCACCCGCGCCGAACGTGCAGCTGGCCTGGCCGAACGCCTGGCGGTCGAGCCCACCAGCCTACCCAAACCTGTAGCGAGGCCCGAGACCGGTCAGGATCAACTTGCGCTGTTCTAGCCTGGATGGCGGAAGGGTTGAGCGCAACGATAGCCATTGCATGCAGGCATGCATGACGGTTTTTCAGGTCAGTGCCCGGCCGAGCGCAGACGCTCGGCCGCAAGGCGTCGTGCGCTACTGCTGGTCAGCCTGCGCCATGCGCTGACGACAGGCTTCGCCGAAGGCCTGGAAGATTTTCACCGAGTCGGGGTTGGCACTGGCCTGCCATTCCGGATGCCACTGCACCGCCAGGGTGAACTGCGCCAATCCGGGGGCATGGATCGCTTCGATCAGGCCATCTTCGGCAAAGGCCAGTGCTTCAAGGCCTTCGCCCAGGGTGGCGATACCCTGGCCATGCAGCGAGTTGATGGTGATTTCATCCTTCTCCAGCACATCGGCCAGCCAGCTGCCGGCGACCAGGCGCACGCTGTGGCTTTCGCCGTACTGCACATCCACCGGATCGGTAGAGTCTTCGCGGTGGTCGTCGAAGTCGCCTACGGCATAGAGTTTCTGGTGGATGTCGCCACCCAGGGCCACGTTGATTTCCTGCATACCCCGGCAGATGCCGAAGATCGGCAGACCACGTGCGATTGCGGCACGGATCAACGGCAGATCGAACAGGTCGCGGTCGCGATCCTGGGCCTTGTCTGGGGTCAGGTTTTCCTGGTTGTAGAGCGCCGGGTCGATGTTGCTGCCAGCGCCGGTGAGGTAAACGCCATCGACCATGTCGAGGTATTGCTCGAGGTCATCGGTGCCGCAGCAGGTCGGGGCCAGCAGCGGTACGCAGCCGGAAATCTCAACGAGGGGAGCGATGTACTTGTGGGTCATCACCTGATAGGCATGCCCTTTGCGTTCCTGGGCGCCCATGGACATGAGGACCACGGGCTTGCGTTTGGCGTTGGATACAGTGCCGCTAATGTTGGACATAAATCACCTTGGGGCAGGGACAGCCTGCCGTTGCTGTGCAGGAAGGGCCGCATGGCTGCGGCGCTGCCTCCTGTGTGTTGCCGGTGTCGACGGGCGCCCGCGCAGACTGCAGGGCAGAGCTTTTTGGCCTGTTTGAGGCGCATCATGACGGTCGAAACACCGGCTCAGTCTGCCAAAGCCGTAAAATATGTCAAACGAATGGTGCGCTTTTCGAGTGGAAATCTAGCAACACCAGGCGCTGACCACAGGCAGAAATTGCCATATATTGCTGATTTACATAGTATTTATCTAAATAAATACGAGCAGAGCAGTCCAATATTTTTAACGCCTGACACGCCTGCTCTTTTGCCCGTCAGATGCCGCGGAGTGAGCGACGCCCTGGATCGGCCAAACGCTAATCTGGGTTCCTGCGTGCAACACGAATAGGCCACTCACCTGTTCGGCTACGCAGGATTTTCACCCTCTTCACCCTGTGCGCGTGTGCCGCTGTGCGTCACTATCAGAGTGGCCAAACTGCGCGGCTTACTGGCATTGCGCAGCGCTGGATACTTCCTCGCTAGCCTGCAACAAAATACGTGAGACCTCTTGCTCACTGCTTGCCGAGTACACCCGGCCGCCGGTGTTTTCGGCAATGCAGTTGGACAAGGTGCTCTCGCCGATATTCACCACATTGACCCGCAGCCGCGGCTGTTCGCGGGCAATTCGACGGGATACGGCGCACACGTCGCGCTCGCAGCCATCTTCGCCATCGATGAACATGACCACCACGGCATCGCGCCGACGACCATCGACAAGACTTGCCGCCTTTTCCAGACTGGCCGCCAGGGGCGTACCTTCATTTGCGGTGATGTTTTGCAGGCCCGCCAGAAGTTGCTGGCGCTCGGCATGTGCGAACACACCTTGATCAACCTGGCGGTCACAGCCTGCAAACGTGATGAGGCGCATATCGATGTCGGGATGCAGGTTGCCAATCATGCCGCCAAAGGCATTCTTGGCCACAGCCAGACGTGTCGGTTCGGATAACAGCATGGCCTTGCGCGGATGACGGGCGTCATAGTGCTGGCCTTCCTGAAAAAACCATTGCTCATCAGCCTGTGACGCAGCGATATTGATGTTCATCGAGCCTGAGGTATCAAGCACCACGACGAAGTCCGGCGCAGCAGAGGGGTCCTTCTGGCAGGCATAGCTGACAAGCGGCTGCGGGTTGAATACGTGCAGCAGGTAGCCGCGCCAAAACCACAGCAACCAGAGCAAGCCGATCAGCAACAATGGCAGCAGGGCCAACCACAGCCAGCGCCGCCAGTGACGTGCAGACGCCGATGCCACGGCGGCCGGGGCCGAGCTCGGCGCGACGGCAGGCGGCGGCAATGCCGGCAACCCCCAACGCACCACGACCGGATCACCATTGAGGCTGTATAGGTTGTGCAGGTCCGGCGGCCCGATCAGGCTCCGCAAGGCACTCGCCGCCGCCGCATCACCGCGGCCCTGCAGCGCATTGGCCAAGTGCCCCAACGCGTCCTGACGCTGCTGGTAGGTTTGCAGCAATCGGCTCTGCTGCTGCTCGTCCAGTTGCGCATACGGTGTCGGCTGACCGCCAAGTTCAGACCACCACTGCAAGGCGCCATCGCTACCGGGTCGCGGCTTGGCAAACAGATTGGCAACACTGGGCGGGAAGTGCTTGCGCACCAATTCGACCTTGGCGTCGAGCGCAGCAAGCACGTCCTGAGGATAGGTCGCTGAGTCGTGTGCAACGCGCTGCATGAACAAAATTCCTGAAAAAGTGGTGGCCGCTCAAGACGGCCACCGAGGGTGCATTACTCGTAACCAAGGCTCAGTTGCAAACGGCTGACCTTCTGCTGCAGCGCCTTTAGCTCTTGCTTGCGGGCTTCGGCATCCGTCGTTTGCCCAGCACCGGCTGGCCCGTTAAGTTGCTGCTCCAGGCCGGCAATTTGCTCCTGCACCTGGCTCTTGTTGGCGTGCCGACTTTTAAGCTGGTTTAACAACATCCCCAGCGAACGCTCCAGCGTCTCGCGCTGCTGCTCTTGGCCGAGCAGGCTCTGCTGCGTGGTGGCCTGCTGAGTGGCTATTTCCTGGTAGACCCGATGAAATAGCTCGTTTTCAGCGCGGGCGTCGCTTAACCCCTGCTCGCGCTGGCGAACCTGCTCGCTGTAGCCGCCTGAATAGTCGCAGTTCATCTTGGTTATCAGGCTGGAATTGTGATCGCTCGAATCGCAACTACCTGGTGTGGTGGCGCACCCTGCAAGCACCGATAAGCTGAGGCCGAGAGTTAACAGTCGTAGCGTCATGTCTGCCCCCTCAACCCAGCGTGATCGCAGAGCGCTGGCTGTATAGGCCATCGACTTCTTGCTGCAAGGCAACCACCTTGGTGTTCATTTTAGTGATTTCCGTTTCAATGCTGGCAACCTCGTCGCCTGCACCGTTCTGACGCTCCAGCACTGCGGTTTTCTCATACTCGGTAACCTTGTTGCGCATGCCGGCGAGGTCTTTACGCATCTGCGCGATATTGCTGTCGATTTCGGCGATTTCTTTCTGCGCCTTGGCTGCGTCGAGTTGCTGGGTCTTGATCGACTTCTGGATCTGGGCAATGCGCTCCTCGTCGTCACGAATCACTTGCTGCAACGTCGCGGTTCGGCTGGCTACCTTGTCGGTATCGGCCTGGATGTCGCTACTCATCAACTGCAGACGCTCGGTCGTATCGGAATACTCGCTGCGGCGTTGGTCGAAATAATAATTGGCCCCCATGGCCACCCCGCAGGCCGCAATACCGGCAATTACCGCGCACTGGGCCTTATTGCTCGAGTTGGATAGCGCGCAGGCCAGTACACCGGCCCCGGCTGCCGCAGCACATGCCTGAAAGCCCGAGGTGCTGAAAAACTTCGCGCCGTTACCCTGGGTCAACCGTGGGTCGGCAGCTGGCGAACCGCCAATCATCGAACTGCCGGTGCTGGCACAGCCAGTCAGCAGAATGCTCCCTGTCATGACAAAGCTGAGAACTACCCTGGAAAAAGACCACTGGCTCAGTTTCATGATGTTGCTCCTGGATTTTGCGTTTTCTGGGGTTTATTGGGATACGGCTTTGCAACTGGCCAGCCATGCGGCGGTGTCGATCTTGTGCTTTTGAAGAAAGACCTGCTGGTTGGCCCAGTGCGTACGCAGATAGGGCTTGAGCTCTTGCAATTGTTTGTTGCGGCTGATGATTTCTTCCATCACCGGCACCTGCGCGCTGAGCAAGGGCTGGCCATACAGCGTGGCTGACTCGACCAGGCTGCTGGCGTAGTAACGGCTGAGTTTGTGCAGGCGATCCTTCTGCTCATCCAGCTTGCCCTTGCGCATGTCGCAGCTTGCATCTTGCTCACTGCTTTCGCAGTTGAGGCTGTAGTTGTGCTGCAGAAAATCCAGGTATTTGCCATCGTCGAACAGTTTCGTGCACAGGAAAGCACCCAGGTTGAGGCTGGCTCGAATCGCCTGATCACGGGTTTCTTCCTGCTGCTGGTTACTCGCCCGCAACTGGTTTTCCAGGGTTTTGAGCTGATCCTTGAGCGCCTGATCCTCAACCCCCGAGGCCAATGCTTCGAGCGCCTGCACCGCGCCCTTGCTCTGCGGTTGGTCGGCGGCCTGATCGCCACTGCCCAGCTTCTGCCAACTCTTCTCGATACTGGCGACCCGTTCACGTGAGGTCAGGGTTTGCGAAACCAGTGCCAGGCGCAGCCCTGACGTCTTGTTTTTCACCTGCCCCTGGGCTGTGTAATACGGCTCTTCCTTGCGCAACGCCGTGCGCAGTTCGGCTTGCGCGGTCAGGTAGTTGCCACCACGCACGACATAGCCACCGGCTTGACCATGCTGACGATCAAGTTTGTTCAGCCGAAACGGCTCAAACATCATTTCATCGGCATTGCCGAGCATGTCGTGCAGGCCAAGCGGGTTGGGCTTGAGCAAACCGCCAAGCTGCAGCTGGCCATTGGCCGATTGTGAACCGGCGAACCACTCGTGGTTGTTCAGGCCTTCGGGCATCGGATAGCGGCCGTCACGGAACTCGGCAGTGCCAACTTCCAGTCCGCCACGGGCCGCGAACTCCCACTCCACTTCAGTCGGCAGGCGGACAAAACCAAGGGCGCCATCCTCTTTGGGTAAGGAGGCCGGCGCATTCTTGCGTAGCCACAGGTTGTATTGGTCTGCCGCCTGCAGGGCCTCCAGCCAACTGATCGAGACCACCGGCAGGCGCAGTTTGTTCGAGGCTGTCGGGCAGCTCTCGTCCATCAGCGCGCGGTATTGCAGTTGGCTCATTTCATACTTGGCCATCAGGTAATAGCGGGAATTTTCCGACTTTGCACCGGTAAAACTGCCCGCGATAAACGCCGGGCGCGTCTGTTCGACATAGCCCCACTCGGCATTGTCCTGACCGATGCTGACGGGGTAGTCGTCGAGCGGGCCGGCAAGAGGAATGTAAACCTTGCGAAACACCATCGAGCCGTCACAAGGCATCGGCAGCACAACATCGCTCGCCTCGGGTAACGGGTTGAAATGCTTCTGCTCCCAGCCCGCCGCATTGGCTGCGCCGACCAGACAAAGACCAAGCGGCAGCAATAGAACATGACACCAGTGTTTAGAGTTCACGCAGGCTCTCCGCGGGTTGAATACTGATGGCCTGCATGGCCCCGACAAGGGCGACCAACGCAGCGACCACGAGGGCTAGCATCAAGGCCACAAGGCCGTGCCAGACGGTGATATGACAAACAAAGGTGCCCGTGCTCTGGCTACTGCCAAGCAGCTGGTTGAACAGGTCACTGGCCCCCCAGTACAACGCCAGCCCGCCGATATAGCCGGCAAGGCTGAGCAGCACGGCCTGCAGCATCAGGTAGCCGACCACCGCCGCGCTGCTAAATCCGAGCAGCCGCAACAACGCCAGACTGCGCCGCTTGCGGTCGATATTGGCGAGAAAAGCGCCCACCAGTGACGCGATGCAACCGGTTAACGCGACCATCGCGATCACGCCGAAAATCACCCCGAGAACATGGTTGATCGCCTTGACGCTTTCGATATCGGCCAACCGCGTCGCGGTTTCGATGTGCTGGGCATTCAGCCAGCGCTCCAGTGGCGCAACGCTGTCGACATCGCGCGCATACAGCCGTGCGCGCGCATAGCGTGGCGCCAGACCGGCGAGCGCTTTGCCGCTGCTCACATTGAGGGCGGGCACCTGATAACCATCGCGAAAATGCTCCAGGCCAAGCAGTAACTGCGGTGCCACGAAGGCCGCCGCCCGCCCAAACCGGGCGGGGTCGAGGACGGCCAGGACCTGCAGGACCTGCTCGCCGCGCTCGTTGGCACCATCGAGTCGGCGCAACACGCGCAAGCGCACGCTGTCACCGGGCTTGAGCGCCAGACGCTCGGCCACGCGGGCACTGAGAATCACCTGATTGGCCTGCACAGCGCTGTGCGCCGTTTCCAGCAACGGATCGCCTTGCTGGGTTGGAATGATCTCCACGCCTTCCATAAAGCGGCGCTGCTCGCCAAGCAGGTCAGCCTGGGTATTCAGCGAGCGTGGCTGGCCGATGGCAAAGCCGGTTTCAGGCAACAGCTGCAGGCGCGTGAGCCACGCGTCGTCATAATTGCCACTGCTCAGCAGCTTGATTTCGAGGTTGCGCGGGTCACGCAGCAGCTCGTCCTGCAATTGGCTGACCACGCCATGCTTGAGGCCAAACAACAGCAACAACGGTGCGATCACCGCAACCAGCGACGCGGCAATGCACAAGGAGACCTTGCGGTCATGCACAAGGTCGTCGAAGGCCAGTTTAGCGAGCAGCGCCAGGTGTCTAATCGATTGCGGCAAAGCGTGTCTCTCCCTGACGACTGACCGCGCCGAGGCGGGTCAGACCGAATTCCTGCACCAGCGACCAATCATGGGACACCACCAATGCACTCAAGCCCAGCTGTGCAACCAGGTCCAGCAGCAGCTCAAACAGGCGCCGTGCGCTATGCGGATCGAGTGCCGCCGTTGGTTCGTCGGCCAGCAATACTTGCGGCTCGTGGGCAAGCGCTCGCACACAGGCCACCCGCTGACGTTCGCCGATCGACAACGCCTGGGGCAACTTGCCTAGCAATGGTTCCAGGCGCAGCACCTGCACGGCTTTCGCAACCTGCGCGCTGCGACTGGGCAGGCCCAACATGCGCCGCGGCAAGCTGATGTTGTCGCGCACGCTGAGAAACGGCAGCAAGCCACCGCTTTGCAGCACGAACCCCAAATGGCGGGAACGCACAGCCGCCAGGGCCGCCTGATCATTGGCGTCGAGCAGCCGGCGAATGTCCAGGCGCTCACGGCCGAGCTGGTAATGCGTCAGCTCTTGTGGCGCCAGCAGCAGCCCGATCGCTTCAAGCAGAGTGCTCTTGCCACAGCCGCTTTCACCGGTGACCGCGCGGATTTCACCACGGCCCAGTTGCAGGTTGGGCAACCGCACACAGTGACGCTGCGCCCCACTGCCACGCGCCACCATCAACCCCTGAATATCGAGCATCGCTAAGGCATCATCTCAAGGGGCACGGGATAGACGTTATCGCGAGCATCACTGTCCTTGGCCAACGCCACCCAACGGTCAACGTCGGCGTTGTAGCGCTGGTAGTGGCGCAGCTTGGTGCTCAAGGTGCGAATGAATTTTTCCTGAGACAGGCCATCCCAGCTTTTCCAGGTTTCTTCATCCAGGTTGAGCACTTCGCTCTGATACGGCAGGTCTTCCAGGTACTCACCCAGGACGCCCAGCTCAGCGAGCCGCGTGTTATCGCTCTGCTTCAACTGGTTCGGGTCAGCGCCCATGGTGGCGGCCACCGAGCGCAAGCGCTGGAACATCTCGCTGGGCGAGATCAAACCTTCGTTGGCGGCATCGAGGATCTGTTTGAGTACATCGCTGAGGTCGCTCAACTGCGACTTGGTCAACAATACCCGCACGTCGGTGGTCGGCAGATTCTGCTTGATCAGGTCACGGTCGCTGATCCATGCCTGAAAAACCGGAGGCGCCTGGCTGCCGGTCTTTTGCCCAAGGTAGGCCAGCTGCATGGCATGACCAATGAGCGCGGCATCATCGAGCATTTGCTGCTCGGCTGGGTCCTGCTTGGCGTTGAGCGCACTGCCAATCGCATCGTCACCCATGTATGCAGACTTGACCTGCGTGGTGATGGCGCTGGCCAAGGCATCCACTTTGCGGCCATAGGCGTCGAGGTCGCCCGCATTTACCGGATAGTAGAGCGAGGTGTTGGTCCCGGGATACGTCGACAGCGCCTGATACTGCGCCTCGGCCGTAGCATGGTTTTTAAGCCCTGCCGCGGTCTTCAGGTGCAAGGTGTAGATCGCCACCCCCGGGTTGCTCGCCTCGATTCTTACCTGCTCGGCGCCAAGACCGGTATGCGACAGCGAACTGTCACCGTCAATTGCACCCGCGTCGGTAATCAGCACCACATAGCGCGCGCCGAACTGGCTCCAGTCGACCTGGTCAATCGCATGCATCACCCCGGCATAGGCATCCTCATCGAAGCTGCTGCTGGAAACCTTGGCTTGCTGGAGGTCGGCAACCTTGTCGAGAAAGTCGGCACCGTCTTTCACCGTATTCGGGTCTGCATACATCTTGCTGACGTACTCGAGGCCCGCCACCGCCTTGGTGCTGGAGCGGAAAGCCACCAGGCCGAACTTGACCTGTTTACCGAGGTTTTCCACCTCGATTTGTGCATACACCTTGCGAATGGCCTCGCGGGTGCGCTCGATATAGGGGTCCATGGAAATGGTCGAGTCGATGACAAACACCACCGCGGCGCTGAACTCTTTCAACTGACTGGCAGACTGCACGGCACTGCTGCCCGCGCCGGCTGCAGCGGTCGAAGCCGTCGCGTCCGCCTTGCTGACCGAGGCGACATTGAGGATTCGCGCGCGAAAGCCTTCTTCGGTCATCACCTCTTCACCGCTGAGCACCGGCAGCAGGTAAAACTGCTTGTGCATATCGACAAAGAACTCTGGCTCCTGAGCCAGTACCCCAGGGGCCTGGACGCCTTGCTTGAGCTTGGCCCGCAGCGGAGCAACCTGACTGACCGGGTCTGGCGCATCGAGAATACTTTCCAGGGTCGTGCGTTCTTTGAAAAACAGCAGGCGGTCGCGGTTTGCCGGGTTGGTGAAGGCCAGGGTCAGTTGCATTTTCCAGTCGACGGTACAGCTCGCGGCCAACCAGCCGATGCTTTTACCGTAGCTGTCAGGACCAACCCTGAGCCATTCTGAACTGCCGGCCTCGGCTCGCTCGTACACATAAAAACGACTGAATGCCGGTTGTGTAACACCACCTGCTGCACCAGCAGCGCTGACCAGTTGGCAGTTGGGCGTGGTTAGCACCCGCTGGAACAGGGTCTGCTTGCCATCTTGCAGCAAGGGTTTGTCTGCAGCCTGCAGCAGGGGGCTAATGCACAATGCCAACGCCGCGGCGACTGACCAAGAGTGACGACGCATGCTCACGGCTGCAGCTCCTCGAGACGTTGTTGTGCTTCGAGATTGTCAGGCTCGACACTGAGAATGGTTTCGTACCAGTAGGCTGCCGTGGCGTTGTCCGGCTCGGCAAAGCAGGCGCTGGCCTGATGGTACTTAGGGTCATATTCATGGGCGTAGGCCAGCGCCACCTTGGTGTCACCGGCCTGGGAGCGATTGGCGTACAGGCGCTGGGCGATACCGCAATGTTGGCCGGCCTTGGCGCTGTTGATCACGCTGAGCAATTGATCACTGTCGGGGGCTGCTTTCACGCAACCCTGGACGAACTGCAACTCGGCCTGAGTACCCATGTTTTCCACTGCACAGGGCGCAGCAGCCAACGGCTCGGCACTGACTGTTGCCGGCACGCTGAGCGGCGCGGCGGCAGCGGGCAATTCGGCTGCCGGCTTGAGCAAGAACCACAGACCGAGAGCAACAGCCAACAGCAAGCCAAGCAACGCCAGCACCCACAGCAAGGGACTACGCTTGACCGGCGGCGTAGTTATTGCCTGTGGTTCGGGTTCGCTGGCCGCCAGGCTGTCATCCGCCGTGCTCGGCAGGTCAAATACCAGCTCAAATTCCGGCAGCGCCACGGCTTCTGGTTCGGCAGGCGGTGCAACGGGCGTGAGTTTGGTCGATGCCGTGCTCGGCGCATAATCGCCGTCACCGGCGAGCGAGGAGATCAGCCCTGGGGCCAAACGCATGGGGTTTTCATCTTCACTGCGGCCGTCCTGGGTGCGCAACTTGAAATTGAAAATCTCGTTGGCAGAACACAGCAACAATGGGTCGACGATCTCGGCGCCGACTGCGGTGCTCATGGCTTCGTCATCGGCGCCGGGAGCGAACGTATCCACCCGGAACCAGCACGGGTTGCTGCTCCACGCCTGGCCGTGCTGAAGATAATGGCTGTCCTGATTGCGCTGAATAGCAAACTCCAGCTGCTCGGTCTGCTCCTCCCAGCCGCGCACATTAAGGATGGCGCGCCCAGGCAAGGAGGGTTCCAGGGCAAGTAACTTGGCATTGATGGACATGACTTATCTCGCTTGAAAAACCCGGATGACCTGACCCAGCGCGGCGTTTTGCTCTGGGGTAATGTCGCGACCTTCGCTGTGCCCGGCATTGGCCTGGGTATGCAGGGCCACACCGGAAATCCAGTCGTTGGCAAACACGGCGGTTTGGTCCGTGGCCTGCGCTGGCAGTTGCGGCAATTGTTGGGTGATGACGTCACGGTAGAAGGCAAACAAGGCGTCCTTGTTGCCGAGCAACCCCTTGGGGCGCTTTTCCGGTGGCTGGTACATGTGACCGAACCAGGCGACGAAGTCGTTGAGCACCAATTGCGTGGTGAGTACTTGCCGCTGCACCAGGTTGTCTCGGCGCACGCCGCTTTGCGCGCGCTTGAGCAATGCCTGGCTCAGCTGCTCGGGCAGGCCCAGGCGGTAAGCCGTGGTGACCAACTCATCAACCAGCGCATCGATCACATCACGCGGCAAACCCAGCAGCTTGAGCAGGCCCTGGCGGTCGCCCAACTCACGCAGGTGGCCAACCCAGGCCTGGAACGCCGCCTTGGCGAAACGATGTTCATGGCTTTGTTGTTCAGGCGCAGCCACGGCTGTCGGCTTGGCGACACTGCCAGAGAAGATATCGAAGCCGTCGTCTTCATCGTGGCTGTCGGCCTGGGCCGCCTGGCCACTCTGCACGGCAGATTCAAAGGCACCACTGAGGTAGAGGTCACGCAGATGCTCATCCGGCAGCGCCATGTAGTGCAGTAGCTCGCCGAGCTCTTTCATGCGCTTGACCAGCGGGCGCACAATTTTGTTGGCCTGAGCCTGCTTGATGGCCAACGCTCCCTCGCCATCCAGCTGGAAGTAACTGTTGAGGTAACCCTGCACCTCCTTCGGTCGACCGTGCAGCTGATCGGCGATACGGCGCAGCTTGAATTCCAGGCACGCCAGTGCCGTAAAGCTGTCACTAAAACGGCTGATACCGCCGTCATTCAGCTCAAGCATGGCCTTCCAGGCTTGCGCCGGGTGGGCAACATGGCGGTTGACCAGCTCACTCTTGCTGAAGGTTTCCCCCAGTTGTTCGAGCATCGGCTTGGTCGTTGCCGTGAAGGACTCTTCCTGGCCCGCTGCACTGAGCGTGATAAAGGAGGTGTCCAGGCGCGGCTTGCGCACCAGGTAGGTGTTATTGAAGGGCGCATTGCCCCACTGCTTCATCCACTTCTGGCTGCCAAATCGCTCGACGATGGTCAGCTTGAGCATGTTGTCGCAGGACTCGGGGAAGAGCGCGGGGTCTCGCATGTTCAATGCGCTGCTAATCCAGCCATCGCACATGGTCAGCGCCCAGATCAGGCCGCTGGCATGACCCTGACGCTCTTCGGCTTCCTCGCCTTGGGTCTTGTTGATCCAGCGCTCAAGCACCGGCGCCACGCTGACCACTTCACTTTGTTTGAAGGAGCTGGTGCAGACTACCAACGCGTTCATTTCCTGCTCATCGGTGTAGCGCTCGAACAGATAGGCAACCTTGCCACGCAGCAACAACTTGCCGATCGGATCAATGATGCTGCCATCACTGGCCACTTCTTCGGCCTCGGAAATCTTCGCCAGCTTGCTGCGCGAGCGATAGCCGGGGAAGTCGAGCAGATCGACATCATTGACGATCGGATTGCCCGGCTCGTTGACCAGACGGAAGATCAGCTCGGTGGTCAGTGCCGCCAG
Source organism: Pseudomonas sp. (assembly GCA_030656145.1). GTDB lineage: Bacteria > Pseudomonadota > Gammaproteobacteria > Pseudomonadales > Pseudomonadaceae > Aquipseudomonas. The sequence continues at coordinate 87,170 of JAUSOF010000095.1, forward strand.
TTGCGCGCTGGGCAGCAACACCGGCGCCTTGAGTTCGCCGGCAACCAATGGCCGCACTTCCAGGCTGCTGTCTTGGGCGCTACTGCCCAGACGACTGAGGATATCGACGTTCATGATGCTGTTGCTTTGCACGAAGCGCTCGCCGTCGCTGCGTACCAGGGCACTGAGCGGGGCGAAGACGGTGCTCGGCAGGCCCAGCGCGTGTAACGCCTGCGCCAGACGCACATAGGTTTGTGTCAGCGTGGGTTCTTCACCCCACAGCACCGAGAACAGCTCGGCGCGCTCTGCCACGCTGAGATAAGGCGCGACCTTGAGCACCCGCGGCCAATACACCGGCTTGAGCTTTTCATCCGCCTTCAACGAAATAATCGCCAGGTAATCGCACAGTGCGACCACGTCATCACTGTTGACACCCGGTACCGGCCGCCCCGACTCGCGTCCATCAAAGCGGTGCAACAATGCCTGGATGCGCTCGCTGCTGAGGGCGTAATCGACACGCTCCTGATCGAAGTCGCCAAACCAGATATTGGCCAGGATCTTGGCCAGTTCAATTTCCTGGAACAGGCGCAACTCAACCGGATAAGCAGCATCCGGGCTGGGCTGGGCACGCCGACTGAAGCGAGTAACCAGGCCGGTGGCCTCCTTACCACCACCGACCGGATTGACGTGCTTGATGAACTCCAACCGTTGATTGCCGAAATCGGTTTCCAGATTGCCTGCGCTGTCAGCCGCCAAGGCCGAAATCAGGTAACTCTTGCCCGCCTGGGACAACCCGAAAAAGCCGATGCACATTGGCGTGCCCGAGGCCCGGCCAAGGCTTTTGGCCAGGTTGCGCGTGCGGTGCAATTCGAAATTGAAACTGTCGGCTTCGGCATCCAGGCGCTTGGCATTGCCACGCACGCCCTCGACCCACTGCAATGCTTTGCCAGCACCGTCATAGACCGCCTGCCAGGCGTTAATCAGTTCGCGTTGTTCAGAGGTGTGATTGCTCATTTCGGATTCACGTTCCCGCTGTCGAGCCAGTAGTCGGAAGCACCATCGTCAGCGCTGGACATGGTGTAGAGCTGGAGCTTCACATCTTTTTTCGGGTCGAAGGTGTCTCCGCCTTCGATGTTGGATTCGATGTTGTCGTCGATTTCCAGCAGGTCACTGATGATCTCGGCATCGCTGCGCTCGGCATCTGCGGCTTTGACCTTGAAGCGCAACAACAGGTAGGGGTTGAGCCCGTCCGAGGTCTTTTTGCCGCTGAGCTTGGCTTTACCTTTGTCGGTGAGCTGGATCAGGTACAGCGGCGAAGCCACCCAGCGCTCTGCGCAAAGCTGTCGGTAACCAAGACGCAAACGGCCCTGGACGGGCAACTGCGGCCCATCGATAGCATCGTCGTGGAGTACCAGGCGGCCGTTATCGGTGGTGACATCGCGGTACAGCACATCGCTGTCAGTGATCAGGTTATTGGTGTCGAGCGTGCCGATATGGCGCATGGTCGAGTAGGGCTTGAGCCGGCTGACCCCGAAGTAGAAATTGGAGATATTGCGCTGCTCGCTGAGCAGACACAGCATCGCGCCAACGGCGGCGGTGCTTTTCGGGTCATCGATCTGACCGTTCTTGTGGAACGGATACCAGCCACCCGTGCGGTAGCCCTGCATCGGGATGATGCGCCCCGGGGGCAACGGCAGGTTCTTGCGGATATGCGCCTGCACACCCGCCAAACGCGAAGGTCGGCCAGTCAATAACAGGGCGTCGCAGGGGTACTGGAAGATCACCTCGCAGAGGGCATCGAGAATCTTCGTCAGGTTGATCTGATCGTTGAGAAATGCGCCATGGATAGCACTCAGATCAAGCTGGATTTCCACCTGCTGCAGGTTGAAATCCGCGCTGCCGCCGTCGGCCCGGCGCACGGCGCTGGCCACGTAATTGCGTACACCCTCGCTGACGGCGTCAGCGCCCAGCAGCTCGGCATAGGTATGGGTGCTGATGTCGCTCGGTTGCTCGGGGTTGTACTGCTCGTAGGCCTTGAGTAACGCCAGCCCAAGCGGGGTAAAGACCTGCAGGTTGAGTTGCTGGCGCAGCACGGCCTCTTGGGCGGTGACGGTCTCCTTGCCGCTGAGTTTGGACAACAGCGAATCGGGGGCCTTCACTCCCACGCCGCGCAAGGCACGGGTAAAGCTCGGCAGGACAAAGCGCTGAATGATGTCCAGCAGAATGTCATCACCGGCGACCTTGAAGCTGTCGCGAAAGCGCTGCTCGGGGATGATCGATACGTTGCTGCCCGCGCTGTTTTCCGTACCTCGCTCAATCCGGTAGTCAGTAATGACCAAATCCGTCGTGCCACCGCCGATGTCGATACTGGCCAGCGTGATGCGCTCGCGATCCTTCTTGTCAGGCCGGGCCAAGCTGTCAAAAAACTCCTCGGGGTGACCCGCGAAATTTTCCCGCACCTCGGTATACAGGTAGACCAATTGGCCGCAGGAAGCTTCGTCCCACTCCACCTTGATCTTGGGCAACGGGATACGCGGCAGCGGAACCCCGCTGTTGCTCTTGTTCGACTTGCTCGGGTCCAGGTCACCCTCATGCCAGCCCATACACTTCCAAACCAACGCAATGGCTTGCAGCATGCGGTCGTTGAGAATGCTGCGCTCAGCCTGCGTCATGCCTGGCGGCACGGTCAGGGTGATGCTCGACAATTGCCGCGGGCGGTCCGTGTGACCCTGACGCGTACGCTGGGCAGGGCTGTTGATCTGCGACAACGCCTGGGTCAGCACCTCGGCGAGCATGAAGGTCATCAGCGAGCTGCGCGAGTACTGTGGCGAAAACGCAGGCAAACGGTCATCTTCGTTTTTCAGCTTGTAAAACGCCTGCCCCAGCTTGGTGATCTTGTGTGAAAAGGGGGCCGCTGTCGCCTTGGGCTCCTGGCTGGTTTTCAGGTGCGAGCAGTTGAATCGCCAGCCATGGGTGTAACCCTCTTCATCCCACAAATAACGCTTCGGACTGGACAACCCGGTCGACCCTTCAGTGCCGCGACGCTGGCCGGCAAGGCGCGCCGCCTCACTGCCGACACGGGCAATGGTCGGCCACTGGAACGCATCATGACGACCGCTCTGGCCAGAGAAATTTTCTTTGCCGAACGCCGCCTGGGTGAATTCGATCCGGCTTTCAAATGGGTGGCTGTAGACCTGCTCGGGGCGACTCAGGTCGCGCAGCTGCAGGGCGTAATTGGCGCTCATGCCATCGCCCGCCTGGCCGTGATTTTCGATCAGGATGCCGCAGGTGCGCGAGTTGCCAACATCGAGAACCAGGTCAACCGTGATGGGCGGATCAATCGAATCGACGCCGTTGGCACCTAGCTTGATTTGTGGAATATCGACCTTGGCCGGCTCGCTGCTGCGCTGCTCCGGTATCGGCTTGGCCAGCAGGCTGAGCAGATTCAGGTAATGCGCAATGTGCTTCTGCTCGGCAATGTCTTCGTTATTACTTTCCTCGGTGCGGTGCTTGTTGGCCTCAAGGTAGATTTCCTTGAGCCACTCCTGCACCCACTTGTGGTCCATGAACCAGCGGGTCTGCTTGGCATTGCAGGCCAGGCGAAAAAACGCACCGGCATTGACATCTTCGCGGGTCGGCGCCAGGTACTGCATACCATTGCTGACACGCATGACGCGGGTATCAAACGCCACGGTGAGGCGATGGGTGTGGCCGTCTATATCCGGCTCATCGAGCTGCACCATGCGCATCCGCGCCCAGTTACTCGGGCCTTCGTCATAGCGCTCAGGGTGCATAAACCGGAAGAACGGCACAGGCAGCCACAGGCCGTTAAGCAGCTCAAGGCTGCTCTGCATGCTGACACGAAGGTCCTCATCGGTTTCACTGATCAGGCGCTCCTGCTGCTGCGCCTTGTCCAGGCTTTCACCGCTTTTGCCTTCGGTGCTGATCGGCCCCAGGTGAAAATATTCGCCGGTTTCCTTGTTCTGCAGCAGGCGCGCGATCAATGCGTTGCCCATCTTGGCAAACAGCCCCGACGGCTCCTTGCGTAGATCAAGGGTCAGGGCGAAATCCATAAACTGGATACCGCTATCGTTAACCAGGGTGACGGTTTCTTCGAATTGCGTGAGTTCTGGCAGCATGAGATGGGGGCCTTATTCGCCTACTTTCCGCATTGACATGGGGAATTGTTCGTTACCGTAACTGCCCGCACAGTCGGCGATGCTTTGTGCGCCAGGCTTGCACTGCACTTGGGGCATGTCGTAATTGCTGCCGTCGGTGCAACCCGCCAACCCCTGGCTATTGATGGCCAGGCTGCCATCGACCATGGCGGCACCTACCGCCCCGGTACATGACACGCCATCCGGGCGGCTGACCGTGACATTGCCCTGGCCATCCTTGAAGTCATATTCCAGACGCAGTGGCTTACCCGTGCGGCGATCCTGAATACCCGCACCGGCGCGGTACCGACCATCAAGGAAGTCTGCCGGCCCCTCCTCCGCGTCTGGCGGGATGCTCAACGCAGGCGGCTGCGCGGGTTCGCCAGAGGCGTCCTCGTCCAGGGTTGGCGGCTGGGGTGTTTCGCCTGGCGGCGCAGGCTCTGCGGCTGGCTCCGACGGTGTCTGGGGTTGTTCTTCGGGCGGCTGAGGCGTTTCACCGCCAGCAGCTTCATCCTCACGCGGCAAGTCAGGCGTACCGGGTAGCCCGGCACCGGGCGAGGCGGCCGGTACAGCGCCGTGCAAGGCGGGCGCACCACCGAGGCCAACACCGGGCACACGCACATCGGGCAGCACCAGATCAGGCGCACTCAAGCCCGGCAGGGCAAACCCCGGCAGCCTTGCATCAGGCACGCAGCCGCGCAGAAGGCTGAGCAATAAAAGCAGCAACAACAGCATCAGCAATGGCCAAAGCCACCAGAAGCGCCGCCACCAGGGTTTACTGACTTGAATAACGTCGGCTGCGGGGGGTGGGCTGAGCAGCGGCGCCGCACCAGGGTGCTCGGCGCCGCCACTGAGAACAGCTGCCTGACGCGGGGCCAGAAAGAACAAGGGCTCGCGCTGGCGGTCGTCTTCGCTGAGGATAAAGCCCCAGAAACTAAGCACCGGTTGATCGTAGAGCTCGCTTACCCCTTGAGCATCAAGGCGTTCGGTTTTGACGATATAGACGTAGGCGTCGTCTGGACTGAACGGAGCCAGGCCGAGTAGTTTGCCAAAAATCACCAGATCGCTTTGCTTGCTTTTGTCGCCGGAGAGGATCAGCGACTGGCTCATTTCAGCAATGCTGGCCTTGAAGGCATTCAGCTTGACGCGGGCATCGTCGCGCTCGCCTTCGGTGGCCGCCGACCACGGAATGACATCACCCTGAACCGGGCTGTACCAGTCAATCACACTGCCTTGCTCGTTGCTTTTCGGCACGGCAAGGAATTTGGCAATAAGGGGATTTTTACGGGTCAATGCCGCAATGATTTGCAGCGCAGCCTTGTAAACAGGCTGGCCCGTCTCACCCATCGCAATAAATTCATCGCTTTTGCCAGTGCGCAGCAGTGCTCCGTGCATACATTCCATTCCTTGAACTAGCCGCGCTTAAAATTGTAACAGCGATTACCGGTAGCCTATTGGGAGTAGTGGCAAAAAGCAATCTTCGTCAATTTACAAGCGCCACATTTCCAGCCAAACACGGACTGCTCGGGCGTCTGCTCAACAACTGCCCGCACATGCCAACCCCCGGATCAAGGCCCGAGCAGACGCAATATGGCCGGCAGGCTGGCGGCTGCCAGCAGCGTCTGCAGGGTTATGATCCCGGCCATCAGGTGGCTGTCGCCGCCCAGTTGGCGGGTCAGCACGTAGGCAGTCGGAGCCGTCGGCAGGGCGAAGAACAGCACCAGTACGCTGCTTTCCAGCGGCGGCAATTGCAGGCCGTAGGCCACGGCCCAGGCCAGTAACGGCATGACCAATAGACGCAGGCTACTGTTCCAGGCCAGAGCGGGAATCTCGCCACCGAGCTGTTCGGGCTTCAGGGCCGCGCCAACACAGAGCAGCCCAAGCGGCAGGCTGGCAGCAGCGAGCAGGCCGAGTAGGCGCTCGCTGCCGCCGGGCAGGCCAAGCCCGCTGAGGTTGACCAGGGCGCCGCCGAGGCAGGCGAGGATCAGCGGGTTTTTGAGAATGGGCAGCAGCAGGCTGCGCGCGCTGACGCCGCGCTCGGCAGTCAGCGACCAGACCGACAGCACGTTGACCGTCGGCACCATCAAGGCCAGCATCAAGGCGGCCAGCGTCAGGCCTTCCTGGCCATACAGGCTGCCCACTGCGGCCAGCCCCAGGTAGGTGTTGAAGCGCAACGTGCCCTGGGTGAACGCCCCAAAGCGCCCGGCGGGCCAGCCGCGCAAGCGCCGCAGGACGAGCAACCCCAGCCAGGCACTTCCCAGGCCGAGCAATACCGCCAGGGCCAGACGCGGCAGCGCAGGATTGTCCAGCGGTGCGTTGGCCAGGCTGCTGAACAGCAGGGCAGGAAACAGGATGAAGTAATTCAGCTGCTCGGCGCCGGGCCAGAAGGCTTCGTTGGGGAAGCCCCAGCGGCGCAGGTAAAAGCCGGCGACGATCAAGGCGAACAATGGCCACAAGGCCAGCAATAATTCCAGCACGGCAACCCCCGCCAGCAAACCAGCTGGTCATCTTGGCGAGCGCGCTACAACGACGCAAGGGCGCTATAACGGTATCAGGCGCGAGCCAGTGCATATCGAGGAGAGTCTATGAGCGACGTTCACAGCGGTGGCTGCCAGTGCGGCGCCTTGCGTTATCAATTCCGCGCAACATTGCGCGACATCGCCCATTGTCACTGCTCGATCTGCCGACGCACCACCGGCGGCATCCTCACCACCTGGCTGCAACTGGATGGGCACTTGCCGCAGCAGCAGGAACAGATTCCGTAGGACGGACAAGAGTTCGACATGCCCGCGAAAGGGCAATCTTTCACCCGACTTTCATCCGGGCCTGATCGCGATCGACCTAAGAACAGGGGCAGCCAGCAAGTCGCGGTGCGTACGGCGCACCCTACCCCCGGACGTCAAGGCAGTCGAAGCCCACCGCTGGCCTTGTGCAGCGCGCGCAGGTGCTCGCCGAGTTGCACCAGGTTGGCTTCGTTGGCCTCCAGTTCGGCCAGACGCGCAGGCTCCAGCAAGTTACGCACTTCATGGTCGAGGTCGTCACTAAGCAGGCGCAGTTGCTGCTGGCGGTTGCGGCTCTCGACTTCCAGGCGTTGCCATTCGGCGCGTTGCGGCAGGCCGTAGCCGCCCTCGAGCAGCTCTGCCGGACGACTGAGAAAGCCGCTGTTGGCGAGAATCTGCTCCAGGGCCCCGCCGGCCTTGTCCAGGTTCGGATCCTTGGCCGCGCGACCGGTGAGGTAGCGACGCTTGAGTTCGTCCTGGGCCAGCAACAGTTGCCGGCGCAGCGCCGCTTGCTCGAGTAGCAGCAGCGCGGCGCTGGCGCGCAGGTCGGCCTTGGCGAACCAGGGCCGGCGAGCCGCGGCGGTCTGTGCCAGCCAGTCCTCGACGTTATCCTGCTCGATCGGCAAACGCTGCTGCAGCACCGTGAACATGGCCTGATAACGGTCGCGGAACGAGTCGAAGCGATAGCCCAGGCGCAGGGCCTCGGATGGATCATCGAACACGCTGCGATCGGCCAGGTCACGCGCCACCAGGGTGTCGAGCAGGCCGTTGGGCAAAATACTGTCGAGCGCCTGCAGGCGCGGGTGCTGGCTGCCGCTACGCAGTAGCTTGAGGGTCTCCACTGCGCAGTTGTTGGAGATGAAGTAATAGTCGCCGTCGTAACTCCAGTGTTGCTCGGCGGCACGGGTGACCAGCTGCTCCAGTTGCACACGGTTGAGCTGCAGCGGCACCGAGGCCAGGCTGCGCAGTTCGACCTTGGTGTACTCCTCGATAACCTGCGCCAGCGGCAGGACGAACAGCCGCGATGGATAGACGCCGGTCAGGCCGTCCCAGCTCGACAGCTGCAGGTCGCCGACGAAAGCGCGGTAGGACAGCACCAGGTGTTCGTCCAGATCCAGCCGACAATCCGGCCCGCGCGGTCGGCCAGGAGCACAGATCACCAGGCGCAGCATGCTGTGGCCCCAACGGCTGGCCCATTCCTGGTTGGCCTCGGCGAGCAGGTAGTCGACCTGGTAGACCCGCGCGGGGTCGAGCGTGCCCAGCGGCTGGCGGGCAAAGTCGCGACCGGCGTTGAGGTAAGCGTAACCGTCGGCGCAGGGCTGCTGGTGAGCCGGTGTCCAGCCGGCGAAATGCTCGCTCAAGTGGCGTGCCAGCGAGGGCCGGCGACAGGCATAACTAGGGTCGAGGAGGAAGTACTCGATGTTCACCGCGACGAACTCGAGTGGATTGCTCAGTTCATAGGCATCCGGGCTGCGCGCGACCTGACCGTTGGCCTGCTCACGGGCGCCACGGCGACCGACCTGTTGTGGCCAGCCGGCCAGGTCGAGCAGGCTCGGGTTGTCGCTGAGGGTGAAGCGTCTTGCGGTTTGACCACGGCAAGCATCAGGCAAGCCGACCGCACCGAGGCTGGCAAAGCGCTGCCGGCAGCGCTGCAGCAGGTGTTGTTCGTCATCTGGCCAGAGCTGCGCACGGTCATAGAGGTGGGTCAGTTCGTGCAGCACGGTGGCCAGCAACTCACGGCGCACGTTGCCATGCGGGCGCTGGGTCTGGGTTGTGGCGGCACTGCCATCGCTGAGGGACGCCAGCAGCTGGCGATTCAGTTCGATGCCGCTGAAGCGTCCAGCGCGGCCATAGACTTCGGCCGGCATGGCTCGCCAGCGCACGTTGACGTGGCGATCCAGGCGCTGCTTGAAACTGGGCGGGAGGGCACCGAGGGCTTCGTCCAGCAGCGCCTGGCTGGCTTGCCGCTCACTGCTGTCGAGGGCATCGCTATCCAGCACCAGGCGCAGCTCGGCATGGCTGGCGACGCTGGTCAGCAGGGCAAAGGCCAGTAGCCAGGCGCGGGCGAGGCTCACCTGGCGAGAATGGCTTCAGCCAACACCTGATCGGACGCATGCTCAGCCTCAGGCACCCGGCTGCGAATGGTGCCAAATGCGGCTTCCAGCTGGGCGCCACGGATCGCACCCTGGCTGGCGACGAAACTGGCTGCATCGTCACGCGCGGCGAGGACGATTTTCGAATCACGGATCGAGGTGGTGGTATCCGAGGTGAAGTCGAAGGTGCGATCCAGCGCACGAACAATGATATTGCTGGTAGCAACCAGGGTTTGCGCCTGGACACTGCCTGCAAACAGGGCAACCAGCGCAACGGCGGCGAGCAACGAACGATGCATGACGATCTCCAGGAAATCAGATATTGAGGGGGGTTGGATGGCTATTCGCACAGACAGTTCCTGCGCATGACTCAGTACGCCGGCCACGGCAAGCCTAACGCATCAGCCCCGGAGCAGTGTCACTACTTAGCTGGGTGCCCGCCTACTGCTTCAGCGGCTTAGAATCGCCTGCGCCAGCTGCTCGTCGTCGGCCGCGAGACCAGGGCTTTGTTGGCGGATGTGCTGCAGCGCTGCCTCCAGTCGTACACCGCGGATGGCGCCCTGGCTGGCGATGAAACTGGCAGCGTCGCCGCGTGCAGCAAGCACGAGCTTGCTGTCACGCAACGAAGAAGTGGCATCGGAAGTGGCGTCCGAGGTACCCATTACTGCACCACCCAGGGTATCGGTGGTGGCGACGAAACTGGACGCCGAGGCACCGCTGGCCAGCAACAACAGAGTGGAAAAACCAAGTACTCGCAGAGCGATCATTCTGAAACTCCTGATGCATCATTAAGCGGCGTGACAGGCGGCCACGCAACAATAGCCAAAGCCTAGCCCGGAGCCCGGCAAACACACCAGCTGACTTAACGCCAAAACGGTTTTTCCAGCTCGGCCAGGCGTTCGCTGGGGCTGATGCCGGCATCAGCCAACAAGTGTGGATCCAGCCGGGCCAGGTGGCGGCGGGTGTGCACATTCAGCTGCCAGCGCCTGAGGGTGCTGCGCAGGCGGGCGAGTGGGCCGCAGCTTGGTTGGTCGAGCGTGGCTGAAATGTCGCTAAGCATGCGCTCCATGGCAATGATCCTTCCCGTACTGGACGGGCGTGGTGGTATGGATCTAGATGGTCGCGCGACGCCGGCCGGCCTGGCAGTCACAGCCAGGTAAAAGTGTACGGGGTCAGTTGCTGCTTTTATGTAACTGTTCTGCTGGAGAATGCAGCACGCTGTGCTGTTCGCCCTGGCGCATAACGACAAAGCCCGCCAACGCTGGGCGCGGGCGGGCTTGTCAGAGGGTTCAACGCGGCTTGCGCCGCCAGGCTTAGCGCCAGAACGGCTTGCCCAACTCGGCGTGGCGCTGGGCCTCGCTGATACCGGCATCGGCCAGCAAACGGGCATCCAGGCGTGCCAACTGGCGACGGCTAACGATGCGGCGCTGCCACAACAAAAGTACGGCAATCAGGCCTAACGACGATGCGTTACCGGCGCTGGATGAGTGGTCTTGAAACAGCATATCGGAACTGAGGGTACGTTCCATGGTGACATCCTTCCGCTTGTGGCGGGACTAGAGAGTGTTTTGCCTGACGCTCATGTTCCGCTACTCGCAACCGGTGCAATAGCCACAGCTGGGTTAAATTGCTTGGCTATTAGATAGTGTGCTTAGTAACTGTTTTGCCGTTTTCCACAGGAACTGTACCTGTGATAAGTGAATTACCGCGCATTACAAGAAACGGCAGTTCTTTATCTCGCTATAAACCTATAAAGCAGTGATTGCCTATAGGTACAGTTGCAAATTGATTGGCCAAAATCGCTGATCTGTAACTCAGCTTTTTATTCAGTTTTGCCACCTGACAGCGTCAATCTGTAGCGGTGAGAGCCCCTGCAGAGCAACCTCAGGTCAGACCAGCGACGCTCCAGAAGTAAAAAACCCGGCACCTATTGGCCGGGTTTTTCATACTCAGCAGCGGTTAGTCGACGGCCTTGACCATGTCCTCGATGACCTTCTTGGCGTCGCCGAAGACCATCATGGTTTTGTCCAGGTAGAACAGTTCGTTGTCCAGGCCGGCGTAGCCGCTGGCCATCGAGCGCTTGTTGACGATCACGGTCTTGGCCTTGTAGGCCTCGAGGATCGGCATGCCGGCGATTGACGACGTCGGATCGTTCTTCGCCGCCGGGTTGACCACGTCGTTGGCGCCGAGCACCAGCACCACGTCGGCCTGGCCGAACTCGGAGTTGATGTCGTCCATCTCGAACACTTGCTCGTAGGGCACTTCGGCCTCGGCCAGCAGCACGTTCATATGGCCCGGCATACGCCCGGCAACCGGGTGAATCGCGTACTTCACGGTCACACCACGATGAGTCAGCTTCTCGGCCAGTTCCATCAGCGCGTGCTGGGCACGGGCCACGGCCAGGCCGTAGCCGGGCACAATGATCACGGTGTCGGCATTGGTCAGGAGGAAGGCAGCGTCGTCGGCCGAACCGGACTTCACCGGGCGGGCTTCCTTGTCGCCGGCCGGGCCGGCAGCTGCCGGAGCACCACCGAAGCCGCCGAGGATGACGTTGAAGAACGAGCGGTTCATCGCCTTGCACATGATGTACGAGAGGATCGCGCCGCTGGAACCAACCAGGGAACCGGCGATGATCAGCATCGAGTTGTTCAGCGAAAAGCCGATCCCGGCCGCCGCCCAGCCCGAGTAGCTGTTGAGCATCGACACCACCACCGGCATATCAGCGCCGCCGATAGGGATGATGATCAGCACGCCGATGACGAAGGCCAAAGCCAGCAGCAGGGCGAAGGCACTGAGGTTACCGGTGAAGGTGTACACCAGACCCAGGCCAAGAATCGCCAGGCCGATGGCCAGGTTGATCCAGTGCTGGCCCTTGAACTGTACCGGTGCGCCCTGGAACAGGCGGAACTTGTACTTGCCCGAGAGCTTGCCAAAGGCGATCACCGAGCCGGAGAAGGTGATGGCACCGATGGCCGCACCGAGGAACAGCTCCAAGCGGTTACCGGCCGGAATCGCATCACCGAGGCTGGCGACGATGCCCAGCGACTGCGGCTCGACGACCGCGGCAATGGCAATGAACACCGCAGCCAGGCCGATCATGCTGTGCATGAAGGCGACCAGTTCCGGCATCTTGGTCATTTCCACGCGCTTGGCCATGACAGTGCCGACGCTACCGCCAACCAGCAGGCCGACAATCACATAGCCGAGGCCCTGGGTAGCCAGCTCGCTGCCCAGCTTGTACACCAGGCCGACGGTGGTAAGGATGGCCAGGCCCATGCCGAGCATGCCGAACAGGTTGCCACGCCGTGAACTGGTCGGGTGCGACAGACCCTTGAGCGCCTGGATAAAGCAGATCGAGGCGACCAGGTAGAGAACAGTGATCAGGTTCATGCTCATCAATGCTTCTCCACTGCAGCGGCTTTCGGCGCTTTCTTCTTGAACATTTCCAGCATGCGCCGGGTTACCAGGAAACCGCCGAACACGTTGACCGCGGCTAACGCCACGGCCAGGGTGCCCATGGTCTTGCCCAGTGGCGTCACGGTCAGCGCCGCGGCGAGCATGGCGCCGACGATGACGATCGCGGAGATCGCGTTGGTCACCGCCATCAGCGGCGTGTGCAGGGCCGGGGTGACGTTCCATACCACGTGGTAGCCGATGTAGATGGCCAGCACGAAGATGATCAGGTTGTAGATACCGTCAGAAATCATATCCATGGTTGTTCTCCCCTTAGCCGTTGGTTCGCAAGACTTGGCCGTCCGTGCACATCAGGCACGCTTTGACGATGTCGTCTTCGAGGTTGAGGTGGAACTGAGCATCTTTGTCGATGACCAGCTTGAGGAAATCCAGCAGGTTGCGCGCATACAGCGCCGAGGCATCGGCGGGCACCATGGCGGCCAGGTTGCTGTAACCGACGATGGTCACGCCGTGCTGGATCACCACCTGTTCGGCGACCGTCAGCGGGCAGTTGCCGCCTTGCGCCGCAGCCAGGTCGATAACCACCGAACCGGGTTTCATCTCGGCCACGGTGGCCTCGTGCAGCAGGGTCGGCGCCTTGCGCCCCGGAATCAGCGCGGTGGTGATGACGATATCGGCCTGCTTGGCACGTTCGTGCACCGCCTTGGCCTGACGCTCCATCCACGAGGCCGGCATCGGCCGCGCATAGCCGCCGACCCCTTCGGCGCATTCACGCTCCTCATCGGTCTCGCAGGGTACGTCGACGAACTTGGCGCCGAGCGACTCGATCTGCTCCTTGACCGCAGGGCGTACGTCCGAGGCTTCGATCACCGCACCCAGGCGCCTGGCCGTGGCAATGGCCTGCAAGCCGGCGACACCGGCGCCGAGAATCAGCACGCGCGCCGCTTTCACCGTGCCAGCAGCCGTCATCAGCATCGGCATGAAACGCGGGTAATGGTGCGCGGCCAGCAGCACGGCCTTGTAGCCGGCGATGTTGGCCTGCGAGCTCAGCACGTCGAGGCTCTGCGCACGCGAGGTGCGCGGCGCGGCCTCGAGAGCGAAGGCAGTGATCCCGCGGGCATTCAGGCGGGCAATGGTCACGTTACTGAACGGGTTGAGCATGCCGACCAGCACCGTGCCGGTCCTCATGTGGGCCAGTTCGGCGTCGGTCGGAGCCAATACTTTCAGCACCAGATCGGCAGCGAAGGCGGCGGCATCGCTGCCGATGGCCGCACCTACGGCTTCGTAGGCACTGTCGGGAATACTGGCGCTGACGCCAGCTCCGCTTTGCACCGTGACCCGATGGCCTTGGCCGATCAGCTTCTTGATGGTTTCTGGCGTGGCGGCTACCCGCGTCTCGCCGGCATGGGTTTCGAGAGGAACACCGATGTGCACGTCAAATCTCCTGCGTGATCTTTATCTTTAATGAACCGACGCACTGCGGATGGCACGTCGGCGAAGGGAGGATCAGCACAAATCACCCTAGCAGAGGCTATGTTGCGGGCGGGCCGGCATTTTGCAGGCGCAGCATAAGTCCTTCAAGGTGTTATGGAGTAAAACCTTGCGACAACTACAAGTCATTCTGCGACTTGTGATTCACATTTTTCATGAAAGCCTTGCCAGCCGTGGCCGGCAAGTGAATCAAGGGGGCTTCCTGGGCGATTGGCATGAGCGCCATGAATAACCGCACATCAAATAGCAGTGGCATTGGTTAAAAAGCCATCAAAGGCACATATTCAGGGCCTTGCGCACGCTTCACTGTGCAATAAATTAGACACACACACGAGACACTACGCGCCACGATGTAGTGGTAAATATCACTCACTACACGACTACCTCGCCCTTGCTGAGGGCTATTTAACAGATCATCGTTGCGCGAGAACCTACCCGCTGAAGTACCTGGGTGATCGTGCATTTCTGCTACTAAGTTAGCGGGTGCGGGCCGAGCTTCCTGCACTCTGGCACCGAGGCAGAAGTCCCCTGCAGTGCGTGACCAGGACACCGCCACAGCGCAAGGCGTCTGCCACTACTCAGTGGCCATAAAAGATCGGAGCCGGCGCGTTAGGCAAGGGCAACTACTTCGCTTGCTGTCGTTTATTCCAGACCGCTTTCCTGTGCATAGTCCAGCGCCTGCTGAACCAGCCAGTCGCGAAAACTTTGCAGCGCAGCAGACTCCACCTTGCGTTCGGGAATCATCAGGTAATAGGCCTTGTCGCTGCTGTAGGCATGCTCCAGCGCCAACACCAGGCGCCCCTCGCTCAGCTCCCGCTGAATCAGGAAGGGCGGAATCAAGGCCACGCCCATCTCGTGCATGGCGGCCTGGGCAAGCATGGAGAACAGTTCGTAGCGTGGCCCGCTCATGTCCCGGGCCACATTCAGCCCCAGCGAGGCGAACCACTGGCGCCAGGCGTAGGGCCGGGTGGTTTGCTGCAACAGCGGCAGGCTGGCAATACGCTCGGCGCTGAGGCCGCTTTGCCCGGCGAGCAGCGCCGGGCTGCACACCGGCATCGGGTTTTCACGCATCAGCAGGTGCGAGGCGGTGCCTGACCAGTCGGCGTCGCCGAAGTACACCGCGGCATCGAACTGGGTATCGGCGAACAGGAATGGCCGGGTGCGGTTGGTCAGGTTGACCGTGACCTGCGGGTGCAGGCGCTGGAAATCCTTCAGCCGCGGCAGCAGCCACTGGGTACCGAAGGTCGGCACCACCGCCAGCTCGATGTTCATGGCACCTTGTTGGCCCATCACCGCCAGGGTATCGCGCTCCACCGCATCCAGTTGCGCGGCAACCCGCCGCGCATAGGACAAACCGGCTTCGGTCAGCTGAACCCCACGGCGCGAGCGGCGAAACAGTTCGACGTTGAGAAACTCCTCCAGCCCGGCGATTTGCCGACAGATCGCGCTCTGGGTCAGGGCCAGCTCCTCGGCTGCCCGGGTAAAGCTCTGATGGCGAGCTGCCGACTCGAAGGCGATCAGGGCCGTAGTGCTGGGGATTTTTCGGCGCATCTGTGCGGCACTCTCACTCTGTTTTGGATTAAATGCCGCTCAAAGCTAACTCGGAGTGCGTAAAAAGCACAACAGCATGCGTAATCCTCGTTTGCCCAGCACGCAGATGCAGCCTAGGATCAATTCCATGCACCCCGTGGGCGCGGCCACTGGCCGCGACGCTAGTCCCCCGTCCTAACTCGAGGTTTTCACAATGGCCAATGCAAGCTTCAACTGGATCGACCCCCTGTTGCTCGATCAGCAACTGACTGAAGAAGAGCGCATGGTGCGCGACAGCGCCCAACAGTTTGCGGCCGACAAGCTTAAGCCGCGGGTGCAACTGGCCTTCCGCAACGAACAGACCGACCCGGCGATCTTCCGCGAGATGGGCGACACCGGCCTGCTCGGCGCGACCATTCCTGAAGTTTATGGCGGCAGCGGCTTGAACTACGTGTGCTACGGCCTGATTGCCCGCGAAGTGGAGCGCATCGACTCCGGCTATCGCTCGATGATGAGCGTGCAGTCGTCCCTGGTAATGGTGCCAATCAACGAATTCGGCAACGAGGCGACCAAGCAGAAATACCTGCCCAAGTTGGCCAGCGGCGAATATATCGGCTGCTTCGGCCTGACCGAACCAGACCATGGCTCCGATCCGGGCAGCATGATCACCCGCGCCAAAAAGGTCGACGGTGGCTACCGCCTGAGCGGCGCCAAAATGTGGATCACCAACAGCCCGATCGCCGATGTGTTCGTGGTCTGGGCCAAGGATGATGCTGGCGAAATCCGCGGCTTCGTTCTGGAAAAAGGCTGGCAGGGCCTGAGCGCCCCGGTGATTCACGGCAAGGTCGGCCTGCGCGCCTCGATCACCGGCGAAATCGTCATGGACAACGTGTTCTGCCCGGAAGAAAACGCCTTCCCCGACGTGCGTGGCCTGAAAGGCCCGTTTACCTGCCTCAACTCTGCCCGTTACGGCATCAGCTGGGGCGCGCTGGGCGCCGCTGAAGATTGCTGGCACACCGCCCGTCAGTACACCCTGGATCGCAAGCAGTTCGGCCGCCCGCTGGCACAAACCCAACTGATCCAGAAGAAACTGGCTGACATGCAGACCGAAATCACCCTGGCCCTGCAAGGCTGCCTGCGCCTGGGCCGGATGAAGGACGAAGGCACTGCGGCGGTGGAAATCACCTCGATCATGAAGCGCAACAGCTGCGGCAAATCCCTGGACATCGCCCGCCTGGCCCGCGACATGCTTGGTGGTAACGGCATTAGTGATGAGTACAGCGTGGCCCGCCACCTGGTCAACCTGGAAGTGGTTAATACCTATGAAGGCACCCACGACGTCCATGCGCTGATCCTCGGCCGCGCGCAGACAGGGCTCCAAGCGTTTTTCTGAACCTGAACCGTAGGATGGGTTGAGCGCAGCGATACCCATCAGATCGCTCGATGGGCTCCACCGCTTCGCGGCTAATCCATCCTACGTCCTGTTTGCTGTCGGTGCGCACAGCGCACCCTACGGAGTTCCCATGTCCGGTGCCCTGTCGCATATCCGTGTACTCGACCTGTCCCGCGTCCTCGCTGGGCCTTGGGCCGGGCAGATTCTGGCTGACCTCGGCGCCGAGGTGATCAAGATTGAACGGCCGAAGGTCGGCGACGACACCCGCCACTGGGGCCCGCCGTTCCTGCAGAATGCAGCGGGCGAGAACACCAGCGAAGCCGCCTATTACCTGTCGGCCAATCGCAACAAACAATCGGTCACCGTGGACTTCACCCAGGCCGAAGGCCAGCGACTGGTGCGCGAAATGGTGGCCAAGGCCGACATCCTGATCGAGAACTTCAAGGTCGGTGGGCTGGCCGCTTACGGCCTCGACTACGCCACCCTGAAAGAGCTGAATCCGCAACTGATCTATTGCTCGATCACCGGCTTCGGCCAGGACGGCCCCTACGCCAAGCGCGCCGGTTACGACTTCATGATCCAGGGCCTGGGGGGCTTGATGAGCCTGACCGGGCGCGCCGACGAGGAAGCGGGCGCCGGACCGGTCAAGGTCGGCGTGGCCCTGACCGACATCCTTACCGGCCTGTACTCGACCGCAGCGATCCTGGCCGCCCTGGCCAGCCGCGATCAGACCGGTAATGGCCAACACATCGACATGGCCCTGCTCGATGTGCAGGTCGCCTGCCTGGCCAACCAGGCGATGAACTACCTGACCACCGGCGTGGCACCACGCCGGCTGGGCAATGCCCACCCGAACATCGTGCCCTATCAGGACTTCCCCACTGCCGACGGCGACATCATCCTCACGGTCGGCAACGATGGGCAATTCCGCAAATTTTGCGAGGTCGCCGGCCTTGCGGCTTTGGCCGTCGACTCGCGCTTTTCCACCAATCAGGCGCGCGTTGCCCATCGCGCCGAACTGATTCCGCTGATCCGCCAGGCCACCGTATTCAAGACCACTGCCGAATGGCTGGTGGCCCTGGAACAAGCCGGCGTGCCCTGCGGGCCGATCAACGACCTGCAGCAGGTGTTTGCCGACCCGCAGGTGCAGGCCCGTGGTCTGCGCGTCGACCTGCCCCACCCGCTGGCCGGCAGCGTGCCGCAGGTGGCCAGCCCGATTCGCCTCTCGGCGACCCCGGTGCAATACCGCAACGCCCCGCCGCTACTTGGCGAACACACCGAGCAGGTGCTGCAGCAATGGCTCGGTTTGAGCCTGGAGCAGATAGACCAACTGCGTCAGGCCGGGGTGCTGTAGCCGCCTCTCAGGCTGGTGGCCTTTACCATCCCCGCAGATGATGTTGCGCCGGGAGACATAGCTAACGCCTGGTGCGCACCGCGCACCCTACAGGCCGCTGATAGTGCCGCTCAGGCCTCCAGCGAACTGGCCGGACCGAAGAACTCGTAGTGACTCTGCTGCTCCGGCACGCCGAGTTCGCGCAGGTGCTGTTTAACCTGGGCCATGAATGGCTTGGGCCCTAGGAAGTAGGCATCCAGGTCGCGGTCAGCCGGCAACCACTCGGCCAGTTGCTCGCGGCTCAGAAACCCCTCAGCATCGCCCACATCACCAGCGCGCGGCTCGCTGTAGCACACGTAATGGCGCAGCTGCGGACACTCATCGCGCTGCGCCTCGACCCAGTCGCGGAAGGCGTGCACGCCGGCATGCCGGGCGCAGTGGATGAAATGGATCGCCCGGCCGTGATCGCGCGCGGCCTCAAGCATGCTCAATGCCGGGGTGATGCCGACGCCGGCGCTGATCAGCACCAGCGGCTTGCTCGACTCGCGCAGGACGAAGTCGCCGGCCGGCGGGAACAGTTCCAGGCGATCGCCGACCTGCACGTGGTCGTGCAGGTGGTTGGACGCCTTGCCGCCTGGCTCGCGCTTGACGCTGATGCGGTATTCGCGACCATTGCCGCAGGCCGACAGCGAATAGTTGCGCCGCACTTCCTCACCCTCCAGTTGCAGGCGCAGGCCGATGTACTGGCCCGGCTGGAAGTCGAGCAACGCGCCGCCGTCTGCCGGCACCAGGTGCAGGGAGACGATCTCCTGACTTTCGACACTCTTTTTCGCCACTCGAAACTCGCGGCCACCACGCCAGCCGCCATCTGCTTGGGCATTGGCGGCGTAGGCGCGCTCTTCGGCGTCGATCAGGATCTGCGCCAGCTGACCATAGGCGGCGCCCCAGGCGTCGATCACCTCGTCGGTGGCGATCTGTGCGCCGAGCACCTCGCGAATCGCCCGCAGCAGGCAGCTACCGACAATCGGGTAATGCTCGGGCAAGATCTGCAGCGCCACATGCTTGCTGACGATCTGCCCGACCAGTGGGCCGAGCGCCTCCAGGCGGTCGATATTACGCGCGTACATCAGCACGCCGTTGGCCAGTGCGCGTTGCTGATCGCCGCTGGCCTGATGCGCCTGGTTGAACAGTGGACGTACCTGCGGGTATTCGCCGAGCATCAGCTGGTAGAAATGCCGAGTCAGGGCTTCGCCGCCGGTTTCCAGTAGCGGCACTGTGGCCTTGATCAGCGTGCGTTGTTGGGCAGTGAGCATTGAGTGATTCCTGGGGGGCTATGCCGCCTGGGGTGCGTCGGACGCTTATCGAGAAGCGTTCGCCGGCGCACCCAAGCGTGCTAAGTTCATGGTGACTAGGTTGTTACACAACTCGTGCCAGTTTTATAACCTAATACTTTCAATGACTTATAATCACCGCTGTCTTTATGACTGCATGCAGATTCAAGTCCTAATGACCCTCGAGTAGTCTTTATGACAACAAACCCATTGCTCACGGCCTTGATCCCGCTGGTTGCCGACCTGTCCCAAGAGCTGCCCGAAGCCGAGCGCTATCGCCGGCTGCTGCTGGCCCTGCGCGAGCTGTTGCCGTGCGATGCGGTGGCCTTACTCAGACTCGAGGGCGAGGTGCTGGTGCCGCTGGCGGTCGACGGCCTGAGCGCCGACACCCTCGGCCGGCGCTTCAAGCTCGGCGAGCATCCGCGCCTGCAGGCCCTGTTGGCGCAGCGTGGGCCGACCCGCTTCGCCATGGACTGCGACCTGCCCGATCCTTACGACGGCTTGGTCGAAGGCCATCGCGGCCACCTCGAAGTGCATGACTGCCTGGGCTGTCCGCTGTACCTGCAGGACCAGTTGTGGGGCCTGCTGACCCTCGATTCGCTGGACCCGGCCAGCTTCGGCAGGGTCGACCTGGACACCCTGGCAGCGTTCGCCAGCCTGGCCGCCGCCACCGTGATGGCCAATGAGCGCATCGCCCAGTTGCTGCGCCGGGTCGAGGATGAACACCAGTTGGCCAAGGTCTACAAACAGGCCGCCGACCAGCATCGGCCGCGCGAGCTGATCGGCCAGAGCCCGCAGCACAAACGCCTGCTGGAGGAAATCGCACTGGTCGGCAACAGCGAGCTGACGGTGCTGATCAGCGGTGAAACCGGGGTCGGCAAGGAACTGGTGGCTGAGGCTCTGCATGCCGCGTCGGCGCGGGCCAGGCGGCCGCTGATAAGCCTAAACTGCGCGGCGCTGCCCGAGACCCTGGTCGAAAGCGAGTTGTTCGGCCACGTACGCGGCGCCTTTTCCGGCGCGGTCAACGAGCGCAGCGGCAAGTTCGAGCTGGCTGACGGCGGCACCCTGTTTCTCGATGAGGTCGGCGAGTTACCGGTGGCGGTGCAGGCCAAGCTGCTACGGGTGCTGCAGAGTGGGCAGTTGCAGCGGGTTGGCTCGGATCGCGAGCACCGGGTCAATGTGCGGGTGCTGGCAGCAAGCAACCGCGACCTTGCAGAAGAGGTGCGCGCCGGACGCTTTCGCGCCGATCTCTACCACCGCCTGAGCGTGTACCCGCTGAGAGTCCCGGCGCTGCGCGAGCGCGGCCGCGACGTCCTGCTGCTGGCCGGTTACTTTCTCGAAGAGAATCGCGCGCGCCTGGGACTGCGCAGTCTGCGCCTGAGCAGCGATGGACAAAAAGCCCTGCTGGCCCACGACTGGCCGGGCAACGTACGTGAGCTTGAACACCTGATCGGCCGTGCCGCGCTCAAGGCCTTGTCGGCCTGCGCCGAGCGGCCGCGCATCCTCAGCATCGACAGCCAGGCACTCGACCTGCCCCAGCGCGCCGGCACTGTCGAACCGATGCCGCTGATGCTGCCAGAAGCCGACGCCGACGCCGCTATGCCGCTGCGCGAGGCCCTGGATGCCTACCAGAAGCAGCTGATAGGCGCGGCCTTGCAGCGTCACCAGCACAAATGGGCTGACACCGCCCGCGAGCTGGGAGTAGACCGCGCCAACCTGATACGCCTGGCACGGCGCCTTGGCTTGAAGTAATCGACGGTGCTGAATGGCTCCCGGGGACCGGCCCGCAAATGCGGCGGACTGTTGCAGGCCAGGTCGATCCGCGAAAGACGCAACTGCGCGCCAACCTGAGCCGCCTCACCCAATAGACTGTGCCGCCAATTACTACTTGCAGGCAGCCTCCTAGACAATCGGCTAATCCGCCGCATGCCTTGATGTAGGTCAAAGTCGAGCGGCAGCAGGGGTTCTAGGTTGGGTAAAGGCTCAGCAAGGGCATGTGTTTGATGCCGTCATGGCGTGGCAAATGCGTTGACCCATGCAGCGGTGAGCCATGACGGCCAGCTCACGGCCTGAGATTCGAATGTGCTCCATGTGGTGGCTGTGGCCTGACAGAGGCCGTCTGAATAATACGTCCGGAGCGAGAGGGGCATCATGAGCCGTAAACAGAGCCTGCGTCTGCCTATCAACGTGGCGATAGGCCTATGTACTTACCTGCGGACAGCCAGTGCGCTGGCGGCCCAAAGCCGGCGCGACCCAACCAGTGCCAACCTGCAGGCGTTCGAACATTTGCTGACATCAAGGGAGCGAGACCGCGATACGCTGCAGCCCGAAGCCACGAGCCAGGCATACGATTAGAGGCCGCCAACACGGCGACGGCGCATGGCACTGTTGGCCTGGCCAACGCGCTGAACCACAGCCCACACGCCGGCGCATTCCGTGGCTCAGCTGCCTGGTACCGGCTGAATCAACCCGGGTAACTGAGCAGCCAGTTTGGCGTTGTTCAATGGCGCGCGGATGAAGCCACGCTGGGTGCCGTCCGGGCCGATGATCACCAGGTTGCCACTGTGATCGACGGTGTAGTTTTCCTTACTGGTATCGGCTGGGATATAGGGAATGCTCACCGCATTGGCAAACTTCTGCAGGGTGGCTTCCTCACCAGTAAAACCGATGAACCCGGCATCGAAATAGTCGAGGTATTTTTTCAACTGCTCTGGTGTGTCACGGTTAGGGTCGACGCTGACCAGCACTATCTGCAGATTGGCGAGGGTTTGCGCCGGTAACTGGCCTTGCAGTTGGCGCAGTTGGGCGAGGGTCGCGGGGCAAATGTCCGGACAGAAGGTGTAGCCGAAAAACAGCAGGCTCCACTGCCCCTTGAGCTGATTGACCGCGACCGCCTGGCCGTTCTGGTCGAGCAAATTGAGGTCGGGCAACGTGCGGCTTTGCGGCAAAAGTACAATACCAGCATCGAGCAGCGCCGTCGGGTCGCCTTGACCTTTGCTGTTGAGCACTTTGTTGACGGTCAGGCCGAGCACCAGCGCGACCAGGGCAACAAGAACGAAAACGGTGATTTGGGTACGGGTCATGACACCAACGATTACAGGTTGAACAGCAGATAATGGTCGACTAGCAGGGCGATAAACAGCAGGAACAGGTACCAGATACTGTACTTGAAGGTGTTGATCGCCGCGTGCGGTTTGCTGTCACGGTACAGCACCCAGGCCCAGTGCAGAAAACGCGCGCCCAAGCCAATAGCGCAGACCAGGTAGAGCAGGCCGCTCATATGAATGGCGTAAGGCAGCAGGCTAACGGCGAACATCGCACCGGTGTAGAGCAGGATGTGCACCTTGGTGTAGTGCTCACCATGGGTCACCGGCAGCATCGGGATGTTGGCCTTGGCGTATTCGGCCTTGCGATGAATGGCCAGGGCCCAGAAGTGCGGCGGGGTCCAGGCGAAGATGATCAGCACCAGCAGCAGCGGCTCGGCGGTCAGCTCGCCAGTGACCGCAACCCAGCCAAGCAACGGCGGAGCAGCGCCAGCCAACCCACCGATGACGATGTTCTGCGGCGTGGCACGCTTGAGAAAGCCGGTATAAATCACCGCATAGCCAAGCAGCGAGGCGAGGGTCAGCCAAGCGGCCAGCTCGTTGGTGAAAGCCAGCAGCAGGCTGAGGCCGGCCACCGATAGCAGCAGGGCGAAACTCAGTGCCGCCAGCGGAGTGACCCGGCCCTCGGCCAGCGGGCGCTTGTGGGTGCGCGCCATGATCGAGTCGATGCGCCGATCCACCACATGATTGACCGCCGCCGCGCCGCCAGCGCACAAGCCGATCCCCAGGTTGCCGAACACCAGCACCGTCCAGGGCACGCCGGCGCGGGTCGCGAGAAACATGCCGACCAAGGAGGTGATCAGCATCAGTACCACCACCTTGGGCTTGGTCAGCTCCAGGTAGTCGCGCCAGCTGGCGTTAGCCTGTTGTTCACGCAGTAGAGTAGCCATAGGGGTCTCTCCTTGATTGTTATTTGCAAGGCAACGGAACGATTGCAGCTTGCTCGACTGTCGCCCTGGATGCGCTCGTCACAGCAGCGCTCACCCGATAATTGATCAACACCATCGTCAGCAGCAATAGCGCACCACCCGCGTTGTGCGCCACCGCCACCAGCAGCGGTAGATGGAACACCACGTTGCTGATACCCAGAGCGATCTGCACGCCGAGCGCCAGCAGCAACAAGCCGGCCAGGCGCGGCAACCCGGCCCGGCGCAGTTGCCATGCCAGCAGCAGCAGCACCAGCGTCAACGCCACCGCACCCAGACGATGAGTCATGTGGATGGCCGTACGCGCATCGCTGTCGAGCTGGCCGCCGAGGTAATTCGGGCCGATATGCTGGGTCAGGTGAAATCCGTTGGCGAAATCCATCGCTGGCCACCATTCACCGTGACAGGTCGGCAGGTCGACACAGGCGACCGCCGCGTAATTGCTGCTGACCCAACCACCGAGGGCAATCTGCCCGATTACCAGCAGCAGGCCGAGCGCGGCCAGACGGCGCAGGTGCACGGAAAATGATGCTAACGCGCGGGCAGCACCGGACAGGCGCAAGGTAAGCAGAAATAGCAGGCTGAGGGTGGCAAAGCCGCCAAGCAAATGGGCGGTCACCACTTGCGGCCAGAGCTTCAGGGTTACCGTCCACATGCCGAAAGCCCCTTGCAGGATCACCAGGCCGAGCAGCAACAGCGGCAATTTCAGCGGCTGCCCCGGCTCACCGCGCCGCCGCAGTGCATGCACCGCCAGCGCCAGGATGACCAGGCCGAGACTGCCGGCAAAGTAGCGGTGCACCATTTCGTACCAACCCTTGGCCACCTCAACCGGCGCCTCGGGAAAACGCATCTCGGCCAGCGCCTGCTTGTGTTCGCTCATGGGTACGCCGAGGAAACCGTAGCAGCCGGGCCAGTCCGGGCAGCCCAACCCCGCATGGGTCAGCCGGGTATAGGCACCCAGCACCACCACCACCACGGTCAGGAGGGTGGCGAACAAAGCGAGGCGGTAGCCGGGTTTGGCCATCATGAAGCTCCTTGTTCCTGCACGTAATTCCTGCACATCAGCCGATTTGGGAAATCTTCAGCAAATGCTTCAGGTCGTTAAGAATCGCCTTGCCCTTGCTACGACTGTCATAGCGCAGCACCAGATTACCGTGCGGATCGACGATCCACAGTTGCGCCCCTTCGACCTTGCCGGCGGTTTCACTATAGGCCTGGGACTCCAATTGATAGCGGGTCAACTGCGGAAACTCCCGGCGCAGCAGTGCGTCATATTCAGCAGCCAAGGGCTGGGCACTGGCCAGGGCATGGGAGGCTCGAGCGGTATCTCGATTGAGGCCGATATGAATCTGCCGGGCGAGAAACACCAGTTGCTTGCAGTCCGTATCGCAGACGCCCGGCACTGTCACCAGCAGCTGCCAGCGCTCCTCAGGTGCGCCGCTCACGCCAAGGTCCGCACGGGTCTGGCCGGTGCCGATCAACTCGCCATGGTAGCTACGGGTTTCCGGAACCCAGAAGCGCCACTGGTACATGGCGCTGGCCAGAACCATCGGACCAATAACCACAGCAAGGATCATGATCAACTGCAGACGCCCGCGGCGACGGCGGTTGGGCGCCTCTTCAGGCAGAGTGATGGCTGGGTTCATGGCGAGTCTCCCGCGCGTTATGCAAACCTAAATAGACGAACAGGCCGAGCAAGGCCGTTGCCAGAGCGAACCATTGAAAAGCATAGCCCAGGTGTTTATCCGGACTCATGGCGATTACCGGCCAATCGACGCGCAAAGACCCTGGGCCGGGTTGCAGGCGCAACTCATGGCTGAAGCCTGAGCGACCCAACTGCCGCCAGAGTTCGTCCGGCTTGACCGCGCTGATCAAGCGCGGCCAGGTATTGCTCTGTGGCTCCTGCTGCAGTTGCAATCCGTCGCCGAGGGACACGTATACCGAGGCTTGCAGGCGCAGCGGCGTGTCGGGCGTGTTGAACGCTGGGGGTATCCGGCGATCCGGCCAGGGCAGCCAGCCGCGATTGAGCAACAGCCAAAGACCGCTGGCCTGGTCATAAAAAGGCTGTAGGACTTCAACACCCGCCTGGCCATCACGGGTGCGGTTATCCAATAAAAAACTGTGCGCCGCATCGAAATGACCCTGTAACTGCACCCGTGCATAGGCCGGATTTGGCAGGTTCTCAAGCTCAGCGATAGCGACAGGCGCGGCCAATTGCCGGGCCTGATGGGCAGCCAGTAATTCGCGCTTTTGCTCGGCACGCGCCAGCTGCCAAAACCCCAGGCTGACAAGTACCGGCAACAGCAACGCGACCAGCAAACTGGGCAGCCAGCCAGGGCGAAAGGCGCTCATTGTGCACGGCTCGAAGATTGAGCCAAGCTGGTTATACTGCATCTGCAAGACATTTCCCTCCCCCCGGAGTTACGCATGCTCAAGGTCGCAATCGTCCTCTCGTTACTGGCCACCGTGGTCAGCTTGTTCAGTGGCCTGTTCTTCCTGGTCAAGGACGAGGGCCGCTCTTCCCGAGTGGTCAACGCCCTTACCGTGCGGGTCACGCTCACCGCCTTGACCGTAGCCCTCATAGCCTGGGGCTTCTACAGCGGCCAACTGACATCCCAGGTGACCTGGTAACACAATGATCCGCTGTGCGACGTAGCCGCCCTAGAGCACATAAACGAAGGTGTAGAGGCCGATCCATACCACATCAACGAAGTGCCAGTACCAAGCGGCAGCCTCGAAGCCGAAGTGATGCTCGGGGCTGAAGTGGCCACGCATAACGCGAACCAGCATCACCGCAAGCATGATCGCCCCGAAGGTGACGTGTGCGCCGTGAAACCCGGTGAGCATAAAGAAGGTTGCACCGTAGATACCCGAACCCAGGGTCAGGCCCAGTTCGGAATAGGCATGGATGTACTCTTCGGCCTGCAATATCAGGAACACCACGCCAAGCACGAGGGTCAGCGCCAGCCAGAGAGTCAACGGCTTGCGCTGGTTCTTGCGCAACGCATGGTGGGCAAAGGTCAGGGTGACGCTGGAAGTCACCAGCAGGATGGTGTTAATCAGCGGTAAACCCCAGGCACTGATGACCCCACTGGGCGCCGGGAACAGCTTGGGATCTGGCGTATTGAGCAACGGCCAGGTGTATTCAAAGCCCGGCCAGAGCATATTACTCACGCCCTTGTCGCCCTCACCACCAAGCCAGGGGCCGGCCCAGGTGCGCACATAGAACAGCACGCCGAAGAACGCGGCGAAGAACATCACCTCGGAGAAGATAAACCAGCTCATGCCCCATCGGAACGAGAGGTCCATCTGCGTGCTGTAGAGGCCGGAGCGGCTTTCCTTGATCACGGCACCGAACCAGCCAAACAGCATATAGGCGAGGAACAGGCTGCCAATGAAGAAAATAAGCGGCCCGTTGGAGTCCTCTCGATTGGCCGACAGGTCGTTGAACCAGGCGCCGAGTCCGTAAACCGTGATCAGCAAACCGAGGGTGGCAATAATCGGCCACTTACTCTGGGCGGGAACGTAGTACTGCTCATGAGCTGCCATCTTTGTTCTCCTTATTGGCCCACCTGGGCTACAGGCGGTTTACTCGCAGTGATATCGAACAGGGCATAGGCCAGAGTCAGGTAGCGAACATCTGCGGGTAAATCCCGGTCGACGATAAAGCGCACCGGCATTTCAATACGCTCGCCGGGCTGCAGCACCTGTTGGGTAAAGCAGAAGCACTCGGTCTTGTGGAAATACGCCGCCGCCCTGGAGGGTGCAACGCTGGGAATAGCCTGAGCGGTCATCGGTTTGTCGGTCGGGTTGTGCGCAACGAAAACCATCTGCGTGGTGTCGCCCGGATGCACTGTCACTTCATCGGCCAGCGGGCGAAACTCCCAGACCATATCGGCGGCATTGGTCGCAAGAAACTGCACACGCACCTGGCGCGATTCGTCAACGCTCTGCTGCCCGGCCTGGTAGGCGCCAGCGGTCTTACCGTTGATACCAAAGGCCTGACACATCACGTCGTAGATCGGCACCAGGGCGAAACCAAAGCCGAACATGCCAACCACCACCAGACACAGGCGGGTGACCAGGCGCCGCGTACTCAGGCTTTCGTTCATGACAGTACATCCCTGCAGTAACCACCCTGCCCGCGAAGGGGGCGCCGGGTCGCGCAAGAGGTCGCACCTGCAAAAGGGCACATCACTTCACGTCCGGTGGGGTCTGAAAGGTGTGATAAGGCGCTGGCGACGGAACTGTCCACTCCAGGCCTTCGGCACCGTCCCAGGGTTTGGCCGGCGCGGGCTTACCGCCACGGATGCACTTGATCACGATAAATAGGAACAACAACTGAGTGGCGCCGAACATAAAGGCGCCGATCGAGGACACCATGTTGAAGTTGGCGAACATCATGTTGTAGTCAGGAATACGCCGTGGCATGCCGGCCAAACCCACAAAGTGCATCGGGAAGAAGGCCAGGTTCATGCCCACAAAGCTCATCCAGAAATGCAGCTTGCCCAGGGTCTCGTCGTACATGTGCCCGGTCCACTTCGGCAGCCAGTAGTAGGCCGAGGCGAAGATGCCGAAGATCGCACCCGGCACCAGCACATAGTGGAAGTGCGCCACCACGAAGTAGGTGTCGTGGTACTGGAAGTCGGCCGGGGCGATGGCCAGCATCAGGCCGGAGAAGCCGCCGATGGTGAAGAGGATGACGAAGGCCACCGAAAACAGCATCGGCGTCTCGAACGTCATCGACCCCTGCCACATGGTGCTGGCCCAGTTGAACACCTTCACTCCGGTCGGTACGGCGATCAGCATGGTGGCGTACATAAAGAACAGCTGGCCGGTGAGCGGGATGCCCACGGTGAACATGTGGTGCGCCCAGACGATGAACGACAGGAAGGCAATGGAGGCCGTGGCGTAGACCATCGAGGTATAGCCGAACAGCGGCTTGCGGGCGAAGGCCGGGATGATCGCACTGACCGCACCGAACGCCGGCAGGATCATGATGTACACCTCGGGATGCCCGAAGAACCAGAACACGTGCTGGAACAGTACCGGGTCACCGCCGCCAGCGGCGTTGAAGAAGCTGGTGCCGAAGTGGATATCCATCAGCATCATGGTCACGCAACCCGCCAGTACCGGCATCACCGCAATCAGCAGGAAACCGGTGATCAACCAGGTCCAGACGAACAGCGGCATCTTCATCAGGGTCATGCCGGGGGCGCGCAGGTTGAGGATGGTGGCGACCACGTTGATCGCGCCCATGATCGAACTGATGCCCATCAGGTGCACGGCGAAGATAAA
This sequence comes from Pseudomonas sp., assembly GCA_030656145.1. Lineage (GTDB taxonomy): Bacteria > Pseudomonadota > Gammaproteobacteria > Pseudomonadales > Pseudomonadaceae > Aquipseudomonas. The sequence continues at coordinate 115,999 of JAUSOF010000095.1, forward strand.
GAAGGTGGTGCTTTCCGGCCCGTAAGTGGTCGACAGCGGGGCATAGAAAGTCCAACCGAAGTTCGGCCCGCCGCCTTCCATAAACAGGGTGCTGACCAAGAGGCCGAAGGCCGCCGGCAGCAGCCAGAAGCTGAAGTTATTCATGCGCGGCAGGGCCATGTCCGGCGCGCCGATCATCAGCGGAATCATCCAGTTGGCCAGGCCGACAAAGGCCGGCATCACCGCGCCGAAGACCATGATCAGGCCGTGCATGGTGGTCATCTGGTTGAAGAACTCCGGCTGCACGATCTGCAGGCCCGGCTGGAACAGCTCGGCACGAATCACCATGGCCATACTGCCGCCCAGCAGGAACATGGCGAAGCTGAACCACAGGTACATGGTGCCGATATCTTTATGGTTGGTGGTCAACACCCAGCGCATCAGGCCCTTGGCCGGGCCGTGGTGATGGTCATGTCCGGCATGACCGTGGCCAACGTGGCCCGGATCGATCACTGCACTCATGTCCGTTACTCCTGAGCCTGTTTGAAGGCAACGATGTCCTGTGGGGTGACCATGTCACCGAGCTTGTTGCCCCAGGCGTTGCGTTCGTAGGTGATGATCGCGGCCAGGTCGACTTCCGACAGTTGCTTGCCGAAGGCGGCCATGGAGGTACCGGGCTTGCCGTTGACCACGATGTCGATATGGCCTTCAGCCGAGCCGATCGCGATGGCCGAGCCCTTGAGCGCTGGGAACATCGGCGGCAAGCCTTCGCCATTGGCTTGGTGACAGGCAGCACAGGCGGTGACATAGGCCTTCTCGCCACGTGCCATCAGCTCATCCATGCTCCACTCCTTGCTGGTCAGCTCGCGCTCGGCAGCGGCCAGCTGCTTGCGCTCGGCCAGCCAGATGACGAAGTCTTCTTTCGACTTGGCTTCAACCACCACCGGCATGAAGCCATGGTCCTTGCCGCACAACTCGGTGCATTGACCACGAAAGATCCCGGGCTCATCGATACGCGTCCAGGACTCGTTGATGAAGCCAGGAATGGCATCCTTCTTCACCGCCAGGGCCGGCACCCACCAGGAGTGGATCACGTCGGCGGCGGTAATCAGAAAGCGCACCTTGGTACCCACCGGCACCACTAGCGGCTCATCGACCTCGAGCAGGTAGTGCTCGCCCTTGACGGCCAGGTTGTTGATCTGGCTTCTCGGCGTGGTCAGGTTGCTGAAGAATTCGACGTCCTGGCCCAGGTATTTGTAATGCCACTTCCACTGGTACCCGGTGATCTGAATGTCCAGCTCGGATTCAGAGCTGTCATAGATCTCGATCAGCACCTTGGTCGCCGGAATAGCCATCAGCACCAGAATCAGCAGCGGCACCACGGTCCAGAGGATCTCCACCGTAGTACTTTCGTGGAAGTGCGCAGGCTTGTGCCCAGTGGAACGGCGGTGGACGAGCATCGACCAGAACATGGCGCCGAACACAATCACGCCGATGACCACACATATCCAGAAGATGGTCATGTGCAAGTCAAATACTGAACGACTGACCTCAGTAGCTCCAGGCGACATGTTGACTGTCCAGTTGGCGTGGGCCGAACTGAATGCCAAACACAGCAGGAGGCTCATCCAAGCGCGTGGATGTCGCATCATTGCGGGTTCCCCTTATCGTTCTTGTTATCCCGCCGGCGAAGCATGCGAAGAAAGCTCAATAGCCATGACAACTATCGAAACCCCCGTGCCGCAGTCCGTCCGGTGCTGTCAGGTACTGCCTTTCAAAATCGAGTATAGACGGCGACTTCGACCTGGCAACGTCAGAACGAAAATGACCAAAGCCGCGCAAGGCTTGTGCTAAGCGTCATTTAGGGTGTGACCTAGCTAGCATCGGGGGTAGCGTCTTATAGCGCTCTCGCATAAGTATGAAAAATTTATGACAATCTCATCTGAGCAACCGGCTCCGGCCAGCTAAGGTTCACGCCCATGTCCCCACATCAGGAGCAGTCATGAATACCCCCGCATTGCGCGAACTGATTCAGCGCGCTCACCAGCACGAAGCAAGCAGTCAACAGCTCCATAAGCAACTGGGCGCACAACTGGAACGACTGCATCCCTCCATTCGCCTGCCCGATACCGACACTCTGGGCGTGCTGACGCGCTTTGTCAGCGCTTACATCGAGCAGGTACCCGATGTACTGGAAGCGGCCAATGAGGTAGCACGCGAAGCTGGTATCGAGGCGCAGATCAAGCCGGTGCTGAAAATTGCCGAGCAGTTTTTTCTCCAGCCGCCCGCACTGCTCAACGGGCATGACGGCCTCGATGGTTTGCTCGACGAAGCCTACCTGGCTCATCGCCTGGTCGAGGAGGTCAACGACCGCTATATTGCCCATCTGGGCCAGCCACTGATCCCCCTGGACACCACGGTTGCCAACCTGATTGCGCACCAGTTGATCGGCGAGCCGTTTGCCAATCAGCTGGACGAAGCAGTGCATCACGCGGTGGATGGCATGCTCGACGAAGCCAGCTTCGACCAAGCCTCCGTGCGTGCCTACCGTGAACGCTTGAGCGACCCGCAAACCGCAGCAGCCTGGGAACGCTGGCCCTGCCTGTCAGGCCAGCTGGGGGTAGAACTGCAGCTGGATGAATCGCGCGCGGCGAGCTGACAAGCGCTTCACCGGCCAGCCCGGGATAACGCCTGGATCACCGTCAGACCTGCAAATAGCGCGGCCGCGGCGTGGCCATCGGCAGCGGGCCGTCACCGATCTGACGGAACTCGCCTTTCTCGGCGTCATAGGCTTTGATCGCGCTGGTCTCGATGTCGTACACCCAGCCATGGATGAACAGCTGACCACTGGCCAGACGCGAGGCCACCGAAGGATGGGTACGCAGGTGGTCGAGCTGGGCCACCACGTTCTCCTCGGTGAGGATGCCCAGGGTGTTGTGATCAGCGCAGCCGCAATTGTCCGCCACCACGATCTTGGCCACCTCGGCATGACGCAGCCAGGCTTTGACCGTGGGCATGCGATCCAGCTCTTCGGGGTTGAGCACCGCCTTCATCGCGCCGCAATCGGAGTGCCCGCAGATGATGATGTGGTGCACGCCGAGGGCCATCACCGCGTATTCGATGGCCGTGGACACCCCGCCCATCATCTGCCCGTACGGCGGCACCACGTTACCGACGTTGCGGGTGACGAACAGGTCGCCGGGATCGCTCTGGGTGATCAATTCGGGGACGATGCGCGAGTCGGCGCAGGTGATGATCATCGCCCTCGGCGTCTGCTCATGGGCGAGCTTCTTGAACAGCGCCTGCTGCTGCGGGAACACATCCTGACGAAAGCGCTGAAAACCTTCGATGATATTGCGCAGCGCGTCCTCGGCACTTTCCACCACGCGGTTGTTCTGCTGCTCTTGCTTGTCCATAGGGCTGGCCTCGAAAAATCTGCGGGGTTGCATCCTTCTGGCTCGGCTGAATGTCCCGAGCAGGTGATTGCGCACCGTTACTGGACACTCGACGCGCGCCTTTGGTCACCGCGAACCCCGCCAATGGCAGCCTGACAGGTCGCGTGTGCGATCAGCAGCAATTGGCGTTCCAGTTGTGTTACTTGGCCGCGATAGCTGCAAGCGGACACCGTAAGCGAGCGCTTATTCAGCGTAACGCCAAGGAATCACAGCAGGCTCAGTTGCGCCCCCGGCGGGCAGAATTGCGAGCAGTCCAGACCCTCGCTGTCGCGGCGATCCAGGCCCAGTTTGCGCCTGGCCAGGCGAAAACGCTGGGCCAGCAGGTCGGCGAACGGGCCTTCGCCACGCATGCGGCTGCCGAAGCGGCTGTCGTAGTTCTTGCCGCCGCGCGACTGACGAATCAGGCTCATGACATGCACGGCGCGCTCGGGGAAGTGTGCCTGCAACCATTGCTCGAACAGCTCGGCGATTTCCAGCGGCAGGCGCAGCAGTACATAGCCGGCGGAGCGCGCGCCGGCATCGCGAGCGGCTTCCAGCAGGTTTTCCAGCTCCATGTCGTTGATCATCGGAATCATCGGCGCGCACATCACGCTGACTGGCACCCCGGCCTCGTGCAGGGTGCGCATCGCGCGCAGGCGTGCCCCCGGCGAAGCGGCGCGCGGTTCCATGATGCGTTTCAGCTCGTCGTCGAGGGTGGTCAGGCTGAAGGCCACGCTGACCAGGCGCTGGCTGGCCAGCTCGGCGAGCAGGTCGAGGTCGCGCAGGATCAGCGAACCCTTGGTGATGATGTGCACGGGATGCTTGTAGCGCAGGAGAATTTCCAGGGCCTGGCGGGTCAGGCGCTGTTCGCGCTCGATCGGCTGGTAGGCATCGGTATTGATGCCCAGGGCGATTGGCTGCGGCACATAGCCGGGCTTCTGCAGCTCTTCCTCGAGACGGCTAGCCAGGTTGGTCTTGGCAATCAACCGGGTTTCGAAATCGATGCCCGGCGACATGTCCCAGTAGGCGTGGCTCGGGCGGGCGAAGCAGTAGATGCAGCCGTGCTCGCAGCCCCGATAAGGATTCACCGAACGGTCGAAACCGACATCCGGCGAGTTGTTGCGGGTGATCACCGTCTTCGCCAGTTCGCGGCGCACCTCGGTGGCGCGCGACGGCGGCGTCTCGTCCTGAAACCAGCCATCGTCTTCGGCCTCCGAGCGAGTCGGGGCGAAACGGTTGTGCGGGTTGCTGACAGCCCCACGACCGCGGGTTGGCAAGAAAATGGACATAGGTGACTCCGGCAGAATACTGTATATAAATACAGTTATTTTGCTCAGCCACCAAGTGCCAGTCGTCGCCTGCAGTGGCAGTGGCAGTGGCATTCCCAGGCCGCAGACGCTCTGCTCATAGGCAGAGCCTGTGGCGTCATCCACTCGGCTCAGGGGTTGCGAGCGCGCCTCCTGGTCTTGGCGTCGCGCAACGCCTGCAACGGGCGTTTTGTAGGCGCTCGCAAACTGCCTCTGCGCTCTCGAACAAGCGCAATCCGCGACGGGGTTGCCGAGTGTGATCAGCATCAGATGGCGGGCGTCTATCAGCCATCGTCCGGGGTTTGCCTGGGCATTGCGGCGAGTCTGAGCATGCAAGCGCTGTTGAATGAAATCCTCGATGAAGTCCGCCCGTTAATCGGTCAGGGCAAGGTGGCCGATTACATCCCGGCGCTGGCCGATGTGCCGGGCAACCAGCTGGGTATTGCGGTGTACAGCAACGAGGGCGAGCTGTTCTGTGCGGGCGATGCGCGTACGGCATTTTCCGTGCAGAGCATCTCCAAGGTGTTCAGTCTGGTGCAGGCCATCGGTCACTCCGGCGAGGACATCTGGCAGCGTTTGGGCCACGAGCCGTCCGGGCAGCCGTTCGACTCGCTGGTGCAGCTGGAGTTCGAGCGCGGTCGGCCACGCAACCCGTTCATCAACGCCGGCGCCCTGGTGATCTGCGATATCAACCAGTCGCGCTTTGCTGCGCCGGTGGTGTCGATGCGTGATTTCGTTCGCCGCCTGGCCGGCAACCCGCTGGTGGCGGTGGATAACCGGGTGGCCGATTCGGAGTACCAGCACCGTGCGCGCAACGCGGCAGCGGCCTACCTGATGCAGTCCTTTGGTAATTTCCATAACGAGGTCGAGACAGTGCTGCGCAGCTACTTCAGTTGCTGCGCCCTGCGCATGAGTTGCGTCGACCTGGCGCGGGCCTTCGGTTTCCTGGCCAACCAGGGCTTCTGCAAGCACAGCGGTGCGCAGATCCTTACGTCGCGGCAGACCAAGCAGGTCAACGCGATCATGGCCACTAGCGGCCTGTACGACGAGGCCGGCAACTTCGCCTACCGGGTCGGCCTGCCGGGCAAGAGCGGGGTCGGTGGCGGCATCGTCGCGGTGGTGCCGGGGCGCTTCAGCGTCTGTATCTGGTCACCGGAACTGAACGCCGCCGGCAACTCCCTGGCCGGGATCAAGGCCCTGGAGCTACTCAGTGAGCGGATTGGCTGGTCGGTATTTTGAACGTCGGCCCAGAAGCCATTCTATAAATGACAACCCGCCTACAGCAGCTTGCGGAACTGCACGAAGCCCGAACGCTCGGCGACCCGTTCATACAGCAGCATCGCCTTGCTATTGGTTTCGTGGGTTAGCCAGTACACCCGCGAGCAGTCGGCCTGGCGGGCCTGATCGTAGACGTGTTCGATCAGTTGGCGACCAACCCCGCTGCTGCGCAGATCCTTGGCGATAAACAAATCCTGCAGGTAACAGTAGTCGCCGACGCTCCAGGTCGAACGATGGAAGATCCAGTGCACCAGGCCGATGGCCTTGCCCTCATGCCAGGCCAGGGCAGCATGCATCGGTTCGGCGGGGTCAAGAAAGCGCTGCCAGCTAATTTCGCTGGTAGCGGCGGGAATCTCGGTCATGTAGAAGCGCTGATAGCCCTGCCACAGGGGCAACCAGGCGGCATGATCAGCAGCGCTTACGGGGCGGATCTCGGCGGGAATGCGAACGACCATCAGACGGGCCTCCAGTTTTATTGTATGGAGCAAGCCGAACCATCCTGAAACGGTTACGGCGCCGCTGCAAGTAGGCGCGCCAGCTATTGTGCAAACCAGCGGGCGCAGGCTCGCCGAGCGGGCTGCCCCCGGCTGAGCGCATCAGCAGGCCGGGTTCCGTTTGTCGCTTACGTCCTGCCCCCGCGCCGGTAGGCCCATACTGGTTGTCGAGGTGAGCCGATGAAACGCCAAACTGTCTCCGCGTCCGATATCCTGGAGAGCGCCCTGCAACTGGCCGATGTGTGCGGCTGGGAACGCCTGCACCTGTTTGATGTTGCCGCCGATCTCGACATTGGCCTGGACGCCATCGCCGTCCACTACCGGGAAAAAGATCGACTGGTTGACGCCTGGTTCGACCGCGCCGACCAGGCCATGCTGGTGCGTGGCAGCGGCGCAGATCTCGACGCGCTGGAGCCGAGCAAACGCCTGGAAGAACTGCTGGTAGCCTGGCTCGACAGCCTGGCCACGCACCGTTCGGTGACTGGGCAGATGCTGCTGTACAAGCTTGAACCCGCACATATCCATCTGCAGATACTTGGTTTGCTGCGCATCAGCCGCACCGTGCAGTGGTGGCGTGAGGGCGCCCGGCGCAAAACCCGGCACCTGCCGCGTATTGCCGAGGAAAGCCTGCTGACCGGCGCCTACCTGCGCAGTTTCATCCACTGGCTGCGCCACCCCGAGGAAGACGCTGCCGAGTTCCGCGCGTTCCTGCGTCGGCAACTGCGCTGCGGACCGCTGCTGCTGCTACTGAGGCAGTGAGGGCTGGCGGCGTTGAGCAAAAAGCAAAAGCCAGAAACATTCTATGACTAGCCTTCCGCGCCACTGGCGGGCAAGATGCCGTGCAGCGTTCCAACCACCAAGAGACAGCTAAACATGCAGCGTTTCCTCAGCATTGCCCTGGCCATGTGCCTAAGTTTGGGCCTTACCATGAGTTTTGATGCCGAAGCCAAGCGTTTGGGCGGCGGTAAGTCCTTTGGCTCCGCGCCGAGTCACCAGGCCCGCCAAGCGCCTGCACAGCAAACTGCCAGCGCACCAGCCGCCGGTCGTCAGCCCGCAGCAGCCAGCGGCGCCTCGCGCTGGCTTGGCCCCTTGGCCGGTCTGGCCGCGGGTGGCCTGCTCGCCTCGATGTTCATGGGTGACGGCTTCGAAGGCCTGCAGATCATGGACATGCTGATCTTTGGCCTGATCGCCTTCCTGCTGTTCCGCTTCCTCGCCGCTCGCCGCAAGCAGGCCGGCCCGGTAACCGCCAATGGCGCACCGATGCAGCGCGAAATGCCAGCTCAGGCAGCACCTGCCTCGATTTTCGGTGGCGCCAGCGCTGCCGCAATCAAGCCGGTAATCAATGCGCCGGCCTGGTTCAACGAGCAAAGCTTTGTCAGCGCCGGCCGCGAGCATTTCCTCAGCCTGCAGCAGCACTGGGATGCTGACGAGATGAACAAGATCGCCGAGTTCGTTACGCCTCAGCTGCTTGAGTTTCTCACCCGCGAGCGTGCCGATCTGGGTGAGGGCTTCCAGTCCACCTACGTCGACGACCTCGAAGTGCAGCTGGATGGCGTCGACGACCTGAGCGACAAGACCGTCGCCACCCTGACATTTACCGGCGTGGCGAAAACCTCGCGTTTCGACCAAGGTGAAGCCTTCAGCGAAAGCTGGCGCATGGAGCGCGCAGCCGGTGACAACCAGCCATGGCTGGTTGCCGGTATCCGCCAGAACGGCTAAACCCTTTCAGGCTTCACGCGAAACCCGGGCCTGTCCCGGGTTTTGTGTTTCCCGGTAGCCAAGCCCCTCTTGCTCAGCCAGGCCGGGCAGAGTAAAAACCCAACGTTGGAGAGTTGCTGCGCCATATAGCGCAGCGCTATCCGTTGCTATCCCGTCATTTTGCCTTGCTGCTGGAGTCCACCCTGTGGAAGAAGTCATCGAACAACTGCGTGAAATGAACGAACCAGTACCCGTCGCCCTGGAGCTGCCGGAAGAAGAACTGCTGGTGGAGATCGAAGAGCAGATTCTGATCAACCTGCCGTTCGAGCTGCGCGAGTTCCTGCTCAAGGTCAGCGATGTGGTCTACGGTCGCCTGGAGCCCGTCACCGCCGCCGACCCGCAATCGCACACCTACCTGCCGGAAGTCGCCTCGGTGGCCTGGTCGCTTGGCGTATCTCGCGAGCTGGTGCCGATCTGCGAAGATCGCGGCAACTACTACTGTGTCGAGCAAGACGGCACCGTAGTGCTCTGGGAAGGTGACACCGGCGAACAGAGCGAAGAAGAAACCTGGGATTCGGTATGGCACTGGGTCCGCGACGTCTGGCTGGAAAGCTGAGCGCTTGTAAATAACGCGCGCCGACTGCTTCTGCTTCAACCATCGTGAACCCGGTCGCGGTGGGCGGCGCTCCGCCCGGAGCACAGCCCACCCGCGATTTTCCCTATGCACTGCCTGCGGCGAGCAGCGCGCGGATCTCTCCGGCTCGCCACAATGCCCGCGGTCTTGTCACAACCGCTGATCGTTGCGCGGGCTGCTCACGCACCCTGGCACCTCCTGCTCCAGCTGGTTGAGCAGGTACTCGTCAAAATAACTCAAGTCCTGCTCCATTGCGGCCCGCGCCGCCTTGCCGTCACCTGCTTGCAAGGCCCTGAAGGCCAATTCATGGAAGTCGTTGAGGTGCAGTAACTGACTGTCATCGGAAAACAGCCGGTTGAAGAACGGCCCGATCTGCAGGCGCAGGGACTCGATCATGCGCAGCAGAATCGGATTGGCGCAGGCGCGATACAGGGTCAGGTGGAACAGGCTGTTGTCTTGCAGGTAGGCGGCTACATCATGCTGCTCAAGGGCCTGCTCCATGCGCAGGATGCAGCCTTGCAACAAGTCAATGTCGGCGCTACCCAAGCGCGGCGCGGCAAGTTCGACAGCCAGGCCCTCCAGGCTCCGGCGTACCTGAATGATCTGCCGGAAGCGTTCAGCGGTCATCACCGGTACTCGCACAGAGCGCTGCTGCTCACCCTCCAGGGCACCCTCGGCGACCAGCCGCTGCAAGACGGCCCGCACCGGCATCGGGCTGGTGCCCCAGGCAGCGGCGAGGTCGCGGATTTTCAGGCGCTCGCCTGGCTGGAAACGACCGGCCAGCAAGTCGCTGCGAACCCGCTGGTAGAGTTGTTCCTGGAGGTTATCGACCATCAATGACCGCTCTCCCACTGCCTGCGCCGCGAACCAGGGCCCCTGGCCCCTGCCACTCAGAATTGCTCATCTCGATCCTTCATTACCATCCCCAGAGTCGCCGGATACTAGCAGACGCCAGTCGTTGACCCGGCCGTTGACATAGCGGCGGTCAGACACCAAGAATGTTTAAAAAAACGAACGAGGTGTTCACGCATGACCGCCAGTGGCATTTCCGAATCAGCCATCAGCACCTTCGCGGCCCGCGAGCGGCAGCGCTTCATCGAACAGAACCCAGGATCTGTGGCCCTGGCCGAGCGCGCGCGCCACTCACTGTTCGGCGGCGTGCCGATGCACTGGATGGCCGATTGGTCGACCCCAAGCCCACTGTTCGTCAGTCGCGCCAAAGGGGCTCGCTTCCATGATATCGACGGTCATGCGTACATCGACTTCTGCCTGGGTGACACCGGCAGCATGTTCGGCCACTCGCCAGACCCAATCGCCAAGGCCATTACCGAACAAGGCAATAACGGCCTGACCAGCATGTTGCCGGGCGAAGATGCCGTGGTCTGCGGCGAACTGCTGGCCGAACGCTTCGGTCTACCGTACTGGCAGGTCACCGCGACCGCCACCGATGCCAACCGCTATGTGCTGCGCTGGGCGCGCGGCATCACCGAACGCAAGGTGCTGCTGGTGTTCGACGGCTGCTACCACGGCACAGTCGATGACGTCATGGTGCGCTGCCACGAGGGCCAGACCCAGCCACGCGCCGGCCTGATCGGCCAGGCCTACGACCTGACCCAGTACAGCCGCGCAATTCCATTCAACGATATAGATGCACTGGAAGCGGCATTGGCCAAGGGCGATGTCGCCGCGCTGATGTGCGAACCGGCGATGACCAATATCGGCATGGTGCTGCCCGCGCCGGGCTTCCTGGCCAAATGCCGTGAACTGACCCGCCAGTACGGGGCACTGCTGATCATCGATGAAACCCACACCATCTCCACCGATATCGGCGGTTGCACCAGGCTGTGGGGCCTTGATCCGGACTTCTTCGTACTCGGCAAACCAATTGCCGGCGGCGTGCCCTGCGGCGTGTTCGGTTGCAGCGCAGCAATGGCCGAGGCCATGCAGCTGGCCCGGCAACGGGCCAATAAAGACAGTCATGGGCACGGCCATAGCGGCATGGGCACCACCCTGTCGGCTAACGCCCTGGCCATGCACTGCATGCGCGCCAACCTGGAGCAGGTGATGACCCCGGCCGCCTACGCGCACATGCTGCCACTGGCCAAGCGCCTGGCCGATGGCTTCCGAGGCTTGATCGGCAAGCACGACCTGCAATGGTCGGTGACTGAGCTGGGCGCGCGCTGCGAGTTCCAGTTCTGCCCTGCCCCCCCACGAAACGGTGCCGAAGCCGAGGCGGCCTTCCATGACAGCCTGCAGATGGCTCTGCACCTGTACCTGATCAACCGCGGCATCCTGATTACGCCATTCCACAACATGACCCTGTGCTGCCCGCACACCAGCGCGGCAGATGTGGACACGCTGATCGCCACCCTCGACACTGCACTGGCCGAGCTGCTGGCGATCCCTGGCGCGCGCGAGTAAGTCGCAGGCGCTAATCGGGCGTATAAATACAACCATGTAGCGACACCCACCCTGTCGGCGTCTACAGTGCTCAGCCCCTGACCAGAGAATCCTCCATGGAACCCGGAAACGCCCAACTGTCGATGACAGTCTTGATGACCCCGGACATGGCCAACTTCTCCGGCAATGTCCACGGCGGTACCCTGCTCAAGTACCTCGACGAAGTCGCTTACGCCTGCGCCAGCCGTTATGCCGGCACCTACGTGGTGACGCTGTCGGTGGATCAGGTGATCTTCCGCGAGCCGGTTCACGTTGGTGAGCTGGTGACGTTCCTTGCCTCGGTCAACTATTGCGGGCGCACGTCCATGGAGATCGGCATCAAGGTGATCACCGAAAACATCCGCGAGCGCTCGGTGCGGCATACCAATAGCTGCTTCTTCACCATGGTCGCAGTCGATCAGGGCGGCAAGCCGATAGCAGTACCGGCGCGCCTGCCGCAGAGCTCCGAGGAACAGCGACGCTTCACCCAGGGCCACCAGCGCCGGATGATTCGCCAGGAACTGGAGCAGCGCTATCAGGAATTGAAAGGCTAAGGCTGATCGACCGGGCAAGACAGGTCGCGGCCTGACTGGCAGAATGCCGGCGAGCCATGGCCGGCGTTAACCGCGACCTGCCGTGCCCACCTGGAGCTACGCAATGCTGACCCTCGGTAATATTTTCGTTCTGATGCTGCTGGCCACCGCCGGCGCCTGGGTGTGGCACGCCCACGGTCTGCGCGAGCGCGCCCTGGCGCAGGTCAAACAGCACTGCGCGAAAGCCGACGTCGAATTGCTCGACGGCAATGTCGCGCTGCGCAAGATCACTTTCCTGACCGATGCCCGCGGGCGCAAGCGCCTGGCGCGGGTGTATGGCTTCGAGTTCACCGTCACCGGCGAACAACGTCATGTCGGCAGCATCGTCATGTTCGGCCCGCAGGTTGGACGCATCGAACTGGCGCCCCATCCGTTCAGGACGCCACCGGCGGAAAACCCTCAGGTCATCGAACTGGAGCGCTGGCGCTCGGAACATCGTCCGCCACCCGACTGAGGGACGACCGCCTGGCGGGCACGACGTTAGGCATATTCCGGCAGGAGATAATCGCGCACGCGGATGGCGATCTCCTCGGGCTGCTCCTGCATGAAGCAGTGCCCGCCAGCCACTACCTGGGCATGAATGTGCGGGTTGCTGGCGCACCAGCGCGCCACCGACTTGGCGACAAAGGGGTAGCTGCGCTGTCCGTAAAATACCTGGGTCGGCGTCGTTACCTTGGCCAGCGACGGCCACAGGCGTTTGGGGAAGGAGCCGAAGATTTCCGCCTCGCGGCTCGGCCGGCACTTCAACTCGACACCGTCGTCACTGTCTTTCAGGGCATGGGCGATATAGGCGTCGAAGGCGTCCTCGTTCCAGCCACGGAACATCCCGCGACCATGCAGCGCGGCATGCGCCGCCGCGCGATCGGGCCACTGCGAGCGGCGTTTGCGCGCCTTGCTCGCCAGGGTCGTGCGCTGGCTCAAACCGACCACGTCGGACAGCGCCATGACCCCGATCATCGCCGGGGTGAACAGCACCGGATCGAGCAGCACGGCGCGCTTAAACAGTTGCGGCTGCTGGGCCAGCATCAGGCTGGTCAAGACCCCGCCAAAACTGTGGCCGACGGCGAACAGCGGCACCTCGGCAAAGCGCTTGCGGCCCTCGGCAAACGCTTCCAGCGCCAGTTCCGCGCTGCGGTTCCAGCCATGGAAGCGCCCGCCATGATCACTCTCGCCATGGCCCTGGGCATCGCACAGCCAGAGGTCGAAATCGGTGGCCAGGCACGCCAGCAGCGGCTCGTAGACACGACCGCAATAGCCGTTGCCATGCATGAAATGCAGCAGCGGCTTGCCCGAAGGCGGCGAATGCCAGCCGCGCAGGGTAAAGCCGGCGGAACAGGCGTGGGACCAGGGGAGCAGGTGCATGTCCTTCATCCATTAGGAAAACCCGCAGAGTCTATCAGCCCGGCACAATCCAGCGGGCGCAGCCCTGCGTCCTTGCTCAATCCAAGCGACAGCGCTGAAAACCAGCCTGCAAGGTCGCCAGCTCCTGCGCCTCGCTAAAAATCAGCTCCAGGCGCGAGTCCTTGCGCCATTCGCTGTTCTGCCAGTGCAATGGCTGACCGTCGAGGGCGTTGGCCGAAAGCCAACCGGCGTTGGTCTGCAATACCAGCTTGGCGCGACGCCAGGCCAAGCTGCCGAGCCACTGCTGCACCTGCATCAGCTCGAAGCGCTGGCTCGGGTGCCAGCGCCAGCCGATGCTCCAGCCCTCGGGCTGCGCCTGAACCTGGCAGATCGGCTCAGTCGGGGTACGCCAGAGCTGCGGCATCGGCGCGGCACCGGCGGGCAGTCCATCCAGGCCCGCACCGACCTCGGCCCGGGCGGCGAAGCCCGGCAGCTGGCTCAAGGGCAAAGCCCCCTGGGTCGTCCATAGCAGCGGGCGTGCCGGCAGTTGCGCCTGAATCCGCGCCTTGACCCCCTGGTCGAGATTCTCGGCCTTGTTCAGCAGCAGCAAGCCGGCACTGCTCAAGGTGGCCTGCTGGCTGTCGGGCAAGGTCTCGCCGGCCGCCAGGGCCATGGCATCGAGCACCAGCAGCGGCGCCTGCACCGCGAGCACGCCAAGCCAGGGCGGCTCGCGCAATTGGCGGAGCAGTTCTAGCGGATGACCCAGGCCGGACGGTTCGATCAGCAGGCGATCCGGCCTGGCCTTGCGCAACAGTCGGCTCAAGCCGACCTGAAACGGCACGCCGTTGACGCAACACAGGCAACCGCCGGCCACTTCGCCCATGGCGATGCCGTCGTCGTCCGTCGTCAGCAGGGCGGCATCCAGGCCGACCAGGCCGAACTCGTTGATCAGTACCGCCCAGCGTTCATCTGCCGGGCGCTGGGCCAGCAGGTGGCGGATCAAGCTGGTCTTGCCAGCACCGAGGGGGCCAGCAATTACATGGGTAGGAATATTCTTGAGCATGGGCCTATGGTGCGGTTGGGTGATCAATCAGGAAAGCGTTTTGCGAGCGGCGTGGCAACTGGGCAACTATCCGAAGGAGGTCGCCCGCCGTCTTCAACGCCGCGCTGTCGCGCAGCAAACTGGAGGCAATGGCGTCTGTCGGCTGGTGGGTACCTGTAGGAGCGGCGGGGACGCCCAGCCCCATGGCCGCGATCGCTTTCGCGGGCATGCCCCGCTCCTACAGGTTAACCCCTGCCAGCTTCCAGAGTTGCACCATGCAGACCGCATAAAGGCCTCGTGCTAGAGTCGCCGCTACAGTCATCTGGAGTTCACTCGATGCGTCGTTTCGCACTGCTGGCGCTCTGCGCCCTGTCCTCCCTGGCCTGGGGCGAGGCCTGCGTAATCCATAGCCAGGCCGAACGCCTGGACATCAAGGTCTGCCAGCAAAATCGCAGCATCCCGCCGAACCTGTTCCGCAGCGGCTTCTGCCAACCGCAACTGAAGGGCCAGAAAGTCGAAGTTGCCTTCGTCGAGCAATGCCCGATCGGCGCCTACGGTGTGTGTCGCAACGCTCAAGTCAGCGGCATGCCTTACCAGCAGGACATCCACTATTACGGGGTCGCCAGCGACGCGGCCTACCTCAAGCCTTACTGCGAACGGCAGAGCAGAGGCGTATGGATGGCGCGGTAGGGCAGCGGTGCGGTGCGGTGATCAAACTCATGATCGCCACGTAACCCATATGGATACTGGCCTTGTGTGTTTCAAACAGCGCGAAACTACACAAGCCACGCCCAGGTAGGGTGCGCCATGCGCACCGACAACACCTCGATTGCCCGCCGGCGCGCACAGCCTAGGCGGCCCCGCTCACACTACACGAGCCGTACACCCGGCATCACGCCAGCCAATCCAGCGTCAGCAACAGCCGGCGCTCGCCAGCTGGCGGTTGCGGCGAACGGTGGATCAACCCACCGCCCTCGTTGCCGAGCCATTTCTCGCCTTTGGCCAACAACACATGGCCGGTCTCGGCACGTTCAATCAAGGCCGCATCCACCGGTTCGGCCGCCGGATCGCCGAGGCGATGACGCGCCATAACGCCCTCACGCAGCCACTGGCTGCCAATCCCGGCATAGCTGGTAATCAGTCGTAGCGGCACATGGTCGACGTGAAAGCGCGGGCACATGGCCTTATCCAGCACGCGCAGACGCACGCCGATGCGCCTGGCGTCGAGCAGGCAGGCAAAGGCGTCCACCAACCAGCTGACATCGGCGATAAAAGCCGCGTGGCCGGGCAGCTCGCTGTAGCCCTGAAGCAAGTCGCCAAGATCCACACTGCTTGGCGCATCGGCCAACTCCAGCACCCTAGAATCTGCCAGCGGTTCGCCCCGAGCCAGTAACTGCTCGGTAAAAACGCTGATCGCTGGCGCTAACCGACGCTGCCAGACGGCCAGGTTGACATGCTCGTTGAGCACCTCGCAGAACACCTCGACCTGCTCGCCAGCGACCTGCTGCAACGGCTGCTTGACGGGCATACCCGCTGCCCTCATCCGACGCAGCGCGCCACCGCCTCCCTGAGGAAGAAGGACATAGGGATGGCGGCGCGGCGCGACTTTCACGTTGGTCGGCGCAAGCATCAGGCCGCCTCCTCCTCGACCCAGGGGCCGAACGGGTCGGGCAGCGCCAGCCAGGCATCCACGCCCAGGGCCATTTCTGCATCGTCCAGCAGGCAAGCGTCCAGCTCGGCGGTCAGTTGCGTGAAGTCGATGTTCTGGCCGATAAACACCAGCTCCTGGCGGCAGTCGCCGCTCTGCTCCTCCCAGTTCTTCATGATCGCCTGCAGGCCTTCGTCATCTGTCGGCCACTGGCTCTTGGGCACGAAGCGCCACCAGCGCCCGGCAAATCCATGACGCATCAAGCCGCCGGCCTGGGACCAGCTACCCGCTTCCTGATATTTGCTGGCCAGCCAGAAGAAACCCTTGGAGCGCAGCAGGCGGCCATTGGTCCATTCACGGTTGATAAAAGCGAAGAAGCGCTCGGGATGAAATGGGCGGCGCGCACGGTAGGCGCTGGAAGCGATACCGTATTCCTCAGTCTCGGGGATGTGCTCACCGCGCAGCTCCTTCAGCCAGCCCGGCGCCTCGGCCGCGCGGGCGAAGTCGAAGCGGCCGGTGTCGAGGATCTTGGCCAGCGGCACCGCGCCCATGGCCATCGGCAGGATCTCGGCATGGGTGTTGAGACCCTGGAGAATGGCGATCAACTCCTCACGCTCATGGCTGCTGATCAGGTCGATCTTGCTGACCAGGATCACATCGGCGAACTCCACCTGCTCGATCAGCAGGTCGGTGATCGAGCGCTCGTCGTCCTCGCCGAGGGTTTCGCCGCGGCTGGCCAGGCTCTCGGCCTCGTGGAAGTCGCGCAGAAAGTTGACCCCGTCGACCACCGTCACCATGGTGTCCAGGCGCGCCAGATCGGCCAGGCTCTGGCCATCCTCGCCACGGAAGGTAAAGGTCTCAGCCACCGGCAGCGGTTCGGAAATACCGGTCGACTCGATCAGCAGGTAGTCGAAGCGGCCTTCACCGGCCAGCCGGCTGACTTCCTCCAGCAAGTCCTCGCGCAGGGTGCAGCAGATGCAGCCATTGCTCATCTCGATGAGTTTCTCTTCGGCGCGGTTGAGGCTGACATCGCGCTGCACTTCGCTGCCATCGATATTGATCTCGCTCATATCGTTGACGATCACCGCGACCTTGAGGCCCTCGCGGTTCTTCAGAATGTAGTTGAGCAGGGTGCTCTTGCCGGCACCGAGAAAACCGGACAGTACGGTTACGGGAAGACGATTGGACATGGTTTCAGGCTCCATCAGTGTGACGCAGATGCTTTTCGCGTTGTTCTTGGCGCTCTTTGGCCTCGATGCACAGGCTGGCGGTGGGCCGCAGCAGCAGCCGCCTGAGGCCGATGGCCTCAGCGGTTTCGAGGCACCAGCCGTACTCGTCGCGGGCCAGGCGATCGAGGGCTTCGTCGATCTTGTCGAGCAGCTTCTTTTCCCGCTCCAGCAGGCGCAGTTGCCACTGCCGCTGTTCCTCGGCGCTGCCGATATCGGCCGGGTCGCTGCTGATTTCACGCTCGCGCAGAGCCTCGAACTCCTCGGCGATGCGCGCCTGCAGTTCAGCGCGCTGGCTTAGCAGCAGAGCGCGGAAGAACTGCTGCTGGTCGTCATTCATGTAGTCATCGGCCGGCTGGGCGAGCAGCTCGGCTTCGGTAAGCAGGGTCAAGGTCATGGTTCGAATTCACTGGCGTGGCGCTTCAATTGTTATAACATAACATTTATCGCCTCAGTCACACTCTGGATTTCTGATGAACGCCCTGACTTTGCCGGATATTGCTGCCCAAACGACGCACTACCAACAAACCCTGGATTGGGTCGGCATGGCCGAAATCGCCCTGCCGATCCGCCTGGTCGGGCAGCGCATCAATGCCCGCGCCGCAGCCGGGGTCAGCCTGGATGATGGCGGCGCGCGTGGCATTCATATGTCGCGCCTGTACCTGGCGCTGCACATCCTGGAAGCCGAAAACCTCAACCCTCAGTTGTTACAGCAGTTACTGGGCGCGTTTCTCGACAGCCATCAAGGTCTGTCGCAGCAGGCCCACATCAGCCTGCGCGGCGAGGCCTTGCTCAGTCGTCCGGCGCTGGTCAGCCCGCTGTCGGGCTGGAAGGCCTACCCCTTCGAAGTACGTGCCCGCCAGGATTCATCGGGGTTCCACGTGGAACTGCAGGTTAAGGTCGACTATTCCTCGACCTGCCCCTGCTCCGCCGCCCTGGCCCGCCAGCTAATCCAGCAGCGCTTTATCGAGGACTTCGCCGACCAGCCCCTCGACCATCAGCAACTGCTGAGCTGGCTCGGCTCGACCCAGGGCATTCTGGCCACACCGCACAGCCAACGCAGCACCGCCACCCTGCAAGTACGCCTGAGCCAGCAGGCCGTTGAGCTGCCGTTGATCGAGCTGATCGACTGCGCCGAACAGGCGCTTGGCACCGCCGTGCAGACCGCGGTCAAGCGTGCCGACGAGCAAGCCTTTGCGCTGGCCAACGGGCAGAACCTGATGTTCTGCGAAGACGCTGCGCGGCGCCTGCACAGCGCCCTGTTGCTGCAACCAGAACTGAGCGCCTTCAGCCTGCGCGTGGTGCACGCGGAAAGCCTGCACGCCCACGATGCGGTGGCCGCGAGCAGCTGGAACTGGAGCCCGGCATGATCCGCTGCCAGCACCTGCAATGGGGCCCAGCCGGCCAGCCGCTGACCCCGCCACTGGATCTGCTCCTGCCCAGCGGCAGCCTGACCGGGCTGATCGGCAGCAACGGTTGCGGCAAAAGCAGCCTGCTCAAGGTGATTGCCGGCCTGCAGCAACCGCTGCGTGGACGGGTTGAGCTGGCGGTACCGCGCCTCGGCGGCGTGGCCTACCTGGTACAACAGCAAGCCCTCGACCGGCAGTTCCCGATCAGCCTGCAGAGCCTGGTCAGCACCGGGTTCTGGCGCAGCCCGCTAAACCGCCGCCAACGCCAGGCGCGCCTGGCCCAGGTGCTGGACGATTGGGGCCTGTACGGTTTGCAGCAGCAGTCGCTGCAAGCGCTGTCCGGCGGCGAGTTGCAGCGCGCGCTGCTGGCGCGGTTGAGCCTGACCGACGCCCGGGTGTTGCTACTGGATGAGCCCGAAGCGGCGCTGGACGATCATGGTCAAATCTTGCTCTGGCAGCATATCCAGCGTTGGCAGGCTGAGGGTCGCACCCAGTTGCTGGTCAGCCATGACCTCAGCAGCCTGAGTCAGCGCCTGGAGAACGCCCTGCAGCTGTCACGCAGTGCTTGCCTGTACGGGCCGATTCGCCAGCTGATTGGCCAGCGCCCGTCCTTGGAACAGGTGGCCTAGCATGGAACTGCTGTGGGCGCCCTTCGTCGAATTTGCCTTTATGCGCCGCGCCCTGCTCGGCGGCGTGGTGCTGGCGCTAAGCGCCGCGCCGCTGGGGGTTTTTCTGATTCTGCGCCGCCTGAGCCTGATCGGCGACGCCATCGCCCACGGCATCCTGCCCGGTGCGGCCATCGGTTTCTGGCTGTTCGGCCTGAGCCTGCCAGCCCTGACCCTCGGCGGCCTGGTCGCAGGCCTGGGCATGGCCGGCCTGGCCGCCTGGATCACCCGCCGCACCGGCCTGCGCGAAGATGCCAGCCTGGCGGCGATCTACCCGATTTCCCTGGCCAGCGGCGTACTGCTGCTGGGCCTGGCCGGGCGTCAGCTGGACCTGCTGCACCTGCTGTTCGGCTCGGTATTGGCGGTGGACCCGGCCACCCTCAACGGCATGTTGCTGGTGTCCATCGGCAGCCTGCTGGTCCTGGCGCTGATCTACCGCTGGCTGCTGCTGGACAGTCTCGACCCGCTGTTTCTCGCCAGCGTCAGCCGCTTCGGCCCGCTGGCCTACGGCCTGTTTCTGACCCTGGTGGTGCTCAATCTGGTGATCGGCTTCCAGGCCATCGGCGCGCTGATGGTGGTCGGCCTGATGATGCTGCCGGCCGCCGCCGCACGTTTCTGGAGCCGCCACCTGCCCAGCCTGCTGCTGCTCGCCGCCCTGACTGGCGCGGTCTGCGTCTGGCTCGGCCTGTTGCTTTCCTACTACGCCAACCTACCCAGTGGCCCCTGCATCGTGTTGCTGGCCGGCCTGGCCTATGCCCTTTCCGTGCTATTCGGCCCGCTCAACGGCCTGCTGCGCACCTCTCGCCCATTACCTTCACCCTGAGGAACGTTCCATGCGTGTATCAATCGCCCTGCTCGCCCTGCTCGCCTCGCTGTCCCTGAACGCCGCAGAAAAACTCAAAGTGGTTACCAGTTTCAGCATTTTGGCCGACATTACCCAACAGATAGCCGGCGATAAGCTCGAACTGCGCAATCTGGTGGGGGCCGATGCCGACGCCCATGTCTATCAGCCCAATGCCGAAGACGCCAAGGCCGTGTTCAGAGCCGACCTGATCATCGCCAACGGCCTGGGCTTCGAGCCCTGGCTGGCGCGTTTGATCGCCAGCAGCGAGGCCCCCGGCACGCGCATCGACGCCAGTGCCGGCGTGCTGCCACTGATGCTCGATGAAGACGGTGAAAAGGTCCCCGACCCGCATGCCTGGCAGAACCTGGCCAATGCCGAGATCTATGTGCAGAACATCGCCAAGGCATTGAGCAAAGCAGACCCGAGTAACGCCGCCTACTACAACACCCGCCGCGATGCTTATCTGACAGAAATCCGCGCCCTGCTGGTCGAGGCCAAGGCCGGTTTAGGCCAGCTGCCAACGGCCCAGCGCACCATCATCACCAGCCATGACGCCTTCGCCTACCTGGGCCAGGCTTACGGCCTGAGCTTTATCGCCCCTCAGGGTCTGTCCACCGCAGACGAGCCTTCCGCCGCCGAAGTAGCCGCCCTGATCCGGCAAATTCGCGCCGATGGAGTCAAGGCAGTGTTTGTGGAAAACATCCGCGACCCACGCCTGATCGAGCAGATCGCCGCCGAAGGCGGTGCCAAGGTCGGTGGCACCCTGTACTCCGATGCCCTGGCCAGCGAAGGTGCGGCCAGCACCTACCTGGGCATGTTCAAGCACAACCTCGACACCCTGCTGGCCGCACTCAAACCATGAGCCTGTGGCTGCAACTGGAACAGGCCGGGCTGGGCGACAGTCGCCCCCTGGCCGAGGTGCTGGATGCCATGCCCTGGAATGCCGACGGCCTGATCGCCGCCATCGCCCAGCAGCACGACAGCGGCGAAGTGTTGATGCTGGCCTGGATGAACCGCAGCGCGCTGGAAGAAACCCTCGCCAGCGGCCAGGTCTGCTACTGGTCACGCTCGCGCCAGCAACTGTGGCGCAAGGGCGAAACCAGCGGCCATCACCAGCGCCTGCTCGAAGCGCGGCTGGACTGCGATGGTGACGCCATTCTGCTCAAGGTCGAACAACAGGGCCCGGCCTGTCACACCGGCCGGCCCAGCTGTTTCTACAACGCCATCCGCGATCAACGGGTGTGCGTGATCAGCGTGGCGCAATGAAGCGCCTGTTGATTGGCCTGGTACGCGTTTATCAGTACCTGATCAGCCCGTTGCTCGGGCCGCGCTGCCGCTTCCACCCCAGCTGTTCGCACTACGCCGCCGAAGCCGTGGAACGCCACGGCGCGCTGCGCGGCAGTTGGCTGGCCCTGCGCCGCTTGTTGCGCTGCCACCCCTGGCATCCGGGCGGCTACGACCCGGTGCCGCCCACTCATGCCTGCACCAAGGAGCATCGCCATGACTGACCTGCTGATCCGCAACGCGCGCCTGATCAACGAAGGCCGCGAGTTTGAGGCCGACCTGTTGGTGCGCCACGGCCGCATCGAGAAGATCGCCAGCAGCATCGAGGGCATCAATGCCGAGGTCGAGATTGACGCCGCCGGCCAGTTGCTGCTGCCGGGGATGATCGACGACCAGGTGCACTTCCGTGACCCCGGCGCGCCGCACAAGGGCAGCTTCGCCTCGGAATCGCGGGCGGCGGTGGCCGGCGGCATCACCAGCGTCATGGATATGCCCAACACCAATCCGCCGACCCTAAACCTCGAAGCCTTGGAAGCCAAAGAGCGGCGCGCCGCCAACTGCTCGAAAGCCAACTTCGGTTTCCACTTTGGCGTCAGCCACGAAAATCTCGACATCGTCGCCGCCCTCGACCCCAACCGTGTGGCGGCGGTGAAGGTGTTTATGGGTGCCAGCACCGGCAATATGCTGGTCGATGACCTGCCCTCGCTGGAGCGCCTGTTCCGCGACTGCCCGACCATTATCCTCACCCACTGCGAACACACCCCACGCATCCACGAACGCGAATTGCAGTGGCTTAATCGCTATGGCGAGGCGATCCCGGCCGACCAGCACCCGCTGATCCGCGATGCCGAAGCCTGCTACCAGTCCTCCAGCCTCGCCGTCAGCCTGGCGCAACGCTTTGATACCCAACTGCACGTGCTGCACATCACCACCGCCCGCGAGTTGAGCCTTTTCCAGCCCGGTCCGCTGGCCGGCAAGCAGATCACCGCCGAGGTCTGCGCGCACCACCTGTATTTCGACGACCGTGACTACGCGGCGCTCGGCCACCTGATCAAGTGCAACCCGGCGATCAAAACCCAGGCCGATCGCGATGCCCTGCGTCAGGCCCTGCTCTGTGGGCGCCTGGATATCATCGGCACCGACCACGCCCCGCACACCCTGGAGGAAAAGCAACGGCCTTACCTGCAAGCCCCGTCCGGCCTGCCACTGGCGCAACACGCCCTGCCGGCGCTACTGGAACTGGTGGCCGACGGCCTGCTGCCGCTGACCACCCTGGTGGAGAAAACCAGCCATGCGGTGGCGCAGCGCTTTGCCATCGAGCAACGCGGCTACCTGCGCGAAGGCTACTGGGCCGACCTGACCCTGATCGAACACCTGGCCGAACCACGCCCGGTCGAAGCCGACCCGGTGCTGGCCCACTGCGGCTGGACGCCCTTCCAGGGCCGCGCCTTCCGCCACGCCGTGCGCACCACCATCGTCTCCGGCCAATTGGCCTGGCACAACGGTCAGGTGCATGACGATTGCCAGGGCTTGCCGCTGCGCTACCAGCGCGGCTGACAGACGACTGAATAAGACCGCTTTGTAGGGTGGGTCGGGCCGCGCAGGTTAGCGGCGCCAAGCTCCAAACGATCAGACACCGCCATCGCGGCGCACGAATGACGCAAGGCCTTCCTAAGAAAGGTTCTGCGCCCCTAACCCACCCTACGAATTTCATCTTCAACCGAACCTGATTAGAGAACTGACATGCCCAGCATTACCCTGCCCGACGGCAGCCAGCGTCATTACGCCCAGCCCCTGAGCGTGGCCGAGGTCGCCGCCGATATCGGCCCCGGCCTGGCCAAGGCCGCCCTGGCCGGCCGCCTGAATGGCCAACTGGTCGACACCAGCACGCTGATCGACAAGGACGCACAGCTCAGCCTGATCACCGCCCGTGACGGCGATGGTCTGCAGCTGCTGCGCCACTCCTGCGCGCACCTGCTGGCCATGGCGGTGAAGCAGCTGTACCCCAGCGCTCAGGTGACCATCGGCCCGGTGATCGAGGACGGCTTTTTCTACGATTTTGCCTTCGAGCGGCCCTTTACCCCCGACGATCTGGCGCTGATCGAAGCACGCATGACCGAGCTGGCTGCCGCCGATTTGCCGGTCAGCCGCCGCGAGCTGCCACGTGATGACGCCATCGCCCACTTCGAGGCGCAGGGCGAGCACTACAAGGCCGAGCTGATCCGCGATATTGCCGCAGGCGAAGTGCTCTCGCTATACCGCCAGGGCGATTTCGAAGACCTTTGCCGTGGCCCGCACATCCCGCGCACCGGCCTGCTGCAGGCGTTCAAATTGACCAAAGTGGCCGGTGCCTATTGGCGCGGCGACGCGAAAAATGCCGCGCTGCAACGTATCTACGGCACCTGCTGGGCCACGCCGAAAGAGCTCAAAGCCTACCTCACGCGTCTGGAGGAAGCTGGCAAGCGCGACCACCGCAAGCTCGGCGCCCAACTCGACCTGTTCCACTTCGACGACTGCGCCCCCGGCTCGGTGTTCTGGCACCCCAAGGGCTGGACGCTGTTCCAGCAGCTGATCGGCTACATGCGCCAACAGCAGGACGCCGCCGGTTATGTCGAGGTCAACACTCCCGACGTAATGGACCGCAGCCTGTGGGAAACCTCCGGGCACTGGTTCAACTACCGCGAGGCCATGTTCACCACCACCACCGAAGACGAGCGCGTGTTCGCCCTCAAACCGATGAACTGCCCCGGCGCGGTGGCGCTCTACGCCCGTGGTCTGAAAAGCTACCGCGACCTGCCGCTGCGCATGGCCGAGTTCGGCAAGGTGCACCGCTACGAGCCGTCCGGCGCGCTGCACGGCCTGCTGCGCGTGCGCCACTTCACCCAGGATGACGCACATATCTTCTGCACCGCCGCGCAGATGGAGCAGGAATGCGCCGACACCATCGCCCTGGTGTTCGCCATCTACCGCGACTTCGGTTTCAACGAGGTAGCAGTCAAACTCTCCACCCGCCCGGCCAACCGCATCGGCAGCGACGCCACCTGGGATCAACTGGAAGGCGCACTGTCCGGCGCGTTGCAACGGATGGACATCGACTACCAGCTCAACCCCGGCGAAGGCGCGTTCTACGGGCCGAAACTGGAGTTCGTGTTACGTGACGCCATCGGCCGCGACTGGCAGTGCGGCACCCTGCAGGTGGACCTCAACCTGCCGGAGCGCTTCGACATCAGCTACATCAACGAACAGGGCGAACGCGAACGCCCGGTGATGCTGCACCGTGCATTGTTCGGCTCACTGGAGCGCTTCACCGGCATCCTCATCGAGCAATACAGCGGCCTGTTTCCGCTGTGGCTGGCCCCACAGCAGGCGGCCGTGCTGACCATCTCCGAAGGCCAGAACGACTACGCCCGCCAGGTACTCGCCACCCTGAAGCGCGCCGGCCTGCGCGCGGCGGCTGACCTGCGCAACGAGAAGATCGGCTACAAGATCCGCGAAGCCACCCTGCAGAAAGTGCCCTACCTGCTGGTGATCGGCGAACAGGAAAAGGCCGAAGTCCGCGTCACCCTACGCAGCCGCGCCGGTGACAACCTCGGCAGCCTGACGCTGGCCGAGCTGGTCGAACGCCTGAGCACTGAGGCGCGTATGCCCGGTCAGGATCAGCAATGCTGATCCGCAAGCTGTTCAAGTTCGAGAGCGCGCATATCGTGCGTGGCTGCACGAGCCGGCGCTGTTCGCGCTCGCTGCATGGCCACTCGTACAAGATCGAGTTGTTACTGGAGGCCCATGCCCTGGATCACGGCCAGATGGTCTACGACTTCGGCCTGCTCAAGGGCGATGTCCGCGACCTGATCGACGCCTTCGACCACGCCATCACCTTCTGGGATGGCGACGACGCGGACTATATCGCCAGCTGCCAGCGCTTCTCCGAGCGCTGGATCAGCCTACCGGTGTCACCCAGCGCCGAGCAGTTTTCGCGAGTGATCTTCCGCCTGGTGGATGCCCTCCTCGGCCAGACCGATATGGTCAACGGCGAGCAGGACGTGCGCCTGCACTCGGTGATCGCCCACGAAACCGACACCGGCTACGCCCAGTGCTTTCGCGAGGATGCCTACAACCCGCGCATGGGCGAATTCGAGCTGGCGCAGATCAGCTTTTCTGCCCAGATCAAGCGTGAATGGCGCGACCCGCAACTGTTCGACAAGCTGCTGGCCGGCGCAGCCTTTATCAACCGTCTACCGGACTGACGTCAGCTTCTGATCGTCACCGGGCCATGGTCATCGCAATGATCACCGTGCGGGTGGTGCAGGTGGCCATCCACCAGGTAATCAACGTGATCACCATGGGGTACCGGCTCATGACCGCAGTCTGGGCCATGTACATGATCGGCGGCGTGGCCGGCGCACTGATGGTTTGGCGTGCAGCGCTCGGGGTTGTGAGCGTTCACCGCCAGGCTGTGCTCGTCGACATGGTCACCGTGCACATGGTGCAGATGGCCGTCATGCAGGAAATCAACGTGGCCATCGTGCTCGATCGCCGTATGGCCACACCCGGCTTTGTGCTGGTGGCTGTGGTCGGGATGTTGTGTGCAAGTACCCATATTGAGCGCCTCTATCTTCGCTGACGTGATCAACAAGACTAGGTCATGGGCGGGTTCGGCGCGAACAACCCCCAGACCACCCATCGACTCAACCGGAGCATGCCCAGGCTGGGGTAAGTTGCGAGCCACTCGAAACACAGCGAAACATGGGGCTGAACGCTGCGACTAGAAAAGATATAACATAACAAAAATACTCCCGGAGACACCTCATGCGTAAAGTCCCAGTGACAGTTCTCACCGGCTATTTGGGCGCGGGCAAGACCACGCTGCTCAATCGCATCCTTTCCGAGCAACACGGCAAGCGCTACGCCGTGATCGTTAATGAGTTCGGCGAACTGGGGATCGATAACGACCTGGTCGTGGGCGCCGATGAAGAAGTGTTCGAAATGAACAATGGCTGCGTCTGCTGCACCGTGCGCGGCGATTTGATTCGCATCATCTCGGGCCTGATGAAACGGCTTAACCGCTTTGACGCCATCATTCTGGAAACCACTGGCCTGGCCGATCCGGCTCCGGTGGCGCAGACCTTCTTTGTCGATGATGAGGTGCGCGAGAAAACCGCGCTGGATGCCGTGGTCACCGTAGTCGATGCCCTGCACCTGCCCAGCCAGCTGGTTAATAGCCCGGAAGCCGCCGAGCAGATCGCCTTCGCCGACGTGGTGCTGCTGAATAAAGTGGACTTGGTCAGCCCAGAGCAGCTTGCCGAACTGAAACAGCGCATCGCAGGGATCAATTCGTTTGCCAAGATCCTGCACAGCAATCATTGCGACGTGCCGCTGGATCAACTGCTCGACCTCGGCTCCTTCGATCTGGACCGAATCATGTCCATCGAACCCGGCTTTCTCACGGAAGAGCATGCCCACGAACACGACGACGCGGTAAAAAGCGTTTCGCTGACCACCGACACGCCGATTAGCGGCGATACATTCGATGAGTGGATCGGCACCCTACTGAGCACCCAAGGTGCCGATATTCTGCGCTGCAAGGGCATCCTCAGTCTCGACGGCATCGATCAGCGTTATGTATTCCAGGGCGTGCACATGCTCGCCGATGGTGCCCTGACGCAGCCCTGGGGCAGTGATGAATCGCGCCTGAGCCGCCTGGTGTTTATCGGCCGCAATCTCGATGAAGCGGCCCTGCGCGCCGGGTTTATCGGCTGCCAGGCGCTGCCGCATGGATAAACCCACGTCATTTATCGAAGAGCTGGGCGAGGTCTGGCAGCTGACCGACTACGTGGTGGCCTGCTGCTTCGATGGCGCAGGCAATCTTGCCGTTGCGCTGGGCGACGGTACGCTGTTTATCGTCCCCGCCGAGGGCCAAGCACCCTTGACCATTCAGGCCCACAGCGGTGCCTGCCTGAGCCTCTGCGCAGCGCCTGGCCAGGGGTTTCTCAGCGGCGGCGATGACGGCCGTTTTCTAGCCATTGCAGTGGACGGCAGCATGGCCCAACTCGGTCACTATCCAGGCCGCTGGGTTGAGCATGTGCACAGCCATAGCAGCGGGTTGTTGGCCTGCTCGGCGGGTAAACAGCTGCACCTGATTAAACCCGATCGCAGCGCCGTAGCCATTGAGCACCCAAGCACCATCGGCGGTTTGAGCTTTTCACCCGATGGCCGCCAGCTCGCCGTTGCGCACTACGGCGGGGTCAGTGTGCACTGGACATTAGTCGGCGGCGCCAAGCCAAAGGTTTTGCAGTGGACGGGCTCACACCGGGCGGTGACCTGGAGCCCAGATGCTCGTTTCGTGCTCACCAGCATGCAGGAAAACTGCATCCGTGGCTGGCGTCTGAAAGAGCCGCAAGACCTGCACATGAGCGGCTACAGCACCCGGGTAAGATCCTGGGCATGGCTGCACGGCGGTCGCTGGCTCGCCACCAGTGCCGGGGATTGCGTGGTGTGCTGGCCGTTCAAAAAACGCAGCGGCCCTATGGGCGAAGCGCCGACCACCTTGGCCTGTCGCGAGAATGCTTTGGTCAGCGCAGTCGCCGGCGACCCACTACTGCCATTAGTCGCAGTAGGCTATGAAGATGGCCTGGTGTTGATTGCTGAACTCGATGAAAACGCCACCACAGAACGCGCCGTGATGATCAAATCGCCAGGTAACGGCGCAGTCTCGAGCATGGCATTTGCGCCACACGGCAAGCGCTTGGTGGTCGGTACAACCGAAGGCTTCGTCGGCATCATGCCCATGGCCTGAAAATGCCACATACCAAGGATCAACACATGCTTTTGAGTAAACGGGATCAAGCACGCCAAGAGCGGCATCTGATTGCTTGCTTGACTGAAGCTTGCGAGACAGCCAAGGCCGAAATTGTCGGCTTCCAGTGGCTGACCCATGACGTCGATTACCAACGTTTCCCGGCTAGCCTGCGGGTGATCTGGATCTTCGCCAGCCAGGCGGAACAGGACGCAGCCATCGCCAAGGGGCAGGATCGCCTGATGCAGGAACTGACCGCTACCGCCTTGCGGGCAGCGGCGATTCAACTCGAAACGCCTGCGGCCCATGTGCACTTCGACAACGAACAAAGCTGCCTGCGGGTCGACGCCGGCAACTGGCAACAACGCCTGGCGCGCCAGCGTTCGAGCAAGCGCTAACGCATGGCCAAGGAGATTGAAAACCCCTGTACGTCCCTCTGCCAGTTGAGCGGCGACCTGTGCCTGAGCTGCGGGCGCAGCAAGGCCGAGATCAAGCAATGGAGGCGCATGAAGCGCCCGGAAAAAATGGCCGCCGTGCAGCGCGCCAGCCAACGCCTGAAAAGCCTGAGCAAGAAGAAATCCTGACCGTGCATCGCCAGGGGGCATGCCACGGTTTCGCTGAAATGATCAGGCTGACGCGAAAAACCGTGGCCGGCCTGCGGTTACTGCCCTGATACTGCCGACCCAGTGCTGCTAGCTTATGAATAGACTCATCGTTATGGAACGCCCATGCCCCCTCGCCTGATCATTCTGCTCTGCACCCTGCTGCTAAGCGCCTGCAACGAGCCACCGAGCGCCAGCTGGAACCTGACCGAACAGGCCGGCGTGTTCAGCGTCAGCTTCGACGCCAAGGCCGAGCATGTGCTGGTCGGCAGCGTGCGCCATGGCGGCAGTCTGTGGCAGCTCAGCGACCGTAAACGCTTATATGACTGGAACCACCAGGCCGAAGGTTTTTCCTTACTCAGCGCCACAGCGCTGGCAGCCAACGGTCGCTTCGCCGCCACCGGCGAGGGTCGCCAGCTGACCCTGTGGGACAGCGGTACTGGCCAGCCGCTGGGCAGCTGGCTGCTGGACGGGCAGATCCAGTCCCTGGCTGTCAGCGACGATGGCGGGCGCATTCTCAGCGGCCTGCGCGACCACAGCGCGGTACTCCTGGACACCCGCCTGGGCCAGCCGCTGGCACGCATCCGCCATGGCAGCACGGTGCAGGCGGTGGTCATCAGCCGCGATGGGCGCCTGGGCGCAACAGGCGCCGACGATGGCGTGGTGCAGCTGTGGGACCTGGATAACGGCAAGGCACTGTTGACCTGGCGCTTCGCCAGCGGCCTGAGCAGCCTGGCCCTGAGTGACGACCAGCGCCTGCTGTTTGCCGGCCGGTATCACGGCAAAGGGCGCATCTGGCAACTGAGTGACGGCCAGCAGCTCACCGAAATCGGCCATGAGCGCGGCTCTATCAGCACCGCACGCTTCAGCAGCGATGGTCGCGAACTGTTGACCGGCAGTCCCGACGGCAGCACCAGCCTGTGGTCCCTGAGCGACGGACAGCGCCTGCAACACTGGCGTGCACCGCGCCAGAGTTTCTACAGCAATCGTGGCCGGGCCGTGCTGGCGGTGGCCTTCGCCCAGACGCCCGGGCTCTATTACAGCGCCCTGTCCGATGGCCGGCTGCTGCATTGGCAACGTCGCGGGCCTTGAGGCATACCCCGCGCCGCTTTGCCTCCCGGATCGGCCGCCAACCGTAGCCCTGATTGCGTGGCACGGTTGAGCGCTGTCGAGGCCCGGCCGGAGTCGAAACGCGCGCATGGAACTGGGCGTTCCCCAGCGCCTACAGGCACCCACAAGCCGATGGACGCAATGGCCCCAGTTTGTGGCGCGACAGCGCGGCGCGCTGGACGACGGGCACCCTCTTATCAAAAAAAATCAGTTATTTTCTGTTTTATTAGCGCGCTAGCCCTTATGCAACCGCTATCAGGGACATAGCCCTGGCATTACCCACCGGCCGGTTCGGGCAGAACAGCCACGGTGAAAGACGCACCCTGCTAAGCCATGGCCGCCCAGTAGATCGCGGGCTGCAGCGCCGTATCCGCCAGGCAGCATAGAGATCGCAGCAATTACCCCCTAAACTCTCGGCCATACGCACTCGACTGAGTGCGACCTTACTGTTGATCTTGTCGTTATCAGGGATAGTCATCGTGAACCTTCGCGCCTTCTTCTACTTGTGCCTGCCGCTCAGCCTGTTGCTGAGCGCGTGCGGCCAGCCCCCCGCCCCGCAGGAACAGGCACCACGCCTGGCCAAGCTGTTTACCGTGGAAGACCCGGCAGCGCAGCGCCTGCGCGAATTCCCGGCGCGGCTCAAGGCCACCGAGGAAGCCGAGCTGTCCTTCCGCATCGGTGGCCAGCTAAAAAGCCTGGAGGTGCTACAGGGTCAGCAGGTCAAGCGCGGCCAATTGATTGCCAGCATCGAAGACACCGACCAGCGCCTGCGGGTGCGTGATCGCCAGGCCAGCTTCGACCTGGCCAACGCCCAGTACCAGCGCATCGCCAAACTGCTGGAGCGGCAGCTGATCTCCCGTTCCGAACACGACCAGCGCAAGGCCAACCGTGACTCGGCCAGCGCCGCACTCAGCCTGGCCCTCCAGGAGCTTGAGTACACCCGCATCCTTGCCCCCTTCGACGGTGTAGTGGCCAACACCCACGTGGACAATTTCCAGGTGGTGCAGGCCAAACAACCAATCGTCACCCTGCAGAGCGGCGACAGCCTGGATGTGTTGTTCCAGCTGCCGGAAAACCTGCTGACCAACCTGCGCAGCCGTGAAGACAGCCTCAACTACCACCCCAGCGTGACCCTCGACAGCCTGCCCGACCGCGAGTTCGAGGCGGTGTACAAGGAGCACAGCACCCAGCCCGACCCGCGCACCCTGACCTATCAGGTCACCTTGTCCATGCCCCGCCCCGAGGAGCTCAATCTGCTGCCCGGCATGAGCGCCACGGTCAGGGTGGATTTCGCCCAGCTTTCGCGCACCCCGGACAATCGCCTGCTGGTGCCGGTGGAAGCGGTATTCAGCGCCGACGCCGGCCCGGCCAGCGCCAAGCAGGTCTGGGTGGTGCGCGAGCAGGACGGCGTGCTGTACCTGAGCGGCCGAGCCGTGGAGGTGGGCCAGCTCAACCGCGACAGCATCGAGGTGCTCAGTGGCCTGGAGCCTGGCGAGCAGATAGTGGCCGTCGGCGGCGCCGAGCTGGAAGAAGGCCAGGCGATAAGGCCCTGGGTACGCGAGCGGGGACTGTAAATGGATATCGCCGGCTATTTTATCCAGCGCAGGGTCACCAGCTGGCTGGTGACCCTGGTCTTGGGCATCGGTGGCTTGATGGCCTTTCTCGGCATCGGCCGCCTGGAAGACCCCTCCTTCACCCTGAAAAACGCCATGGTCATCACCAGCTACCCCGGCGCCTCGCCGCAGCAGGTGGAAGAAGAAGTCAGCTACCCGCTGGAAAACGCCATCCAGCAATTGCCGTCGATCAAGAAGGTCACCTCGATCTCCAGCGCCGGGCTGTCGCAGATCAGCCTGGAGCTGCACAGCCACTACAAAGCCGAGCAGATCCCGCAGATCTGGGACGAGTTGCGGCGCAAGATCAACGACCTGCAGCCCAACCTGCCACCGGGGGTCAATCCGCCGCAGATCCGTGACGACTTCAGCGATGTGTTCGGCTTCTTCCTGCTGGTCACCGGCGAGGGCTACAGCGCCCAGGAGCTGCGCGACTTCGCCGACTACCTGCGGCGTGAGCTGGTGCTGCTGCCGGGCGTGGGCAAGGTGACGCTGGCCGGCGCGCGCCAGGAACAGGTGCAGGTGGAAATCTCGCGCAGCAAGATGAGCGCCCTGGGCATCGCCCCGCAGCGCCTGGCCCAAGTGCTGAGCCAGCAAAACGTGGTGTCCAACGCCGGGCGCGTTCTGGTCGGCAGCGAGTCGATTCGCCTGCACCCCACCGGCGAGCTGCAGGATGTACGCGAGCTGGAACGGCTGATCATCAGCGATCCAGGCAGCTCGCAGCAGGTCACCCTGGGCGATATCGCCCAGGTCAGCCGCGGCTTCAGTGAAGCACCGAGCAACCTTTATCGCATGAACGGGCAACCCGCCCTGACCCTGGGCGTGTCCTTCGCGCCCAAGGTCAACGTGGTGGACGTCGGTGCGACCCTCAATGCGCGCCTGGCCGAGCTGGACGCCCAGCGCCCGGCCGGCATGCAGCTGCAGGTGTTCTATGACCAGGCGGCTGAAGTGCAGGCCTCGGTGCAGGGCTTCGTGCTCAACTTCGTCGCCTCGGTGGTGATTGTGATCGCCGTGCTGCTGGTCTTCATGGGCATGCGCAGTGGCCTGCTGATCGGCCTGATCCTGGCCCTGACGGTACTCGGCAGCTTTATCTTCATGCGCCTGCTGGGTATCGAGCTGCAACGCATTTCGCTGGGAGCCCTGGTGATCTCCCTCGGCATGCTGGTGGACAACGCCATTGTCGTGGTCGAAGGCATTCTGGTCGGTCGCCAACGCGGCCAGAGCACCCTCGACGCCGCGCGGGGCATCGTCAAGCAAACCAATCTGCCGCTGCTCGGTGCGACCCTGATTGCAATCATCGCCTTCGCCCCCATCGGCCTGTCCGATGACTCCACCGGCGAGTTCTGCCTGTCATTGTTCCAGGTGTTGATGATTTCCCTGCTGCTGAGCTGGGTCACCGCCATCACCCTCACCCCGTTTTTCGCCAGCCTGTTCTTCCGTGACAACCAGACACTGATCGGCCAACCCCAGGGCGATCCCTATGGCGGCGTGATTTTCAGCGCCTACCGCGCCCTGCTCGACGTGGCCCTGCAGCGCCGCAGCCTGACCCTGGGGCTGCTGAGCGTGCTGCTGGTAGTCGCCATCGCCGGCTTCGGCAACGTGCGCCAGAGCTTCTTTCCGCCGTCCAACACACCGATGTTCTTTATCGACCTGTGGCTGCCCCAGGGCACGGATATTCGCTACACCGAGCAACTGGTGGCCGAGCTGGATCAGCATGTGCTGGCGCAGGAAGGCGTGACCACGGTCAGCAGCACCATCGGCCAGGGCGCGCTGCGCTTTATCCTCACCTACGCCCCGCAGAAGCAGTACCCCAACTATGCCCAACTGCTGGTGCGCACCGATGACCTGGCGCGTATCGAGCCACTGATCAACCAGCTGGAACTGCATGTCGCCGAGCAGTACCCGCAGATCAAACCCAAGTTCAAACAGCTGATGCTCGGCCCCGGCAACGACAGCAAGATCGAGGCACGCTTCAGTGGTCCCAACCCCGAAGTGCTGCGCCAACTGGGCAGTGAAGCCATCCGCCGGATGCGCCAGGACCCGGTCGCCAACGCGGTGACCCATGACTGGCACGAACGCACCAAGCTGATTCGCCCACAATTTGCCGAAGCCCGCGCGCGCGAACTGGGCGTGGACAAAAGCGAGCTGGACGACCTGCTGCGCATGAGCTTCTCGGGCACGAATGTCGGCTTGTACCGTGATGGCACGCGCCTGCTGCCGATCGTTGCCCGCACCCCGGATAACGAACGGCTGAATGCCGACAGCCTCAACGACCTGCAGGTGTGGAGTACTGCCCGTGGCGGTTACCTGCCCATTGAACAGGTGCTGCTGGGCTTCAGCACCGAATGGGAAGACCCATTGATCATGCGCCTGGATCGCAAGCGCACCCTCACCGTACAAGCCGACCCGGCCCTGCTCAGCGGCGAGACTGCCGCGCAGCTGTTCGCCCGCATTCGCCCCGCGATCGAGGCCATGCCACTGCAGGACGGTTACAGCCTGGAATGGGGCGGCGAGTACGAAAGCTCCAGCGATGCGCAGGCCGCCGTGTTTGGCAGCCTGCCGCTGGGCTATCTGGCGATGTTCATGATCACCATTTTGCTCTTCGACTCGTTCAAGCGCGCCGCCGTGATCTGGCTCACCGTACCGCTGGCAATGATCGGCGTGACCCTGGGCTTTCTAATCACCGGCATTCCATTCGGCTTTATGGCCCTGCTGGGGCTGCTCAGCCTGAGCGGTATGCTGGTGAAAAACGGCATTGTCCTGGTCGATGAAATCCAGCTACAGCTGGCCAGCGGCAAAGACCCGCAGCAGGCGGTTGAAGACGCCGCCATCAGCCGCGTGCGCCCGGTATCCATGGCCGCCCTGACCACCATCCTGGGCATGAGCCCGCTGCTTGCCGATGCCTTCTTCCAAAGCATGGCGGTGGTGATCATGTTCGGCCTGGGCTTCGCCACCGTGCTGACCCTGGTGGTGCTGCCAGTACTGTATTGCGTGTTTTATGGGATACGGCAACAGCGGGGAGCAGAGGCCTTGAACGCGACTAATTCAAGCGCCGTTTGAGAGAATCGGCAGCAGGCATGACCTGGATCTATGTTTGCAATCGGCTACAGAGTGAAGATTTCAATAATTGATGCCGCACGCATCGCGATTACGTATTAGCCACTCAGAGAGCCGATCATGAGCGACACCCCTGCTGATCCAGTAACCCCTCCCAGCACCCCCAAGGCAGTCACGCACAGGGCGCGGCATTTGCCCGTGCGTGGACAAGCCGAGCCGGCCCATGAGGCCATACTCGCAGGCGCTAAGCTGCAAGAGAAAATGGTCACCGACTCGATCAAGGCCGCACGCGAGTCAACCGCGGTGGCGGTTGAAGACATCCTCGCGCATATCGACCCGAAGAATGTGCCCGCGCTACGCGACACGCTGGCAACCTTTATCAGCGGTCTTTCCGGCGACGATGCCGAGGCACTGCGCAAGGGCTTGCTGGACGCTGCCCTCACGCCGGCTGAAACCACCCAGCCTGCGGACCCGGACGATGAACTGGCCCCCGATTGGCGGCAGGGCGGTTACCCGTACAAGAACCTGATGTCGCGCAAGCGCTACGAACACGAGAAGTATCACCTCCAGGTCGAGCTGCTCAAGCTGCAGGCGTGGGTCAAGGAAACCGGGCAGAAGGTGGTGATCCTGTTCGAAGGCCGCGACGCAGCGGGCAAGGGCGGCTCGATCAAACGCTTCATGGAGCACCTCAACCCTCGTGGTGCGCGGATTGTCGCGCTGGAGAAGCCTACCGAGGTCGAGCGCGGCCAGTGGTATTTCCAGCGTTATGTGCAGCATTTGCCAACGGCCGGCGAGATCGTCATGTTCGACCGCTCCTGGTACAACCGCGCCGGAGTCGAGCGGGTGATGGGCTTCTGCTCCGAGAACGAATACCTCGAATTCATGCGCCAGGCGCCGGAGTTCGAACGCATGCTCGTGCATAACAACGTGCACCTGATCAAATTCTGGTTCTCGGTCAGTCGCAAGGAGCAACGCCGGCGCTTCAAAGAGCGCGAAAAACACCCGCTCAAGCAGTGGAAACTCAGCCCTATCGACCTCGCCTCGCTGGACAAGTGGGACGACTACACCAAGGCCAAAGAAGCCATGTTCTTCTACACCGACACCGCTGACGCGCCGTGGACGGTGATCAAGTCCACCTGCAAAAAGCGCGCACGCCTCAATGGCATGCGTTATGTGCTGCACAAGCTGCCGTACACCGGCAAAGACCTGCAGCACATCGACAGCCTTGACCCGTTGATCGTTGGCCGGGCCAATGTGGTTTATGAGCGCGGCGAAAAAGTCGGCGATGTACCGATTCTCTGATCGGCGGGTGACACCAAGGGTGCGCGATTGAAGGGGCCATTGCGGCTGAATTGCGCACCATCCCCGCCCGCACCAGGTTCTCCGCAAAGCACAGCCAGGCTCAGGGCTATCCTGGCCGGCGCCCTGTAATTTGCTGTTATGCCCGTGACCCCGCCCCGTATTGAGGCCCCGCTTTGACTAGCTGGCTAGCTTGGGAGAATCAGTTAGCCCGTAATGCTCGCCCCCTTTTTCTCTCTTGATCCATATCAATTGCCCCTGACCCAGGCAGTACTAGGCTCAAGAGGATATTTAACAAATAGCGAGCGATAGTCAGGGGTCAGGCAAGACCACATCAGCCGAAAAAGCGCCGTGTACGAGCTGTACATGAACCTTGTGAGACGCCGCGCCCCGGGTTGCTTTCAACGCCGCATGGCCGAACGCAGTAATCTACAAACACCCTCTTCAGACAGGCTGCAACATGTAAACCCGATAAGGAGTTCAACATGCTCAAGCACTGCATTCTCAGTGTTGACTACAGCGCAGACTGGGATCGTACCCTCGATTATCTGCCTGCCATTATCCCGCTGATGGGCGTGCAACAGCTGACGCTGGTACACGTCATCGAGACTTTCCGCCGTCAGCATATCCATGACAACCAAGCCGTCGTTGCAGGCAAGCTCAAGGCTCTGGCAAGCAAACTGTCAGCTGATCTTGGCCTGCAGGTTGAGGTTGTCGTTCGCAGGGGCTTTGCAGCCTCTGAACTGCTAGAGGTCGCCCGCCTACATAGCGCGGATGCGGTTATCACGCTGAACTGCAGCCACTCCAGCAGCCGCGAAATCCTGCGTGGCAACATTGCCCTGAATCTGGCCCGCATGACGCGTATTCCGTTGCTGGTCCTGCCGCTGGATGGCAAGACCCCTGAGCCGGATGGCCTGATCATGCTGGCAACCGATGGTTCAGCCTCGGTTCATGCCGCAGAGGCGCGCTTTCACGACTTCATGCACAAGGGTCATCACGGGCTAGTGATCTGGGTTGACGACGGTGAACACGATGACGACGTAGAGGCCGAGCGCTGCCTGACTGCAATCAGTGGGCAACATGCCAACGCCACCGCACGGCGCCTCAAAGGCTCACCTGCCAAAGAGATAACCAAAGCCGCTGAACAGGAAAATGCCGCCCTGCTGATCATCGGCAAACGCGGCACCACCCCGATCAAGGAACTGCTGCTTGGCAGCACCGCCGAAGCCATTGCCCGAGAAGCGCGCAGACCGGTACTGCTGGTGCCCTGAAAGCAGCTCAGGACTGCGACTGCCCAGGATATAGGGGAAGGGGACACCCATTAGCCGACCCAACGTCAAGACTCAAAGCAACCCGCTCTGCTTTTAATAGCAGAGTGTTTCCAACCCCGAACCTGGTTAGTTGGCCGGTCGAACCCGTTTCCTCGTACGTGGCTGCGACCGAGTCGCGCCAGTCACCCATATGGATCAAGCGGTAGCTATGGTTCAGCACCGCCCTGGCGGTAACCCGCCCCAGAGAAACGTTGGTGCCGCCAATGTGTCCAAAACATGTCACAGAACTGTGGCTCGCGTAGAAAAACTACACGTCCAGTCTCTGCTGGCTCACTTGGCAGGCGACTCGGGTACAACACACTCAGGCGGTGACAGTAGGCCTCCACTCAGACCAGTTGGCTCTCGTCCAGTCCCCTTTCAGGCTGACCTACTGCCACCTTACTCGCCTCAGGCGAAGCAGCGTTTTACATCAAAAGGCTGCTTCTCCTTGAGAATGTGATAGCTCGCTCGGGCCAGTTTGTGGGCCAGAGCCTTAGTGGCTACCACGTTGTTAGTTTTCGCCTTCTTCTTATCGAAGAAACGCTTGGCCTCCTCGCTGAAACGCCGCCAGAGTTCAACTCATAAGTGCAATGCTCCCCCCGGCGCAGCGCCATCGTGGAAAGGATCAAGAGGTGCTGGCCAAGCGTCATCTGCTGTATCAGCAAGCCCGTTTTAAACACCCGCATCGCTGGTCAGGTGCAACGCGAAATTGGCAACCCATCGGCACCGTCACACTCAACCCGGAAAGGGAGCAGCCGGCACTGAAAATAGCAGCTTAAAAGTAAGCGCTCCATAAACCACGTCCGTCAGGACAAAGTCTGCTTTCAGGAGGCTGGGGCTGGCGAGCAGTTCCATGGCAGCAGCGCTTCGTAGCCTTCGACGCTGTTGACCTGCGGCAGGCGTTCGAGGATGTGGCGCAGGTAAGCGTAAGGCTCCTGGCCGTTGGCCTTGGCGGTTTCCACCAGGCTGTAGATTTGTGCGCTG
>JAUSOF010000096.1 GCA_030656145.1 Pseudomonas sp.
TGCTTGGGTTTTGTGAAAACCCTAAACTTGGCTCAGCATTTCCAAATAAACTCTCGAATTAACGAATGGTTACTCGTGATGCTGATAATCTTGCGACTAACAGTCTTACCTCACAAGCACCCACACGAATTGCTTGATTCAGTTGTTAAAGAGCGGTGGTTGATCCTTTCGTCTCAACCGAGGCGCGCATTCTACAGCAGCCTCATCTTCCGTCAAGCTGTTTTTCGAATCTCATTTCCGAAGAAACTCTTTCTATTCAACCGCCTGCGCTTCCGATCAGCTTCTAGCATCTCGTTAGCGGGAGGCGAATTCTACAGCGTTTCAAACCGCTGTCAACTACCTCGTTACCGCTTTCGATCACCTCGAACCAATCACCAACAGGACCTTAACCACCACCCTGTCAGCCCGGCGCATTCTACACAGCTTTCGCTGCTTTGCAACTTCTCTTTTTAAGCTAACTTCTTGTTTTACAAGAGGTTTACCGAGAAGCCTGCGCCAGAAGAGGTGCGGATTATAGGCCCAACAGAAACTGCGTCAACCATTAAATTCAAAGTCCACGTAAAACTACGTCTGCCGCGCAATCCTCCCGGCGGATAACTCAGCGCTCCGATGCTCCAGGTGACTGCCCCACCTTCAACGCCGTAGATCGCTGGATACGCCAGGTGGCGATGCCACTATATAAGGTCAGCAGAATAACCAGCCCTAAACCAATCGACATCAACCCACCCCCAGAAACGTGCCAGCCCTCATTAAAGCGGGCTGGCAGTTACACTCAGTCGTTGACCTGACGCAAATAGGCTGCCGGTTCAGCGCCTAGATTGCTGAGCAGGCGCTCGCTGTACCAGTCGACAAAGTTGACCACACCAAACTCGTAGGTTTTCGAGTACGGCCCAGGCTGATAAGCCGTGGAGTTGATGCCGCGCTGGTTCTCCTCGGCCAGACGACGATCCTGATCGTTGGTCGCGTCCCACACCTGGCGCAGGCGCGCCACGTCGTAGTCCACGCCTTCCACTGCGTCCTTGTGCACCAGCCACTTGGTGGTGACCATGGTTTCCTGCGCACTGATCGGCCATACGGTAAAGACGATGATGTGATCGCCCATGCAGTGGTTCCACGAGTGCGGCAGATGGAGGATACGCATAGAGCCGAGTTCGGGATTCTGGATCCGCCCCATGAGCTTCTTGCTGCCTTGTTTGCCGTCCATGGTCATGGACACCGTGCCCTTGAGCAACGGCATGCGCACGATACGGTTACGCAGGCCGAAGCTGGCGTGGGCATAGGGGATCTTTTCGGCGTCCCACTTGGCGGCAGACTCGGCGACGTGATCCTTGAACGCCTGATTGGCGCGCGGATCGGTGACGTCGTCCCATTCCAGCAGGGTGTTGAGCAACTCCGGGTGCGCGCCATTGCAGTGGTAGCACTCACGGTTGTTTTCCAGCACCAGCTTCCAGTTGGCCTTTTCCATCAAGGTGGACTGCACGGCCACCTTGGTGTTCTCCATGTCGTAGGGCTCCATGTAATGAGCCAGGGTGGCGAGAAAGTCGTCGATTGCTGGCGGATTTTCGGCCAGAGAGATGAAGATGTAACCGCCTGCAGTTTTGCACTGCACCGGCTTGAGGCCGTAATCCTTCATGTCGAAGTCGGCGCCCATCTCGGTGCCGGCAAACAGCAGACGCCCGTCGATTTCGTAGGTCCACTGGTGGTAATGGCAGACCAGCTTGGCCACCTTGCCCTTGTCGCTGGTGCATAGACGCGAACCGCGATGGCGACAGACGTTGTGGAAGGCATGCACCACACCTTCGGCGCCGCGGATGACGATGATCGGGTTATTGCCAATTTGCAGGGTCAGGTAGTTGCCCTTGGCCGGAATCTCGCAGGTCATGCCGGCGATCAGCCATTCCTTGTGAAAGATCTCCTGCATATCGATCTGGAACAGGCGCTCGTCGCTGTAAAACGGTTGCGGCAACGAGAAGGTACGCTCGCGGCTTTGCAGCATCTCGGCGGTGGCCTTGCGTGCCGGTTCCAGGGGATCGCCCAGACTCAGGGTGGAAGTGACGTCCATCGGTAACTCCTCAATGGCGGCTCGCCGTGCGAGCGCCGCAAAAAGTGGCTGTTTCGGTTGCTACGCAAGGCGGCGTGACTGACCCCTCGTAAGTCGCCTGCCGAATGGCGACTGGCTACGTGGAACAATGGTCGTGCGCTCTTATCCGTTTGCTTCGGCTGGGGTTGAGTGTGGCGATGGACGCGGAGCAAACCTTATCCATGGGCGACATGGCCACATCCGTTTCCGACGCGGCAAGCCGCGCGGCAGGCGGCAGGTCGCGATAAGCATGTAAATGTCGCTCATGGGTAAATGAGTGCATTAACCGTTGCGCACAATCCACCGCAATAGGCCAACATCAGGCCGCTGCGCGCGAGATACCGACCATGTCGAACGATTTCCTCAATCCCGTTACCACTCAGACCTGGAGCAACGGCCGCCATGTGGTGCGCTGCGTCAAGGTGATCCAGGAGACCTGGGACGTTCGCACCTTCTGCTTCATGGCCGAACAACCGGTGCTGTTCTTCTTCAAGCCCGGCCAGTTCGTCACCCTGGAGCTGGAAATCGACGAGCAGCTGATAATGCGTTCGTACACCATTTCCAGTTCGCCGTCGGTGCCCTACAGCTTCTCCATTTCGATCAAACGGATGCCTGGCGGCAAGGTCTCCAACTGGCTGCACGACAACCTGCAGGAAGGCCAGGAGCTGGCGGTGCATGGTCCGGTCGGGCTGTTCAACGCCATCGACTTCCCGGCGGACAAGGTGCTGCTCCTCAGCGGCGGCGTGGGCATTACTCCAGTGATGTCCATGGCGCGCTGGTTCTATGACACCAACGCCAACGTCGACATGGTCTTCGTGCACAGTGCGCGCACGCCCAAGGACATCATCTTCCACCGCGAACTTGAGCACATGGCAGCGCGGATCAACAACTTCAGCCTGCACATCATCTGTGAGAAACACGGCTTCGGCGAGGCCTGGGCCGGCTACCGTGGCTACCTCAACCAGAAGATGCTGGAGCTGATGACACCAGACTTCATGGAGCGGGAAATCTTTTGCTGCGGGCCTACGCCCTATATGAATGCGGTCAAGCATCTGCTCGAAAACAATGGCTTCGACATGCAGCGCTATCATGAAGAGTCATTCGGCGCGACACCGCCAGAGATTCGCGCCGAGGCCAAGGAGCTGGCTGCAGAAGCCGCCGACGCCGAACCCGTGCCAATCGCTGACCAGCATCAGGTGGCATTCGCCGCCACCGGCAAGAGCATTCGCATCGATCCAGGCGAGACCGTGCATGCCGCGGCCGCCAAACTCGGCCTGCACATCCCCAAGGCCTGCGGCATGGGCATCTGCGGTACCTGCAAGGTAATGAAGACTGCGGGTGAAGTGAGTATGGAACACAACGGCGGGATCACCGACGAGGACGTCGCCGACGGCTATATCTTGTCCTGCTGCAGCGTGCCTCAAGGCGACGTGGTCATCGATTATTGATCGAGGCGCTGCGACTCTGCGCTGCCGGCAGCCCCGCAGCGCAATGAGCAGGCTAGACGCGCCTGCTGATCCTGGGTGAAAAAGCTCAGCCACGTCACAGACTCGCCCCGGCCATGGGCATATCGGATGTTTATTGATCAGCACGGGCACGGGCATACGCAGCGAGGGCTAGCGGCTGGCATGAACAGCTTATCCACAGTTCGCTGCACAGTTTTTGTGCGCAGAATGAAACCGACCCGCTGATACTCAATGGCATTACCTGTGGCGACCGGCTCAGGCCTATCACCAGAGCCGGACAGGCGTGGCCTAGACCGCAGCCATAGCCATGCGGATATCCGCAGCCAGTTCGCGCACCCGCTCTTCTTCGCTATCCCAGGAGCACATGAAGCGCGCGCCACCGGCACCGATAAAGGTGTAGAAACGCCAGCCCCTGGCGCGCAGATTTTCCAAGGCCGGCTCGGACATCTGCAAGAACACCCCGTTGGCTTCGACCGGGAACATCAGGCTCACACCGGGCACGTCGCTGACCAACTCGGCGAGCAGACGCGCGCACTGGTTGGCATGACGGGCGTATTTCAGCCAGGCGCCGCTCTGTAGCAGGCCGACCCAGGGCGCGGAGAGGTAGCGCATTTTCGACGCGAGCTGGCCCGCCTGCTTGCAGCGGTAGTCGAAGTCTTCGGCCAGCGCCTTGTTGAAAAACAGGATCGCCTCGCCCACCGCCATGCCATTCTTGGTGCCGCCGAAGCAGAGCACATCGACGCCGGCCTTCCAGGTCAGCTCGGCGGGGCTGCAACCAAGAAAAGCGCAGGCGTTGGAGAAGCGCGCGCCGTCCATGTGCAGATTGAGGCCTAGTTCGCGGCAGGTGGCGCTGATCGCGCGGACTTCCTCGGGGCGATAGACAGTGCCGACCTCGGTGGCCTGGGTCAGGGTCACCACCCGCGACTTGGGGAAATGAATGTCCTGCCGTTTGAGCGCCAGCTCACGGATTGCCTCGGGGGTCAGCTTGCCATTCTCGGTCTTGGCCAACAGCAATTTCGATCCATTGGAGAAGAACTCCGGGGCGCCGCATTCGTCGGTCTCGACGTGGGCGGTCTCCGAGCAGATCACGCTGTGGTAGCTCTGGCACAGCGCCGCCAGGGCCAGGGAGTTGGCTGCAGTGCCGTTGAAGGCGAAGAACACTTCACAGTCGGTTTCGAACAACTCGCGAAAATGATCGGCGGCGCGCGCCGTCCACTGGTCGTCGCCGTAAGCGCGATCATGGCCGTGATTGGCCTCGGCCATGGCGGCCCAGGCTTCTGGACAGATGCCGGAATAGTTGTCGCTGGCGAACTGCTGCGATGAATCGGACATTGCTCGTTCCTTCTTGCTGGATCATCGGCGTATGGCACTACTTTACCCGCGCAGCCGACTGCGGGCAGCCTGCTGTGGCGACATCTTGTTGAGTCCAGGCGCTGTCCGGGCCGCCGAACGACTGGCAGGCGACCGCAGGCAAATAAAAAGGAACTCACGGCAACAGACGGCCTCACAACCAGGGTCCCGGCAGCACTTGCCGACGCAATTGACCCAAACAGGAGTCCTCCATGAGCTACCGCTATCTGATTGCGCTTTTCATTCCCCTGGCCTTTGCCCTGCCTGCCACTGCCGCTGACTGGCCAGCGGGTGCCAAAACCGAGTTCGTCAACGAGTGCGTGGCAGGCGCCCAAGCCACCCACAGCAAGGCACAGCTACAGGCCTTCTGCGAATGCGCGGCCGACAAGGTCAGCAGCGAGTTCAGCCAAGCAGAGTTGGAAGCGATGCGTAGCCAGCCGCAACCTGACCCTGCGCTGCAACAGCGCCTGGTAACCGCCTCCAGCAGCTGCAACGCCAAGCTGCAGGGCTGATCGCAGTACCGGCGGCGCGCTGCTCACGTGACGCTGGATGGGCAGCGGCGGCGATCCTGGGTTAACGTCGATCACCAGCCGCTGACTTGTGAGCACCAGCATGCCGCCCCTTCCTCCACTCCTTGCCTGCCAGCCGCGTGATGCTGCGCTGGATCTGCTCAAGTGGCTGGCGCTGCTGAGCATGTTGATCGATCACCTGCGGCATGTCTGGCCGCCGCTGTACCCGCTCTACATTCCCGGCCGCCTGGCCTTTCCGCTGTTCTGCCTGGCCATCGCCGCCAATCTGGTGCGGCCGTCGGCACGACCGCGCCTGCCGGTGCCGCTGCGCTATCTCGGTCTGTTGCTGCTGTTCTCGCTGCTTTCCGAGTGGCCGTATCGGCTGTTGGTGCAGGCGCCGCAGTCGCTCAATGTGCTGCCGACCCTGGTGCTCGGTCTGCTGATCGCCAGTGGCGTGCAGCAGCCCAGTGGCCAGGCGCGCTGGCTGGCGCTGGGCGCCCTGCTGCTGGCCGTTATCGGCCATCCCTGGCTGATGTTCGGCGCCGCCGGGGCCTTGCTGCCGGCGGC
Source organism: Pseudomonas sp. (assembly GCA_030656145.1). Classification (GTDB taxonomy): domain Bacteria; phylum Pseudomonadota; class Gammaproteobacteria; order Pseudomonadales; family Pseudomonadaceae; genus Aquipseudomonas. The sequence goes on from JAUSOF010000096.1 coordinate 5,973, forward strand.
CTTCGTCTATGCATTGAAGCGACCCCATCCGTCCTGGATCTGGCCGTTACTACTGTGCCTGCTCGCCAATTACTGGCCACCCTTCTATGTCGATGCGGCGCGCGGCGATCCCTTTGCCTGGGCGGTGATCCTCAGCTGCGCCCTGGCGCCGCTGTTCGGTCTCTGGCTGCTGCGCCAGCCACTACAGATCCGCATCCCTCCGGTACGGCGCTGGGCCTACCTGTTCTATCCCGGGCACTTTCTGCTGCTCGCGGCTCTGCGCCAATACTGGCTGCACTGACGGCCCCGCCTGCCTGGCGCGACGCTCGGCCGGGCCGCGGCGAAACATTCGCATGACCGCCAGCAACCTATCGCCACGCGCATGTCGCAAACGCGCATGTCGCAAACGCAACCTCCCGTGGCGTGCATAGGCATCTGGCTAGTCAGGGCGAGTCATACCATCGGCTGCACAGGGGTTCGACCTCTATTCAGACACAGATGCGCCACAACGTGGCACCGCAGGAGATCAGCGATGTTCAGCAAACAAGACCAAATCAAAGGCTACGACGACGAACTGCTCAGCGCGATGGATGCCGAGGAGCGTCGTCAGGAGCATCACATCGAGCTGATCGCCTCGGAAAACTACACCAGCAAGCGGGTCATGCAGGCCCAGGGCAGCGGCCTGACCAACAAGTACGCCGAAGGCTATCCGGGCAAGCGCTACTACGGCGGCTGCGAGCATGTCGATGTGGTCGAGCAGCTGGCCATTGACCGCGCCAAGGCGCTGTTCGGTGCCGATTTT
>JAUSOF010000072.1 GCA_030656145.1 Pseudomonas sp.
AACCTGGTAAGTAGCACCGCCTACACGGCGCGACTTCACTTCGACCAGCGGAGCGATGGCGTCGAGAGCTTTCTCGAAGATTTCCAGGGGATCGCTGTTCTTACGCTCTTTAACCTTGTCCAGGGCGCCATAAACGATACGCTCGGCAACGGCTTTCTTGCCGCTTTCCATCACGTGGTTCATGAACTTGGCCAGGATTTGGCTACCGTATTTTGGATCGTCAAGCACTTCGCGCTTGGCTGCTACACGACGTCTTGGCATTTGATAAGCCCTCAAACGGTCTTCAGGTTAGCCCGGGACTGCCTCACAAAGAGGACGCCCGACCTTACTCTTATCGACTCAGAAAAATAGAAAACTGCAGTTTCAGCTCAAGCACCGATTACTTCGGACGCTTGGTACCGTACTTCGAACGACCCTGGTTACGACCTTTGACGCCGGAAGTATCCAAAGAACCGCGAACGGTGTGGTAACGCACACCTGGCAAGTCTTTTACGCGACCGCCACGGATCAGTACCACGCTGTGCTCTTGCAGGTTGTGGCCTTCACCGCCGATGTACGAGGAAACCTCGAAACCGTTGGTCAGACGCACACGGCAAACTTTACGCAGTGCCGAGTTCGGTTTTTTCGGCGTAGTGGTATACACGCGAGTGCATACGCCACGACGTTGCGGGCAATTCTGCAGCGCAGGCACGTCGGATTTCTCGACGATACGCTTACGCGGCTGACGTACCAGCTGGTTGATAGTTGCCATCTACTAGCTCCACTGTTGTCTTTCGACGCTATTTATTTTCAACAAAAGCAATTTGGCAGGGCACGTGCCCTGCCAAATTTAGGGGTGCATGAGTCTAATTAGACTTGCGCACCACGTCAAGCTACAGCCCCATTGCCGAAGCATCAGGGCTGCTCACTCAATTGCCGCTGGAGTTCAGCGCTTCGGTCAGTGCAGCTTCCACTTCACTGGCGCTAACGCGTACCGGCTTGTCAGCTTCACGTCGGCGCTTGCGCTCGGCGTGGTAAGCCAAACCGGTACCGGCCGGGATCAAACGGCCTACCACCACGTTTTCTTTCAGGCCGCGCAAGAAGTCGCGCTTGCCAGTAACAGCCGCTTCGGTGAGTACGCGGGTTGTTTCCTGGAACGATGCCGCCGAAATAAACGACTCGGTGGACAACGAAGCCTTGGTGATACCCATCAGCACCCGGGTGTACTTGGCGATGAACTTGTCGTCTGCAGCCAGACGCTCGTTCTCGCCCAGTACTGCAGTCAGCTCCATCTGGTCGCCCTTGATGAAGTTGGAATCACCCGACTCAGCCACTTCAACCTTGCGCAGCATCTGGCGCAGGATGGTTTCGATATGCTTGTCGTTGATCTTCACGCCCTGCAGGCGGTACACGTCCTGAATCTCATTGACGATGTACTTGGCCAGCGCACTGACACCCAGCAGACGCAGGATATCGTGCGGGTCGCTCGGGCCGTCGGAGATAACTTCACCCTTGTTGACCTGCTCACCTTCGAACACGTTCAGGTGGCGCCACTTCGGAATCAGTTCTTCGTACGGATCACTGCCATCGTTCGGAGTAATGACCAGGCGACGCTTGCCCTTGGTCTCTTTACCGAAGGCGATGGTGCCGCTGATTTCAGCCAGGATCGAGGCTTCTTTCGGACGACGCGCTTCGAACAAGTCGGCAACACGCGGCAAACCACCGGTAATGTCGCGAGTTTTGGAGGTTTCCTGCGGGATACGGGCGATAACATCACCCACACCGACCTGGACACCGTTCGCCACACCCACCAAGGCGTTGGCCGGCAGGAAGTACTGGGCAGGTACGTCGGTACCCGGCAGCAACAGATCCTTACCATCCACACCCACCATCTTCACGGCCGGACGGATGTCCTTGCCGGCAGCCGGACGATCCTTCGGATCGAGGACTTCGATGTTGGTCAAACCCGTCAATTCGTCAGTCTGACGCTTGATGGTGATGCCTTCTTCCATGCCCACGTAGGTCACGGTACCTTTCATTTCGGTAACGATCGGGTGGGTGTGCGGGTCCCACTTGGCGACGATTGCGCCAGCGTCGACCTTGTCGCCTTCCTTGACGGAAATTACTGCACCATACGGCAGCTTGTAACGCTCACGCTCACGCCCAAACTCATCGGCAATCGCCAGCTCGCCGGAGCGCGATACCGCTACCAGGTTACCGTCGAGACGCTCGACATGCTTGAGGTTGTGCAGGCGAATCATGCCGCCGTTCTTCACCTGAACGCTGTCAGCTGCCGACGTCCGGCTAGCCGCACCACCGATGTGGAACGTACGCATGGTCAGCTGAGTACCCGGCTCACCAATCGACTGGGCAGCAATAACGCCGACCGCTTCACCGATGTTGATCTGGTGACCACGAGCCAGGTCGCGACCGTAGCACTTGGCACAGATGCCGTAGCGAGTTTCACAGCTGATCGGCGAACGCACGATAACTTCGTCGATGCTGTTCAGCTCGATGAACTCAACCCACTGCTCGTCAACCAGGGTGCCAGCCGGCACGATGACTTCGTCAGTGCCCGGCTTGAACACGTCACGGGCGAGTACTCGACCCAGTACGCGCTCACCCAGCGGCTCAACCACATCACCACCTTCAATGTGCGGCGTCATCAGCAGGCCATGCTCGGTGCCGCAATCGATTGCAGTCACTACCAGATCCTGGGCCACGTCAACCAGACGACGGGTCAGGTAACCGGAGTTAGCAGTTTTCAACGCGGTATCCGCAAGACCCTTACGCGCACCGTGCGTCGAGATGAAGTACTGCAGAACCGACAGACCTTCGCGGAAGTTCGCGGTGATCGGCGTTTCGATGATCGAGCCGTCCGGCTTGGCCATCAGACCGCGCATACCAGCGAGCTGACGGATCTGCGCAGCAGAACCCCGCGCGCCGGAGTCAGCCATCATGTACATGGAGTTGAAGGACTCCTGCTCGACTTCATTGCCGTGACGGTCGATGACCTTTTCTTTCGAAAGGTTAGCCATCATCGCCTTGGACACTTCGTCGTTGGCCTTGGACCAGAGGTCGATCACTTTGTTGTACTTCTCGCCCTGGGTTACCAGGCCGGAGGCGTACTGCGATTCGATCTCCTTAACTTCCTCGGTAGCAGCGTCAATGATGCTCGCTTTCTCATCCGGGATAACAAAGTCGTTCACGCCAATCGACACACCGGAGATGGTCGAATAAGCGAAACCGGTGTACATCAATTGGTCGGCAAAGATGACGGTGTCTTTCAAGCCAACGGTGCGGTAGCACTGGTTGATCAGCTTGGAGATCGCCTTCTTCTTCATCGAGTGGTTGACCACGTCATACGACAGGCCGTCCGGCACGATCTGGAACAGCAGCGCACGGCCGACAGTGGTGTCGACGATGCGGGTGTTCTTGGTGATGGTACCGTCGCGGTCACGAATGACTTCGTTTATCCGTACCTTGACCTTGGCGTGCAGCGAAGCTTCGCCACCGCGGAATACCCGGTCAACTTCCTGCAGATCGGCAAACACGCGACCTTCGCCCTTGGCATTGATCGCTTCGCGGGTCATGTAATACAGACCCAGTACCACGTCCTGGGACGGTACGATGATCGGCTCACCGTTGGCAGGCGACAGGATGTTGTTGGTCGACATCATCAGTGCGCGCGCTTCCAGCTGAGCTTCCAGCGTCAGCGGTACGTGCACGGCCATCTGGTCACCGTCGAAGTCGGCGTTGTACGCGGCGCAAACCAACGGGTGCAGCTGAATCGCTTTACCTTCGATCAGAACCGGTTCAAACGCCTGGATGCCCAGACGGTGAAGGGTGGGTGCACGGTTGAGCAGTACGGGGTGTTCGCGAATCACTTCGGCGAGTACGTCCCACACCTCTGGCAGCTCGCGCTCGACCATCTTCTTCGCGGCTTTAATGGTAGTCGCAAGACCACGCATTTCCAGCTTGCCGAAAATGAACGGCTTGAACAGCTCGAGAGCCATCTTCTTCGGCAGACCGCACTGATGCAGACGCAGGGTCGGGCCCACGGTAATTACCGAACGACCGGAGTAGTCCACGCGCTTACCGAGCAGGTTCTGACGGAAGCGACCTTGCTTACCCTTGATCATGTCGGCCAAGGACTTCAGCGGACGCTTGTTCGAGCCAGTGATGGCGCGACCGCGACGGCCGTTGTCGAGCAGGGCGTCGACCGCTTCCTGCAACATGCGCTTTTCGTTGCGCACGATGATGTCCGGCGCGGACAGATCGAGCAGGCGCTTGAGGCGGTTGTTACGGTTGATCACGCGGCGATACAGATCGTTGAGATCCGAGGTCGCGAAGCGGCCACCGTCGAGCGGGACCAGCGGACGCAGATCTGGCGGCAGAACCGGCAGAACGGTCAACACCATCCACTCAGGCAAGTTGCCGGAGCCGAGGAAGGCCTCCATCAACTTCAGACGCTTGGACAGCTTCTTGATCTTGGTTTCCGAGTTGGTTTGC
>JAUSOF010000085.1 GCA_030656145.1 Pseudomonas sp.
ACCTGCGCCACATCCTCGAACGCCTGCCGCAGGTCAACAGCGTCGAAGGCTACGAAGCGCTGCTGCCATGGAACTGCTCACCAGCCCCAGCCTCCTGAAAGCAGACTTTGTCCTGACGGCCGTGGTTTATGGAGCGCTTACGTTTATGGAGCGCTTAGTGCGCCAGTTAAAGCTGGCGGAGGATAGTCGATGAAAGTTCGATACTGGTAAGAAATGGCGAATCAACCAGACCCCGAGTCATGCATGTTGCACCGTGAGGTGCAGGGTGAAGCGTTGACAGGGGAAACCGATGGGCCAGCCATTGAGCCGCGTAATCACAAGTTCGGGATGCCGATGCTGTTAAGCGAAGCAGAAGGCAACACGGAGCATGGCGTTTTACGCCAGTCATGCTCTGATCCCGCGCGGTCGGAGACCCTGTGCACGTCGGGAAGTCCTTCGCACAGAAACTGGGAGATCTCAGCGGTGCCCGATGCGCAAGCACCGGGCGGAGCAGGAAAGGCCAAAAGCCATAACCCTGCTGTCCACGTCGCTGAGAAGTCGGATACGTCCGTAGTACCTGAGAAGCCATCGAACAAAGGGCCTGGCCCTGCGGAGATAGTGGAGGAAAGGGGCGTAGCCAAGGGAAACACCAACAGGCCTCCCGCGCCCCGGACGCTGAGCCGGATCAACTGCGCGTCGATGGGACTTGAAGGTGTACGTGAAGCAGCCCGAAGGAACAAGGGCATGCAGTTCACGGCGTTGCTGCACCACATCACACCGCAGTTACTGGCGCAGAGCTTTTATGCGCTGCGCCGCGATGCAGCGGTGGGTGTGGACGGCATGTCGTGGCGAGAATATGAGGAAGGTCTTCTCCAGCGGGTAACCGGTTTGCACGCGAAACTCCACAGCGGAGCCTATCGGGCAACGCCATCACGGCGGGTCTATATCCCCAAAGCTGATGGCAGACAGCGTCCACTGGGCATTGCCTCTTTGGAGGACAAGATCGTACAGCAGGCAGTCGTTACTGTTCTGAATGCGATCTATGAAGAAGACTTTCTAGGGTTCTCGTATGGGTTTCGACCGGGACGTAGCCAGCACGATGCGCTGGATGCGTTGACGGTCGCGCTGAAGGGTCAGAAGGTAAACTGGATATTGGATGCGGATATCACGTCGTTCTTTGATGAGATCGACCATGAATGGATGCTGATGTTTCTGGGGCACCGGATTGCAGACCGGCGCATGCTCGGACTTATCTGCAAGTGGCTTCAAGCGGGTGTAATGGAGCATGGACGTAGGGTGGCTGCGACCAAGGGTACTCCCCAAGGTGCAGTGATATCGCCGTTGCTGGCGAATATCTATCTTCACTACGTGCTGGATCTGTGGGCAAGGCAGTGGCGCCAGCGGCATGCCCGTGGCGATGTGATTGTCGTGCGTTACGCGGACGACAGCGTGGTGGGTTTCAGGACGCAATGGCAGGCTCAGCAGTTTCTGGTGCAATTGCAGGAGCGGTTGGCCAGGTTCGGATTGTCCCTCAATGCCTCGAAAACACGACTGATCGAGTTTGGTCGTTTTGCTGCGAGAAATCGTAGCAAACGAGGTCTAGGCAAACCGGAGACGTTTGACTTCCTGGGCTTTACACACTGTTGTAGTACCAACAGAAGCGGTGGTTTTCAAATACTGCGACTGACGGTCAAGAAACGAATGCGTGCGACGCTGCTGGCTATTCGGGATGAGCTGAAACGTCGACGCCACGAGTCTGTTCACGTAGTGGGTCAGTGGCTTACCCAGGTGGTCAGGGGCTACTTCAACTACCACGCGGTGCCGGGGAACCTGATACGTCTTGGCGGTTTTCGTTCGGCGGTTTGCCGTCTATGGCGGCAAGCCCTCATACGACGCAGTCAGCGTAATAGGCTCCAATGGTCACGCTACGGTCGCCTCGCCGACCTCTACATACCTAAACCCAGAAATGCACATCCTTACCCTGAGGAGCGCTTCGCGTCATATACCCGAGGCAGGAGCCGTATGCGGTAGTTCCGCACGTACGGATCTGTGCGGGGGGCGGCAGGTAACTGCCGTCCCTACCGCGACCGTTGGGCTTCGCTGCGCTCAACCTACCTGGTGCATGCAATGCCTGGCGGGCGCTCAGCTTGCGTGGCTCGCAATGCGCTCTGCTTGGCGGTCTGGATTTTCGTGCGGTTGACGTTGTGATGCTGATTGGCAGTGATTGAAGTCTGTTTGGTGGGTTTCTTTGTTTCGCGAGCGTTGGGGAGTTGTAACTTCAAGGCAAGCCGGTACAATGGCCCCGCTCGCCGCAAGGCGGGTAGCGTTATGGTGGCCCTGCCGGTCCCCCCGCAACGATCAACCGTGAACCCGGTCAGGCCTGGAAGGGAGCAGCCGCAGCGGTGACATTGTGTGCCGGGGTGTGGCTGGTGGGGTCGCCTCCATCTTTAAGCCCGCTCGGGTTGTGTAATAAATCCCCAATTTTTTGTTTTCACCTTTAGTTAGGTGCTTTTGCGTGGGTGTTTGGATTGTGTGTGGCGCGAAGGTGTCGTTTGGTTGTGGCGGGTGTTGCGGTTATTGATCTGCCGGCTTGTGCGTAGTCGCGGGTGCTGTGTTGGGTTACGCGGCGTTTGGCGGGCGTGTTGGCTGTGGGTGCGCGGTATGCGCCGCTAACCCAGCCTACGGGGGGCGTGTATATGCGCCGCTAACCCGGGCACCTGTCTGGTGCCTGGGGCTGTGCGGGGCTTTAGTCGATTTGGTAGCTGAGGACGCTGTTTTGTTCTTTGAGTGCCTTGCGCATTTCTGCGGGGATGTTGCCGGCTCGCACGGCGAGTTCCAGGCGAATATCTTCCAGGCTCTGTGCAAACGCTTGCGAGTCATCGCGCTGGGCGACGCTGAGGACGCGGCTGTAGGCGGTGGTGTCGGCGTCATCGAGCAGGGACAAGACAATGCCGCCATCTGGGCGGCGTGGTCCGAAGGTGACACGTAGGGGGGCGAATAATTGTTCGACGAACTGGCGATTGATGCTATCCATGACCGTTCTCCATCCTGAGGCTAATCACTTCTGACCTCAGGGGTGGAGTGAAGTTCGGTCAGGCCAGCAGTGATTGTCGTGCGCGCTCGATTACGTGCGGCAGGGACTCGCTGCTGTACTGCTCGGGGTACAGGCGCTCGGTATGCTGGGCGATACCGGCCTGGTTGACGATGGTGAAGCTGAAGTTGCCTTTACGGCTGGCAAGAATGCGGCAATCGAATGGCGCAAAAGCGTCGGATAGGGTGCGAATGGCATCCTGAATTTGGTGTTGTGTGTTCATTTTTTGGGTGTTTCCTAAAACTACGGGCGCGTCATTGCGCTAAATAAAGCTCCAAGCTTTTGGCTTTCTGGGCCAAAGGAATGAATCTGATCGGAGCTGGACTGCACGCATAAGTTCAGTATTGCGAATGCTTATACGGGTCGGTACTTCGGAGGCGGGCTAGGTCATTGCTTGCGCAAGACGGCCTTGTCAGTCAGCAGGTTGGGCTTGATTAAGAACTGTGCGGCATCGCTTGATAGGGCGGATGCGTTCTTTATCTGAAATCCATCGAGGGGGCCAGAAGGCCTATTTGACTTACAGCGTGGTACGAACGAGGCCGATAGTAGTCGGTTGCTTGAGTCTTGGCCAGCTAAATTTGTAATTGGCTGTGAATGAAGCCTGGTGCGTGCCGCGTAGGATGGTGTTGAGCGCAGCGATACCCATCACGATGATCTGCGGATAACCCTTAAGGCTCGGCGGTTGGGCTGCCGCTCGATGGCTATCGCTGCGCGGCCTGACGCATCCTATAAACGCTCGTCCCGCAACGCGCATCATCCTGCGAGAGCGTGGTGGGCGTGGATCGCGGGGCCAGAAGCAGATTCCCGGTAATTGTTGCCCGGCAGGCCCCGGCTGCGCATTGGATGCAATTTGGCCCATGCTCCGTTAGGATTAGCCCACTTTTGCTTTCATCTCGCGATGGTTTTAGATGAGTTATCAGGTTCTTGCACGAAAGTGGCGTCCGCGCTCGTTTCGCGAAATGGTCGGCCAGGCCCATGTGCTCAAGGCGCTGATCAATGCCCTCGACACACAGCGTTTGCACCACGCCTATCTGTTTACCGGCACCCGTGGGGTTGGCAAGACCACCATTGCGCGCATTATCGCCAAGTGCCTGAATTGCGAAACCGGGATCAGTTCGACGCCCTGTGGTGTTTGTTCTATCTGTAAGGAGATCGATGAGGGGCGTTTTGTTGATCTGATCGAGGTCGATGCCGCCAGTCGCACCAAGGTCGAAGACACGCGTGAGTTGCTGGACAACGTGCAGTATTCGCCGAGCCGCGGGCGCTTCAAGGTCTACCTGATCGACGAAGTGCACATGTTGTCTTCTCACTCGTTCAATGCCTTGCTCAAGACCCTGGAAGAGCCGCCGCCACACGTCAAGTTCCTGCTGGCTACCACCGATCCGCAGAAGCTGCCGATGACTGTTTTGTCGCGCTGCTTGCAGTTCTCACTGAAGAACATGCCGCCGGAGCGGGTGGTCGAGCACCTGACCCATGTGTTGGGTGCGGAAAATATCCCGTTTGAAGACGATGCGCTTTGGCTGCTCGGCCGGGCGGCCGATGGCTCGATGCGTGACGCGATGAGCCTGACCGATCAGGCGATTGCCTTTGGTGAAGGTAAGGTGCTGGCAGCCGATGTGCGGGCGATGCTTGGCACGCTCGATCACGGCCAGGTGTATGGCGTTTTGCACGCGTTGCTGGAGGGCGATGCGCGCGGCCTGATCGAGGCGGTGCGGCATTTGGCCGAGCAGGGGCCTGACTGGAGCGGGGTGCTGGCGGAGATTCTTAATGTCTTGCACCGTGTGGCTATCGCCCAGGCGCTGCCCGATGCGGTCGACAATGGTCAGGGCGACCGCGACCGTGTGTTGGCTTTGGCTGAGGTATTGCCGGCTGAAGACGTGCAGTTCTATTACCAGATGGGTTTGATCGGCCGCCGTGATCTGCCGTTGGCGCCTGATCCACGCAGCGGCTTTGAGATGGTGCTGTTGCGCATGTTGGCGTTTAGGCCGGCAGGTAGCGACGATGGGCCGAGGGTGGCGCTAAAGCCGCTAGGGATTAGCCAGGCCACTGCTGATCCCCGTCCCAACCCAGTGGCCGGCACTGCTATTGCTGCGCCGGCAGTCACTGCGGCAGTCGATACTGCGGTAGTCGACACTGCGGCAGTCGTTACTGCGGCAGTTGTCGCTGCGCCTGAGCCGCTTGTTGTTCCAGTCGTGCCCGCGGTGCTCTCCAGTGTCGCGCCCGAGCCTGTAGTGGCGCCGGCCCCGGTTGCAGTCGCAGTGCCGGTGTTGGCACCGCCAGCTTCGGTTGGCACGGTTACCAATCTGCCTTGGGAGGAGCAGTCGACTCCGCTTGAGGCTGAGGCGCTGTTGCCTGTACAGGTGGCGCAGCCGCTCGCAGACGTGCCTCAGGTCGACACGGATGATGACGAGCCGCCACCTGGCGATTACGATTATGTGGAGATGGACGCGCAGACGTTCGACTACGATTTTGATGCGGTCGATGTTGCTCCGGCCGTCGAGTTAGAGCCTCAGCCGGCTGCGCAGCCAGCGACTGGCCTGGCTGCTGACTGGTTGGAATTGTTCCCCAAGCTTGGCGTGTCGGGCATGACTGGCAGCATCGGTGCCAATTGCACGCTGATGGCAGTCGAGGGCGATAGTTGGTTGCTGCATCTCGATCCAGCGCAGAGTGCGCTGTTCAATCCGACCCAGCAGCGACGTTTGAATGATGCGCTGAATCTGTACCATGGGCGCGAGTTGAGCTTGCAGATCGAACTCTGCAAGCCCGAGCAGGAAACACCGGCGCAGGCAGCCGCACGCAAGCGCGTCAATCGCCAGCGCGAAGCAGAAGAGTCGATCCAGCGTGATCCGTTGGTGCAACAAATGATTGAGCAGTTCGCCGCGGTTATTCGCCCGGACAGTATCGAACCCGTAGACACTCACGTTAACCCCTGATTACCGAGGACTAGCACCATGATGAAAGGTGGCATGGCCGGCCTGATGAAGCAGGCCCAGCAGATGCAAGAAAAAATGCAGAAGATGCAGGAAGAGTTGGCTAATGCCGAGGTGACCGGTCAATCCGGTGCTGGCCTGGTTAGCGTGGTGATGACGGGGCGGCATGACGTCAAGCGCGTGAGCCTGGACGACAGCCTGATGCAGGAAGACAAGGAAATCCTCGAAGACCTGATCGCCGCGGCAGTCAACGATGCCGTGCGCAAGGTCGAGCACAACAGTAAGGACAAGATGTCCGGCATGACTGACGGGATGCAGCTGCCTCCTGGTTTCAAGATGCCATTCTGATTGGCGTCGTGCCGTCCAGTCGATGCGCATGGCTACGTTGCCGGCGGGCCAGGAATCCTCATGTGCTTCAGCATGCTGCGGTTCTTGGCCCGCAAGCGCCTTACCCTGCACACCGCCTGATAGGCACTTTTCTGCCGCTGTATTCGCAGCGTGTAGCCCGGATGTGATCCTGGGGTGTCGGCATCCCCGGATTACATCCGGGCTACGAGCCTGACCAGCCTTGTTAGTGGCGTTGATCCCCAAATCAGAAGCTTGCATAAAATTCCTGTAGGCAACGAGTACCCCCATGAGCTTTAGCCCATTGATTCGCCAATTGATCGACTCCTTGCGCATTTTGCCTGGGGTGGGGCAGAAGACTGCCCAGCGTATGGCTTTGCAAATGCTTGAGCGTGACCGGGGTGGCGCGATGCGTCTGGCTCAGGCGCTGACCCGGGCGATGGAGGGGGTTGGACATTGCAAGCAGTGCCGTAGCCTGAGCGAGGATGAAATCTGCCAGCTGTGCCTTGACCCGCGTCGCGACGACAGCCTGTTGTGTGTGGTGGAGGGGCCGATGGATGTTTATGCGGTGGAGCAGACTGGCTTTCGCGGGCGCTACTTCGTGCTCAAAGGGCATCTTTCCCCGCTCGATGGCCTGGGCCCCGAGGCTATCGGCATTCCTGATCTGCTGGTGCGTGTTGCCGAAGGCAGTTTTGCCGAGGTCATTCTGGCTATGAATCCGACCGTAGAAGGCGAGGCGACAGCGCATTACATTGCCCAGTTGCTGGCCAACAAGGGCTTGATCGCCTCGCGTATCGCCCACGGCATGCCGCTTGGCGGTGAGCTGGACCTGGTCGACGGCGGAACCTTGGCGCACTCGATTGCCGGGCGGCGACCGATTCAGCTCTGAGACGGGTTGGTGCTTAGGTTTTATTGCGGCCCTTTGGCTTGGGCCTGCCCCGGCTGGCGTCATGTTGGGTTACGCGGCGTTCGGCGTGTGTGTTGCCTGCAAGCGTGTGGTATGCGCCGCTAACCCAACCTACGGTGCTTGGATGCCCGTAGTCAGCACCTGTGGCCATGCCCGCGAAGCGCTGTCATCGGTGTGGTGGTGCCGCAGCGCTGTGTTGGGTTACGCGGCGTTCGTCGGGTGTGTTGCCTGTAAGCGTGTGGCATGCGCCGCTAACCCAACCTACGGTGCTTGGATGCCCGTAGTCAGCACCTGTGGCCATGCCCGCGACGCGCTGTCATCGGGGTGGTGGTGCCGCGGGCGCTGTGTTGGGTAACGCGGCGTTCGGCGGGTGTGTTGCCTGTAAGCGTGTGGCATGCGCCGCTAACCCAACCTACGGGGCTGCAGGAAGCGTCATAACCCGTAAAAACAATGGCGCGCGGGTTGATTGGTGAGGGCGGCCGGGAGGCGTTCTGCCCCTGTCTCCCCGGGTGCGGTGTTATCGCCCTGACCTATGGCGCAATCCCCATCTTGTAAACCAAGCAAGCGCTCGGTAAGGTCGCGTAGACCTCTTCGGGAGCTGACCTATGCCTGTTTTTCACGATTATTTCGATACGACCCATCAATTGGTGCGTGATTCCGTACGACGGTTTGTCGAGCGGGAAATCCTGCCGTATATCGATGACTGGGAGGAGGCGGAAGAGTTTCCGCGTGAGTTGTACCTGAAGGCCGGTGCCGCGGGGATTCTGGGTATCGGTTATCCCGAGCAGTTTGGCGGCAGCCATGAGGGTGATGTGTTTGCCAAGGTCGCGGCCAGTGAAGAGCTGATGCGTTCAGGGTCGGGTGGCTTGGTTGCTGGCCTCGGTTCGCTGGATATAGGGTTGCCCCCGCTGGTTAAGTGGGCCACGCCAGCGCTGCGTGAGCGCATAGTGCCGCAGGTGCTTGCGGGAGAGAAGATCATGGCGCTGGCCGTCACCGAGTCTTCAGGCGGCTCTGACGTGGCCAGTCTGAAGACGCGTGCTGTGCGCGAGGGTGATTTCTACCGGGTGACGGGTAGCAAGACCTTTATCACCAGTGGCATTCGTGCCGACTACTACACGGTGGCCGTGCGTACTGGTGGCGACGGTTTTGCTGGCGTAAGCCTGTTGCTGATAGAGAAGGGTACACCCGGTTTCACGGTTGGTCGCAAATTGAAGAAGATGGGCTGGTGGGCATCGGATACCGCCGAGTTGTTTTTCGATGACTGCAAAGTGCCGGTATCGAACCTGCTTGGGGTCGAGAATATGGGCTTTGCCTGCATCATGGCCAATTTTCAGAGCGAGCGGCTGTCCCTGGCGATCATGGCGAATATGACTGCGCAGATGGCGTTTGAGGAGGCCATGAAATGGGCAAAGCAGCGCGAGGCGTTTGGTAAGCCGATCGGCAAGTTTCAGGTACTCAAACACCGTTTGGCTGAGATGGGCACCCAGTTGGAGGTCTCTCGAGAGTTCACCTATCGCCAGGCAGCGAAGATGGCTGCGGGCAAGAGCGTGATAAAGGAGATCTCCATGGCGAAGAACTTTGCCACCGACATTGCTGATCGGCTGACCTACGATGCGGTGCAGATCATGGGCGGCATGGGGTATATGCGGGAAAGTCTGGTGGAGCGTCTGTACCGCGATAATCGAATCTTATCGATTGGCGGTGGCTCGCGGGAGATTATGAACGAGATAATCAGCAAGCAGATGGGGTTGTAAATGTGCGGGGCTTGGGAGGGCCTGGGAGAGGGTTGCTACGTGTAATCTTTGATGGTCTTTGCGTATGGGGCGCGAAGGCCGTCTGGGTAAACGCTGTAATCTTTTATTTCGCACATAAAAACAAGCCCCGCTTGTGCGGGGCTCGTTTTGAGTAGGACAGATAGCTTAGGCTACCTGTACCTCTTCAGCCTGCATACCTTTCTGACCGCGAGCGGCCACGTAGGTAACAGTTTGGCCTTCTTTCAGGCTTTTGAAACCATCGCTTTGGATAGCTTTGAAATGGACGAACAGATCATCGCCGCCGTTAGTCGGGGTAATGAAGCCGAAGCCTTTTTCATCGTTGAACCATTTGACGGTGCCAGTTTCGCGGTTTGCCATGATGTATCTCTTTTAAATCGATGCGGATTGCAGTGCTAGAAATACCTCAGGAGGGGGATTAACGCAACGACTTTTCTGTTTTGAGTGGCTTTTGTGGGTAATTAATTTTCTTGAGTTGGAAGGCTGTATTTACCTGTAGAGGGATTTTAAGGCTACGTTTAGCGCATTTATTTGGTTTTTTCAGCGTATTTCGGCGAAGTTATCTTGGTAGGGCTGGTTTTTGCGTCGTCGCTGCGTCAGAGGCATAAATTGCGCTGCTGAAAACGTGGGCGCGCCTCTCGGCGGCCCTGTCGGATGCTGCCAAGTGCGTTTTTTTGCGTGAAATTCGCGATTGCTACGGGCAGTGAGTGTGCGTGTCGGGCGTCGAGTATTACGCTGAAGGGCAGGCAAGTGGATTTAGGGGCTCGGATAGTCGATCAAGCGCCGGCGTCGAGTCGCCGCTGCAGGGTAACGAGAGGGTCCCGCTAAACGCTTGCAGCCAACAGGTGGTGTGCGGTCTCGCCAGAATTAACGGGGCCCATCAAAAGCTTCGCGGACAAGTCCGCTCCCGCGAGTTCACTGCCCAGTTGGGTAGGGGGGGAGTGACAGCGGTCGCTGGGACGCTGTCGCTCATACCTGCTTGTGCCAGGCGGCGGCCTTCAATAAGGCGCTGTCCCAATATCGTGTTGCATGGGAGATTCAGGCCCAAGCCCTTTTCGCATAGCTGGCAACGGGTAGGGTGACGCGGGGCCGCCCAGGCCGTGCGCACCAACGCAGGCAACGAACACTGGTGCGCACGGCGCACCCTACAGACCCAGGCCACCTCAAATGCTGTGGCGATAACTGAACGCAACACGCTATTGGTACATAGCCTTCAATTAAAGCGAACAGCCGGCCTGCGAGCGCCTGGTGGCGTTCAGAGGCCGGTGAGGCGAGTCAGGGTTGGCGGTGGCGCAGTTCGGCGACTTCTGCGCGCAGGGCTTTGAGTTCATCGAGCAGTAGTTGCTCGGTTTTCGAGGGCGGCGCCAGCAGTGCTTCCTGGTCGTGGGTGGCCTGCATGGCATTGACCACTACGGCGATGAACAGGTTGAGCATCATGAAGGTGGCGATCAGGATGAACGGCAAAAAGTACATCCAGGCCAGCGGGAACTGTTCCATCACTGGGCGCACGATACCCATCGACCAGCTTTCCAGGGTCATCACCTGGAACAGGGTATAGAGGCTTGCACCCAGGCTGCCGAACCATTCGGGGAAGGCTCCACCGAACAGCTGGGTGGCCATTACCGCCGCCACGTAGAACACCAGGCCAAGCAGCATGGCGATACTGCCCATGCCTGGTAGCGATGACAGCAGCGCTTGGACCACGCGGCGCATATCGGGGCTGATCGAGATCAGTCGCAGTAAGCGCAATACCCTGAGCGCGCGCAGCACGGCAAACGGGCCGCTGGCGGGCACTAGGGCGATGCCAACCACCAGGCAGTCGAATACCGCCCATGGGTCGCGTAGCAGGCTCGCGCCGCGGGCGATGAAGCGTAGCGCCAGTTCAGCAACGAACAGGCTGAGTATCACTGCGTCCAGCGTCAGCAGTACGCGCCCCCAGTCGGTCATCAGGCTTGCAGACGTCTGCATGCCGAGGATGGCGGCATTGAGGATGATCAGGGCGGTCACCACGCGGGTGATGACACGGCTTTCCATTCGTTCGGCCAAGCGTGTGCGCCAAGTGCCGTAGCTCGGGGTCAGGATATTTTCGGGCATGATTAATTGTCGTCGAGGGCGAAGGCGGTCAGGGTAAAGGTCGGGATGCCGATGTCTTGCAGTTTTTGCGAGCCACCCAGTTCAGGCAGGTCAATGATCGCAGCCGCTTCATAAATGCTTGCGCCCATGCGCCGCACCAGTTGTGCGGCAGCCAGCAGGGTGCCGCCGGTAGCGATCAGGTCATCGAACATGAGTATTTGGTCGCCTTCACAGAGGCTGTCGGCCTGCACTTCGAGAAAGGTCTCGGCGTACTCGGTCTGATAGCTTTCGCGCAGCACCTCACCCGGCAGTTTGCCCTGCTTGCGAAACAGAATCAGCGGCTTGTTCAGTTCATAGGCCATGATCGAGCCAATTAGAAAGCCACGGGCATCCATGGCGCCGATATGGCTGAACTCGGCTTCGACGTAGCGCTGGATAAAGCTGTCGGCAACCATGCGCAGGGCGCGTGGTGACTGCAGCAGCGGGGTGATGTCACGGAAAATCACCCCTGGCTTGGGGAAGTCCGCGACCGGGCGGATCAAGGTTTTGATGCTGAACTCGTCGAAAATCATCGTGTACGTCCTGCTGCTGACGAAAGTGGGTGTAAGGCGCCTGCGACTGGCTGACCGCGACCCATGCTTCGGTCAGCCGTCGAGATTACCGCCGGCCAAGGCGCACAGCTCGATGGGGTCGAGAATATGTACCGACTTGCCTTCGGCTTCGAGCAATTTGTTCTGCTGGAAACGAGTAAATACCCGTGACACGGTTTCTACCGCAAGGCCTAAATAGTTACCAATTTCGTTACGCGACATGGCCAGACGAAACTGGTTGGGTGAAAAACCTCGGGCGCGGAAACGAGCAGACAGATTGACCAGAAAGGTGGCAATCCGTTCGTCGGCGGTTTTCTTCGACAGCAACAGCATCATCTGCTGGTCGTCGCGGATTTCCCGGCTCATCACGCGCATCAATTGGCGGCGCAGTTGCGGCAGCAAAATCGACAGTTCGTCGAGCCTTTCAAAGGGGATCTCACACACCGAGGTGGTCTCAAGCGCTTGCGCTGACACCGGGTAGGATTCGGTGTCCATGCCGGATAAGCCGACCAGTTCGCTGGGTAGGTGGAACCCGGTGATCTGTTCTTCGCCGCTGTCGCTCAGGCTGAAGGTCTTTAGTGCGCCGGAGCGCACGGCGAACACCGATTCGAAAACATCGCTTTGGCGGAACAGGAACTCGCCTTTTTTCAGCGGTCGGCCACGCTTGACGATCTCGTCCAGCGAATTCATGTCTTCCGTGTTCAGGGAAAGCGGGAGGCACAAGGCTGCCAGGCTGCAATCCTTGCAATGAGCTTGATGTGGCGTATGCAGCTTGATGCTTCCGGACATCGGCGTCGATTCCTTGGTAAAACACGCAATGTGCAAGGTTACAGCAGGGGGGCGTTATCAGCCAGTCGACGGATGTCTTAATCGGTGGCCTGAATAATGCTGCGTCCACGGGCAATGACCAACGCACCCTCCGGTGGTGCGCTGTTGCCGTTTGTGGGGGCTATGTCCGAATTATTCAATTGCTGGGAGTCGTCGGGGCGCCAGGGCGACGAAACCCGACGAGACGTTGCGCTGCCAGTTGGGCTTCGCGGCGCTCAAGCTACCGGTTGCGTGCAGCGGTTAGAGCAGCGTGGGCTGCAACCGTTTGGACGACTATGAGGCTGTGGCGTTTTGCGAGGCAGGTGGGCTGCCCTGATTGAGGTAGTGATCAAAGAGCATGCACAGTGAGCGGATCAATAGGCGACCGACTGGGCGTACGTCGATGCTTGCCGCGGTGAGGTTGATCAGCTTGTCTTGTGCCATTTGCTCCAGGTGTGGCCATGCCTCTGCGAAGTAGGCGCGGAACTGGATGCCGTGGGCTTGCTCAATCTCGGAGATATTCAGGGAAAAGTTGCAGATTAGCTGTTGAATCACCGCACGCCGTACCCGGTCATCGGCGCTGCAGTGCAAGCCGCGCTGGATGGCCAGTTGGCCGCTGGCGAGGCTTTGTTGGTAGTGGGTGAGGTCGTTGTCGTTTTGGCAGTAGAGGTCGCCGATCTGACTGAATGCCGAGACGCCCAGGCCGACCAAGTCGCAATGGCCGTGGGTGGTGTAGCCCAGGAAGTTGCGTTGCAGGCGGCCATCTTCCTGGGCGCAGGCCAGTTCGTCATCACTCAGCGCGAAGTGACCCAAGCCGATATAGCGATAACCGGCGGCGCTCAGTTGGTCGATGCTGCCCTGCAGTATTGCCAGTTTATCAGCCGCACTGGGTAGGTCGTTGCTGTCGATATGGCGCTGCGTGGTGAACTTTGCGGGCAGATGGGTGTAGTTGAACAGTGATATCCGGTCGGGTTGTAAGGCAATGATCTCGTCAAGTGTCGGCGCGAAGCTGTGCGGGGTCTGCTTGGGTAAACCGTAGATCAGGTCGACATTGACCGAGCGGAACTGCAAGGTGCGCGCGGCCTCGATGATCGAGCGTGTTTCTTCCAGGGTTTGCAGGCGGTTGATTGCGCGTTGTACCGCTGGGTCGAGGTCTTGTACGCCGAGGCTGACCCGGTTGAAGCCCAGTTCACGGAGCAGGCCCATGGTCGACCAGTCTGCCTCGCGCGGATCGATCTCGATGCTGTAGTCGCCGGAATCGTCATCCAGCAAGTTGAAGTGCTGGCGCAGCTGGCTCATCAGGTGACGCAGTTCGTCATGACTGAGAAACGTCGGGGTGCCTCCGCCGAGGTGCAGTTGTTCAACGGTCTGGCGACTGTCGAGGTGGTGGCCAATAATGGCAATCTCGTGTTCCAGGGCGCGCAGATAAGGCTGGGCGCGACCACGATCCTTGGTAACCACTTTGGTGCAGGCACAGAAGTAGCAAGCGTGTGCGCAGAATGGCAGATGCACATAGAGTGACAGTGGGCGCAGTTGCTTGCTGCTGTCGCGCAGTGCCTGTAGCAGTTCGAACGAGCTAACGCCGCCGTGCATCTGTGCGGCGGTGGGGTAGGAGGCATAGCACGGCCCGCTCTGATCATAGCGGCAGATCAGGTCGGTATCCCATTGGATTGCGTCGAGCATACGGGTAACCCCCGATCAGACTATCAATGCCGGGAGTCTATGCAGGCGTGCTCCTGAGCGTCTTGACCTGTGTCAACGGGAGTTAGAGGGCGGCGGGCTCAGGCTAAGTACACCGTTAGATGTTGTATGCAATCAGTGGCGTGCGCAGTGGCGTGCGCCTATACCCATTGCTGCAACAGCTAACGGGTAGGCAGCCATTTTTCAGCCATGGCGAGCCGAGGCGGAACGCCGTATTGCAAGTGTCATTGGCTGCTCGGCTCTTGCGTCAATGTCCCATCAGCCAGTGCTGATGTGGGCCAGGCAGGGTCCATAGGCCGAACAGAATCACCAGGATGCCTCCCGCCATGCGCACGCCTTGCTTGCGCAGCAGGGCGGTCATGCGTTCGGCAGCCATGCCGGTGGCCAGTAGAACCGGCATGGTACCAATGCCGAACGCCAGCATCAGTGCGGCGCTGTCGAGGGCATCACCCTGGCTCGCTGCCCAGAGTAGGGTGCTGTAGACCAAGCCGCACGGCAGCCAGCCCCACAGGCCGCCAAGCAGCAGGGCGCGGGGCAGACTGGTGACCGGCATGAAGCGCCGGGTCAGCGGTTGAATGGTGCGCCACAGGCCGCGGCCAAGCGCTTCGATACGGGTCAGGCCGCTCCACCATCCGGCGAGGTACAGGCCCATGGCTATTAACAGCAGCGCGGCGACAACGCGCATCAACATGGCTGCCGGGCTGTTGGCCAGCGCCCAGCCGGCCATGCCCAGAAGCAGGCCGGCAGTGGCATAGCTGAAAATCCGCCCCAGGTTGTAGGCGATTAATAATTGCAGGCGTTGTGCGCGCTGTTCAGCCGGAATGGCCAGGGTCAGGGCGCCCATCAGGCCGCCACACATGCCCAGGCAATGCCCGCCGCCAAGTAGGCCGAGGATCAGGGCCGACACTAGCAAGGGTGCAAGTTCAAGCACGGGGCGGCTCCTGCTCGTCGCTTGGCTCATCCGGCTGTTGCGCCTGGCTGACGCCGGCTTTGTGCATGGGGTCTTCGTCGTCGAGCAGGATGCTGTGAGCCGGGCCGTCGAGGTCATCATACTGACCACTGTCGACCGCCCAGAAGAACAGCCAGATGGCGAAACCGACCAGGGCAATGGCGACCGGGATCAGAATGTAAAGCGCGGGCATGGAATCTCCGAATTCGGGCGAGACGTAGGGTGGATCGGGGCGCGTAGCTGGCGCTTTTTACATCCACGATGGCGGCGCTGTGGTGGATCGGTAAAGCGTGATCCACCCTACTGGCGCGTTAGCCGTAATGCATTCAACACCACCAGCAGCGAGCTGACTGACATGCCCAGCGCGGCCCAGATTGGTGTAATCCAGCCGATGGCAGCGAAGGGCAATACCAGGCCATTGTACAGGCTGGCCCAGGTCAGGTTCTCGATGATGATCCGGCGGGTGCGCCGCGCCAGGGTGAAGGCCTGGACCAGGCTGCTCAGGCGGTTGGACAGCAGCACGGCATCGGCACTGGTTTTCGCCAGGTCGGTGGCGCTGCCCATGGCCACGCTGATATCGGCACCGGCCAGCACCGGGACGTCATTGACCCCGTCACCGAGCATCAGTACCCGGCGACCCAGTGCATGCAGTTTGTGCAGCTCCGCCAGTTTGGCGTCTGGGGTCATACCGCCGCGCGCGTCTTCGATGCCGAGTTGACGCGCCACTTCGCCAACCATCGGTGAGCTGTCGCCCGATAGCAGCAACACGTGCCAGCCGCGCGCGCGGCACGCGTCGAGCAAGGCGGGGGCGTCGTCACGCAGGCGGTCATCGAGGACGAACCAGGCAAGCGGGCCTTGGTTGTCGCCGAGGAGCAGCCATTGGCCCTGTTCGCCGGGGATCGTCGGGGCGAGCAGGCCGCTTAACTGGCTGACAAATTCGGGCTGACCAATACGCAGTTCACGCCCTGCGACCACGCCCTGCAGGCCCAGTCCGGGGATGCTGTCGACCTGCTCTGCAGCCTGCGCTGCACGGCCAAAGGCGCGAGCAATCGGGTGCTCCGAGCGATTCTCCAGGGCCGCAGCTAGTGCCAGGCAGGCGTCGCTGTCCAGTGCGCCGAGTGGATGGATGGCGCTCAGGGTAAGGCGGCCCTCAGTCAGGGTGCCGGTCTTGTCGAAGATTACCGTGTCGATCTGGTTGAGGCCTTCCAGTACGTGGCCGCGAGTCAGCAGCAGGCCGAGTTTATGCAAACTGCCGGTGGCGGCGGTGAGTGCGGTCGGCGTGGCCAGGGCCAGGGCGCAGGGGCAGGTGGCAACCAGCAGGGCGAGTACGATCCAGAAAGCGCGTGATGAGTCGATCTGCAGCCAGATCCCGCCAACCACGGTGGCCACTACCAGTACGATCAGCAGGAACCACTGCGCGACCTTGTCGGCGATTTCTGCCAGGCGGGGTTTTTCACTTTGAGCACGTTCCAGCAGGCGGACGATGGCCGACAACCGGGTTGCATCGCCAAGCGCCTGCACTTCAACGGTCAGCGGGCCTTCGACGTTGAGAGTGCCGGCGGTCACACTGTCGCCGACGGTGCGTGGCTGGGGCAGGTATTCGCCAGTCAGCAGCGATTCATCGACGCTCGACTGGCCACTGAGAATGCGCCCGTCGGCCGGTAGCAGGGCGCCGGGCGGTACCAGTACATGCTCGCCGGTGCGCAACTCGCTGAGCAGAATTCGCTGGCTCTGGCCATCGGCATTCAGGCGCAGGCAGGAGGCAGGGAGCAAGTTGACCAGCTGCGAGGTTGCCGCCGCAGTGCGCTCGCGGGCGCGCCGCTCCAGGTAGCGACCGGCGAGCAGGAACAAGGCGAACATGCCGACGGCATCGAAATACAGCTCGCCCTGGCCGGTGACGGTCGACCAGATGCCCGCGACGTAGGCGCCGCCGATGGCCAGCGATACCGAGACGTCCATGGTCAGGTGGCGAGTGCGCAGGTCGCGCAGGGCGCCACGGAAGAACTGGCCGCAGCAGTAGAAGACGATCGGGGTAGTGAGGAACAGGCTGACCCAGCGCAGGATCTTGTCCAATTCGGGACTGAGGTCGACGTTGAACTCTGGCCAGGTGGCCATGCTGGCCATCATCACCTGCATCCACAGCATGCCTGCCACGCCCAGTTCGCGCATGGCACGGCGGTTTTCGCGTTGTAGCTGCGCCGCTGCGGCATCGGGCTGCCAGGGGTGAGCGGCGTAGCCGATCTTGCGCAGCTCCTTGAGCAACTGGCTGAGCGGCAACTGACTGTCAGCCCAGCGCACTTGCAGGCGGTGGTTGGACAGGTTGAGGTGGGCCTCCGCGACACCCGGCACGTCGCGCAGGTGCTTCTCGATCAGCCAGCCGCAGGCGGCACAACTGATGCCTTCAATCAGCAGGCAGGTCTCGCTCAGCTCGCCGTGCTGTTCGACAAAGGGCTGCTGCACGTCCGCGCGGTCGTAGAGAGCCAGCTCATCCGGCAGCGCTTGCGGCAAGCTTTGCGGGTTGGCGGCGCTTTCGCTGCGGTGTTTGTAGTAGTGCTCCAGCCCGCCCGCGACTATGGCCTCGGCCACCGCCTGGCAGCCCGGGCAGCACATGGCGCGGGTTTCGCCCAATACCTGGGCGTGGAAACGGCCGCCGGTTGGGACTGGTAAACCGCAGTGGTAACAGGGGAGAGGGCTAGCCATGGGGAGGGCGGTCTGAGGCCTGATGTCTGATGCGGAGCATGATGGGCGCAGCAGGCTGCGCCCTCAAGGGAGCGAACGCTATTGTGCGTCACCGAGGCGGATGGTTTTGCCAGTTTCCAGGGTTTCTTCTTCGAACAGGCGCCAGTCCTTGCCGCCTTCCTGGCCGATCAACTCGACGAAACGCCGACCCTGAACGGAGTCCTGCATTTGGCCGCGGTAGACACCTTCGCCTTGCGGTTGCAAAACGATGCGCCGGTCACGCTCGGGTTGGGTTGGCGAGATCAGGTTCAGCACCAATTGCGCAGGGCCGCTATTGCCTTGCAGTTGCAAGTGAGCAACCCCGGTCTCGTCATTGAGATCGAGTGTGGCGCGCAATTGCAGCTGTATGGCCAGTGATTCACGCTCCAGCGACTGGTTGATGCCTTTACCAACATCGTAATAGTCGTCGGAAATCAGGCCCGGCGGGTTCTTGATGGAGATGGTCAGCAGGGTCAGCCCTTGCACCACTGAATAAGCCAGCAGGGAGATAAGGAACCAGGGCCAGAACTGCTTGAACCAGGGTTGGATTGGTGCTTCTTCAGACATGTGTGGCCTTTTGATCAGCGGACGCTCGGGCCGATAAAGCGGCTGGCAGCGTCGTTATGGATGTTCGCATCGTCTGCGGAGCGAATACGGAACATGATTTCATTGGTGCTGGAGGGCAGTTTTTCCGGGTCGATCGAGAGCTCGACCGGCACCGATAGTACTTCACCGGCGAGGGCTTTGATTTCACGCTTGCCTTCGTAGACCAGGCCGTCGAGACCATCGGCTTCGATCAGGTAGACGATCTCTTGCTGGGCTTTGTTCATGATTTTCAGGGTGTAGACGTTCTCGATCCGGCCTTCTTCGTTCTCGCGGTAAAGCACGCGATCCTTGAGTACGTCCAGCTCGACCAGCGAGCGGTTGGCCACGGCCCAGGCGAAGACCGCCATCATCGCCAGCAGGGCGATGGCATAGCCGATCAGGCGTGGGCGAACCAGCTGGGTTTTCTGTCCTGACAGGTTGTGCTCGGTGGTGTAGCTGATCAGCCCTTTGGGGTAATCCATTTTCTCCATGATGCTGTCGCAGGCGTCGATGCACGCCGCGCAGCCGATGCACTCGATCTGCAGGCCGTCACGGATATCGATGCCGGTCGGGCATACATGCACGCACATCTTGCAGTCGATGCAGTCGCCCAGGCCTTCGGCCTTGTAGTCGGCATCGCGTTTGCGCGGGCCACGCTGCTCGCCGCGGCGCGGGTCGTAGGAGACGATCAGGGTGTCCTGGTCGAACATCACGCTCTGAAAGCGCGCATACGGGCACATATAAATGCACACCTGTTCGCGCAGGTAACCGGCGTTGCCATAGGTGGCGATGGTGAAAAAGCCGACCCAGAACGCGGCCCAGCCACTGGCCTGCAGGGTGAGGAGTTCCGGGATCAGTTCACGGATTGGCGTGAAGTAGCCGACAAAAGTGATGGCCGTGAGCAGGGAAACCCCAACCCAGATACTGTGCTTGGCCAGTTTGCGCAGGAATTTCTGGGCGCTCATCGGCTCTTTGTCGAGCTTCATGCGCTTGTTACGGTCGCCTTCGGTGACCTTCTCCGCCCACATGAACACCCAGGTGTAGACGCTCTGCGGGCAGGTGTAGCCGCACCAGACGCGCCCGGCATAGACGGTGATGAAGAACAGGCCAAAGGCGGCGATGATCAAGACGGCTGACAGCAGGACGAAGTCTTGAGGCCAGTAGGTGGCGCTGAGGATATGGAATTTGCGCTCTGGCAGGTTCCACCAGACGGCTTGGCGGCCATTCCAGGTTAACCAGACAGTGCCGAAGTAGAGGAGGAACAGCAGGGCGCCACCGAGCATGCGCAGGTTGCGGAAGATGCCGGTAAACGAGCGGGTATAGATTTTTTCGCGGTTGGCGTAAAGGTCTACGGTTTCGACCTTGGCCGGAGTGACGTCTTTAACGGGAATCTGCGTGCTCATCAGTATGTACCACGGCGGTTGGTTGGCTGCCCCGGCCGATACATGCCAGCCGGGGTCATTCTCACTGTTGCGCTATGGTACGCCTGGCTTTGCCTGGCTGGGTGCGACCGGGGGTCGCGCTCAGTCCAGGTGGAGAATTACTTCTCCTCGGGTTGTTGCGACAGGCTGTAAACATACGCCGCCAACAGGTGCACTTTGTCATTGCCGAGGAAGTCTTCCTGGGCAGGCATCTTGCCGTTACGACCATGGCGCAGGGTTTGCTGAATCTGAGCGAAACTGGAGCCATACAGCCAGATTCGGTCGGTCAGGTTCGGCGCACCAAAGCTGTGCTGACCTTTAGCGTCAGCACCATGACAGACTGCACAATTTGCCGCGTAGATGTTTTGACCTGCGGCAAGGTCTACCTCGATACCGTCCGGGTTTTTCAGGCCAGACAGGCTGCGCACATAGCCGGTAACGTGACGGATGCCATCTTCGCCAATGACAGCCAGTTGCGCAGGCATCATGCCCTGGCGGCCTTTGAGCAAGGTCTGCTTGATGGTTTCCGGCTCGCCGCCATACAGCCAGTCATTGTCTGTCAGGTTAGGGAAGCCGTAGGCGCCCTTGGCGTCGGAGCCGTGGCACACCGAACAGTTGGACGCGAACAAGCGACCACCCATTTTCAGTGCTTGCTCATCCTGCGCAACCTGTTCGATCGGCATGGCAGCATATTTGGCGAAAAGCGGGCCGTATTGGGCGTCGGCCCTGGCCATTTCCTTTTCCCACTGATGCACGCCGGTCCAGCCCGCATTACGCATGCCGTCACTGACCTGGATGTCAGTGGCGAATGGCGTCTTGGCTTTGTTGTCGAGGTACTCATAACCCGGCAGCAAGCCTTTGAAGTTACCCAGACCTGGATAGAGCGCCAGGTAGCCGAGGGCAAAAACTATGGTGGCGAGGAACAGCATGAACCACCACTTTGGCAGTGGATTGTCGTATTCCTCGATACCGTCGAAGCTATGCCCGAGGGTTTCTTCGGTGGTTTCCTGGCGTTGCCCCTTGCGGGTGCCAAAAATAAGCCAGGTCAATGCGAAGATGGTGCCTAGCGATAGGATTGTTACGTACCAACTCCAGAACGTGGTCATTGGTTATTGCTCCCGGAAGATTTCTCGTCGCGCTCACTGGGTTTGGGCTCATCGGCGAAGGGCAGGTTGGCGGCCTCGTCAAAGTTTTCTTTGCGTCGGCTGCTGTAGGCCCAGAGCACCAAGCCAATAAAGGCGATGAACACCACTGCTGTGCCTATACCGCGAATAGTCCCGATATCCATGTGCGTTACCGTTTGTTCTTGATTGAGGTGCCAAGGACCTGCAGGTACGCGACCAGCGCGTCCATTTCAGTCTTGCCCTTCACTGCGTCCTTGGCCCCGGCGATGTCTTCATCGGTGTAGGGAATGCCAAAGTTGCGCATGACTTCAAGCTTCTTGGTGATGTCCTTGCCGTCGAGTTTTTTCTCTACCAGCCACGGATAGGCCGGCATCTTCGACTCAGGCACCACGTTGCGCGGGTTGTACAGGTGGGCGCGTTGCCACTCGTCCGAGTAGCGGCCGCCAACCCGGGCCAGGTCCGGACCGGTACGCTTGGAGCCCCACAGGAACGGATGGTCGTAGACGCTTTCGCCGGCGACCGAGTAGTGGCCGTAGCGCTCGGTTTCGGCGCGGAACGGACGGATCATCTGCGAATGGCAGCCGACACAGCCTTCCTTGATATAGATGTCGCGGCCTTCGAGTTGCAGCGCGGTGTAAGGCTTCATGCCTTCCACCGGCTCGTTAACCACGTCCTGGAAAAACAGCGGGACGATCTGGGTCAGACCGCCGACGCTGACGGCGAGCACCATCAGCAACGCCATCAGGCCGATATTCTTCTCGATGATTTCGTGTTTCATCAGTGAGCGCTCCCAGCGTTGAACTGCGCGGCCGCTTCGTATTCAGCTGGCTTGGCGACTCGCACGGTACGGTAGGTGTTGTAAGCCATCAACAACATGCCGGTGACGAAGAACATGCCGCCGATCATGCGCACCACGAACCCAGGGTGACTGGCCTCAAGTGCTTCGACGAAGGAGTAGGTGAGGGTGCCGTCTTGGTTGACTGCGCGCCACATCAAACCCTGGGTGATGCCGTTGACCCACATCGAGGCGATATAAAGCACGGTGCCGATAGTGGCCAGCCAGAAGTGCAGGTTGATCAGCGCAATGCTGTGCATCTGCTCGCGACCATAGACCTTCGGGATCAAGTGATAGAGCGCGCCAATGGAGATCATCGCTACCCAGCCGAGAGCGCCGGCATGTACGTGGCCGATGGTCCAGTCGGTGTAGTGCGACAGGGCATTCACAGTTTTGATCGCCATCATCGGACCTTCAAAGGTCGACATGCCGTAGAAGGCCAGCGATACCACCAGGAAGCGCAGGATCGGGTCAGTGCGCAGCTTATGCCAGGCGCCCGACAGGCTCATCATGCCGTTGATCATGCCGCCCCAGCTTGGCGCCAACAGGATCAGCGACATCGCCATGCCCAGGCTTTGCGCCCAATCCGGCAGTGCGGTGTAGTGCAGGTGGTGCGGGCCGGCCCAGATGTACAGGGTGATCAGTGCCCAGAAGTGCACGATCGACAGGCGATACGAGTAGATCGGCCGCTCGGCTTGCTTGGGTACGAAGTAGTACATCATCCCCAGAAAGCCGGTGGTCAGGAAGAAACCTACTGCGTTGTGGCCGTACCACCACTGGATCATCGCATCGGTCGCGCCGGCGTACATCGAGTACGACTTGAACAGGCTCACCGGCACAGCAGCGCTGTTGACGATGTGCAGCATGGCGGTAACCAGGATGAATGCGCCGTAGAACCAGTTGCCCACATAGATGTGCTTGGTTTTGCGCTTGACCACGGTGCCAAAGAACACAATCGCGTAAGCGACCCAGACAATGGTGATCAGTACATCAATCGGCCATTCCAGTTCGGCGTATTCCTTGCTGCCGGTGAAGCCCATCGGCAGGGTGATGACGGCCAGTACGATCACTGCCTGCCAACCCCAGAACACGAATGACGCCAAACCGTCGGAAATCAGGCGAGCCTGGCTGGTGCGTTGCACCACATAGAAAGATGTGGCCATCAGTGCGCATCCGCCGAAGGCGAAGATCACCGCATTGGTGTGCAAGGGGCGCAGACGGCCGAAGCTCGTCCATTCCATTCCCAGGTTGAGTTCCGGCCACACGAGTTGTGCGGCGATGAACACACCTAGAAGCATGCCAATGACTCCCCAAATCACCGTCATCACGGCGAATTGGCGTACCACCTTGTAATTATAAGCAGTCTGACTGATTGCTGTGCTCATGCTGGCTTCCACGGTTAATGGATTTTTTAGGGGCAAAAATCGGCGGCAAGTATGGAGAAGACAGGGGGGCATTGCAATGCTGCAGGCCCGCCGGGTCGTGCGTTCAAAGGCTTTGGGCAAGGGATTTGTAATGTTTGACAGTGTCTTGTCGACAGCTGGGAAACCGCGCAGGAAAGACCTTGCCCTGGGTCACGGTGTCTTACGACTGAGGCCAAGCTTAACTCAAATCAAGAAATGACCAAGCCGTAGCGAGCTTATGCGACGTTGCGTCGCACCTGCTGCGGCTGGCGGTAGAGGGGGTGTTGAGGGGGTTGGCGACAGCAGGCTGTCGCCAATTTTACGGTGAGCTTTACTCGGCCTGCTGCCTCTTGCTCAGGCTCAGTACATAGGCGGCCAACAAGTGCACCTTGTCGTTACCCAGGTATTGCTCTTGGGCCGGCATCTGGCCGTTACGGCCGTGGCGGATGGTTTGCTGCAATTGCACCAGGCTGCTGCCGTAGATCCAGCCAGCGGATTTGGTCAGGTCGGGTGCGCCAAGCATGGCCATACCCTTGCCTTCTGCGCCGTGGCAGGCCTGGCAATTGGTTGCATACAGCTGCGCGCCCAGTTGCGAGTCAAATGACTTGTCGGCAGGCAGTGGCAAACCGGCCAGGTCATGGCGTACATAGGCTGCAACCTGCTGCACGCCGTTCTCGCCAATTACCTGACTCCAGCCGGGCATCACGCCCATGCGGCCATTGAGGATGCTGGTCTTGATCGCGGCAGGTTCGCTGCCCCAGCGCCAATGGTCGTCAGCCAGGTTAGGAAAGCCCGCCGAACCCTTGGCGTCGGAGCCATGGCAGACCGAGCAGTAGGTGGAGAACATGCGGCCACCCATTTTCAGCGCCTGCTCGTCTTTGGCCACTTCTTCAAGGGGCATGGCCGCATATTTGGCGAAGATTGGCCCGTACAGTGCATCGGCCTGATCAACTTCACGTTCCCATTGTGCGACTTGGGTCCAGCCATCTTCGTAGCCTGGCAGCAGGCCTTTCCAGTTGCCCAGGCCCGGGTAGAGGACCAGATAGCCGATGGAAAAGATCAGCGTGCCGATGAACAACATGAACCACCACTTGGGCAGTGGGTTGTCATATTCCTCGATGCCATCGAAGGAGTGACCCATGGTCTGCTCGGTTTCGCTCTTGTGCGCCTCGCCCTTGCGGGTCGCGAAGATCAGCCAGAACAGGGCGAGCAGGGTGCCAACGGTCAGCAGGGTTACATACCAGCTCCAGAAGGTACTCATGGGGTGTTGCTCCTCGGTGCAGCAGACGTGGGTTCATCGGCAAAAGGCAGCAGTGCCGCCTCGTCGAACGTGGCGCGACGCTTGCTGCTGTAAGCCCAGAGCGTCACGCAGACGAAGGACAGCAGGACCAGTGCCGTACCTATACCGCGCAAGATGCCGATATCAATGATTGCGAATGACATGGCCTACCTCTTGTTTTTGACGGCGGTGCCGAGTACTTGCAGGTAGGCAACCATGGCATCCATCTCGCTTTTGCCCTTGACCGCCTCGGCGGCACCAGCGACGTCCTCGTCGCTGTAAGGCACGCCAACTATGCGCAGCGCTTTGAACTTGGCGGCGGTGTCCTTGCCATCCAAGATGTTCTCCACCAGCCATGGGTAAGATGGCATCTTCGACTCAGGCACTACGTTGCGCGGGTTGTACAGGTGGGCGCGGTGCCACTCATCCGAGTAGCGACCGCCGACCCGGGCCAGGTCCGGGCCGGTGCGTTTGGAGCCCCAGAGGAACGGGTGGTCGTAGACGCTTTCGCCCGCGACCGAATAGTGGCCATAGCGCTCGGTCTCGGCGCGGAACGGCCGGATCATCTGCGAGTGGCAGCCAACGCAGCCTTCGCGGATATAGATATCGCGGCCTTCCAGCTGCAGCGCGGTGTAAGGCCTGAGGCCAACCACCGGCTCATTGACCGTGTCCTGGAAGAACAGCGGGACGATCTGGGTCAGGCCACCGACGCTGACGGCGAGCACCATCAGCAGTGCCATCAGGCCGATATTCTTCTCGAGTATTTCGTGTCTCATCAGTGGGCTCCTTCAACCGAATACTGTGCAGCGGCTTCCCGCTCGGCGGCCTTGGTATGGCGCACGGTCTGCCAGACGTTCCATGCCATCACCAGCATGCCGCTGAAGAAGATCGTGCCGCCGATCAGGCGTACCAAGAAGCCGGGGTGGCTGGCTTCAAGAGCTTCGACGAAGGAGTAGGTGAGGGTGCCGTCTTCGTTGACTGCACGCCACATCAGGCCCTGGGCGATGCCGTTGACCCACATCGAGGCGATGTAGAGCACGGTGCCGATGGTGGCCAGCCAGAAGTGCACATTGATCAAGCCGATGCTGTGCATTTCGTCGCGGCCGAATACTTTCGGAATCATGTGGTACATCGAACCGATCGATACCATGGCCACCCAGCCAAGAGCGCCGGCGTGAACGTGGCCGATGGTCCAGTCGGTGTAGTGGGACAGGGCGTTGACGGTCTTGATCGCCATCATCGGGCCTTCGAAGGTGCTCATGCCGTAGAAGGCCAGGGACACCACCAGAAAGCGCAGAATCGGATCGGTACGCAACTTATGCCAGGCGCCCGACAAGGTCATCATGCCGTTGATCATGCCGCCCCAGCTTGGAGCCAGCAGAATCAGCGACATCACCATGCCCAGGCTTTGCGCCCAATCCGGCAGCGCGGTGTAGTGCAGGTGGTGCGGGCCAGCCCAGATGTAGACGGCAATCAGTGCCCAGAAGTGCACGATCGACAGGCGATAGGAGTACACAGGACGTTGTGCTTGCTTGGGTACGAAGTAGTACATCATGCCGAGGAAGCCGGCAGTCAGGAAAAAGCCTACTGCGTTGTGCCCGTACCACCACTGGATCATCGCATCGGTAGCGCCGGCGTAGGCCGAATACGATTTGGTGAAGGTCACCGGAATGGCCATGTTATTGACCAGGTGCAAGATGGCCACGGTGAGGATGAAGCCACCGAAGAACCAGTTACCCACGTAGATGTGGCTGACCTTGCGCTTCATGATCGTGCCAAAAAACACGATGGCATAGCTGACCCAGACCACGGTGATCAATATGTCGATCGGCCATTCCAGTTCCGCGTATTCCTTGGAGCTGGTAAAGCCAAGCGGCAGACTGATGGCGGCCAGCAAGATTACTGCCTGCCAGCCCCAGAAGGTGAATGCCGCCAACTTGGGCGCAAAGAGGGTCGCCTGTGAGGTGCGTTGCACCGCGTAGTAGCTGGTGGCGAACAGCGCGCAGCCACCAAAGGCGAAGATCACCGCGTTGGTGTGCAGCGGGCGCAGGCGCCCGAAGCTGAGCCACGGTAGGTCGAAGTTTAGTGCGGGCCAGGCGAGTTGTGCGGCGATCAGTACGCCGACCGCCATCCCGACTATGCCCCACACCACCGTCATGATGGCGAATTGGCGAACCACCTTGTAGTTGTAGGCGGAACTGATTGTAGTGTTCATGTCTGGGCTTCCATCCACGGTTATGGGCAGATCATTCAAAACAATTGGCCGTGCGCACAGCAGGTGCTATCACGCAGGGCAAAAGACTTCTAAGAGCGGGGTAAGCATGAACAAAGGGCAAAGTGCCGGTATTGACGGGGATCAATGCGCGCGGTCGGCGGGACAAGATGAATGGCTGTGGAATCGGCCTGCAGCGGCGGTAAACGCCACCCTGATCGTGGCTCATGGTGCTGGCGCGCCGATGGACAGCGAGTTCATGACGCAGATGGCGCAACTGCTCGCTGCACGTGGGGTTGCGGTGCTGCGCTTCGAGTTCGACTACATGGCCGCGCGCCGCCTGGATGGCAAGAAACGCCCCCCTAACCCCCAGGCCAAGCTGCTGGAGAAATGGCGTGAGGTGTATACCCAGGTGCGCCATCAAGTCGCAGGCCCACTGGCTATCGGCGGCAAGTCCATGGGCGGACGCATGGCCAGCTTGGTCGCCGATGAGCTGGGCGCCGATGCGCTGGTGTGCCTGGGTTATCCGTTTTATGCCGTGGGCAAACCGGACAAGCCGCGGGTCGCGCACCTGGCCGAGCTGCGCACGCCGACCCTGATCGTGCAGGGCGAGCGTGACGCCTTGGGCGACCGGCAGACGGTCGCCGGTTATCAACTATCCAGCGCGATAACCCTGCACTGGCTGGCGAGCGGCAATCACGACCTCAAGCCGCTGCAGCGCTCAGGCTTCACTCATGCGCAGCACATGCAGGCTGCAGCAGATAGGGTGGCGGGATTTCTAACGGGCTAAAGCCACCGCGCATGCTGCCCCACAAGGCCTTATGGGCTGCCGCTGACAGTCTCGCCAACTGCCGCGCATAACGGCAATAGCGCCTGAACCGAGGTGGGGCGACGGTTGGCTCAGTCTCCGCGGTATTCACAGCCACTGGTGCAGGTTTCGTGGATGCGGATGCGGGACAATTCCGGGAGCAGAGGCTTGAGTTGTTGCCAGATCCATTTGGCGACGACTTCGCTGGTTGGGTTTTCCAGGCCGGGGATCTCGTTCAGGTAGTTATGATCAAGTTGTTCGTAGAGCGGCTTGAAGATCGCTTTGATCTCAGAAAAGTCGCGAATCCAGCCGGTATAAGGGTCTACCTCGCCTTCGATATAAACGGCAACGCGAAAAGAATGGCCGTGCAGTCGTCCACATTTATGCCCTGCAGGCACATGGGGAAGTCGATGGGCAGCTTCGAAGATAAACTCTTTGAACAGTTCCACAATTGGTCTCTCTAAAATACGCGACTGAAATCACCGCTCCGATAAGGCGTGATATTAGCAGTTCGGGTTGTGCTTTAACCAACGCAGTGCTCTCGTGCATGCTTGTTGCGTATGCTGGGGCGGATTTTTTAGCGGCGATTGGTGCGGTGCGGTGGCGGGTGATGGCTACGCATGCAGGCTGCCCGAATGGGTGTCACGGACGAGGCAGGTCAGCACCACTTAGCAGCGTTACGCGGTTATCCCGTCAAGTCGAGTGGGCGGTGTGAATAGCTTTCTGATCATCGCTTTGCCACTGGAAAAGCATGAGCTGCTGCATTTCTACTACAGGATCTTTGCCCAATACGCAGGCAAGTAGCATGCTGTAGTGGCACAAAACAGACAATCAGGAGTAGTCCATGCACCCCTATTACGCCGAAAAGCCACCGCAGCTTGCAGTTTTGCTTGGTGTTGCCGGATTGCTACCCTTTGTCAGCGGAGCGCTGGGGATCTGGGTGATTCCATTGGGTTGGCGTCCCTTCGTGCTAGAGGCCTTGTTGGATTTTTCGGCCTTGATCCTGGCTTTTATGGGGGCTATCCATTGGGGCTTGGCGATGCGTGCTGAAGAGACCGATGAGCACGCGCAGATCCAGTTAGGCCTGTCGGTAATCCCGCCCTTGCTTGGCTGGCTGGCGATTTCTGTCGGGCTGCCAATGGAGCTGGCTTTGCCAACGCTGCTCATCGCGTTTGTGGGTCTTTATTTTGCTGATGTGCATGCCGTCAAGTTGGGCCTGGCCCCGCGTTGGTATTCAAGCCTGCGCATGCCGCTGACAGTGGTCGTCTCACTCAGCTTGTTACTGGCTTGGGCCAGTGTACTGGTTGCATGAGTGACCGTCGGCCTGCCGCTAACACGCCAGGCTATCGGCCTGGCGATAGAGCATCAGCAGTTTGCGGGTAATGGTTTGCTGAATGTCATTGCGCTCGAACACTGACAGCCGATTGAGGTGAGTTACCTGCAAGCGGTGCAAGTGGATGTAGGGCATCTGTTGATCGAATTCGCGCAGATCCCCCTTCATCATGATTGGAAGAAAGACGTCGCCGGCTTTCTTCTGATTGCTGATGATTTGCGCCAGTGCGCGCTTGAACGGCATGGTTTTCGGCGCAGGTCCGCCATCTTTGATTTGTGTACTTAACAGCAGGCCTGGCTTGCCCAGTACCACGCCGGGCAATATGCAGAGCCCGGTTTTGCGCACGGCAAGCGCCTCGATACCGTGCAGGGTGTCATGGAACGCATAGGGATTGGGCAGCACCACCATCTTGCGTTGCTGGTCGAGGGGGAAGTGCAGGTTGTAATTGGTATAGAGCTGGCGCACGGATTCGGAGTAGACGCATAAGCGATTCTCGAACAGCTTGATGAACCGCTCTGCCAGTTCTCGACGTGCCATGCTGGCTAGATCCCAGATCAGGTCCAGGTTCTGTGGCCGGTCGAGGTCGACTTCCTGATGCTCCATCCCACTCATTCATGCCTCACACGCGAAACTGGCCCAGTATTCGGTTTAGTTGCTCTGCCAGTTGGCCCAGACGCTGGCTGGCCTCGCTGGACTGCTCCGCGGCCAGCGCATTGTTGTGGGCTAGGCTGGCGGCCTGGGTAACGTTCTGGTTGATATCTTCAACCACTTGTGACTGCTGCAACGTGGCGCTGGCAATCGAGGCGTTCAAACCGGTCAGGTTGCGCAGCGATTGAGCGATCTGCTGCAGGCTTTCGCCGGCCTGACTGGCTTGCTCGACAGTAAGCTGCGAGGCACGACTACTTTCGTTGATGACCTTTACGGCAGCTTCCGAGTTGCCTTGCAAGCGTTCGATCATGCCCTGAATTTCAGCAGTCGATTGCTGGGTGCGTTGCGCCAGCAAGCGCACTTCGTCGGCGACCACGGCAAACCCGCGACCTTGCTCACCCGCGCGTGCAGCTTCAATTGCCGCATTGAGGGCGAGCAGGTTGGTCTGCTCGGCAATTGAGCGTATCACCTCCAGAACGCTGCCTATCTGCGTGCTCTCCAACGCCAGCTTTTGGATCACGTCTACCGCTTGATCGATAGTGCCGGAGAGTTGGCCGATCTGCCGCAGGCTGGCATCGATGTTCTGTTGGCCCTGGCTTGCCTGGGCTTCGGCGGCATGTACTTCGCTCGATGCGTGTTCGGCATTTTTTGCTACATCCTGCACGCCATAAGTGACTTCGTTGATAGCCGTAGCCACCAGTTCCATCTGCTGGGATTGCTGTTGGCCGTGCTGCTGGGCTTCGCGAGCGATGCTGCCAAGCGAGCGAGCCGCCTCGTCAAGAGTCCCGGCTGAGTCGAGTGACTGGCGGATGACGCGGCGCAATTTTTCGGTAAAGGCATTGAAGTGCTCAGCCAATGCGGTCAGTTCGTCCCTGCCGTTAGCTTGCATGGCTTGGGTGAGGTCGCCTTCACCGCTGGCTATATTGGCCATGGCATCGACCGCCTCCTGCAAGGGGCGGGTAATGCTGCGCGAGATCAGGGTTACCAGCAGAGCCATCAACAGGGCGATGGCGCCGCCGATAGCTATGGTGCGCCAGGCTTGTGCCTGGAATTGTACTTGTACATCGTCAACATATACCCCGGAACCGATGATCCAGCCCCAGGGCTGGAACAAGCTCACATAGGAGACCTTGGCTACCGGGTCGCTTGAGCCGGGCTTTGGCCAGCGATAGTTGACCAGGCCAGAGCCCTTGGCCTTGCTGACCTGCACCATTTCATTGAACAGTTCTTTGCCATCCGGGTCTTTGAAGCCTGAAAGGTTTTGCCCTTCGAGTTTGGGGTTGGTCGGATGCATGACCATGGTTGGCGTCAGGTCATTGATCCAGAAATACTCCTGGCTGTCGTAGCGCAGCCCCCGAATTACTGCCATGGCCTGTTGCTGCGCGTCCTCACGGCTGAGCTTGGAGGCTGTCTCCAGGCCATGATAGTGGGCAAGGATGCCGGTTGCGCTCTGAACCACGTGCTGGGTTTTTTCTTCTTTGGCGGCATACAGGTCGCGATGGATCTGTTGCAGCATCAACGCGCCAAGAATGCACAGCATGAGGATGGCAACGACCAGAATAAGCCACAAGCGACGACTGATGGGCAGGCTGCGTAGGCTGTGCATAGTAAGGTTCTCTCGATTTTTGTTCTGGGTTCAGGGCGCACCCCTTATATACGGAATGTGCCTCCTGTGCTTCTAGACCTTCTGCCTATTGGATCACGGCTCTCCTGTCGATGTGATTCACGCGCCTGCGCATGAGCCGGCTTGATACAGCAATAGGTTTGCGTCTCTGATAGCATTTCGGCCACGAGAGCTAAAACCTGAGCGTTTCATATTTTTCCCGTATGTATAGGCCGTGATTTAGCGTTTTAGCCCGAATAAGTGTTGTTGGTTATTCACTCATTTATGTTGTTCGTGCGGCGGATGCCGCGCGCTTTAGGAGCCTTGATGGATCTCTGGGTCGCTGTACAGTCGTTGATTTTGGGGATAGTGGAGGGTATTACCGAGTTTTTACCGATATCCAGTACAGGTCATCAAATCATAGTCGCCGATCTCATCGGTTTTTCCGGTGAGCGGGCAATGGCGTTCAATATCATTATCCAGTTGGGCGCTATCCTGGCGGTGGTGTGGCAGTTCAGGCGCAAGATCATCGAGGTGGTGCTCGGTTTGCCGCGCGAGGCCGAGGCCCAGCGCTTTACCAGCAACCTGCTGATTGCCTTTCTGCCTGCGGTGATTCTCGGGGTGGCCTTCGCCGACCTGATTCACCAGTACCTGTTCAATCCGATTACCGTGGCTGCTGCGCTGATAGTGGGTGGGGTGATCATGCTCTGGGCCGAGCGGCGTGAGCATGTTATCCATGCTGAAAGTGTCGATGATATGACCTGGAAGGACGCCCTTAAGGTCGGCTGCGCCCAGTGTCTGGCAATGATTCCGGGCACTTCGCGCTCGGGTGCAACCATTATTGGCGGCCTGTTGTTTGGTTTGTCACGCAAGGCGGCGACCGAATTCTCCTTTTTTCTGGCGATGCCGACCATGGTCGGAGCCGCGGTTTATTCCGGCTACAAATACCGTGAGCTGTTTCTGCCAGCGGATCTGCCGGTGTTTGCCATTGGCTTCGTCACATCGTTTATCTTCGCCATGATCGCCGTGCGTGCGCTGCTCAAGTTCATCGGTAACCACAGTTATGCGGTCTTTGCCTGGTATCGCATCGGGTTTGGTTTGCTGATTCTGACAACGTGGCAACTGCACTTGATCGACTGGAGTACGGCCCAGGGTTGAGCGTGTAGGCTTTCATTCGGCGGATTAATGTAAGGCGCGCTGCCTGGCGCGTCTTTGGCATAGTGATCTCCGCTCATGGAGGCATTATGAATTCGCTCGAACACCAACTACTCGCCGTCAACGGCATTACTCTCAGTCTCTACTGTGCAGGCCCAGTGGAGGGTCGCCCGCTGTGGTTGCTGCATGGTTTTCCCGAATGCTGGCACTCCTGGCGCCAGCAGATCGGGCCCTTGGCAGCGGCCGGTTACCGAGTGTGTGTCCCGGAAATGCGCGGCTATGGGCAAAGCAGTGCGCCGCTTGAGCCGGTGGCGTACGACCTGATTACGCTGTGCGGCGATATTCAGGCCGCAATGGATCTGCTCGGCCATAGCCAGGTGTGCGTGGTCGGCCACGACTGGGGTGCGCCGGTTGCCTGGCACCTGGCGCTCCTGGAGCCGCAGCGGGTAAAGGCGGTGGTTGGCATGGCCGTACCCTTCGGCGGGCGGCCCAAGCAGCCCGCGATCGAGATGATGCGTCAGCACTATGCCGAGCGCTTTCATTACATTCTGCATTTTCAGCAACCCGGGGTTGCCGAGCAGGAAATGGACGCCGATATCCCGCGCACCTTGCGCATGATGATGCACAACACCTCTGCAGCCGTGCCCAAGGACTTCTTCCTCCAGGAAAAATCGGCTGGCGCCGGGTTGTTCGATGGCATGCAGGACCCGGGCGTGTTGCCGGCGTGGTGCGATGCCGAGGCATTCAATCACTACCTGAAGACGTTCACTGGGCGCGGTTTCCATGGCGCACTCAATTGGTACCGCAACTTCGAGCGCAACTGGCAGCGCACCGAGGCATTGGCTAACAAACAGATCGAACAGCCGGCGTTGTTCTTGCTCGGCGACATGGACCCGGTAGGGACTCTGGAGGCCTATACCCTCAAGCAAATGCCCACACGCATCGCCAACCTTGAGCAGCACGTGCTTAGCGATTGCGGCCACTGGATCCAGAACGAGCAGGCTGCAGAGGTTAACCGGCTATTGCTGGGGTTTCTCAGGCGCCACTACCCCGCTTGAGCCCGCTAGAATAGGTTTTTCAGTTAAGGACTAGCCGTCATGGAGCAGCGTGGGCTGTTGCGCAATTGGGACGATGACAAGGGCTTCGGCTTTATCCAGCCGCAGCAGGGCGGAGGCGAGGTTTTTGCGCACATCTCGGCGCTGCGTGGCGATCGGCGTCTGGTGGCTGGAGACCAGGTGCTGTATATCGCCGGCAAGGATCAGCATGGTCGCGTGCGCGCCGAACATATTCGTCTGGCGGGCGAGCTGGCGCTCGATCAGCCGGAGATCCGACGTAAGCCGCGGCCCGCCAAACGAGTTGCCGCAGATGTGCGGAAGCCGGCTCAGGCACGGGTAAGGCGTGAGGCCACGGGGGGGATTCATAATCTGCGCCTGAAGTTGCTGCTGTTTTGCGCAGTGTGCGGCCTGCCACTGTTGGGGGCGCTGCAGCTACTGACGAGTGCTGGCGTTATCTGGGTATTGCTACTGTATATGGCGGCCAGCCTGATCAGCTTCGGGCAATACTGGCATGACAAGGGCCGCGCGCTGAGCGGCGGCCGGCGTACGCCGGAGAACAGTTTGCACCTGGTCGAGTTGCTGGGTGGCTGGCCCGGCGCCTTGCTGGCTCAGCAGGTGTTTCGCCATAAAACCCGCAAGCCGTCCTATCAGTTGCTGTTCTGGCTGATCGTTACGGCGCACCAGGCGTTTTGGGGCGATTGGCTGCTGCTGGACGGTGCCTATTTCGGCGAAGCGCTGCGTAGCTTGCTGCAGCGCTGAGGCTTCAAGGGTCGAGCAACAGGCCGGCTTGCAGGCGCTTGGGCAATTTGCGCACCACCAGTTGGTGCGAGCGGGTCAGCAGTTGCCACAGTTCGTCGTCACCCATGGGTGGGTGAGCGCAACTCATGCTCACCCAGTGCGCTCGCGCCAGGTAGGGCGCGGGTCGGATGCCTGGACGGTCGACATAACCGAGAAACAGATCGCTGTCGACCTTGAACGCCAGTTCATGGCCGAGAACGTTGAGGATGGCGAACATCTTGGTGCCAGCTACGGAAAACACCTGGTTATTGCCCCACTTGAAGTCTTCGCGGGCGCCGGGCAATTGCAGGCAAAAAGCCGCTATTTGCTGTTGTTTCATCTGCGTCGAGCCTGGCTGTGGGTTCTCTGGTTAAGCTAACAGCGTTAGCGTGTTGCTGGGATGCCAAGAGCGCTGTTGCGTGTGTGGACCTTATACGCAAACGCCCCGAACCAGTCGGGGCGTTTGTTTGGATGCCGTTACTGTGCGGCCATTGCCCCGCGGGGCGTGGCAATCACTCTTCCATTGCACCCATGGCAGTGGTGTTGAAGCCACCGTCGACGTACATGATTTCACCGCTGACGCCTGAGGCCAGGTCGGAGCAGAGGAAGGCGCCGGCGTTGCCGACTTCGTCGATGGTCACGTTGCGGCGCAGCGGGGTCTGCTTCTCGTTGGCGGCGAGCATCTTGCGGAAGCTCTTGATCCCCGAGGCGGCGAGGGTGCGGATCGGGCCGGCGGAGATGGCATTGACCCGCGTGCCTTCTGGGCCGAGGCTGCCGGCCAGGTAACGCACGCCGGCTTCCAGGCTGGCCTTGGCCATGCCCATGACGTTGTAGTTAGGCATGGTGCGCTCAGCGCCCAGGTAGGACAGGGTCAGCAGGCTGCCGTTGCGGCCTTTCATCATTTCGCGGCCGGCTTTGGCCAGGGCGACGAAGCTGTAGGCGCTGATGTCGTGAGCGATGCGAAAGCCTTCGCGGGTGGTGACGTCGGTGAAGTCGCCATTCAGTTGGTCGCCAGGCGCGAAACCAACCGAGTGGACGATGCAGTCCAGGCCGTCCCATTGCTTGCCCAGGGCTTCGAATGCCGCGGCGATTTCTTCATCGCTGGCCACGTCGCAGGGAAAGCACAGCTCGGGACCGGAGCCCCAGCCGGCGGCGAATTCTTCGACGCGACCTTTGAGTTTTTCGTTCTGATACGTGAAGGCCAGTTCGGCGCCTTCGCGGTGCATGGCCGCGGCGATGCCTGAGGCGATGGACAGTTTGCTGGCAACGCCAACGATCAGTACGCGCTTACCGCTTAGAAAACCCATGTGTGCTCTTCCTCTTGCTGCTTTTAAGGATTTAGTCAGCAGTGCCTGGAGCCAGTAAGGCGGCTTCCAGCAACTGCTGGGTATAAATATGCTGTGGCGCGGCAAAAATCGCCGCGGCCGAGCCTTGTTCGACCACGCGACCCTCCTTGACCACTATCAGTTGGTGGCTGATAGCGCGGACCACCGCCAGGTCGTGGCTGATGAACAGGTAAGTCAGGTTGTACTTGGCCTGCAACGAACGCAGTAACTCAACTACTTGACGCTGAACGGTTCGGTCGAGCGCCGAAGTCGGCTCGTCCAGCAGTATCAGCGCCGGTTTCAGCACCAGTGCACGGGCAATGGCAATTCGCTGCCGTTGCCCGCCGGAAAACTCGTGGGGGTAGCGGTGCCGGGTATCCGGATCCAGGTCTACTTCCAGGAGCGCATCGATGATCGCCTGTTCCTGCTCCGCTTCCGTGCCCATGCAGTGAATGCGCAGGCCCTCGCCGACAATCATGCCCACCGTCATTCGGGGGCTCAGGCTGCCGAAGGGGTCCTGAAACACCACCTGCATTTGTCGCCGCAGCGGACGCACTTGCTGCTGCGTCATGCCATCCAGTGCCTGGCCTTGAAAGCGAATGGCGCCCTGGCTGCCAATCAGTCGCAGGATTGCCAGGCCCAGGGTGGACTTGCCGGAACCGCTTTCGCCAACGATACCCAGGGTTTGGCCCTGGGGCAGGCTGAAATTGATCCCGTCCACCGCTTTTACATGGTCGACGGTACGGCGCAGCAGTCCTTTCTTGATCGGGAACCACACGCGCAGATCGTCAACTTCCAGCAACGGCTCGCCAGCGGGGTTGGCCACCGGCTCGCCGCTAGGCTCGGCACCGAGCAGTTCCTGGGTATAGGGATGCTGCGGCGCACGGAACAGCTGTTCACACGACGCCTGTTCGACGATCTTTCCGTGCTGCATGACACATACGCGATGGGCAATTCGTCGAACCAGGTTGAGATCGTGGCTGATCAGCAGCAGCGCCATGCCCAGGCGCGCCTGCAGATCCTTGAGCAATTCGAGGATTTTCAGCTGTACGGTGACATCCAGCGCGGTGGTCGGCTCATCGGCGATCAGCAGCTCTGGCTCGTTGGCCAGGGCCATGGCGATCATCACGCGCTGGCGTTGGCCGCCGGAAAGTTCGTGGGGGTAGGCCTTGAGCCGCTTGTGCGGTTCAGGAATGCCGACCAGCCCGAGCAGCTCCAAAGTGCGCGCAGTGGCGGCTTTGCCGGACAAGCCTTTGTGCAGGGCCAGCACTTCATTGATCTGCTTTTCGATGCTGTGCAGCGGGTTCAGCGAGGTCATGGGCTCTTGAAACACCATGGCGATGCGGTTGCCGCGAATGCCGCGCAGTTTGTTCTCGCCGAGTTTGAGCAGGTCTTGTCCGGCATAGTGAATGCTGCCGCTCGGGTGTTGGGCCAAGGGGTAGGGCAGCAGGCGCAGGATCGAGTGGGCGGTGACCGACTTGCCTGAGCCGCTTTCACCGACCAGGGCCAGGGTTTCGCCGCGGTGGATATCGAAGCTGACGCCTTCGACCACGCGTTGTCTGGAGTCGCCATTGACGAATTCGACGGCCAGGTCACGCACTTCGATAAGGGTATCGGAACGGGTCATCTTATTTCCTCGGGTCGAAGGCATCGCGTGCCGCTTCGCCGATAAACACCAGCAGGCTGAGCATCAGCGCCAGCACGGTAAAGGCACTGATCCCGAGCCAGGGTGCCTGCAGGTTGGATTTGCCTTGGGCAACCAGTTCGCCGAGTGACGGCGCGCCGGGTGGCAGGCCAAAGCCGAGAAAGTCCAGCGCGGTCAGGGTGCCGATGGCGCCGGTGAGAATGAAGGGCATGAAGGTCATGGTCGAGACCATGGCGTTGGGCAGGATGTGATTGAACATGATGGCGCCGTTCTGCATGCCCAGGGCGCGGGCGGCGCGCACGTACTCCAGGTTACGTCCACGGAGGAACTCGGCGCGCACCACATCGACCAGGCTCATCCAGGAGAACAACAGCATGATGCCCAGCAGCCACCAGAAATTGGGCTGCACGAAGCTGGCGAGAATGATCAGCAGGTAGAGCACCGGCAGGCCCGA
Organism: Pseudomonas sp.; assembly: GCA_030656145.1. Classification (GTDB taxonomy): domain Bacteria; phylum Pseudomonadota; class Gammaproteobacteria; order Pseudomonadales; family Pseudomonadaceae; genus Aquipseudomonas. Next base: position 37,525 of record JAUSOF010000085.1, read on the forward strand.
CCAGATTTCCAGAAAGCGTTGCCCGACCAGGTCGACCCAGCCACCATAGAACCCCTGCAAGGCACCGGCGAATACGCCGATGATCGAGCTGAGGACGGTCAGGATCAAGGCGAACAACACCGAAATGCGGAAGCCATAGATCACTCGGGCCATGACATCGCGGCCCTGGTCGTCGGTGCCCAGCCAGTTGTCGCGCGATGGCGGTGCCGGCGCCGGCACTTGCAGGTCGTAATTGATGCTGGAGTAACTGAAGGGGATCAGCGGCCAGAGCATCCAGCCGTCCTTTTGTTCGATCAGCTCCTGAATATAGGGGCTCTTGTAGTTGGCCTGCAGGGGGAATTCGCCGCCAAAGACGGTTTCCGGGTAGCGTTTGAGCACCGGAAAATACCATTCGCCGTCGTAGCGCACGGCCAGCGGCTTATCGTTGGCGATCAGTTCGGCGCCGAGGCTCAGGCCGAACAGGGCGAGGAAGATCCACAGCGACCACCAGCCGCGTTTGTGCGCCTTGAACAGTTCGAGGCGCCGCCGATTGAGGGGAGAGAGCGTCATATCTCAACCCTCCCGGCTTTCGAAGTCGATCCGCGGATCGACCAGGGTGTAGGTGATGTCACCGATCAATTTCACGGCCAATCCCAACAAGGTGAAGACGAACAGGGTGCCGAAAACTACTGGGTAGTCGCGGTTGATGGCCGCCTCGAAACTCATCAGACCAAGGCCGTCGAGGGAAAAGATCACCTCGATCAGCAGTGAACCGGTGAAGAAAATGCCGATAAAGGCCGAGGGGAAGCCGGCGATGATGATCAGCATGGCGTTGCGGAACACATGGCCATAGAGCACGCGATTACTGCTCAGGCCCTTGGCCCTGGCGGTGGTCACATACTGTTTGTTGATCTCGTCGAGAAAGCTGTTCTTGGTCAGCAGGGTCAGGGTCGCGAAGTTGCCGATGACCAGCGCGGTCACGGGCAGCGCCAGGTGCCAGAAATAGTCGAGGATCTTGCCGCCGAGACTGAGTTCGTCAAAATTGTTCGACGTTAGCCCGCGAAGCGGGAACCAGTCGAGGTAGCTGCCGCCGGCGAACACCACGATCAATAGAATGGCAAACAGGAAGGCCGGAATCGCATAGCCGACGATGATTGCCGAGCTGGTCCACACGTCGAAGGCACTGCCGTGGCGCGTGGCCTTGGCGATACCCAGTGGGATGGAAACCAGGTACATGATCAGGGTGCTCCACAGCCCCAGTGAGATCGACACGGGCATCTTCTCGATGATCAGGTCGACTACCTTGGCATCGCGGAAAAAACTCTCGCCAAAATCAAACCGGACATAGTTTTTCAACATGATCCAGAAGCGTTCGGGGGCCGGTTTGTCGAAGCCGTACAGGCGTTCTATTTCGGCGATCAGTTCTGGGTCGAGGCCTTGGGCGCCGCGGTAATTGGAACCTGCGACTGCCACTTCGGCACCGCCGCCAGCGATGCGGCTGGTGGCGCCCTCGAAACCTTCCAGTTTGGCGATCATCTGTTCCACAGGGCCGCCCGGGGCGGCCTGGATGATCACGAAGTTGATCAGCAGAATGCCGAACAGCGTGGGAATGATCAGCAACAAGCGACGAAAGATATACGCCAGCATCTTATTGCTCCGTGCTCGCCGCTGCGGCGTTGTCCGTGGCGGCGGGTTCCTGTTGCGGGCGAGCCCACCAGGTGTTCAGGCCGATGTCGTATTGCGGGGTGACTTTCGGATGCTCGAAGCGGTTCCAGTAGGCCACGCGCCAGGTCTTGATGTGCCAGTTTGGGATCACGTAATGGCCCCAGAGCAACACGCGGTCCAGGGCCCGGGTATGGGCGACCAGGCTCTGCCGCGAGTTGGCGTTGATCAGGCCTTCGACCAGTTGGTCGATGGCAGGGTCTTTCAGGCCGATGAAGTTGCGGCTGCCGGGGTTGTCGGCGCTGCTCGAGTGCCAGTATTCGCGCTGCTCGTTGCCCGGCGAGTTGGATTGGCCAAAGCCGCCCACGATCAGGTCGAAATCTCGTGAGCGCAGGCGGTTGATGTACTGCGAGACATCGACCCGACGAATCACCAGTTCCATGCCCAAATCGGCCATGTTGCGCTTGAACGGCAGCAGTACGCGCTCGAATTCAGTTTGCGCGAGGAGGAACTCGAAGCTCACCGGCTTGCCTTCGGCGTCGAGCATCTGATCGCCTTCAATGCGCCAGCCTGCTTCCTGCAGCAGCTGGTAGGCGCGCCTCTGTTGTTCGCGGATGATGCCGCTGCCATCGGTGACGGGAACGTTGAATGCGTCGCTGAACACCTGCGTCGGGATCATGCTGCGCAGTGGCTCGAGGAGCTTCAGTTCGTCGGCGCTGGGCAGGTCGCTGGAGGCCAGTTCGGAGTTGTCGAAATAACTGCGGGTGCGGGTATAGGCACCATTGAACAATTGGCGGTTGGTCCATTCGAAATCGAACAGCAAGCCCAGCGCCTCGCGCACCCGTTTGTCCTGGAACAGGGGCCTGCGGGTGTTGAAGATGAAGCCTTGCATGCCGGTAGGGTTGTGGTTGTCGATTTCTTCCTTGATCAGTTGGCCATTGGCCACGGCGGGGTTGTTGTAGGCAGTCGCCCAGTTTTTCGCGCTGGTTTCCAACCAATAGTCGAATTGCCCGGCTTTCAGGGCTTCGAGGGCCACCGTGTTGTCGCGGTAGTAATCAACCCGCATGGTGTCGAAGTTGTAGAAGCCGCGGTTTACGGGTAGATCTTTGCCCCACCAATCCTTGACCCGCTTATAGCGAATCGAGCGTCCGGCTTTAACCTCGACAACTTTATAGGGGCCGCTACCCAGCGGGATTTCCAGGTTGCTTTTACTGAAGTCGCGTTCAGCCCACCAGTGCTTGGGCAGCACCGGCAGTTGCCCGAGAATCAGCGGCAGTTCGCGGTTACCTGCATGTTTGAATATGAAACGTATTTTTAGCGGGCTTTCGACATCGACGCTTTCGACATCGGCATAGTAACCGCGGTAGGCGGGCGCACCATGGGTCATCAGGGTTTCAAAGGTGAACTTGACGTCCTCGGCAGTCACCGCTTGGCCGTCATTGAAGCGGGCCTCGGGGCGCAGGTAAAAGCGTACCCAGGAGTTGTCCGGCGCTCTTTCTATTTTTTCTGCCAGCAGGCCGTATTCGGTGAAGGGTTCGTCCAGGCCATGGCGCGTCAGGGTGTCGTAAATCATGCCGATATCATCGGCCGCTACCCCTTTGTTGATAAACGGATTGAGGCTGTCAAAGCCACCAAAGCCGGCCTGGCGAAAGGTGCCGCCTTTGGGCGCATCAGGATTTACATAATCGAAATGCGGGTAGTTGGCCGGGTATTTCGGCGGTTCGTCATACAGGGTCAGGGCGTGCTGGCCAGCGGCCTGGGCTACGCTGGCCAGGGTGAGCAGCGCGACGGTGCTGGCATGCAACAGAAATGAGCGCAGAGGCGGCGTCATCGGGCATTCTCCGTGGGTTTCAGCCACCAGGTGCGCAGGCCTAGGGTGTAGGGCGGCGTAGTGACGAAGGCGAACCGGTTGCGGTAAGCCAGGCGGTGATAGTTGATGTACCAATTGGGGATGGTGTAGTGCTGCCACAGCAGCACTCGGTCGAGTGCGCGGGTGGCGGCAATCTGTTGATCGCGGGTTTGTGCCGACAGCAGTTTGTCGAGCAAGGCATCGACCACCGGATGGTTCACGCCTGCGTAATTCTTGCTGCCTTTGACTTTTGCCTGGCTGGAGTGGAAGTACAACGATTGCTCCAGGCCTGGGCTTAAAGTCTGTGGCAGGGTCAGCAGTATCATGTCGAAATCGAATTGGTCCAGGCGTTGTTTGTATTGCGCGCGATCGACGGTGCGCAGGTTGGCGCGGATGCCGATGCTGGCAAGGTTCTCGGTCAATGGCTGGAGAATGCGTTCGAGGTTGGGGTTGACCAGTAAGATTTCGAACTGCAGGCGCTGGCCTTTGGCGTTCAGCAGGTACTGGCCGGACGGCTTCCAGCCAGCCTCGGCCAATAGACCAAGCGCACGGCGCAAGGTTTCCCGGGGGATGCCGCGGCCATCGGTTTGCGGCATGGCAAAGTGTTCGCTGAACAAGCGTTTCGGCAGTTGTTTGCGATAGGGCGAAAGCAGCAGCCATTCGGCGCCTTCGGGCGTGCCGGTGGCAGAGAACTCGCTGTTTGGGTAATAGCTATCGGCACGCACATAGGAGCTGTTGAACAGCGCGCGGTTGGTCCACTCGAAGTCGAACATCAACCCCAAGGCCTCACGAACCTTGCGTTCGGAGAACGCCGCACGCCGGCTGTTCATGAACAGGGCCTGGGTCTGGGTGGGGATCTGGTGCGGGATTTCGGCACGAATCACTTCGCCGCGCGCCACTGCCGGGAAGCGGTAGCCATTGGCCCAGTTCTTCGCTTGTTGCTCGACATAAAAGTCGAATTGACCGGCCTTGAAGGCTTCGAAGGCAACATGGCTATCGCGGTAGAACTCCACCTCGACCCGATCGAAGTTGTACTTGCCGCGATTGACCGGCAGTTTCTCGCCCCACCAGTTCTTCACCCGCTTGAACGTCAGGCTGCGCCCAGGGTTGACCTGGGTGATGCGGTAGGGGCCGCTGCCCAGTGGCGGTTCGAAGGTGGTGGCCTTGAAGTCGCGGTCTTTCCAGTAATGCTGCGGCAGTACCGGCAATTCGCCCAGGCGCAGGATCAGCAGGGGGTTGCCCGAGCGTTTGAATACGAAACGGATGCGGTGGCGATTGAGGATGTCGACCCGCTTCACTTCTTGCAGGTTGGTGCGGTATTGCGGATGGCCGTCCCTGCGCAGCAGGCGATAGGAAAACGCCACGTCATAGGCGGTGATCGGCTTGCCGTCATGGAAATGCGCTTCCGGGCGCAGGTTGAATACCACCCAGCTGCGGTCCTCGCTGTACTCGACCGATTTGGCGATAAGGCCGTAGCTGGAGGTCGGCTCATCGCCGGAGGGGTCGTAATAGCCGGTGCCGACCATCAGCGGTTCATTAAGCCCGGTGACGCCGTACTGGAGAAAATTGGCGGTGGAAATCGGGCTGGTGCCCTTTAAGGTGTAGGCATTCAGCGTATCAAAGGTGCCGGCACCCATGAAACGCAAGGTTCCGCCTTTAGGTGCGTCGGGATTGACCCAGTCGAAATGGCTAAAGCTGGCCGGATATTTGAGCGCACCAAATTGTGCATAGCCGTGACTTTCGCTGACAGTCGCCCATGCGGGGAAGCCGATGACCAAACTGAGGATTAGCGAGAGGAGGGGACGTATCAAGTGAAAGATCCGAACCGGAGCGGCTTTTGAGCTTCTTGTCCGGTACAGTAACAGCTTGTATCCGTAGGAAAAAGGCTAAGTATATTGGCTGAACATGCGGGCCATAATACTCTCTTTCGATTAATCGCTGCGGGGCCTTGAAGTTGGATACACGTAGTCATGGTCTGCAGTCATGGATTGATCGTCTGAATCAGGCCGAATTACCGGCGCTGGCCGCGGTGGTGCAGGATTTACAGCGCTTGGTGCAACAAGACCACTCGTCAGTGCAGCAGTTGGCGGACGTCGTGCTGCGCGATGCGTCGCTGACGTCCAAAGTGCTGCGTGTCGGTAACAGCGCCTATTACAACCCCTCCCAAGAAACCATCAAGACCATTTCGCGGGCCATCGTGCTGATCGGCTTCGATAATGTACGCCTGATCAGCCTCTCCGTGAGCCTTATTGATGGCCTGCTCACCCGTGCGCCGCGTGAGCAGTTGCAGGAGTTGCTGGCGCGCTCGTTTCACGCGGCGGTGCAGGCGCGCAATATTGCAGGCTATGTACTGACAAGGCATGAGGAGGAGGTGTTCATCGCGGCGCTGCTGCATGACCTGGGCGAGCTGGCCTTCTGGGGTTGTGGCGGTGAGCAGGCCGACGAATTGGCCAGTGCCTTGGCCCAGCCGGGTGTCGATGTCGAGGAAGCCGTGCGCGCGGTGCTTGGCACCAGCTTTCGTCAATTGACCCAGGGGCTGGTGAAAGGCTGGAACATCGGTGAAATCGCTAGCTTGGCGCATAACAGCGTCAATCATAACGACCCGGCAGTGCATGCGGTCAGTTTGGGTGCGCGAATCAGTGAGGCCGCGCTCGATGGCTGGGACTCGCCTGCGATGGAGGCCGTAGTCGGCGAGATGGCAACATTTATTGGGGTCAGCCCGCAGGAGGCCATGCAGCAGGTGTTGGCCAGTGCCGATGAGGCGGTCAAGGTGGCTGCAACTTTTGGCGCCAGCCAGCTCTGTCGCCTGATCCCCAATACCGATCCCGAGCAAATCCGACTGCAGCAGGAGCAGCGCAAGGCACGCCTGTTGCAACCCAATCTGCAGCTCCTGCAGCAAGCCTTGCAGGATTTGGGGTTGATGGCCTCACGTCGCAGCGATCTCGGCTTGATTCTCGATACCCTGCTCAAAGGCCTGTATCAGGGTGCAGGCCTGGAGCGGGTGATGCTGGTGGTGCTGGCCGACGGGCAACGTTGTTTCAAGGCCAAGCGTGTGGCGGGCGAGGGGACCGATGGCTGGCTGAGCGATTTCCTGTTGCCGGTCGAACCGAGCGAGCAGCCGCATATATTCAGCTATGTACTGCGCAATAAAGAAGCCTTGTGGTTAGGCGTACCTGCAAGCTACAGCCTCAACGAGCTGGTGACCCAGCCAATCCGGCAGCTGCTGGGCCAGGGTATGTTCTTTATTGCCCCGCTACTGGCCGGTAACCGTGAGATCGGTGTGATCTATGCCGATAACCGGGTCTCTGGGCGCGCCTTGAAGCACGAGCAGTTTGTCGCCTTTCAGCGCTTTACTCAGCTTGCCCGGCGTTGCCTTGAGGCGCTGAGTGCGCGCGCCTGAGGTGTGCTCTGTCAGCGCGGTAGGCGCAGGGTCAGGGTCTGTCCTGGTTTGATGGCGCTACCCGTGCGTGGATTCCAGCGTTGCAGGTGCTGCATCTCGACCTTGAAACGTTTGGCGATGGCATACAGCGAGTCACCTTTGCGCACCTTGTAATAGGTCGCCGTGGTGCCGCGCCCGCTAGTGCTGGATGCCCCTGGCGCCTGACCGCCGTGAAGGGTCAAGGTCTGGCCGGGGCGTAGATTGAGGCTTTTAAGGTTGTTCCAGCGCTGCAGGTCTTGGGTCGAGACCTGGTGGTTCCTGGCGATTTGCCAGAGGCTGTCGCCGTTTTTAACCTGATAACTGCGCGATTGCGCTACAGCACGGGTCGCCGGCTGGAACAGTGGTTCTTTCGGCGTAATCCCCGGTTGCGCGGGTATGCTCAGCACCTGGCCGATACGCAAATGATTGCTCGAAAGCCTGTTGATGTCCTTGAGGGTGTTGGCTGTCAGGTGATGGCGGTTGGCGATACTGTTGAGGCTGTCGCCCGAACGAACACTGTACTGCTGCCAGTCGACCCCCTCCTGCGGTTTCATCAGCGCCAGGTTGGCGGCCAGTAGTTCCGCGTTGGCGGTTGGCACTAACAGATGCGGCGGGCCGTCCAGGGTGATGCGTTTCTTAAAGGCCGGGTTTAGCTGATACAGCTCATCTTCGTCCAGGTTAGCCATGGCGGCGACCCTGGATAAATCCATGCGTTGCTTGAGCACAACCGTCTCGAAGTAAGGCTCGTTGGCAATCGGTTCGAGGTTAACGCCGTAGGCTTTCGGGGACATTACCACCTGCGACAGCGCCAGCAGTTTGGGCACGTAATTCTGTGTCTCTTTGGGCAGGTTCAGGTTCCAGTAGTCGGTCGGCAGGCCGAGTTGCTGGTTGCGCTCGATGGCTCTGCTGACGCGGCCTTCGCCGGCATTGTAGGCGGCCAGGGCGAGCAGCCAGTCGCCGTTGAACATGTCATGCAGGCGTGACAGGTAATTCATCGCCGCATTGGTCGACGCCATGACATCACGCCGGCCGTCGTACCAGCTGGTCTGGCGCAGGTTGAAGTGACGGCCGGTAGAGGGGATGAATTGCCACAGGCCAACTGCATTGGCGTGGGAGTAGGCGAAGGGGTTGTAGGAACTTTCGATCATCGGCAGCAACGCCAGCTCCATCGGCATATTGCGTTCGGCCAGACGTTCGACGATGTAGTGGATATAGGGGCCGCTGCGTGCGCCGGATTTCTCGATAAAGGAGGGGTTGCTGACGAACCAGAGGCGTTGCTGCTCAACGCGCGGGTTGATGCCGATCTGATCCTGTATCTGGTAGCCGTCACGGACACGCTGCCAGATATCCTCTGGTTCTGCCGGGATCATACTGTCGGTCAGCCATATGGGTTCCTGTTCCAGGCCCACTGTCAGATCGATCTTGCTGCCGCGCTCCTCAGGTTTTTTGCCGGTGGACTGGCAGCCGGCCAAAGTTACACAAAACACCACCACCAGCGCCTGCGCGCCTCGTGCCAATGCCTTTAAATTCAAGGTCTTGCGTGGTGATAGAGGCATTGGTAGGTTGGGTTTTCCCAGAGTAAAAGTGTGGCGATTCTAGGAATCGAAGCCGGGCTGGTCAAGTTTCAACCACTTTTTTGCGGGGTTATCGACTTTTTAGAAGGTGTCTTTCCATGCGCGCAGGCGCGCAAAAACCTCGCTGGGCGAGCGTTTCTGCGGGCCGTCATGCTCATCAATTTTTGCCTTGAGCGCTTGTTCATCAATGCGCAAAAAAGGATTGGTCGCGCACTCCAGGGCCAGGTTGGAGGGCAGGCTGATCTTGCCTTCGGCGCGCCAGGCGCTGACTTCCTTGAGGCGCTGGGCGATCTGCGGATTGTCCGGTTCGACCGCCTGAGCAAAGCGCAGGTTGCTTAATGTGTACTCATGGGTGCAGTACACCAGGGTTTGCCCGGGCAGGGCGGCCAGGCGACTCAGTGAGTCGTGCATTTGTGCGGGGCTGCCTTCGAACAGGCGACCGCAGCCGGCGGCGAACAGGGTGTCGCCACAAAACAGCCAGTGTTGCTCAGCCTGGTAAAAAGCAATATGTCCCAGGGTATGGCCAGGTACTTCTATAACGCGAAAGCGCTGGCCGAGCACCTCGATTTCATCGCGCTCACGCAAGGCCAGATCGCGTGCGGGGATATTTTCCTGCGCCGGGCCGAGTACCCGTGCTCCGGTGGCAGCCTTCAGCGGCTGGATGCCGCCGACATGGTCGGGGTGATGGTGAGTGATCAGAATATCGCTCAAGATCCAGTCGGGATGGCTATTCAGCCAGGCCAGTACCGGCGCCGCATCGCCGGGGTCGACCACTGCACAGCGACGCTGTTCGAGGTCTTGCAGCAGCCAGATATAGTTGTCCGAGAAGGCGGGCAGGGCATCAATCTTTATCATCAGGCAGGTCGCTAAGCAGGTCATAAAGGTGCATCTTAGAACTCATTGGCGGTGCTGACTACGCAGGTAAATTTTTATGTCCGATCATCCTTTCGCTCAGGCCGATGCCGACTGGCTCAAGCTTATCGGTACTGCGCGCGATTGGTTCAATGGGCCTTATGGTCAGTTGCTGCTGGAGGACGAGCAGCGTTTGCTCGAGGAAGAGCTGGCGCGCTTCTTTGGCGGCTACATGGTGCATTACGGCCCCTCTGCGCAAGCCTCGCCGAATGCCGCGAAGATCCAGCGCAGCGTCCGGGTCGGCGCACCCTTCAATGGAGTGGAGATCGTCTGCGAAGAGCAGGCGTGGCCACTGACCGAGTATGCCGCCGATGTGGTGTTGCTCCAGCATGGCCTGGATTTCAGTTTGTCGCCCCATGGCCTGTTGCGCGAGGCAGCCCACAGCGTGCGCCCAGGTGGCCATTTGCTGGTGGTCGGCATTAACCCCATGAGCGCCTGGGGGGTGCGTCGCCTGTTTGCCCGGGATGCCTTGCGCCAGGCTCGTTGCATTGCACCCAATCGGGTCAGTGACTGGTTGCACCTGTTGGGCTTCGCGCTGGAGAAACGCCGCTTCGGGTGCTATCGTCCGCCGCTTGCTTCTACTGCCTGGCAGGCTCGTCTGGCTGCGCTGGAAACCTGGGGGGGTGCCTGGCAATCGCCAGGCGGCGGCTTCTATATATTGGTGGCACGCAAGTTGGTCATTGGCTTGCGCCCGTCACGGCAGACGCAGCGAGCCTCGATGGGCAAGCTGGTGCCCATGCCGGTGGCCAAGGTCAGTCGTCGGGACCCGAAGCCGTAAGTCATAGGCCTGCCGCGCGGTTTTTATTGAGAGAAATGCTCTGCATGAATGAACACGTTGAGATTTACACCGATGGTGCCTGCAAGGGCAATCCTGGCGTCGGTGGCTGGGGCGCGTTGATGATTTTCAAAGGCGTGGAAAAAGAGCTCTGGGGTGGTGAAGCCGAGACCACCAACAATCGTATGGAACTGACTGCAGCGATTCGTGCCCTGGCCGAGTTGAAGCGTGCCTGCGACGTACGCCTGGTGACCGACTCGCAGTACGTTATGCAAGGTATCCAGGACTGGATGCCAAACTGGAAAAAACGCGGCTGGAAAACCGCCGCCAAGCAGCCGGTGAAAAATGCCGATTTGTGGCGCGAACTGGACGAGCAGGTCAATCGGCACACGGTGACCTGGCAGTGGGTGCGCGGTCATACCGGCCACCCCGGTAACGAACGTGCCGACCAATTGGCCAACCGTGGCGTCGACGAAGTGAGAGGGCTGCAACGTGCGTAGCATCGTGCTGGATACTGAAACTACCGGCATGCCGGTCACCGACGGGCACCGCATTATCGAAATCGGTTGTGTCGAGCTGATGGGGCGGCGCCTGACCGGGCGCCACTTCCATGTCTACCTGCAGCCCGATCGCGAGATCGATGAGGGCGCTATTGCGGTGCATGGCATCACCAATGATTTCGTTCAGGACAAGCCGCGCTTCAAGGAAGTGGCCGAGGAGTTCTTCGAGTTCATCAAGGGTGCGCAGCTGATCATCCATAACGCGGCGTTCGACGTTGGCTTCATCAACAACGAATTTGCCCTGATCAAGCAGCAGGATCGCGCTGATATCAGCGAGCACTGCTCGATTCTCGATACCCTGCTGATGGCCCGCGAACGTCATCCAGGGCAGCGCAACAGCCTCGATGCCCTGTGCAAGCGTTATGGCGTCGACAACTCCGGCCGTGATCTGCACGGCGCCTTGCTCGACGCCGAGATCCTCGCCGATGTCTACCTGACCATGACCGGCGGGCAGACCAATCTGTCCCTGGCTGGCGACGGCTCCGAGGGCGACAGCAATGGCCGTCAGCAGCCCAGTGCGATTCGTCGCTTGTCCGCCGAGCGCCAGCCTACCGTGGTGGTTCGCGCCAACCAGGCCGAACTGGAGGCGCATGCCGGGCGGTTGGCTGCGATCGAGAAAGCGGCCGGCAGCCCTGCTTTGTGGGCAACGCTGGAGTCGTAGGGCGCCTCGCCGTGCGCTTGGGTAGTAGATTGCTCCGTCGCTTGCCCAAGGCTCTCCTGCGGCCTAGTCGAGCTCCCCTGCAGCGGTGTGCGCCTGCAGCCAGGCAAATAGCCGATCAGTATCCGCGCGGCGACACAGTTGGCTGCCGGGCATCATGATCGCAGCGCTGCCGGCCGCGACCCCGTAGCGTGCTGCCTCGCTCAGGCTCGCGCCCTGGGCCAGCTTGAGGGTGACGGCGCCAACCAGGCTGTCGCCTGCACCCACGGTGCTGAGTTTGTTCACCGTCGGTGCGCTGATCCGCTCGCTCAGTTCGCGGGTCGCCAGCAGCGCGCCCTGGGGACCCAGGGAAACCAGCACCGCGGTACATCTGCCAGTATCGACCAGGCTGCGGGCTACCTTGAACAGCTGGTCAGGCTCGTCGATGTGCTCCCCGGCCAGGGCGCGCAGTTCATTGAGGTTAGGCTTGATCAGGAACAGTCCGCCGATGTCCAGCGCCTGGCGCAATACCTCGCCCGAGCTGTCGAGGATGCTGCGCGCGCCTCGTTGCGCAGCAATCTGCAACAGGCGTGGGATGAAGTCCGCGGCAATTCCGCCGGGCAGGCTGCCGCTGATCACCAGGTAGTCCAGCGCGGGCAGACCGGCCAGTACCGTCAGCAACTGCGTCTGCTCGCTCTCGCTCAGGCGCGCGCCAGGCAGCACGAAGCGATACTGCTGTGCGTTGGCCTGCTCCACCACGTTGAAGCATTCGCGGGTCCAGGCGCTGATCGGCAAGGTTTGGCATGCCACGCCTTCGGCAGCCAGCAACTCGGCCAGGTGCTGGCCGCTGGGGCCACCTGCCGGGAATAGCGCCAGGGCACTGCCACCGAGTTGGTGAATCGCGCGAGCGACGTTGATGCCGCCGCCTCCGGGTGCATAACGCGGTTCACTGCAGCGCAGCTTGGCGTCCGGACAAAGGCGCGCAATGCTGGTGGCGCTGTCGAGCGCTGGGCTAAGGGTCAGGGTTACGATACTGGTCATGCAAGACTCCCCAGGTGGCTACGTGCCCGCATTGGTCGTGAGGGTAAAGATAGCGCCCCGGAGAGGGCTATGAAGAAATCCTGCGCTGCGATTGCCCTGTGACCGTCAAGGTCAAGCACCTCGCAATACGAAGAAGAGGCTTCCAGCCCCGCAATGATTCAAAAATGCGACAAAGCAGTAGCGAGGTTGGCTGGCGGGTTTCCTAAAAGCTCATTGCATGGTGTTTACTGAGCAAACTCTCGCCTACTGCGGCGCCTCCAGGCGTCCGCCGCGGCGTTGCGCTACGTACGCCTGGAGACAGCCCCGCTACGGCGCTCACTATTTTAACAAGCTCTGAGTGCCGTTGCCCAATCGTTCAGTGGATGCCAGATTGCCCCATGTATAAAGACCTCAAATTCCCCGTGCTGATCGTGCACCGCGACATCAAGGCCGATACCGTGGCCGGCGATCGGGTGCGTGCCATCGCCGCAGAGCTGGAGCAGGACGGCTTCAGCATTCTGTCTACCGCCACTTCGGCCGAGGCGCGGATCGTCGCGTCGACCCATCACGGTCTTGCCTGCATCCTGGTGACTGCCGAGGGTGCCGGTGAGAACAAGCACCTGCTGCAGGACATGGTCGAGTTGATCCGCATCGCCCGGCGGCGGGCGCCGCAGCTGCCGATCTTCGCCCTTGGCGAGCAGGTGACCATCGAGAATGCGCCGGCCGAAGCCATGGCCGATCTCAATCAGCTGCGCGGTATTCTCTACCTGTTCGAGGATACGGTGCCGTTCCTTGCCCGCCAGGTTGCGCGCGCCGCGCGCAATTATCTGGACTGCCTGTTGCCGCCGTTCTTCAAGGCGCTGGTGCAGCACACCGCGCAATCCAACTACTCCTGGCACACCCCCGGCCATGGCGGCGGAGTGGCCTATCGCAAGAGCCCGGTGGGTCAGGCGTTCCACCAGTTCTTTGGTGAGAATACCCTGCGTTCCGACCTCTCGGTGTCGGTGCCGGAGCTGGGCTCGCTGCTCGACCACACCGGCCCTCTGGCCGAGGCCGAGGCCCGTGCTGCGCGCAACTTCGGTGCCGACCACACCTATTTCGTGATTAACGGCACCTCGACCGCCAACAAGATTGTCTGGCACGGCATGGTTGGCCGCGACGATCTGGTGCTGGTCGACCGCAACTGCCACAAATCGATTCTGCATTCGATCATCATGACCGGCGCGATTCCGTTGTACCTGTGCCCTGAGCGTAACGAGCTGGGCATCATCGGGCCGATTCCGCTGAGCGAGTTCAGTCGCGAGTCGATCCAGGCGAAAATCGACGCCAGTCCGCTGGCTCGCGGTCGCGCGCCCAGCAGCAGCGGGGCTATGGTCAAGCTGGTGGTGGTGACCAACTCGACCTATGACGGCCTGTGCTACAACGCGGAGCTGATCAAACAGACCCTGGGCAATAGCGTCGAGGTGCTGCATTTCGATGAGGCCTGGTATGCCTATGCGGCGTTCCACGAGTTCTATGCCGGGCGCTATGGCATGGGCACCACCCGCACGGCGAATACTCCGCTGGTGTTCAGTACCCACTCCACACACAAGCTGCTGGCGGCATTCAGCCAGGCCTCGATGATCCATGTGCAGGATGGCGGTGCCCGCCAGCTCGATCGCGACCGCTTCAACGAAGCCTTTATGATGCATATCTCGACCTCGCCGCAGTACGGCATCATCGCCTCGCTGGACGTGGCTTCGGCAATGATGGAAGGCCCGGCGGGGCGCTCGCTGATTCAGGAAACCTTTGATGAAGCACTGAGCTTTCGTCGCGCCCTGGCCAATCTGCGGCAGAACCTCAGCGTCGACGATTGGTGGTTCAGCATTTGGCAGCCGCCCCAGGCCGAGGGCGTCGACGAGGTGGCAACCGAGAGTTGGTTGTTACAGCCGCAAGCCGAATGGCATGGTTTCGGCGAGGTGGCCGATGATTACGTGCTGCTCGACCCGATCAAGGTCACCCTGGTGACGCCTGGCCTGACGGCGGGCGGTACGCTGGAGCCGTGCGGGATTCCGGCAGCAGTGGTCAGCAAGTTCCTGTGGGAGCGGGGTCTGGTAGTCGAGAAAACCGGTCTGTATTCCTTCCTGGTGCTGTTCTCCATGGGCATCACCAAGGGTAAGTGGAGCACGTTGCTCACCGAGTTGTTGGAGTTCAAGCGCAGTTACGATATCAACCTGCCGTTGACGGTCGCCTTGCCGTCGATTGCCCAGGCGGGCGGGGCGCACTACCACGGTATGGGCCTGCGTGACCTGTGTGATGCGCTGCACGGTTGCTACGGTGAAAACGCTACTCCCAAGGCGATGAAGCGCATGTACACGGTGTTGCCGGAAATCGCCCTGAAACCTGCCGATGCCTACAACCACTTGGTGCGCGGCGAGGTCGAAGCCGTACCGATCGAGCAGCTCGACGGGCGAATCTCCGCGGTGATGCTGGTGCCTTATCCGCCGGGTATTCCGCTGATCATGCCAGGCGAGCGCTTTACTCCGGCGACTCGCTCGATCATCGATTACCTGGCGTTCGCCCGTACCTTCGACCGCAGCTTTCCCGGCTTCGACGCCGACGTACACGGTTTGCAGCGTAACGAAGGCCCGGATTGCAACGCCTACACGGTGGACTGCATCAAGCGCTGAGGTGCAAGAGCAAACACGCATCGAGTGAGGCTCGTGGCGGCACTCGTTTTTTCACGCGCCCTGAGGCGCGACTGGCGCGTTGTTACCTGAACGGCGCGCCAGCGCTACTGCCTCCCCGGACTATCTCCGCTAGATCAAGTGGTTAGCGCAAACAACCCGCACCCAGCTCAAGTACAATGGCGTGTTGTGCGTCACAGTGGCCGGCATCGACATTTATGCCGTGCTTGTTATAGTTGCCCGGTTGTAATCACAAGAATGTTTCCGCGCGCATGCGCCGTTTGCTGCTGAGGATGACTGCGGTGTCCGACTACAAAGCGTTTAGTGTCGAGTTGGCAGATAAGATTGCCCATGTGGTGATCAACCGCCCGGAAAAAATCAACGCCATGAACGCCGATTTCTGGCGGGAGATCATCGAGATCTTCCGCTGGATCGACGTCACGGATGAGGTGAGGGTGGTGGTACTGTCGGGTGCCGGCAAGCATTTTTCTTCCGGTATCGACCTGATGATGCTGGCCCAGCTTGGCAGTCAGATGGGACCTGATGTTGGCCGCAACGCAGAAAAGCTAAGGCGCAAGATTCTTGAACTGCAAGCCTCGTTCAATGCTGTCGACCACTGCCGCAAACCGGTACTGGCGGCGATTCAGGGCTACTGCCTGGGCGGCGCTATCGACCTGGTCTCGGCCTGCGACATGCGCTACTCGACAGTTGATGCACAGTTCTCGATCAAGGAAATCGACATCGGCATGGCCGCTGATGTGGGTACCTTGCAGCGCCTGCCGCGGATCATTGGCGACGGCATGATGCGCGAACTGGCCTTTACCGGCCGCACCATCGACGGTGAAGAAGCGCGCAGCATCGGCTTGGTTAACCGCACTTTCGCAGACGCCGCCGCGCTGCTCGAGGGCGTGATGGGGATTGCCCGTGAGATCGCCGCGAAGTCACCGGTCGCGATACGTGGCACCAAGGAAATGATTCGCTACATGCGCGACCACCGGGTCGACGATGGTCTCGAGTACATCGCCACCTGGAACGCTGCAATGCTGCAGTCGGTTGATTTGCGTGTGGCCATGGCCGCACATATGAGCAAGCAAAAGCCAGAGTTCGCCGACTGATGCGACCTATGCCATTGTTTTCTCTACCGGCGCGGGAGGCGCACTAGCGCATGGTTTCTGGAGTCACGTCACTCAGTTTGGTGCGTAACGAATTGTTCGTCACCATGGAGGAGGCTGAGTCGAGCCTCGAGCATTTCATTGCCGAGCGGCATAACGGCAGTTTGCTGCAGCAGGCAGTGGAGAGTCTTCATCAAGTCCGCGGCACGCTCAATCTGGTCGAGTTGGCGGGTGCCGAGTTGCTCGCCCAGGAAGTGCTCGAACAGGCCACTGATATTCCTGCTGGTGCTGGAGAGGAGCGTGATGTGCAGCTCTCGGCGCTGAGTAATGCGCTGCATGTGCTGCGCCGTTATCTGGAAAGCGTTGACGTGCACCGCCAGGAAATGCCCGAGTTGCTGCTGCCGGCGATCAATGCCTTGCGTCAGGCTGGTGGACAGGCAGCTCTGCCAGAAAGTTTTTTCTTCAGCGTGCGCCTCGACCATGCCCGTCCGCGAACCGCGCCGGTTGCCCTGGATGCCGCGGCCAAGGAAGTCGAGGGCCGGCGCTTGCGTCATATGTATCAGGTGGGCCTGCTCGGTTTTATCCGCGAGCAGAATCCGCAGGCCAGCCTCAAACTGATGGGCCGAGCAATGCTGCGCCTGGACGGTCTGTATGCCAACGAGCCGCGAGGCAGATTGTGCTGGATCGGCGCTGCGGCCTTAGAGGCGCAACTCGATGGTCAACTGTTGCCGCGTAAGTCGCGCAAGCAGCTGTTCTCGCGGATTGATCGTGAGCTCAAGCAGGTGTTGGCCAATAGTCAGTACGAAACGCCGCGCAGCCTGCTCAAAGAGTTGCTTTACCTGGTGGCCCTGGCCGACAGCTGCGGGCCTGCGGCGACGCCCGTACGCAGGTTGTTTGGTTTGACCTCGCTACCATTTACCGATCACCTGCTGGAAGAGGAGTACCAGCGCCTGGCCGGTCCTGGGCAGGCGGTCATGCGCTCGCTGAGTTCGGCTATTCGCGAAGAGCTGACCAGCGTCAAGGACATGCTTGATCTTATCGAGCGAGGCACTGTGCAGGCCGAAAACCTCGGTAATCTGCATGCAGTGCTCGGCAAGCTGAGCAAGACCCTGGGCATGGTCGGCCTCAGTTCGGCAGACAATGTGCTGAATGCGCAACTGCAGACGGTTGCCGCCTGGAGTGAAGAGCACCCCCCGCAACCGCAAGAACTGCTCAAGTTGGCCGATGCCGTGCTTTATGCGGAAGGGATGGTCGCCAGCCTGGAGCGCGGCGAGCGGCGAGACATCAGTGCCGGGCAGTTGCCGCCGGGCAGGGAGCTCGAGTCCTTCGCTTACTACCAGCTCAACGAGGCGCGCATCGTCGTGATTGATGAGGCCCGTGGTGGCCTGGCGCTGGCCAAGCGTGCAATCACCGCCTACCTGGAGTCCGACGGCGACCGCATGCACCTGTCCAATGTGCCGTTCAGCCTGCAGGCGGTGCGCGGCGGGTTGTGGTTTCTCGGCCAAGAGCGGGCGGCCGCTCTCGTCGGCGCCTGTGCCGAGTATATCCAGACGCAAATGTTCGAGGCGCCGCAAATGCCTTCAGAGCAAATGCTGGAAACCCTGGCTGATGCACTCAGCAGCCTTGAGTATTACCTGGAAGCCGGCGCAGTAATGCGTCCTGAAACCCATCCCAGTGTGCTCGACCTGGCGGCAGAAAGCGTACGCGCCCTTGGCTTACCGGTAGCAGCATAAATGACTCAACGTTGGCAGCCCGCCGTACTCGACAATCAGCAGCCCGGTGGTTGGGTTGTGGTGCATTGCAAGCAACACTTTCTGGCAGACAGCAATGGTGTGCTGTTTCCCCGTGAGTGGTTGAAGAAGCAGGAGCTTGCAGTACTCGCCGAGCACGGTATAGGTCATTTTGATGGCGATGCCATTTATTTGCTGGAATTGCAGGAACCGCTCGATATGCCTGGCTGTAGCTGGCAAAGCCTGCGCCAGTTCATGTTGCAAGGTGATGCAGACACCTTCAAGTTGCTCAGTTATGCGACGCAGGTTGGCACTTGGGCGCGTCAGCACCGCTTTTGCGGCAGCTGTGGCGGCCCCATGCAGCACTTGATTGGCGAGCGCGCGATGCATTGCCCGCGGTGCGAACTGCACCATTACCCGCGCCTGTCGCCGAGCATGATCGTGTTGGTCACTCGCGGTGATGAAATCCTGCTGGCCCGCTCGCCGCGTTTCGTCCCGGGTGTCTACAGTACCCTGGCCGGTTTCGTCGAGGCGGGCGAGTCAGTCGAGCAGTGCGTGGCGCGCGAGGTGCGTGAAGAAGTTGGCGTCGAGGTGAAGAGCCTGCAATACCTGGGCAGTCAAGGCTGGCCATTCCCGCATTCGCTGATGCTCGGCTTCCATGCCGAATATGCTGCTGGCGAGATCGTAATGCAGGTCGATGAGATCGAGGATGCGCAGTGGTTCAGCGTGCACCAGTTGCCGCCCCTGCCTGCCGCGCGCTCGATTGCCCGCTATCTGATCGACGTTTACGTGGCGCAGCGGCTGGGTCTGCCTGAGCCGTCGCTGTTGGTATAGCCGCTACGCTATGCCGAACCAGTGCTGCCAGGCGAGTCGCGCGGCCAGTGCCAGCACCATGACGATAAATACCGGGCGGATGAATTTAGAGCCGCCACGGATTGCCGACCGCGCGCCGAGAAAAGCCCCGGCCATCAGGGCGATGCCCATGCAAATGCCTAATACCCAGGCCACTTGCCCGGCGAAGATGAATATCACCAGGGCGCAGGCATTGCTGACGAAGTTCATGCTGCGCGCCACGCCACTGGCACGAACCAGATCGAGCGGGTAGAGCAACAGGCTGCTGACTGTCCAGAATGCTCCGGTACCCGGCCCGGCGACACCATCATAGAAACCCAGGCCGAGGCT
The DNA here is from genome assembly GCA_030656145.1 of Pseudomonas sp. Lineage (GTDB taxonomy): Bacteria > Pseudomonadota > Gammaproteobacteria > Pseudomonadales > Pseudomonadaceae > Aquipseudomonas. The sequence goes on from JAUSOF010000085.1 coordinate 56,601, forward strand.
TTGCGGCCACTGCCGGCCTTGTGCAATAGGCGCATCGGCGTTGAGCGGTGCTGCCGGGGTGCGACCGAACAGCAGGTACAGCCCACAGCCGAAAACTACCACCGGCAACAGTTGATTGAGCCAGGCCGCGGGCAGCCAGTGCACCAGTGTGGCGCCCAGCAGGGCACCAATCGCGGTGCCGATCAGCGCATTGCGCCAGGGGCGGGGAGTGAACAGCTTGCGCCGGTAAAAGGTGTAGCTGGCGGTGGCAGAGCCAAAGGTGGCGCACAGCTTATTGGTGCCCAGTACCAGGTGCGGTGGCAGACCGGCCATCAACAGGGCCGGAATGGTCAGCAGGCCACCGCCGCCGGCAATGGCATCAATGAAACCGGCGACGAACGCGACCAGTACAAGAATAGCCAGGGTTGCCGGGTCAACGGCAAGCTCGAAAGGCAAGTGCATGGAAATGACGACCTGTGTCCGATTGTGCAATGAACCTGCTGTGCGCAGGGGTGGTAGCTGCGCATAATGCCGGCATTTATACGGGCAAGGAATCGACTCGATGCAATACGACGGCTTGGCATGGGCAACGGCGCTGCTGGCATTGCTGACGGTGTTGGTGGGCGCGCGAATTCTGTTCAATAGCCACTGGTTTCTGGGCTGGTTACGCGGCACTTGTGGCCTGGCCTTTGTCGCACTGGCCGGTTTTATCGGCCTGGTCGCCTACGACCTCTACAGCTATGCGCCGCTGCCGGAGGGCAAACCGCTGGTGACCTTGAGTTTCGAGGCCGATGGCCCCGGTTATCGGGTCAATCTGCTGGAGGGCGGCAGCGAGCGTAGCGTGCGGCTTGAGGGGGACTTGTGGCAGTTGGATGCGCGGTTGTTGCAATGGAAGGGGCTCGCAGCCCTGATTGGCCTGCAACCCGGCTATCGTCTGGATAAGCTCTCGGCTCGCTTCCTCGCCATAGAGCAACAGGAGCAAGCCACGCAAGGCCAGGTCAAACTGACCCAGAGTCCCTACGGCGTTGATCTGTGGCGCTGGCTGCGCCTGGGTCAGCGCGATTTGTTGGTGTTCGATGCCCAGGCGCGCCGAGTCACCTACCTGCCGATTGCCGACCAGGCGGTATACAGCGTTAGCCTGACGCCGACCGGGTTGCTGGCGGAGCCGATGAATCAGGCGGCCAAGCAGGCGCTGCAGGATTGGCAGTGAGCCGCAGCAACAGCGCAAAAAGGGACCCGCAGGTCCCTTTTTGTTGAGCCAGCACCTGACTCAGGACAGGAAGCCACCGTCGACGTTCAGTGATACGCCGGTGGTGTAGCTGGAGGCGGCGCTGGCCAGGTACAGCACCGCGCCGGCCATTTCGCTCGGATCAGCTACACGCCTGAGCGGGATGCGCTGCAGGGCGATGTTGAGGATGGCATCGTTCTTGGTCAATGCTGAGGCGAATTTAGTGTCGGTCAGGCCCGGCAGCAGGGCGTTGCAGCGGATGCCGAATTGCGCACACTCCTTGGCGAAGACCTTGGTCATGCTGATTACTGCGGCCTTGGTCACGGAGTAGATGCCCTGCATCTCGCCCGGCGATACGCCGTTGATCGAGGCCACGTTGATGATGCTGCCGCCGCCATTTTCCTTCATCAGCTTGCCGCCTTCGATGGACATGAAGTAGTAGCCACGGATGTTGACGTCGACGGTTTTCTGGAAGGCCGACAGGTCGGTTTCCAGCACGTTGCCGAACTGTGGGTTGGTCGCCGCATTGTTGACCAGAATGTCGAGGCGGCTGAACTGTTCGCGGATTTGCGCGAACACATTGTGGATCTGCTCCATTTCGCCGATGTGGCAGGCCATCGCAGTGGATTTGCCGCCTTCGGCAATGATCGCATCGGCAACGGCCTGGCAGCCTTCGAGTTTACGGCTCGAAACAATAACGTGAGCGCCCTGCTGGGCCAGCAGCTTGGCGATAGCTTCGCCAATGCCGCGGCTGGCGCCAGAGACGAAGGCGATCTTGCCGTCGAGGTCGAACAGTTGGGTCTTGGACATGGGCGTTTCCCTTATTGGTGAAGGCCTGTTCGGCCGATTACAGCTGCGACTTGGCGATAACCTGCAGGCTCATCTGCTCCAGCAGCTTGTTCATTTGCACGAACTGGGCGAAGCGTTTGTCCTGGGTCTGGCCGTGGTAATAGCGGTAATAGATCTGCTGCACGATACCGGCCAGGCGGAACAGGCCGTAGCAGTAGTAGAAATCGATACTCTTGATCTCGATGCCGGCGCGTTCGGCGTAATAGTCGGCGAACTCCTGGCGACTCAGCATGCCGGGCGCATTGCTCGGCTGGCGCCGCATCATCTGCACCGGCGCCGGGTCGTCGGCCTCAATCCAGTAGGCGAGGGTGTTGCCCAGGTCCATCAGCGGGTCGCCGATGGTGGTCAGCTCCCAGTCCAGCACGCCGATGATCTGCATCGGGTTGCTCGCGTCGAGGATCACGTTGTCGAAGCGGTAATCGTTGTGCACGATGGCCGGCTTGGGATGATCGGCCGGCATCTTGTCTTTTAGCCAAGCCTTGACCGGCTCCCACAACGGCGCGTCAGGGGTCAGAGCCTTCTCGTAGCGCGCGCACCAGCCGCCAATCTGTCGCTCTACATAGCCTTCGGGCTTGCCCAGATCACCAAGACCGCAGGCCTGGTAGTCGACGTTGTGCAACTCGACCATCTTGTCGATAAAACTCTTGCACAACTGACGGGTCTTGTCGGCGTCGAGGTTCAGTTCAACGGGCATATCGGAACGCAGGATGATGCCGTTGACCCGCTGCATCACATAAAATTCGGCACCGATTACCGATTCGTCGGTGCAATGCACGTAGGCTTTCGGGCAGTAGGGAAACGCTTCATAGAGCTGATTGAGGATGCGGTACTCGCGGCCCATGTCGTGGGCGGATTTGGCCTTGTGGCCAAATGGCGGGCGGCGCAGGACGAATTCCTTTTCGGGGTATTCGAGCAGGTAGGTGAGGTTCGACGCGCCGCCAGGGAACTGGCTGATGCGCGGTTCGCCAGTCAGGCCGGGAATATGCGCCTTGAGGTACGAGTCAATGATCGCGGCGTCGAGTTCTTCGCCCTCGCGGATACGAGTGGACTGATCAGTAAGCGCCATGCTTATCCCTTCTGCTTATGATGGGTGGCCTAGATTATTGTTTAATCTAATGCTGCACCCTGGTCAGTAACAAGCAATACGCGCCTTTATAGGCGCTCGTGTTGCCGCGCAATCAAGCAGCCTGATTTGATCCGCAGACAAGGCTGCAGGCGAAAAAAAACCGAAGCACATGGCTCCGGTTTTTTGCTCAGGCTGCTGCCGTGTAGCTTAGACCGGGAACAGTTCGCCCAGCTTCATGGCCAGCATCATGTCGCCTTCGGCGCGCAGCTTGCCGCCCATGAAGGCCTGCATGCCATCGGTCTCGCCGCTGGTGATGCCCTTGAGGGTTTCGGTGTCCATGATCAGGGTCACGTTGGCGTTGTCGGCATCGCCCTGCTGGACGTCGCAGGTGCCGTCCTTGATGACCAGGTAGTGGTTCTCACCGTCTTCGATGCTGAACTGGAACACCAGGTCCAGGCCCGCAGCGGCGGAGGCGTTGAACTTGGACTGCATGGTATTGATGATGTCTGCAACGCTCATGATGTCTTCCTTTATTTTCAGGGTTTTCTCGCGCCCTTATGGGTGCGGTAGGCTGGAACTCAACGGTAGGTGATGAGTTCCGGCTCCTTCAGCAGCTGTAAGTGCACATGGCTGTTGAAGGAAGCCAGGCTCACTTGGCTGCCGCGAAATTTCAGGCAGCTTAGCGAGGTATTGACGATTTGCCAGTTTAGTTCGAAGGCCTTGTCGGCCGGCACGCCGGTAATCAACTGCAGCAATGCGGTGATGGTGCCGCCGGAGGTGAATACCGCAATGTTCTGTTTGCTATCCGCCAGTTTCAGCAGGCGGGCAAGTCCGCCCTGAACCTGCTCAACGAATGCCTGCCAGCTTTGCAGGTCGGGCTGGTCGTGTTCGCCGGAAATCCAGCGGCCGATGAGCAGCGCAAAAAGGCGCTGGAACTCGACTCGGTTCTGCGCCCCATTGCGCAAGATATTCAGGGCTTCGGGTTCTTCGTCAAGCAAGCCGGGGAGCAGGCTGCGAATCACCGCGTCAGCGTCGAACTCGTTGAAGGCGGCATCTACCTGTAAGTCAGGTATTGCCTGGCCGTTTGTGCTCAGCTGAAGCATCGCTGCATTGGCGGTGTGCTGTTGCCGGCGTAACGCACCACTGACACTGCGGTCGATGCGGATACCGAGATCGGCCAGGTGCGCACCCAATACTTCAGCCTGACGAATACCGATGGGCGACAGCACATCGTAGTCATCGGCGCCGAATGAGGCTTGGCCATGTCTGATCAGGTAAATGCTGCCCACGTTGCCACAGTCCACGTTCGGTAAAGTTTGCCGAGCGTATGAGGATCATGCAGGCCTGTCAACGAAAAAACATACGCTTGTTTGAATGTATGGGCTGCTATCCAAACCTGCACGCCAGGCAACTGGCCGCCAGCCGGTGGCGTCGGTATGCTTGGTGATAGCGAGCGTTGAGCGACATTGATGCTGGAATAAATAACGAGGGGGAAATGCGTGGAGTTTTTCGCGGAATATGCGGCCTTTCTGGCCAAGACAGTGACACTGGTGGTGGCTGTTGTGGTGATTCTGGCTGCAGCTGTTGCGGTTCGCAGCAAGGGCCGGCGAGTTGTCGGGCATTTGCAGGTGGACAAACTCAACGACTTTTACAAGCAGTTGCGCCAGCGGCTTGAGCAGGCGGTGCTAGACAAGGATCAACTCAAGGCGGCGCACAAGGCAGAAGCCAAGGCGGCCAAGCTGGCGAAAAAATCTGCTGTGCACCAGCCGCGGGTATTCGTTCTGGATTTCGGTGGCGATATCAAGGCCTCGGCTACGGACAGCTTGCGCCATGAAATCACGGCCTTGCTGAGCCTGGCCACGCCTCAGGATGAAGTGGTGCTGCGCCTGGAAAGCGGCGGTGGCATGGTGCATAGCTATGGCCTGGCGTCCTCGCAGTTGGCGCGTATTCGCCAGGCGGGTATCCCGCTGACCGTATGCATCGATAAAGTAGCCGCCAGCGGTGGCTATATGATGGCCTGCATCGGCGACAAGATCATTTCCGCACCCTTTGCCATGCTCGGTTCGATTGGCGTGGTTGCCCAGCTGCCCAATGTGCACCGCCTGCTTAAAAAGCATGACATTGATTTCGAGGTGCTTACTGCGGGCGAATACAAACGCACCCTGACTATCTTTGGCGAAAACACCGAGAAGGGCCGGGAGAAATTCCAGGAAGACCTCGAAGTCATTCATGAGTTGTTCAAGAACTTCGTTGCCCGCTATCGGCCGCAACTGGACATCGACGACATTGCCACTGGCGAGGTCTGGCTGGGTATTGCCGCTCTGGAAAAGCAACTGGTCGATGAACTCAAGACCAGTGACGAGTACCTGGCCGAGCGGGCCCGTGAGGCTGAGCTGTTTCACCTGCACTACGCCGAGAAGAAAAGCTTGCAGGAGCGTGTCGGTCTGGCAGCCAGCGTTGCCTTGGACCGTTTCACTTTGAATTGGCTAAGCCGTCTCAATCAGCAGCGGTTCTGGTAGTCCACTTATAGTAAATGAGTGATGGCCAGGCGGTGACGCGTGACTGGCTCGCTGTGTCCATCCGGCGGGCCAGTTACTTCGCTTTGCCGCGCTGCAGTGCCGCGTGGTCGAGTGCAGTAATTCGTAAGGAGATGTACCAATTAGCTGTTGCGTGGGGTGTTTGGGGAAGAATACCTACGAGGACCGCTAGACCGAGGCCTGTTAGCCATTGCAGCAATCAATTGGAACATCGCCATTAGTGAACACCCTTTCAACCTTGGAGATGAAAATGACCACGTTCACAGCACTGCAGGCCCGTGAAAGTGCGACGGGTGAGTTTGAGCAAGTAATTGTCCAGCGCAACATCAGTGAGTTACCGGCCGGTGAGCTGTTGATTCGGGTTCGCTACTCGTCGCTGAACTACAAAGATGCCCTGTCCGCCAGCGGTAACCGCGGGGTGACCAAGCATTTTCCACATACTCCCGGCATCGATGCCGCTGGCGTTGTCGAGCAGTCGAGCGTCGCCGAATTCAGCGTCGGCGATGAAGTGATTGTCACCGGCTATGACCTGGGCATGAATACCGCGGGCGGCTTTGCCCAGTACATTCGTATTCCATCAGCTTGGGCGCTGAAGCGTCCCCAGGGCTTGTCCCTGCGTGAGGCCATGGTACTGGGTACTGCGGGCCTGACCGCGGCGCTCTGTGTCGACAAGCTGGAGCAGGCCGGCGTACTTGCAGATGCTGGGCCTGTTCTGGTGACGGGCGCGACCGGAGGCGTGGGCAGTGTTGCCGTCGCGCTGCTCAGCCAGCTTGGCTACAGCGTGGCGGCGTCTACTGGCAAGGCGGAACAGGGTGAGTTTCTCAAGGCCCTGGGCGCCCGGCAGATAGTCTCGCGCAGTGAGCTGCAGGAGGGAGCTGAACGACCGCTGCTCAAGGAGCAATGGGCGGGTGCGGTGGATACCGTCGGCGGCGATATTCTGTTCAATGTGGTCAAGTCGCTGCGCTACGGCGGCAGCGCCGCCTGCTGCGGTCTGACGGCCGGAGTGGCGTTCAAGGGCAGCGTGCTGCCGTTCATCCTGCGCGGGGTCAATCTGCTTGGCGTGGACTCGGTCGAACTGCCGCTGGTGGTCAAGGCCTCCATGTGGGACAAGCTCTCGGTGCAATGGAAGCTCGATGATCTTGAACGCCTGGTCACTGAAGTGGCGTTGCAAGAGTTGCCTGAGGCCATCGGCCAGATACTCGCTGGCAAGCTGGTAGGCCGGGTATTGGTGCGGGTGGATTGAGTTCTCGCCTGCTGGCTGGTTAGCTGAGCGCCCCTGTAGGAGCCAGCTTGCTGGCGATCGATTCTCCTGCGCGATGCCTGATTGCCAGCCAGCTGGCTCCTACGAATAACATTGCTGCATGAAAAAGCCCTGCAGTGCAGGGCTCCTTTGTTCAGGGCAATGATCAGGCACGGCGACGAAACAGCGGCTGCGGCTGGTCGCTGGAGGCTTGATAAACCTGCGAGAACTCCTCGAAGGCCTTCAATGCGTCCAGTGGGTCCTTGTCTTCGCGCAGGGCGAAAGCATCGAAGCCGACGCGCTGGTAGGAAAACAACTGGTCACGCAACACATCACCAATGGCGCGCACTTCGCCTTTGTAGCCATAGCGAGTGCGCAGCAAATAGGCAGTGGAGCAGTGGCGGCCGTCAGTAAAGGCAGGGAAATTCAGGGCGATGACCTGGAAGTTGTCCAGCTGGTCGGCAATTTCCTCTATCTCCTCGCCTGCATCCAGCCACACACCCAGGCCGCCGTCACGGGCCTTGAGTGCGCTCGGGTGTTCGATCCACAACGCCAGCGGTACGATCAGGTCATCGCAGTTGCTCAGGCCGTCGAGCGTGGTGTCTTTGGGCAGCAGATGCCAGGTTTCGTCGACCACCTGGCCATTCTTAATGATTCGCTGCATATACACGCTCCTTGAACAGGGCAACACCGATACGTCGGAAGGTGTCGAGGAAAGTTTCTTCATCGGTGCGTTGCTCGACGTAGACCTTGATGATCTTGTCGATCACATCCGGCATGTCATCCTGGGCAAAGGATGGGCCGAGGATCTGCGCCAGGCTGGCATCGCGGCCGGAGTTGCCGCCGATGGATACCTGGTAGAACTCCTGGCCCTTCTTGTCCACGCCGAGAATGCCGATGTGGCCAACATGGTGATGGCCGCAGGCGTTCATGCAGCCGGAGATATTCAGTTCGATGTTACCGATGTCGAACAGGTAATCCAGGTCATCGAAACGGCGCTGGATGGCTTCGGCCACCGGGATCGACTTGGCATTGGCCAGCGAGCAGAAGTCGCCACCCGGGCAGCAGATGATGTCGGTCAGCAGGCCCACGTTCGGTGTGGCAAAGCCGTGTTCACGCAGCTCGCCCCAAAGCGTGAACAGTTGGGTCTGTTCCACGTCGGCGAGGATGATGTTCTGGTTGTGGCTGTTGCGCACCTCGCCAAAGCTGTAGCGATCGGCCAGGTCGGCGATACTGTCGAGTTGCTTGTCGGTGACATCTCCCGGTGCTACGCCGGTAGGCTTGAGCGACAGGGTGACAGCGACATAGCCGGGTTTCTTGTGGGCAAAGGTGTTGCGCTGACGCCAGCGAGCGAAGCCTGGGTGCTCAGCATCAAGTTGCGCCAGAGCCGCGTCCTGGTCGTGAAGGGGCTGATAGGCCGGGTCGATGAAGTGCGCAGCGACGCGCGCCACTTCTGCGTCGGTCAGGGTGGTCGGGCCATCCTTCAGATGTGCCCACTCGGCGTTGACGCGCTCGGCGAACACCTCGGGGGTCAGCGCCTTGACCAGAATCTTGATGCGGGCCTTATACTTGTTATCGCGACGGCCATAGCGGTTGTAGACGCGCAGGATGGCGTCCAGGTAGCTGATCAAGTGTGGCCACGGCAGGAATTCATTGATGAAGCTGCCGACCACCGGGGTCCGACCCAGGCCGCCGCCCACGGAGACGCGAAAGCCCAGTTCTCCAGCCTCGTTGTTCACGGCTTCAAGGCCGATGTCATGCACCTCGATTGCCGCGCGGTCGTTGGTCGCACCATTGACTGCAATCTTGAACTTGCGCGGCAGGTGAGTGAACTCGGGGTGGAAGGTCGACCACTGACGGATGATTTCACACCAGGGCCGCGGGTCGACGATCTCGTCCTTGGCCACGCCGGCGAACTGATCGGTGGTGGTGTTGCGAATGCAGTTGCCGCTGGTCTGGATCGCGTGCATCTGCACGGTGGCCAATTCGGCGAGGATCTCGGGTACGTCTTCCAGGTCAGGCCAGTTGAACTGAACGTTCTGCCGGGTGCTGATGTGGGCGTAGCCCTTGTCGTAGTCGCGGGCAATCTTGGCCATCATGCGCACCTGCCTGGAAGACAGCAGGCCGTAGGGCACAGCAACCCGCAACATAGGCGCGAAACGCTGAATGTACAGGCCATTTTGCAAGCGTAGCGGGCGGAATTCTTCGCCACTTAGCTCGCCAGCCAGATAACGGCGGGTCTGATCACGGAACTGCTGGACGCGGTCCTCGATGATTTGTTGATCGTACTGGTCGTATACGTACATGAAGAGTCCTGTTTCAGGCTGCTTACAGCAATTCTGCGCGCACGGCCGCGCACCCCTAACGGAGCTGCAGGAAGATACCAGCTCAAGGTTATGCGCAAAAGTGAAGTTTTAGTATATGGACAGAACGTTGAGTTCTAAGGATGGGTAAGAACATAACCGCATAGGCCATGAATATGACGGGCGCTGCTGCGCGGCCGCCTCCAGGGCGTAAGCCCTTGGACGTTTAGGCCGCGTCAGTCTCGGAAGGTCCGGGGTAAGTGCTCGGGACGGACGGGGGTTGCTGGCGCATAAAGTAGGCGGTATTTTTTTTGCACTCCATTCAATGCTTGAGCAAGCGCACGACCTAGTCTTAACTGCATAAGCGAACCATTCATAAGCATAATAAAAGGGTAGCCCATGACCGACCACACCGAAGTCGAAAGCCAAGACAGCGTTGCCGACGCCAGGGCGATCTTCGTTCTGATCCTGCTAGCAGTAGTCACCGCGGTATTCTGGGTCAGCCAGCAATAACCGGAACTTTTACGCGCTTATGGACAGATGGCGGCAAAGAGCCACTGTTCAGCGTTTATACTGCGCACCCTTTTCTGGAGTTGTGTGCGTGATCTGGTCGGTTGTGAGTGTTGCTCTTCTGCTGTTTCTTTCAATGCTGAGTAGCCTGGCGTCTGCGGCCAGTGAAGATCCGCTCGCCAAGGCCCCGGCGCCCGTGTCCGTGGTGTTTATCAATCCCGGCTATGCGGATGAGCCGTTCTGGGTCGGTTATATCGATTACATGCGCGATGCGGCGGATGACTTGGGAATCCAGCTGCGGGTGCTTGACGGTGAGCGTGATCAACTCAAGGTGTTGCAGCATGCGCGTGATGTTCTGCAAGCCCAAGAGCAGCCAACCTACCTGGTCTTCGTCAACGAACACTATGCCGGACCCGAGATTCTTCGCCTGTTTGCCGACAGTCAGATCAAACTGTTCGCCCTGCACAGCACCCTGACCCCGGATCAGCAGGCAATCGCCGGCGGCAGTCGGGAGAAGTACAGCAACTGGATTGGCAGTCTGGTGCCCAACGATGAGGACGCCGGTTATCTGATGGCCAAGGCCTTGATCGCCCTGGCTCCAGCTGGCTCTGGCGAAATGGTCGCATTTTCGGGAATCAAGCAGACGCCATCTGCCACATTGCGTGAGGCGGGCCTGCATCGAGCGTTGGCCGAACACCCATATATAAGGCTAAGGCAGTTGCTGTATGGCGAATGGTCGAACCAGCGCGCCTATGAGCAGGCTCAAGTCCTGCTTGCGCGTTATCCCGATGTCGGCCTGGTGTGGGCGGCGAATGACGAGATGGCGTTTGGTGTCATGCGTGCGGCTGAGGAGCAGGGGCGACACCTGCGCTACTCGGCATTGAACAACTCAGCGCAAGTGCTGCGGGCACGGATTGATGAGCGTGTTAGCGCCTTGGTCAGCGGTCATTTCATTCTGGGTGGCTGTGCCATGGTCATGCTTCACGATCACGCCGCCGGTGTCGATTTCGCTGACCGCGGTGGCAAGGATCAACAGGCAAACCTGTTTCGCATGCTCAATAAGCAGGACGCGTTAATTTTGTTGCGGCGCATCAACAAGCATGATGCAGGGCTGGATTTTCGTCGTTTCAGTACCGCGCTCAACCCGGAGCGGCAGGGCTATGATTGCTCTATCGACGGCCTGTTGCGCTAGGGGCTGAGGCTGCAGTCCCGGGTTCAAACACCTGCGAAATACAGCACCAGCTTGACCACAGAAAAAATCACCAGCACGAACAGCAGAGTGAACAGTATGCCGAGGATGATGAAGTGGCTGGGTTTGCCACGGCTGAAGTCACGGCTACGTTTCTTGCCACTCTGTACGCCAATGGCTGCTGCCAGCACGCTTTGCAGCATTTCCCATAGAGTCAGTGGCTTGTCGTCTTGATCATCCTGCTTGCTCATATGTACCCCTGGGTTGCGCTCTGTCAGGTTCGTCGAACAGCCACAGCGGTTACCTACAACTGTATGTTGGTCCAGCCTCGACGTTGCCACATCACGGCGAAAATCACCGAGGCCAGGCCGCGCTGGAGAATCTGCAGGCTCCAGATGGCCAACAAACCATAGCCCAAGATAGGGCCGAGCAGGTAAGCCAAGGGTAGAAAGAACAACCACTGGTTGCTCAGGCTGACCAGCATCACCGTGCGGCTGGCGCCAGCGCCGAGCAGTGCCTGGGTGAGCACCAGGGCAGTGGCATCCAGCACCATGCCCAGGCCGGTCAGGCGCAACGGCCAACTGCCGAGTTCGATCAACAGCGGATCGCTGACGAACAGTTGCAAGATCAGTTCAGGGTATAGCCAGAAGGGCGTGCCTAGCAGCATCAGGCCGACGGCTGCGACCTTGACTACGTCCCAGCCCCAGCGATGGGCGGCATCGAAGTCCTGTTCGCCCAGGCTGTGGCTGACCAGTGTGGTGGCCGCCATGCCCAGGCCGATCGCCGGCAGGATCAGCAGCAGCGCCAGGTTGATCAGCACGTGAGCGACGGCCAGTTCGGCGGTGCCGACCTGGCCGATGATCCAGAACAGCGCGGTAATGCCGGTGGCGAAGAAGAATTGCTGAGCCGAGTTGGGCAGCGACAGGCGTAGCAGGCTGCGCAGGTCAATAATGCTGGGGCGGCGGGTCAGGAAACCCTGGTGGCGCGCGCTGTGCCAGGTCTGTATGGCGTAGATCAGTGAGCCCAGGTACAGCGCCAGGGTAGTGCCGAGTCCGGAGCCGGGCGCGCCCATTTTCGGTAAACCGAACAGGCCGTGGATTAACGAGTAGCTGATCAGCACATTGGCCAGGTGCATGATCACCAGGGTGCGCATATACACCCCGGAGCGGTGGCTGCCGTTCCAGTAGCCGCGGAAGGAGAAGTTCAGGCCGACGGCGAAAATCGCCAGCACCCGCCACTCGAAGTAGGCGGTGCCAATGCCCAGCACCTCGGGGTCGCCCGACAGCAGTCCAATGATCGGCTGGGCGTTCAGCCAGCAGAATACCGTTAGGGGCAGGGCGAGACACAGCGCGATCAGCATGCTGGCATTCAGCGGTGCCGCGAGCTCATCCAGGCGACCCTCGCCACGGCGGCGTGCGACCAGCGCTTGCACACCGGCACCAAGGCCCATGACCAGGGCGATGGCCATGAAGTTGGCGTAACTGCCGATGCCGACGCCGGCCAATGCCTTCTCACCGAGGTGGCCGACCATGGCCGCATCCACCAGGTTGAGGAGGCTCTGGCTGAGCATGCCGCCGATAATCGGCAGGCCGAGAGTGAGGATGTGGCGTAGGCGTTGACGCTCGATCATGCAGGGTTCGCTGTGGGCCTATTAGCCCGATCCATGGCCGGAAGTGGTGCGCATCTTAACCTGTGAACAGAGGCCGAGGCAGCGCCCTGTCGACAGCAGCTTGCAGGGTGTCGCGGTCTCAAGCGCCAGTTGTGCGCTCAACCCGGCGACGGCGGTCGAGAACCTCGACTGCTCGGGCGCGCAACTGACCACAACCACCGTCGATGTCCTGGCCGGCGGAGTTGCGCACCTTGGTCAGCACGCCGCGGCTGTGCAGATAGCGGACGATCTGCACGATACGGTCGCCATCCGGGCGCTGGAACTCATCGGCTTCCAGGCTGTTGTAGGGAATCAGGTTCATGATCGCGTACTTACCCTTGAGCAGACGCAGGATGCCGTCCATTTCGGCCTGACTGTCGTTGATGCCCTTAAGCAGCGTCCATTGATACTGGATCGGATAATCGATCTGCCGTGCATAGCGCTCGCCTAGCTCGACCAGCTCCTCGGGGTCGATACGTGGCGCGCGCGGCAACAATTGCTGGCGCAGTTCGGCATCGGTGGTGTGCAGCGACAGGGCCAGTGCAGGCTTGATCCGCTGCTCTGGCAGGCGCTCGAATACGCGCGGATCGCCGACCGTGGAAAACACCAGGTTGCGCTGGCCAATGCCGCCATCGCTGCCGAGCAGGTCGATGGCCTGCAGTACGTTGTCGAGGTTATGCGCCGGTTCCCCCATGCCCATGAACACCACTTTCTTTACTGGACGAAAGCGTCGGGCCAGGGCCACCTGGGCGACGATCTCGGCTGTGCTCAACTGACGCAACAGCCCGCTCTTGCCGGTCATGCAGAACACGCAGCCCACCGCGCAACCGACCTGACTTGACACGCAAAGAGCGTCGCGCGGCAGCAGCACGCTTTCCACCATTTGTTTATCGGCCAGCTCCACCAGCAACCGCGCCGAACCGTCCGCCGCTGGATGTTCGGCGCTGAGGCGGGCGAGGGCGTTGAGCGCTTCCGTCAGCTGCGGCAGGGCATTGCGCACCGCCAGCGGCAGGAAGTTTTCGCTTTGTTGATGTCGAGTGCCGGTGTCCAGCGGCTTGCCTTGCAGCCAGGCACGGCTGATTCGCCCAATGTGTATGGGCTTGGCGCCGAGGTCGGCGAGGCGCTGGTAGAAATCTTCGATCTGCATGGGGCGCGCATGCTATCACCGGGCGTGCAGTGACGGTATCTGTCACGTGGTGAGGTTTATTGCAGGCTGGTGTGACGAGTGCTTTGCTCAACCCCGCCCGCACACTCATACTAGCGCCTTGATTGGCCTGACCCAGCTGTGCGGAGCGGTAGATGAAATACATACACCAGCGCGAACACCTTAACGAAGACGACGAAGTCGTGATCGAGTGCTCGCAGACCTGCAATATCCGCCTGATGAGCGACGCGAACTTTCGCAGCTTCAAGAATGGCGGCCGACACACCTATCACGGCGGCGCGTTTGATACCTTCCCTGCGAGAATCACTGTGCCGAGCAGTGGCTTCTGGAATATCACCATTGATACCGTTACCCGTAAGGCGATCAGCGTGACGCGCAAGCCGACGCTCAAGCACTCGATCAAGATCATCCGCAAGTCGGCTACGCGGTTGAGTTGAACGGCGGATACCGCATGCGTTTGCAGGCGCTGGTAAACAGGCTGGGCGAGAACGCCTGCTCCATCCGAAGCAAGTTCAAGGGCAAAGTGCCGGTGCTTTGCCGCTTGGAACTGTTGCAGATGACGGTGCGCCTGGAATACTAAACCACCTGCCTAGCTCCCGCTTACGTGCAATTTTATTCCCTGCGTTCGTAGATTGTCGCTCCGCAGGTACTGATATTTCCGCGGGATGCTTCACCGCAGAGGGCGCGGTAATGAATGCCAGCCAATCAGTTGGGGGGATGCTTGGCCAAGCTTATTCCGGCAGCCGGCACCGGGTGTTTTTACCCAGCACTGTTAATCCTGCTCTGGTTGCATGCCCCCGAGCGAATGGGCCTGTTGCTGAAGAGGCCGGCGGGTGGTTTAAGCGCTACCGAACTCGACTGATAGTCGGGCTCAGCAACTCCGGAAGATGGCCACAAGTTACAGTCCTGTTGGTTATTGGCCTGCTGCTGAGCGGATGTATCGGCGGGCAGCTGCAAGCGCAGCGCGAGGCAGCCGCGGATGTCGCCATTACGTCAGGGTGGCAGCGCAGTAATCTCGAAGCGGGGCCGTTCGTGCTGGCGTCCTTTGCCCCTCAGGGTTTGCAGCGCACCACCATGCTCACGGTATACATCGAGGGCGATGGTTTGGCTTGGCTCAACGCCTCAACCCCATCCACTGACCCCACTCCACTCAATCCTTTGGCCTTGCGCCTGGCGTTACGTGACCCTGGCGGCGCTGCAGTTTATCTGGGCAGGCCTTGTCAGTTCGTTACGGGCGAGCAGCGTCGTGGTTGCCAGCGTAAATATTGGACCAGCCACCGCTTTGCCCCTGAGGTGATTGAGGCCAGTTCCAGCGCTATTGAGCAACTCAAACAACGTTACGCGGCCGAACACTTGGTGCTAGTGGGCTATTCCGGCGGTGGTGCGGTGGCCGCCCTGATAGCCGCACAAAGGCAGGATGTCACGCGCCTGATAACTGTCGCAGGTAACCTCGATCACCATGCTTGGACTACTGGACTGCGTTTATCGCCACTCGAGGGTTCTCTGAATCCTGCCGACGCCTGGCAACGATTGCAGTACGTGCCGCAAGTGCACTTTGTCGGCGGTCAGGACAGGGTGATGAGTGAATCGGTGATTGAGTCCTACAGGGCACGCTTTGCTGTCGGTTCGCCGCCGGTTGTTAGGCGCCTGCCGGGATTCGACCACCATTGCTGCTGGGTCGAGCAGTGGCCGGAGTTGCTTGGCGGTGCAGGGCTCTGAGCGCTTCTAGTTTTCACATTATCTGGAGAAGGCCAGCGTACCTCATGCTCGCCGCAGGCGACGCAAGCGCCTGCGGCGATTCCATCCTCCGTTGCCATGTGCCAATTATAGGTTGAAGGCAGCTTTTGTACGCCGCGGCCCGAGTGGCGTAATGCTTGGCAGTGCTGGCATGCGGCCCACTCTACGAGCTGTTGCGTACTGGTCAGCGGGGCGTGCCCGCGCGACTCACACATAACGTGCATAGCCTTTGGAATAAAAAAACCCGCACTGGTAAGTCAGTGCGGGTTTTTGGGTACTGCCGAGGGCGTTTAGAAATCCCAGCGCAGCTTCACCGAAGCAGTCTGGTTGAGGAAGCTCTCACGGTGTTCGGCATCATAACGCAGCGAGATCTCCATGCCGTTATCGGTGTTGGTAGTCAGCCCCAGGCCCGCACGTTGCAGCCATGGGCTTGGGTCCAGCCCGCGGGTGGTGAAGCCGACGCCAGGCTCGCCGGCAAAGGCGGAGGTGATGCTGGTCTGGCTATTCAGTGCATCGTAACCCACACCAAGGTTGGCGCTGACACTGGTACCCGGCATGAACTCATGGCTGAGCTTGCCGTCCAGGCCGAGAATCAGCTCGTCGGTGCTGCGCGAGTCGACCTTGAGATTGGCGCTTGAGCCTTTCTCGGTGTAGCCCTCGTCCTTGATCCAGGTGTAGTCGGTGCGCACGGATGGGGTGAAGTCGGTGCTCTCGTTTAACTTATAGGTACGAGCCAAGCCAACCCCTGCGGTGGTCACCAGGCTGCTGTAGTCAGCCCTGGCGGTTTCGCCCAAGAATAGTATTTTGCGTTTGCCTGCGGTGTTGTTCTGGCCGATACCGGCCTGGAAGTTCAACTCCGTGTTGCTATCCAGGCTGTGGCTGCCGTAGCCCAGCAGCTGGAACACATCCACCTCAGCGCTGTTCGGTGCGACCTTGGAGTTGCCGTCGATGTCGGCCTTGGCGTAGGCGAAGGCCACGCCGAGGCGTGTGGCATCAGATACCGTACCGTCGATACCGAGCGCCAAGCCGCCGACGTTGGCTTCATAGCCTGCAGCGCCGTCGCGGTCATTCTGATCGGCCAGCGAGCCGAAAGGCTTGAGCCAGAGCTTGTGGTCGCCATAGAACGTGTCGCCCGAGGACATGCCGCGGTTAGACTCGATACGCGACTGAATGACCCGGTTGATACCGGTCAGCGCTGCACTCGAAGCGATGGCGCTACTGCCGGCTAGCAATGGCAGGGTCTGGGACACAGCGTCAGACACTTCCTGCGAGGTGCCGAGGCTGCCCAGGGCATTGATCACTGCCTGCATGTTGGCATTGGAGGTACCGCTGTCGATGATGCTGTCTAGCGCCCCGGCTGCTCCCCGAGCAACTGGGTTGTTGTTCGCATTGACGGCCTCAACGGCGGTCAGCGCCTTGACGATTTCAAAGTCGATATAACCCTCTTCGCCTTGGGTGGCCAGGCTCCTGAAGTTGAACAGCGCGCTGTTGTCCTCGACTTGGGCAAAGTTACCGGTAAGTTCAAATGCGCTGACGACACGCCCCAGGGTTTGTCCGACTGCCAGGCTGTTGACTGCCTTGACGTCGACAAAGGCGTTGCCGGCGATGGTCGCGATGCCATCGACCCAGAGCGTGCTGTATTCATCTTCGCCGCTGCCGGCGGCCATGATGCGCAGGGTGCCGGTGTCGGTCTGGGTGAAGTCGCCCGCTACATAGCCGGCATTCGCCAGCATAGGCAGATCGATCAGGCCGGCGTTGCTGATGCTCACCCCGTAGCCACCGAGGTGGAGCCTGCCGCGCAGTACGCCTCCTTGCATGTTGTTGACCGTGCTGCTGCCTTCGGAGCCGTAGGTGAGTATCGAATAGCCTTCGCCGCCGTCGGCAGAGGTGCCGGCTATGGTGCCGTAGTTGTTCACCTCGGCATTACCCATTGTGCCGACGAATAGGCCAGTCGCCTGGCCTTCACCGCCGTCGGCGATGCTAGCGCTGATGGTGCCATGGTTGTTCAGCGTGCCATCGAAGTACCACGTGTACACGCCTGCGGCTATTCCTGCCGGGGCATTTACCATGGCGCTGATCTCGCCGTGGTTGGTCAGGGTGCCGTAGAAGCTCTGTGTAAAAACCCCCGCGGCCGCCCCGAACGCATCCGGTGCGGTAGCGGTAGCGGTGATGCTGCCCCCGGCAAGGTTTTCAATCAGGGCATCGGCCGCAATCGAATTCTCGATATACACTGCGATCGCGTCCGCATAACTATCTGCCGAGGTGCTGCTGGCGCTGATGGTGCCGCTGTTACTGATCGTGCCCTGCATGGCCGGGAAGCCGCCCTCACGGATACCGTAGGCGTAGCTGGAGTAGGCATTGCTGGATGTGCCACTGATAACGCCAGTGTTGGTCAGAGTGCCCAGCAATTCGCCTTGAATGGCGACGCCGACAACGGGGTTTAGCCCCCCCCAATGATCCTCACCCGTACCGCTCGAGAGGATGCTGCCGTTGTTGGTCAGGCTGCCATATGTGTCTTCGCCGCCCTCAGTAAAGCCCAAGTTGCCCATGTACAGCACCGCTGCCTCGTCGGTGGTACTGATGATCACGCCCGAGTCGACCACGATGTCTTGGGAATCTTCCGCGACACACTGTTCTTGATTTACGCTGATCGTCGGTCCGCAGAGTGCATCAGCCTGAGCCTGAGTGATGAGCAGCCCGTTGGCGCAGAAAGCGGCAATGGCGCTGTGTAGGGCGGTGGTTTTCCATTGTGGGCGAGGTGACTGTTTATTCGACATTATTAGAAGCGTCCTTCAGGATAAAGTGCCATAAATTTTATTAAAGTAATTAATGGTATCGATATGCCACCTATCTCACCACTATTAGATTCAAGGTTGGCTGCAAATACCCACACCGATGAACTCTATGAGCAGTACGGCGAGCTGCAGCGAAACTTTCCGGTGCTGCGCAATGAGGAGGGTGTGGTCTATCTCAGCCGCTACGCGGACTGCGTTCGCCTGCTGAGCGACCCGGTCTTCAGTCGCACGGCGCCCGACAGCAGCATGCCGTTCGCGGATGCGGCGCAGCGCCCCGGCATTCTTGAAAGTATGATTAGCCAGTGGATGGTGTTTATGGACCCGCCCCGGCATGAGCGGGTGCGCCAAGCCTTCGCGGTAGCCTTCAGCGCTCGCGCGGTCAAGTCTCTGGAACCCTTGGTCCGCGAGCAGGTGCGCCACTTGCTGGAGGACTGGCCCGCCGATGGGCAGCTCGAAGTAGTCAGTGATTTCGCCTTCCTGCTGCCGGTGCGGGTCATCGCTGTGATGCTGGGGGTGCCGCTGACGGATGTGCCGCGTATTCACGCCTGGGCCGGCGGCCTGACGACCGCCCTGGATAGCGGCACACAAGACGCATTGCGAGACGGTGAAGGGGTTGCCCGTGAGCTAGCGGATTACTTCCGGGCGCTGATCGCTCGGCGTGAGCAATTGCCGGCCGACTGCCTGATCAACCAGGTGGCCCTGTCGGTGGGGGCGAATCTGAGCGAAGAAGAGTTCCTGTACGGCTGCATGTTCTTGCTCTGGGCGGGGCACGAGACCACTAAAAATCTATTGTCCAGTGGCCTCCTGTTACTGGCGCAACATCCGCAACAGTTGCTGCGTCTAAAGGCGCAGCCTGATCTGCTGGACAATGCCCTGGATGAAATATTGCGCGTTGAAAGCCCCCTGCAAAAACTCAGTCGCTGGAGCATGGTAGACAGCGAGTTTTCTGGTTTCAGGGTGCCGGCGGGTACCTTGATAACCGCCTTGATCGGCGCTGCCCATCGCGACCCGCTGGAGTTCGCCAATCCCGACAGTTTCGAGATCGCCCGCGAGCGTAATCGACATATCGCCTTTGGTTCCGGCATTCATCACTGCCTGGGCATATGGCTGGCCCGTCTGGAGGCGCGGATTGCCTTCAGCGAACTACTTCCCCGTTTGCAGCAGCTAGAGGTGGTCGATTATCGTTGGCGCGAACTGCCGGCGTTTCGTAGTCTGGATTTTTTGCAGATGAAGGTGCGCCTGGAATGCTGAATCAGCTACCTATTTCCCGTTTGAGTGGCATTACCTTTCCGGCGATTGCCGATGGCCACGGGGCCATGCAGTTGGCTCTGCAATATCAGCTCGACGCCTCGCAGTGGTGGTCACCGGAGCGCTTGCAAGCCCATCAGTTCGAGCAGTTGCGGGCCTTGCTTGTCCATGCAGCCGGCACTGTGCCTTATTACCAGCAATTGTTTGGCCAGCAGGGCTTGCAGATACCTGAACGCATCGACGCTGAGTACTTTCGCCAGATCCCCATCTCAAGGCGTTTGGCGATTCAGCAGGCTGAACATGCCATTGAGAGTTTGGCGCTGCCTGCCGAGCATGGTGGCAAGGAGTACGGCAAGACGTCCGGCTCAACCGGGCGTTCCGTGCGCTTCGCCAGAACCGCCGTCACACGGACCTTTTGGCTGGCCTTTGCGCTACGCGACCATCTCTGGCACGGCCGCGACTTCGCCGGCAAGCTCGCTGCCATTCGCTGGTTTGCCCGGGGGCTTGCCGAGGCTCCGGTGGGTGCGCATGAGCCGAATTGGGGTGTCATCGTCGCGCCCCTGTTTGCCACCGGCCCTTCCTGCACGCTGAACGTGGCAGCAACCTTGGCCGAGCAGTTCGACTGGCTGAGCCGCGAACGACCTGACTATCTGGTGTCTTTCCCCTCCAATCTGGTCGCGCTGGCGGGCTATGCCCAAGAGCAAGGCCGTGCGCTGCCCCCGGTACGGGAAATTCGCACCATAGGGGAGTCCTTGGGGAGTGCCCAGCGACAGCTGATCGAAACGGCCTGGCAGGCTCGCGTGGTGGATATCTACACCTGTGAGGAGGCCGGATACCTGGCATTGCAGTGCCCGTCCAGCGGCGACTATCACGTCCAGGCCGAGAACGTGATCCTGGAAATCGTCGACGCGCATGGGGCACCTTGCCCTCCCGGCAAGATTGGCCAGGTCTTGATCACCAGCCTGCATAATTTCGCCACCCCGTTGATCCGCTACGAAGTCGGCGACATGGCGGAGTTTGGCGAGCCCTGTTCATGCGGGCGTGGCCTGCCGGTGATTCGCAGGATTCATGGGCGCAAGCGCAATCGTTTGCGCCTGCCTAGCGGGGAAAGCCTGTTCCCCTACTTGGGCGAACATGGTGATATCAGCCGTGTTACCGGGGTCAAGCTGTATCAGTTTCAATGCATCCAGCACAGTCTGGAAGAAATTGAACTGAAACTGGTGCTGGAGCGACCGCTCGATGCTGCCGAGCAAGCTGCCGTCAGCGCCTTGATGCAGCGCAACTTAGGCCATCCATTCCGTGTTCGCTTCAATTTTTTGCAGGAAATTGCGCGCGGACCTTCAGGTAAGCACGAGGACTTCATCAGCCTGATTGCGGACTGACCAAGGGCTGGCGTGTAGGTCGCGAACTACCAGCGCCGCATGGTTGCGACTGGCGTCGTCTGGAAAGTATTCGGCAATCACATGGCGCGCATCCGGGACGCTGAAATCGATAGCTGCATACATGGCCAGTAGCGGGTCGAGCAGGTGCTGGCCGCGCCGGGTGGTGCAGTAGTCGTGCGCGGTGCACTCGCCAACACGCTGACAGTGTTTGTCGTAACCAGGCAATACCGCGCCTGCCAGCACGTAACGCAATCCCAGATTCTGTGCCAGAGCAACTTCGCGCAGCACCATGGGCGTGAAAATATCCTGGCCGCGGTAACGCCGGTCAATAACCCCGGAGACTATGTAGAGCGCGTTGCAGGCGGCAAGGTCGACAGGGTGAAGGTAGCCATTACCGGTTACTTCATCCCAGTTACTGAAACGACTCAGATTGTCCGGTTGATAGGCGATTGGCGTTGCAGTGATGGTAGCTACTACCTCCTCGGCAGACTCGCCAATGCAGGCAAGGAAAAAGCCCTGGGGGAATTTGTCGAGGCGCGCGATAAACTTGTCGCCTCCGGCACGGCCTTGTTCATGCCAGCTCTCTTCCACCCTGAGGATGGCAGGAAGATCAGTCGCAGTGGCGGTTCTGATACTAATCAAAGGCGATCCTTGTCGGCGTTGACACGTTAAACGATTCGCATGCCTGCATTGGCAGGTAAGCTATCTAGCTGATACCTAGTCTACCTACAGGCCACTGCCTTGAACTACGTCATTATTGAAAATGCCCTGCCTGCCGCACTTTTGGCTGAAATTGCTGTGGCCATCCAATCTGGCCCCTTCGAGAGCGGCAAGCTGACAGCGCAGGGTATGGCCAAGGCAGCCAAGAGCAATTTGCAGCTATCGTCGGCGGTGCATGCGCAGTTGCTCGACAAGGCAGCCCTGGCAATCCAGGCGCACCCTGTTATGCAGGCATTCGCCATGCCGCGCTTCATCGGTCGGCCGATCATCAATCGGTATGAGGTTGGTATGGAGTACGGCATGCACTCCGATGGTGCTTATATTCATGATGTGCGCACCGATGTCTCCTACACCTTATTTCTCGACGATCCGGCTACCTATCAGGGTGGTGAGTTGGTCATCGCCACAACAGCGCAAAAGTTCAGTTTCAAGCTACCGGCCGGTAGCATGGTGGTCTATCCCTCGGGTGAGTTACATCGGGTCATGCCCGTCACCAGCGGGGTGCGCAATGCAGTGGTCGGCTGGGTGCAGAGCCGCGTGCGCGACGCGCACAAGCGCGAGATTATCGCCAAACTCAGCCTTGTACCGAGAATCCTGAGCCAAGATGAAAAATATACCGAGCTGGCGACTCAGTCTGGGCAATGCATTCAAGAGTTGCTGCGTATGTGGGGCGATTGAACGACTCTAAAACCGACGTTGTTTTGTGTGATTGAGTTCGAATTTATTATTAGCTGGAGTCGATGCCGAGCATGACATTGCCTGCTTTATCCGCCTCCGGTTTTCGCGGCCACTTGCGCCAACCGGAGCAAACCTTGGGGCTACAGTTGAAGCCAGGTGCTGGGGCTATCGACTGGACGGCCTTGGACAACTGGTTACGCGACAAGCTGATGTTGTCGCTGCAGCCTTACCCGCCGGGTGCGCCTTGCGCACCTGCGCATACTCCGGCGCACGCGGTTTGCAAACTGCTCTGGCGGATATTGCAGGTGGCGGCAGCGCTGCAACGTGCGGCGCGTATTCCGGTCTTCGAGCCTGGGCGGATACTCGCCTGGCAGGCGGATCAAACTCGGCCGGGTGTTTGGTTATGCGAAGTCGGTGTCGCGCACGTTGACTATGTGCCCGCGCAGTCGATGCGCTTGGCCTACGATGCCGCTGCTGTTCTGGTGCTTGGGGTCGCTGGGGAGCCGGCGAGTTTCGCTGCGGTTGAGCCGCTCTATCAGCAACTGGAAACCAAGGTGCTGCAACCGCTACGCGCAGTGATGCCAGTGGGTAAGTCGGTCTTGCCGCTGCTGGCTTGCGCGCACGAGTGCGGCATCCCCTGGCGTCATTTGGGCCTAGGGATATTCCAGCTCGGCTGGGGCGCGCACCGCCTGTGCATTCAGCACAGTAAAGTGGCGACAGATTCGGCGCTGGGCGTCGCGGTTTCACAGGATAAGTGGGTCGCCGCCGAATGGCTGCGCCGTGCTGGCTTGCCCACGCCTAAGCACCAGTTGGTCGCCAGTGAAGCGTATGCGCTAGCGGCGCAGGTGTCGTTAGGCTGGCCGCTGGTGGTCAAACCAGCGGATCGTGATCGGGGTGAAGGGGTAACGGTCGACATTGTTGATGAAGCTGCGCTGCTTGCAGCCTTTCGTCAGGCGAGGTCCCTGTCCTCGCAGGTGTTGGTCGAGCGCCAGGTGAGTGGGGTATGCCATCGTTTATTGGTGGTGCGTGGTGAGGTTTTGTATACCGTCAAGCGCTGGCCTGTAGTGGCCTAATGAAACCGGACACCCATTTAGGCGAAAATGCTCGCCAGATCGAGGTGTCAGATGACCAAGCAACGTCGTTCCTTTTCTACTGAATTCAAACGCGAGGCTGCCGACCTCGTGCTCAAGCAAGAGTACG